>CANQVG010000037.1 GCA_947627235.1 uncultured Clostridia bacterium | reverse complement strand
AATATCCTATTAAACCCCGGCCCCTCCACCACGACCGACACGGTAAAATACGCCCAGGTCGTTCCCGACATCTGTCCGCGAGAAAAAGAGTTTGCCTCTCTGATGAAAGGCCTTCGGGAGGATTTGGTCAGAATCGTTCACGGCGATTTAAACAAGTACACTTCCGTCCTGTTCTGCGGTTCCGGAACGCTCAACATCGACGTCTGCCTGAACTCTCTTTTGCCGGAGAATAAGAAAATTCTTGTCATCAACAACGGCGCATACAGCACCAGAGCAGTAGAAATTTGCCAATACTACGGCTTGCCGTATATAGAGCTTAAATACCCGGTGGACGAGCGACCCAATCTTTCCGAAGTCGAGAAAACTCTTCGCGAAAATGAAGATATAGCAGTAGTTTATACTACCCATAACGAAACCGGAACGGGAATTCTGAACCCTATCCGCGAGATAGGCGCGCTTGCACACAGATACGGTGCAATATTCATTACCGACACTACCAGCACTTACGCCATGCGCCCTATTGACATTGAAGAGGACAACATCGACTTTTTGATGGCTTCGGCTCAGAAAGGATTGATGGCGTTTACAGGGCTTTCATTTGTCGTCGGAAACTGGGCTGTTATCGAAGATTCCGCAAATTATCCTAAACGCTCATATTACTGCAATCTCTTCCTGCAATATGACTATTTTGAAAAGACAGGGGAAATGCACTTCACCCCGCCTGTTCAGACGATTTACGCCACTTTACAGGCACTCAAAGAGTATTGGGCGGAGGGCGAACAGGCAAAATGGGCACGGCATACAAGAGTTTTCAACGCAATTAACAAGGGTCTTGACGAGCTCGGATTTAAACAGGTAATAAAGCCTGAATGGCGTGCAGGATTGGTTTCTTCGGCAATTTATCCCGACGACCCAAACTGGAGCTTTGAAAAGGTTCATGACTACTGCTATGAGCGGGGCTTCACGATTTATCCCGGAAAAATCTCGACCACAAATACTTTCCGCCTTTGCGCTCTGGGAGCGATTGACGAGCAGGATATTGTTGAGTTTTTCAAGGTATTTAAGGAAGCTCTGGCGGCATGCGGAGTAAAAACTCCGGTGAAATATAATGACTGACGGAGGTATGATGATGAAAACCGTTTACACTTGTTTTTGCACCGACGTTATCCACGAAGGGCATTTGAATATAATCGAGCAGGCTCATAAATACGGAAAAGTCGTAGTGGGTGCGCTGACCGACGAGGCGCTGATTCGCTATAACCGTTTTCCGACCATTTCACTTGATGAGAGAATTAAGCTTTACAAAAGCCTTGACGGAGTGGAAGAGGTAGTCGTTCAGGAGGATATGCTCTATGACGGCATTATAAAAAAGCTCAGACCTGACTATGTAATTCACGGCGACAACTGGAAAGAGGGCGCAATGTCGGCGATTCGTCAGAACGTAATAGACCTTCTTTCGGAGTACGGCGGCGAGCTTATTGAGGTTGGATATACATACAATGAAAAGGTCAAAAAGGTCGATTCTCAGCTTGCCGAAAAGCTCGCTATGCCCGAATACCGCCGCAAGCGTTTAAGGCAGCTCATAGATATGTGTCCGATTGTAAAAGTAATCGAAGCTCACAGCGGTCTGACCGGGCTTATCGCCGAGAAAACCACAGTTGTTGAAGAAAGCGGCAAGCTCGACCAGTTCGATGCGATGTGGGTTAGCTCCCTCTGCGATTCAACCGCCAAGGGCAAGCCGGATATTGAGCTCGTGGATATGTCCTCCCGTCTTCGCACGATCGACGACATTATGGAGGTCACGACTAAGCCTATTATCCTCGACGGCGACACGGGCGGACTTACCGAGCACTTTGTCTACAATGTTAGAACTCTCGAGCGAATGGGCGTTTCGGCGGTAATCATCGAGGACAAAAAGGGGCTTAAAAAGAACAGCCTTTTCGGCACCGAGGTAGAGCAAACTCAGGCATCTATTGAGGAGTTCAGCGAGAAAATTGCCGCAGGAAAGCGCGCACAGCTCACTGACGACTTTATGATAATAGCTCGAATCGAGAGCCTTATTCTTGAAAAAGGTATGGACGACGCGCTCGCAAGGGCATTTGCATTTGTGGAGGCGGGAGCGGACGGCATAATGATTCACAGCCGCAAGAAAGACCCCGCCGAGATACTCGAATTCTGCGACAAATTCCGCGAAAAGGACAAGCACACGCCTATCGTCGTGGTTCCGTCGTCATTCAATGTCATCACCGAAGACGAGCTTGCCGCGCACGGCGTGAACATCGTGATCTACGCGAACCAGCTTACCCGAAGCGCATTTCCGGCGATGGAGCAGACCGCCAAAGATATTCTAAAATACCACCGTGCCAAAGAGGTCGACAGCCGCCTGATGCCGATAAAAGACATAATCTCGCTCATTGACGAGCTTTAACGAGGTACATAATGAAAGTAACATCACTGATTGAAACAATAGGCTCAGATTTTTACTCCGGCGTACCCGATTCCCAACTTCGCGCCCTCTGCGATTTCTTGATTGATAAGTATGGCACCGACCCGAAGCACCACATAATAGCCGCTAACGAAGGGAACGCGGTCGCTTTGGCGGCGGGGTATCATCTTGCAACCGGCAAAATTCCCGTCGTGTATATGCAGAACTCGGGCGAGGGGAACATCATCAATCCGGTTGCAAGCCTTATGAACGATAAGGTTTATGCGATCCCCTGCGTTTTCATCGTAGGCTGGCGGGGTGAGCCCGGCGTTCACGACGAGCCGCAGCATATCTATCAGGGTGAGGTAACGCTCAGGTTGCTTGAG
>CANQVG010000036.1 GCA_947627235.1 uncultured Clostridia bacterium | reverse complement strand
CGCGCAGGCATCGACTTCAAGAACCTCCCCGACGAGCAGTTTGACAATCCTCTCGGCGAAGGCACCGGCGCCGGCGTCATCTTCGGCGCGACGGGCGGAGTTATGGAAGCCGCTCTGAGAACCGTTGCGGAAGTTTTGGAGGGCAAGGTCATTGATAACGTCGACTACCACGCCGTCCGCGGCACCGACGCCATCAAGGAAGCCACCCTCAACATCGCCGGAACCGACGTCAACATCTGTGTTGTCTCGGGTCTCGACGCCGCTCACAAGGTTCTCTGCGCCGTCGAAAACGGTGAGAAGAACTACCACTTTATCGAAATCATGTGCTGCCCCGGCGGCTGCGTAAACGGCGGCGGTCAGCCCATTCAGCCCGCGAGCATCCGTTCTACCGTCGACATCAAGGGCAAGCGCGCCAAGGCGCTCTACAGCTACGACGCCGCAAACGTCAAGCGCAAGAGCCACGAGAGCGAGGCTGTCAAGACGGTTTACTCCGAATTCTTCGGCGAACCCGGCAGCCACAAGGCTCACGAGGTTCTGCATACAAGCTATGTGGACCGCTCCAAGAGCGTTGTGAAGTAATTCAAAACGTAAAAATTCCTCCGGTCACCCGGGGGGGATTTGAGGCTGTCGAATTTTTTCGACAGCCTCTGACGGAAAACCCCTGATGGGTTTTCCGTAAACTTTTCCTGCATCGCCTGCGCGTACGCTCACGCTTATAAACCGCGCAAATGCGCGGTTTATAAGCTGCGGCGATTAAGGTATAAAAATCGCGGCAAAGCCCCGATTTTTATGGTTTTTGAAAAATATATGTGAACAGGGTTTATCGAAAAAACGAAATCCCTCCGGTCAACCGGGGGGATTTTTCAGAATTTTGTCGCTGAGATATATGATTAGTTCCTCAGGCTCGGGCGGACCTTTCGGAAAGTCTTTCCAAGCCGGATTTGAGCGGTCGTATGCTGCCGCTATCGCCTGCTTCATATCGCCGCGAACTTCGTCTACGGTTTTTCGGTTGCTTCGGGCTATATCTTTAATCGTTTTGCGTGCTTTTGCCAAGTCGGCTGTGGTCATGCCGTATCACCCCCATTTAAAAATATCATGTTTTATAATAAATGTCAATATCACGTTTCGTGATATTTTATAATAGTCGCATACAGAAAAAGAGGGTGAAAAGTATGCGATTAAGAGATCTTCGCGAAGATAATGATATCCCTCAAAAAGCTATAGCGGCGTATCTGCATATCGGGCAGAGTACCTATTCGATGTATGAGAACGAAAAGCATCAGATTCCCATAGACCTGCTGATAGTGCTGGCAAAGTTTTACGGCGTGTCGGTGGACTACCTGCTTGGTCTGACCGACGTCAAGAAGCCCTATCCGAAGTCAAAAAGACCGCAGATATAGCTCTGCACGGCATAAAAACCCCCATCCCGTTAAGAGATGGGGGTCAGCTTTAAAGTATCTCGTTTTCGTCGACGTCGTCGCCGTCGGGCGCGAGGTCTTCTCCGAGCATCACGCGTCTGAGCGCGTCAAACTCCTCCTCGGAGAGGGTTACGCCCTTGCCCATTCGCTGGTGGTCGGGCGACCATTCGCGAATGTCGTACTTCGGCGGATAGTCGTTCCAGCTCACCTTGTTAAGCTCCTTGGTCCACCCGCGCGAGCTTTCACCCAGCACTGCTATGTGTTCGGTGATCTCGTATTTAAGTTCTGCCATTGTTAATCACTCCTTTTCGGCAAAAGTTTCGGTTTTATTCAGAAGCGGCAGCTTTTCCCTTATCTTTTGAGGGAGGATAAAAGCCGCTATCTTTAAAAGCTGTCTGAAGTTAAGGGCGAAAACCGCCGCAAACAGCACCGCGAGCGCGGCGTAAACCCACAGCCCCGAAAACTGGTTGAGCACCGCCATAGCCGTCATAAGCAGGGTGTTTACGAGGATTTTCGGAAGTGAGAATTTAAAGCGAATCAGTTTCGGAGTGTCGAAAAGCCTGAAGAAGAAGACCGCGAAATAGGCGGCAAAGGTGGCTCCCGCCGCGCCGTAGATGCCGAAACGGGGAATCAACGCGAAGTTCAGGATTATGTTGATTATTCCCGCCGCGAGAGAGGTTGCAAACGAACGCTTTGTGCGCTTTTCGGCGATGTAGACCGAGCCGAGGAAAACATTGAAGCAGGTGAAGACGGTGGCGAGGGTGAGAATAGGAGAGTAGAGCATCGCCTCGTGGTAGGCGGGGTTGACCCAGATATAGGTCAGCGGACGGTTTATCAGCAGGATTCCCGCCGCCATTACGTACATAAACGACTGGTTGAGCGAGAAGACCGAGGTGTAAAAGTCCTCGCGTCCCTTGGAGTTGTTTTCCTGTATCGCCGACATATTCCACGCCTGCGAAAACATCGTAAAGATTGTGGTTATAATGGTGGGAATCTTATATGCCACGGTGTTGATGCCGTTCATCGCCTCGCCGTGGAAGTAGGTGATTATAAAGCGGTCGGAAATTGAGGTTATCAGCCAGAGAATCGTGGTCGGAACGAGAGGCGCGCAATATCTGAGCATGTCCTTAAGAGAGGACGGCGATATGCGTTTTATATTGACGTGCTTCCAAAGCCCCGCCGCGCAGAAAAGAAATACGCTCGAACAGAGGTCCGAGAGGATTATCGCGAGTAAGTAGCCTATCATTCCCCACTTGAAGACGAGCAGGAAAAGAATGTTAAGAAGTATCATTGTGAGGGTGGTAAGGATTCCGTCGAGCGCAAACAGCCTGACCTTTTCCAGCGAGCGGACGTAGGTGGCGTTGAGCTGCTTGAGCGCCGCGGTCCATACATATATATATAGTATAAGCGTGAAGCCGTCAAGATAGTCGAAAAGAGAGAGTATCGGGAAAATTGCCGCCATAAGGACGAGTCCTGCGCATACCACCGCAAGGCAGGTGGTATAGACTGTCTGGCGCTTTTCGAGGGTATCGGCGTCGAGACCGAACCTAAGCGCCGCTTCCGCTACCGACAGCGTGAAGATAGGCAACAGAATATTTGCCGTCTGGGCTACGAGGTCGACCGAGCCGTACTGCTCGGGAGAAAGCGCGGCGGTATACAGCGGCACGAGGATAAGCACCAACAGCTTTGAGCCGAAAGAGCCTATCGCGAAGATGAGAGTATTTGAAAAGAGCTTTTTATAGCTCTGCTTTGACACCGCCACGTTTTCACCGCCTTTCACTGTACAATATTATAATAGGTAAGAAGAAAAAAATCAATATTTTTCCGCAAAAGATAATATACCCTTGCACAAATCGTAAAATTGTGTTATACTAATAAAAAACTAAAGCTTGCCGTGAAAGGAGCAGTGTTATATGAAAAAGGTGTTAAAGATTATTGCGGCGCTTGCCGCCATAGCGGGTGCGGCGCTGCTTTTGAAGCTTGCGGCGGAGGTTCTGAACTCCTGTTCGCATAAGTATTTCTGCGTGGACGACTGCGGATAATGCCTTAGGGACAGTTTGACAAAAAGGCAGCCCTCTTTTATGAGAGGACTGCCTTTGTAAATTATGAGCAGAAAACGTGGTCGCCGATAGTGGTTATTACGGGACGTGAGCGAATCCAGCGGTTGCTGGTTTTGGAGGGGTTGTAGTAGTAGATAGCCCCGCCTGACGGGTCCCAGCCGTTGAGGGCGTCGCGGGCGGCGTTATATGCCGACGATGACACCGGCTGCCAGAACTGTCCGTCGTTTACCGCGGTAAAGGCTCCGTTCTGATAGATAACTCCCGAGATGGTGTCGGGGAAGGACGGGTGTTCGACGCGGTTCAGAACGACGGCGCCCACCGCCACCTGACCCGTGTAAGGTTCTCCCCTCGCCTCCGCCGAGATTATTCTCGCCAAGAGATTGATATTTGCTTCCGTGGCCTTAGGCACCGTGCCTACGCTTATGCCGAGAGCGCTCAGAGTCTGGGGACCGGCTATGCCGTCTACAGTCAGACCCTTTTGCTTCTGAAATTTGCGGACTGCCGCCTGCGTCTGGGTGCCGTAATAGCCGGTTACGTTGGAGGTAAAAAGACCTCTGTCCTTAAGCGCTTGCTGTATCGCGGTGACTTCTTTGCCCGAAGAACCGAGCTTTGAAAGCGTTTCCTGCCGTTCAAGGTTTTGACAGATCAAAGAAATTAAAGACATACATATCACAAAGACCGTTAGTATATAATAAAAAGACCGGCGCTTTGATTTTGTCGAATTTGAAGACGTCATTTTATTTCTCTCCTTTTTGAGGTGTTTGCAGATATTATTTCCGGTAATTTCTCAGGTAATCCCTCTGCGGGGCAGGAATATAATTCCTAAATATATCGTGATTATGCACAAAATATCGGTACGCCCGCCGAATAAACTGTGCATATAAACAAATTTCAAAAAACGCTTGACAACTTATTAAAAACGTGGTATAGTAACGAAGCTGTCTCCGAGGGATGGTGAAGCGAAAAAGCTTTACAGC
>CANQVG010000035.1 GCA_947627235.1 uncultured Clostridia bacterium | reverse complement strand
TTTTCCTTTCTGGTGTCTGGGATTTCCTTTCCCTGTCTTCGTCTATTATTATACCACTGATTCGGTGGTTTGTCAAGAGGCTTTTCAAAAATTTTTGAAAAGCAGCGGCTTATTATGATTAACATACTAAGAGATTTTTTACACGAATCATACACGAATTTTCAAAAAATGAAAATTCTATCGGGCAGGACAAAAAATTAAATATTCGCGTAAATACGCTATAATAAAGGATATACAAGTACAAAAAAATGTGTGAAAGCAAGAAAAAAGTATGTGATACATTTCCCATCGGGTCCACCAAACTCACAAGAGGCGAACTTTTGACACGGTATCTGTCAAAAAGTTCGCCGATTTTTGTACTCATAAAAACATCGGAGCGCGCTTGCAGGGCTGGCGGGACGCCTTGAATCTCGTTTCACAGTGTGCTATAATAATATAAAATATACGACAAATCGGAGTTTATGGATGTGTTATTATATGAAGGCACGAATGATTCGATATGCAGATATTCAAGATTTTACGGTTTTAAAGGAACATGACAAACATATTTCTGAATCTGAATTGAGAAATATAATCCCTGCAAAGAGAGTTTTCGTCATGTATCAAGGTGATGACTTTATGGGATGGCTGAGGTTTGGATTATTTTGGGACAATATCCCGTTTATGAATATGCTGTATATTTTGGAGGATTATAGAGGAAAAGGGAACGGGACAAAACTTGTCACGTTTTGGGAAAATGAAATGGCAAAAGAGGGGTATAGACAAGTTTTAACATCCACACAGTCAAATGAACAGGCACAGTTCTTTTATCGAAAAATCGGTTATACCGAATGCGGCGCACTTTTGCTGCCGAAAGAACCTTTGGAGATGTTATTTATCAAAGATTTAACATGCTAAATTCCCATTTTCGGCACCATAGCCCATCTTCGCCAAACTGTCAAGACGCCTGCTGCGTCCCGCCGCGCTTTTTCATACGAAAAGCCGGCAAACCGGGACGCAGAGGCGCCTTTTACTTTTATTTTCTGTTTTCGCTTACAGCTATTCTGTCAAGGTCGGGGGCATAGCCCGAGGAAGAGGTCAGACGAATAGTGTTCTCGCCCTTTTCAAGCTCGATGTCAATACTTGCCGACGACGGAATATCAAAGCCGGGGCTTGTAAGACCGGTCAGGCTGTATTTCTTGCCGTTGACCTGAATCTCAAGGGAGCGGCTCTCGCCGGTGCAGTAATACACCAAAAGCTCGTAGGTACCCGTCTCTCCGGCTTTTACGGTGATATCTACCGCGTTGAAGCCGCCGTTGCCGACATACCCAACCTTTTTGCCGCCGCCGCACATATTGGCGTCCGCGACGCCCGCGCTGCCGCTCAGCTTGCCGTCTTCGCACTCGTAATAGGTGTAGCCCTCTTTTTCGGAGCTCGGCGAATTTTCAACATCGGTATCGACGTCGTCCTTTGTTATCATAACCGCCGCGCCGCCGATTGTGGGCATTTCTAACTTTATGGAGTCCGAAACGGTAACTTTGCGTTCTTCAAGCTCAAGGGAACCGTTCTTGCCGTCGGTGTAGATATAAGCGTTGTACTCTCCGTCACCCAGAAAATCAAGCGGAACCGTCACGCTGCGCTTATCGAGCGTCATAGAGCCGATGTAGTAATCGTCTCCGCTCTGGCGGACATATGTTATATACTTTCCGGGGTAGCCCTCGATTACCGTTGATTTGTCCCACGCACAGGGAATCCTGTTAAGAAGCGGAAGTCCCAAAAAGCTCGGAAAAGCATATGCTGAGCTTGCAAAGTGCTGGAGCGCCGACTCGTAGACTATCGCTTTTGCAAGGCTGAAGCCCGCGCTTTCGCCGGTCTTCGTTATCGCTATGCAGCTCGGGGTGTAGTCCATAGCGCCGACGACGTTTCTCGTGAACGGATACATAAGGCAGTTCTGAGGGGAAGGAGAGGTACTCCACTTGCGGAACTCCTCGCCCAAAACAGCCTCGCTCGTCATGATGTTAGGGTAAGTTCTCGTCTCGCCGCAGGGGTTGATGCAGCCGTGATAATAAATCATCAGGTGGTGCTTTGCGCCTATCTCCGCGCAGTTGCGCATAACCTCGAGGACGTCGATGTCGTCGCTCTCGAAATAGTCGGTCTTGACGCCGACGACGCCCCACTTTTCCCAGTCGGAAAACAGGTCTTCGATTTCCTTTTCGGTCTTGAGATGCAGATAGTTTACCCACAGAATTATGCCTACGCCCTTTTTTGACGCGTAGTCGCAGAGGTCGTCTATTCTGTCTTCAAAGGTTGGCCAGCCGGCGTCGAGGCAGCAGTATTCCCAACCGTTTTCGGCGGAGAAGTCCACATGGTCGACCTGAACGTCATAGTTGTGCTGGTCTCCGCCCGACCACCACGACCAAGAGACCTTGCCGGGCTTAATCCAGTCGGTGTCTTTAAATAGCTTTTCGTCCATAGCGGGACACAGCGAATCTATTACCGACGAATTCAGAAGTCCGTTGAGGTCGTCGGCTATTATGGCGACGCGCCACGGAGTGGTAAAGCCGTTTTCCGTTCTGACCTCATTGATTCTTATATGTCCCGGGCTTGCAAGGTCGTCGGTGACTTCATTGACGGGGTCCCTGTCAAAGCCAAACCGCCAATAAAGTTCGGCGCTGCCCGAAACTGTTTCGAGAACGCTCTTGACGTAATTTATCTCATTTGCGTATACGTCCGACTCCGAGAACAAAAGCCAGCGGTCGCCGGTGCAGGCGGTCAGGGGCGTGTTGAAGACTCCGCCATGGTTTTTCAGCTCGTCGAAACTGCGCTCATTGTAGTCAAATTCATAGGTCGCGCTGTAGCCGCCCGCAAAGGTGACGGTGCCTTTCGGGAGGTTTATCGCGGAATTTTCCTGCAAAACAAACGCAGTTTTTCCGCTTCCTGCCGTCACGTCTGCATATCTGTAGGCAAATCCGTCATCATATACTCTTATTTTCAGGGTGAGGCTTCCGCCGTTCTTTTTAAGGAAAATCTCCCTCTCCATACAGTGGTCGATGCAGCTCACATCGGCAAGCGAGACGGTCAGCGCGGTTTCATAGCTGTCGTTTATTTCATCGGGTACGCTGTAGGCGGTGATTTCCTCAATGCCCAACGTGAAATCGCAGGTTGATAGGCTGATTCCGAGCTTCGACGGAGTGATGACCTCCTCCTTGCCCGACTCTACGCTGTAATACAGTCCGCCCTTTTCGTCCTGCCAGAACATCGCCTTTATGTGACCGTCGGGCGAATATGTAGTAAGCTCCTCAAGAGCCGAAAGACTGACGCCCGCGTCGGTCTTTTTCGACGACGACGCGCCGGTCACGGTGATAAGCTCCTTGGGACCGCTCGGGTTTTTGCGGGTCTCGCCGTCGGAGCAGGCCGACAGCAGCGAAACAGCCAGCATAAGCGCCGCCAGAATAAGCGGCAAAATTCTTGATTTTTTCATAATGTTCCTCCTGTAAATCGCGGTGCGCTTATAATGCGCCTATATTATTTATACCAAAAACAAATGAAAATGTCAATGACGAGGGGTTGACAAATTTCTGAGCGTTTGTTATACTTGTAATACAAGTATAACTTTTCATACCATACGGAGGCAATATGAAAGAAATCAGAAACAGCGACAGGTATATGTCCACCCTGACTATAGGTGCAAAAGGACAGATAGTGATTCCGAAAGAGATACGTGATATGTTCGGACTGAGTTCGGGAGATTCGCTTGTGATTCTCGCCGATAAAAAACGCGGAATCGCGCTTCAGAAGATGAGCGTGCTTTCTAAGCTCGCCGACGCGATTCTCGGCGACTCGCTTTCCGGCGAGGACGAAAAGACCTTTGCGGATAACCTCAAAAAAATCGGAGGCGACAGCGAATGAACGCGGTAAAGACAGTCGGTCTGACAAAAAAATACAAAGATGTCACCGCCGTCGACGGTCTCGACCTTGATATAAAAGAGGGCGAGCTTTTCGCGCTCTTGGGCGTAAACGGCGCGGGAAAAACCACCACATTGAGAATGCTTTCCTGCCTTTGCCGTCCCACATCGGGCGAAGCATTTCTTATGGGAAAAAGTGTCTTGTCCGAGACGGCGGCGGCAAAGGAGCTTATCGGCATCTCTCCGCAGGAGACGGCGGTCGCGCCGAACCTGAGCGTAAAAGAAAATCTTGAACTCATGTGCGGCATACATGGCTTTTCCCGAGAGAAGAAAAAGCAAAAAACAGCCGAAATCTCAGAGAGATTAAGGCTGTCGGAGGTTATTAACAGGCGTGCGGGCAGGCTCTCGGGAGGTTGGCAGAGGCGACTGAGTATAGCGCTCGCACTGGTCGGCGAGCCGAAGATACTGTTTTTGGACGAACCTACTCTCGGACTTGACGTTATAGCGCGGAGCGAGCTTTGGGAAGTGATACGGTCTTTTAAAGGAAGCACTACGGTAATACTCACCACCCATTATATGGAAGAAGCCGAGGCACTTTCAGACAGAATCGGGGTTATGCGTTCGGGACGGCTGCTTGCGCTCGGCACTGCCGACGAGCTCAAAAAGCTCACAGGCGCGGAAAAGTTCGAGGACGCATTTATAAGAATCGTAAAGGAGGGTCGGGAATGAGAATGTTGGCTTTTGCGGGCAGAAATACAAAGGAGATACTTCGCGACCCTCTAAATTTTGCTTTCGGCCTCGGTTTCCCGCTCGCGGTACTCTTTCTTCTTAACGCGATAGGAGTATTTGATATCGGTACGGTTTCGTCGGGTACGGCTGTATTCGGGACGGCTTTTATGCCTCTTTTTGCGGGTATGCTTCTCGCCAAAGACCGCGAGAGCGCGTTTTTGCAGCGCCTTTACGCAGCACCGATGACGTCGGCGGATTTTATTTTAGGCTACGCTCTGCCGATGCTGCCTATCGCTGTTTTGCAGAATCTGATATGCTATGCCGCCGCGGTTGTATGCGGGCTCGGTTTTGATCTGAATACGGTTTTGGCGATAATACTGAACATTCCCGCCGACCTGCTGTTTATATTTATAGGACTTCTCTGCGGAAGCGTCTTCAATTCAAAGCAGGTCGGAGGAATCTGCGGCGCGCTGATAACCAATCTGACGATATGGCTTTCGGGCGCTTTTATGCCTCTCGAAATGATAGGCGGGGCGTATGAGAAAGCTGCCCATCTGCTGCCCTTTTACCACGCAGTAGCGCTTCAGAGGGAGGTTCTCTCGGGAAACTTTGCCGATGCTCCTGCGCACACGGTGTGGGTGCTTGCGTATACTGTGCCGGTGCTTGCTCTCGCGCTCGCGGCATTTAGGATTGACGAAAAACAGTAACGCGACACTGTAGACAGGTTCGTCTGCCATACTGATAAAACTCCCCTGTAAATTGCAGGGGAGTTTTTATATCTTTTAATTAAATCCGCCGTCCCACGGCGTAGAGCCGTCAATATATTCGTCAATGACCGCAGGAACGTAGTATGCGCCGTATTCAAGCATTCCCTCCGGTTTTAAATCGGCATATCCTTCCTCTTTTTTAAGCTCATCGGTAATTTCTATCCACAGCTTGAAATAAGGAAGACCGTCGCTGCGATAGCAAAGCTCTATGCTTGCGATTTTTTCAAGGTCGGGTGTTTCTACGGGAACGGTGGTAAGATATTTCCCCTGCCTCATCCGCTCTAAAACTTCTTCCTCCGAACCGAGAATAATATAGTCTCCGAGCTTTTCATACGACCTGTCGACGAGTTCAACGGATATGCGGGTAAGCCCGTCTTCGTTGATTCTGAAATTCATTTGGCCGAAGCTGTAGTTCAGAAGCGTTTCCACCGCAGTCCGTCCTTCGGAGTAGATGAATCCGCGGCAGTCTGAGGCTTCGCCGTAAATATTGCGATCTCCGCCCGCGATACCGACAACTATTTCACCGTCGCCTAAAATCAGTTTGCCGTACCGCTCGGCTACCGCTTCCGCAGCCTCTCTTACGTCGCCATCACCCGAAATACCGAGGTCTACAGGTTCTTTAAATCTCACGGAAGCTGTGTATCCCTCGGATTCATATGCGCTCACCTCAAAGATATAGTCCTCGGTCTCCGCCGTTACATTATTCGGTCGGGAGTAATTTTTGAGTATCTCCTCAATCTCCTCCTCGCTGTCAAGATATCCGCGTTCGAGGTCGTACTCAAGGCTTTCCCTCACCCTTTCAAGCTCCTTTTCCTTAGGCAAGTTGTCCTTTATATCGCCGTCAGAGATGTCCGCCCCGAACTTTTTTGCAAACTTTTTAAGCTCTTCACGCATATAGTCCTCATCGCAGTCTATCACCATAAAGCTGCCGTTGCCGCCGCAGCTTACATAAGGAGTCTGAAACGCGTATGCGGGAATCTCGGCGCCGTAAAGCTCGCTTTCAAGCCCGAACCACGGATTGTCATTTTTCCATTCGTCAAAGCTGTATAGCATTATTCCTTCGAAGCCCATTCCGACCTGACCAAGACCGTATCTGAGCTGCGGCAGCGCTTTTATTTCCGCAGAGGTATCGGTTCCGCCGTCGTCGATAAACCGCGGCTCAATGGCGGGAACATAGCAGACGTCATACAGGTGCATATCGCTCTCAGCCTCTATGGGCGCCCCGAGGACGTATACATACATCTTATAGCAAGGAATATAATATTCGCTCGTCTTGCCGGCGAGGTATACAAGCTCGGTTTTTACGATGTTTTCCGCGTCGTAACCGTCCTCAGGAGAGGCGTCTATATACTTTCCCTGCTTAAACAGCTCTTTGGCTTCTTCGGCGGTGATCGTCGGGTAGTCGCCGAGCACGTTGTCAAGGTTCTTGATATCATACATTACGGTAATTTTACCGTCGACGCAGGAAAACCGTACATCGCGGAAGCTGTGATTCAAAAAGCTTTCAAGCGAATCTTCGCCCTCGGTGTAAAACGATATTTCATAGCCGACCGTTTCGCCGTATACGTTTCTTTCGCCGCCGCTTATGCTCACTTCCGAATTTTCGATTCCTATTTTGTCGGCGTATTTTTCTTTCAGATACTCCGCGGTCTTCAAAGCGTTTTCATAGGTGTCGAGCATATATTCCTCGGAGAGCTTCTCGTTAAGCCATACCGTCACCTGATACTCCCCTATCACTCGAACTGTTATGCCGTTCTGAGTCGCTTCAATAGCCTCGGGTTCATAAACGCCCTGCGGCACGGGTATTCCCCATACTTCCGTAAACAACTCATCTAAGTCTATATTGTCGCCGTCAGAGGGCGCGTGTGTAAAGTCTGGCTTTATCTCGAGGTTATCCGAGTCGAGCCCCCAAAAAGCGGCATATTCTTTAAGAGTCGCCACCATCTTGTCATAGTCGGTGTGTTCGGGATAGAAGCCGTACCACTTCGTTGCGTTGCGGTACACCGGAAGCGTTGGCGGGACTTCTCCGTCCTCCAGAGAACTTGAGCCGACTATCTCGCTGATGTCGTTGGCGAATATCCCGTATGAACCGCAGCCGTCGCCGCCGCTCGGAAGCGTTATTTTCGGAAGGTCGTCAAAGGACACGGGGGCTAATGGGGAATCGTCGGCAGGCTCGCTGACGGAAGTCTGAGTCGTAATCTCATCAGGCGGTTCAACGTGAATGTCGCCGTTTTTCAAGACGTATACAGCCGCAGAGACGGCAATCACGGCACAGGCTGCGAGCGCCGCGTATTTTATAAAGCCGCGCTTCGGACGTGCGACGGATTCCGACCTGCCGACGTCCGCCTCGGATATGATCTCATCGCTGAGATATTGCAGCGACCTGCAAAGCTCCATATTCGTCATATATCATAGCCCTCCTTTATAAGAAACTCCCTAAGACCCGCGCGCGTCCTGAAAAGCATACTTTTAACCTTTGATTCGCTCACGTTTTGCCGTGCGGCTATCTCGCGCAGGGTGTCGGAAAAATAATATCTCTGTACAAACGCCGTGCGCGCCTCCTCCGAAAGCGTGTTGAGATAGCGCTCTATCGTCTCGCCTAAAAACCTAAGGTCGAGTTCGCTGTCGCCGCCCGAGGCGACTTCTCCCAGTTCCTCCAAGGATACCGTAAGCTCGGAAGAAATACGCTTTTTGCGATGCTTAGCGCGGTAAGCGTCTATCGCAAGCTCTCTGGTAAGCTTTGAAAGATACGCCCGAAGCGCAGACGGTCTTTGCGGCGGGATTGAGTTCCACGCCCGCAAAAGCGCCTCGTTGACCGCTTCACGCGCGTCCTCGATGTCAGCGAGAATATTGTACGCCACCTTGCCAAGATAGCTTTTGTATTTGTTTTCGGTCTCCCGAAGCGCCGTTTCGTCGCGCCGCCAGAACAGCTCGACTATCATTTCGTCCTGCATAATGTCACTCCTTCGACTTGTCTTACCATATATCCCGACAAAAAGCGTGTCTCGGTTGCGCGCGGGCGGATTTTTTATAAAAAAAGTACCGACCTGAGTCGGTACTTTTTGGCTGCGGCACTAGGATTCGAACCTAGGGAATGCTGGAGTCAGAGTCCAGTGCCTTACCACTTGGC
>CANQVG010000034.1 GCA_947627235.1 uncultured Clostridia bacterium | reverse complement strand
AACGATGCCCGGCAACAAAGGTTTCGGGCAGATTTTTCAGTCTTTTACTGTCTGTTCATACCATATATCCCCCCCCCGCCGGCACGTATTAGAGTACGTCCCCCGCTGCGGAAATGATTTTTCGCCCAAAAAGCTGAACCCGACCGCTTTTATACCTGATGCCACTCAAATATTTTGTATTCGCCGTCAACCGGACGCAGAAACACATACATATCAAGCTCCTCGGGGCGGTCGTTGCCGCGGCGGTGCAGCATCTGGACAAACGATATGTGGCACGAGATTACTCCGTCGGGCAGCATGAAAAATTCGCCTGTTTCGACGTCCTCAAACGAGTCGCTTTCCGAAGCTATCTCCATCCAAAGAACGCCGCCTATCGCCTTGACGTCTTTATACAACTGCGAGGAAGAGTCGAAATACATCTTTATATTTGAAAATCCCGAGCCGGGAACGCTGTGCGTATAAGACGCAAAGCCCTCAAGCGCCTGCGTCACAAACTCGGAATACTGTGCTTTCAGAGCCTCGCTGTAAACGATACCCGCAGTGTACGTATTCGTGTTTGCGTCAAAGCTGACCTCGGCAGCGGTTCCTTCGTCAGATATGACCGTCACAATCTCGGGAATCTCGTCAAGCTCCGAAAGAGTATAGACATTATAATCAATGCCGTCCGCTGTACTCGGATAATACGGCAGCGCGTCGGTTTTATGCACTGTAGATGTCAGAAATTCGTCCGTGAGGTCTTTGCCGTCGACCGCTGCCGCGTATCCCACGGGAACTTCAACCGTCACCGTAACCTTAGGCTTCTCGGGTTGGGGAGCCTCGCCCATCACAATGAACAGTTCCACCTTTGAAAACTCGTATTTCGCGTATCCGTGCTTCGTCGTCTCCAAAGATTTGACAAGGTCGATAGCCGCCACCTGCTTTGAACCCGCACGGACAATATACCGCATTGTATCCGCGTCGGACGACGAGCCTGACGCGAAAGTTATCTCCGACTCTCCTATCTGCTCCGACAGGTACTCCGTCAGTGCTTCCTCAGAGAGTCCCTCGGCGTCATATTCGGCGTCGGCAAGAAGCTTGGGAAAGTCGGGCGGAGAAAAATACTTCTTGAACACAGCTTCGGCGGTGTGTCTCGGCTGAACGGATTCGTATTCGGCGAGCATGTCCGTCTCGATTCTCAGCGCAGCGACAAGAACAAAAAGCACCGCGACGAGGCATATGAAATATATGATATAAAACAGCGGAATCTTAACGCCGCGTCGGCGGGAATCATTATGTGTCATATCAACGTCTCCTTTTTACGGCTCCACCAGGAAAAATGTCGGCAGATGCCGGGGCTTGGTAAACGCCTTATACTTATTCGTCAGACCCTTAAGCTGATATTCGTCAAAGCCTGAGGTGTCGATATTATACTTTTCATAGTAATTCTCATAATACATCATCGTGGAGGAGCCGCCGTCGAGCATTCCCGCAGTAACTGCCCCCTCGGAGCGCAGCAGATCAATGATGTCGTTGCGGGTAGCGCCGAGACTCGAAGCCGTTCTTCCGTCGGTGACAACGAGTATAACCGCCCCGTCCGCCCGCTGTGCTATCGCGGTGCGCTGCGCGCGTCCTACGTTGCCTTCGGAATAGTTGTAGGTCACACTTTCGCCGTCGTTGGAAATCAGAACGTTTCCGGTCTGGAACGACACTGCGTCGCGGATTCCGAGAGCGTCGGCGTCAGCCTTCTTCGCCGACTCAATCGCGTGAAGTATATTGTCGTTGTCAAAGCCTATAAACGTGCGGCGTTCGCCGTCGTCCCAAACGCATTCTCCTTTGGAATATGTAAGTCCAATCGGAGTGTCTCCGGTGCCGGTGCCGCCTATATCGGAAAATTCACCCGCGTTGATTGCCGCTACGGCTCCCTCCCTCTCGGCAACGTCGAAGATGCGGGCGCCTATCTTTCCGCTCTTATAGTCGCTCGACGTTCCGACGTAGATTCGCGACGGGTCGCGGACTATGAGAATATATGCCTTGAAGTTGGAGTACGATGCCGTTTTGTATATCATTCCGTCGATGGCGTTTTCCCATTCGTCGACAACGGGAACCGTCTGAGAGGCGTAATCCTGCCCGACATCCGCAGCGTCAGCCGCGGGAGGGTCAGGAAGCTGCGGTATATACGGAGTCATCGGCTCGGTGTACTGCTGAACGTCCTGACTTTTTGCCATTATCTCGTCAACAAGGTCGCTGCCGAGAAACAGCTTCGGCAGCCATTTGGTAGCCGACGCCTGCATTGCGGACACCACAAGCATATCGCGCACCGTTTCGCTCGGCCCGTTTGCCGCCCTGTAAACCAGCGACACCGCGCCGACAAGCACAACAACTATTACCGTCGCCGCAACGAGCAAGGTCCTCATCACATAGGTGCGGACCCGTGAACGGCGTTTTGAGTTGTGCCGATTTTTCTGCGGCTCTTTTCCGATGTCTGCCGCCGTATCATAAAGATTGTCTTCCGAATTTATGCCGTCATAATTTATGCTTTCGTTTACCGACATTATTATCCCGCCTTATTATTTCTTTCCGCGAAAACCCACTTCTGCTGAACTCGGAAGCTCAGTAAAAACAGCGCCGCATCAACCGGTATCTTTATAAACGTGCGCACTGCTGTCGGTGAACCCTGAAGACCGAACAGCGACAGTACCGCCGATACCGAAACCCATGATAAAAGCATTATCGCCGCCGCGAGGGCTGCGTAGCGCGCATATGTGCGCTTTGTGTCTTCAGTACTTCCGAAGACCGCATACCTGTTGACGGAGAAGTTTACGGCAGATGACACAACTCGCGCCAAAGCCGTCTGCAAAAACGTTATGCCCCACAAAGGCGCCGAAAAAGAAGCAAGCAGCATACCTAAAATATGGAACAGTGTTATATCGACAACGGACGACATCAGGGAGCTGCCTATAAATTTAAAAATGATGCCGTACACGCGAAGCGAGTCGCGCACCGGTCTAAAGTGCGACGAGGAATTATCGTCGATATATACCGTTTTTATCGTCACCTCGCGGAAAGGTATGCGGCGCATATTCATAAGAAGGAGCATGTTCGTCTCATACTCGTACCTTGACCCTTTTGCACAGATTACGTCGGGAAGATACTCTTTGGGTATGGCGCGCAGACCCGTCTGCGTATCGGTGATGCGCATACCGCACAAAAGCCTGAACACCCTTGAAGTCAGCGTGTTGCCGAAGCGGCTCCTTTTAGGAACGTCCGGCAGACTGAAATCCCTGCACCCCAGCACTATAGCGTTTTCGCCGTTTGTCATTTCTTCCGCGCACGCTATTATGTCGTCTATGGCGTGCTGTCCGTCGCCGTCCGCCGTGACAACCCCGACGCGGTCCGGTCTGTTTTCGAGAAAGTAGGAAAACGCTGTTTTAAGAGCCTCTCCCTTGCCTCGATTTACTTCGTGAGTCAACACTGTCACGCCCGAAAGCCGCTCAAGCTCGTAAAACCTTAGTCTGCACTCCGGACTGCTGCCGTCGTCAACGAGGATTATGTCGTCGATGCCGGCGTCCGCCGCTTTTTTTACCGCTTCGGTAAGCTTTTCGTCAGGGTCGAGAGACGGAATTATAAGGGTAAAATCACATTTTTTCATTAAATCCGCTCCGACCCCCTTTCTTTTTTCTTATGCAGAATACAGCGGTTACTAAAACCGCGGCAAATACGCATATCGCCGCCGCTGCGGCAAACGGAGCCAAGCTGCCGTGGGGTTTGCGTCCGGCAGCGGGTAAGCCGCCGGTTTCCGACGCCTCCGTCGGCGCCGTTTGAATTGAAGCCTGTGCTTTTTGCGATTCTATCCGACGTGACTCCGCAAGCTCCAATTCAAGCTTCTCTGATTCCTCGGCAATCCTTCTCGACTCGGCGGCAGCCGCTTCGCTTTCGGCGCGTTCTCTTTCCGCACGCTCTTTTTCAGCGCGTTCCCTTTCCTCCTGCTCTATCTCCGCATAAGACAGGGGAATGTTTTCGAACATATCGCCGATTCCGGTATCAAGTCCTACATTTGTGCGGAAAAGCCCGTATTTGCAGGGCGAACTCGACCTTATTTCGGTCGCCTTTGTTATGTTTTTGCCGCCTTTGCCGTATATCCATTCGTAAAACCAAGTCCAGTGCTGCGACTTATGGCATCCGAAGCCCTCCTGCGACATCTGAAACGCGGTCTTCCCGCCGAATCTTTCAAGAGGCACGTCCCAGTCCATAACGATTTTGTTTTCGCCCCAGAGATGTATATACGTCTTCGGCACATCCCAGACGCCGTATTCCGCTGCGGACTCCTCGTCAAAGTTCGGATCAGCCGCGAGCGGCAGCGCTTCCATAAGAGTCTCGCTGTTTATGATGTGCTGACCGTGGCCGTATTCGCCTTTTATATCGTGACCTACTACGACATGCGGCTTGAACCTGCGAATTGCCGCAACCTGAAATCTGATCATGTCATCTTTGGTGTAGCCGTACTTTTCCTGATGCTTATACGCTTCGTCAGCCGTTTCCGAAAGCTTATCAACGAATGTCCCACACACCGGATAATTGCGCACGCCGACGGTCCACAGCCCGTTAAGCTGTTCATGAGGTCTGTCGTGATACTTGAACGGGTCGGTAAAATATACCACCTGAACCGCATAGCCGCGTTCCCCTGCGTAATACGGCAGGATTCCGGCGAAAAACAACTGCTCATCGTCAACGTGAGTTGAGGTCAGCAAAAGGTCGGCGCTGCTGCACGGCGGCTGCCATATCTGCACCCAGTTCGGGACGCTGCCGTAAGAAAACGCGTATATTTCCGACAACGACGCAGGCTCCTGCTCAAAAGTCAGCGTAAGCTCCGTAATTCCTCCGCCCAGCTTTCGCTCAACGTCTATGTACTCGTGAAGGAATCCGTCGCGTCCGCAGCCGACAGTATATGTTCTGCCCTCGCCGTCCCTGCCCGTCAGGGTCCAGTCCCCGTATATGCGGTCGAATATAACATAAAGCGACCCTATCGGCTCGCCGTTTTTTGACGTCACCGTCACCGAGCCGACAGAGATATATGATTTTTCCTTTCCGTCGGTAAGGACATCGGCGTCGGCATCGGCGCAAACGACGTCGGTCTCAAGCTCGTATGCCTCAGGCACAACTCTGTCCTCGCCGCACACCGAAAGCGCGGACATATTCACAACCAGCAAAACTAACAGTACAGATAATATCAAAGTCATTGGTGATTTCAAGACGTCCTCCTTGGTTGCCGCTTCACAATATCCCCGATTGTCGATTCATTTGCAAAAAGCCGGCATTATTCAGAAAAGGGACAAGCGTCGATATTACGCCTCTTATATAATAAACTATAATTATTATACACGTCGCAGCGGCTATTGTCAACGGCTTTAGCAAATAAGAAATGTACAATGAACACTCCCGCTCTTAATTCCCCGTTGAAATTTGGCTCGGAAGGTGATATAGTAGTTAAGGATTAGTTTGCGTAATACTAAACCGTGAGGAGGATTTTTTGTGAAACATACTGCTGCTGCGGAAAAATGGAGCGTTTTTGAGATTTCCTGCGACGGAAAAACCGAAGGAAACCCTTTTACCGACTATAATATCACGGCAGAATTTGAAAGCCCGTCCGAGCATAAAACCGTCGCGGGGTTTTATGACGGCGACGGCATATATAAAGTCAGGTTTATGCCGTCGTTTGAAGAAAACTACCGCTATAAGGTCTTCGGAAATTTTTCGGATAAAGAGTTCTCGGGTGAGTTTTCGGTCACCGCGCCTTCAGAGGATAACCACGGGCCTGTCAGAGTGCATAATACGTATCATTTTGCATACTCCGACGGTACGCCGTATTACCCTGTCGGCACGACATGCTACGTCTGGGAGCTTCAGAACGATGAACTGATAGCCGAGACCCTTGAAAGTCTGAAAAGCTCGCCGTTTAATAAGATTCGGTTCTGCGTTTTTCCGAAGAGCTACTGCTATAACTCCCGTGAGCCGCGCTCATATCCCTACGAAGGCACACCGATTCCGGGCAGCTTGGTCAACGAAGACAATGTCTGGGGCTTCGGACCCGACTCGCAGGGTAACTGTTGGGACTTCACGCGCTTCAACCCAAAGTATTTTGAACACATCGAGAACTGCATCTCAAAGCTTCAAAAGCTCGGCATCGAGGCGGATATAATCCTGTTCCATCCCTACGACCGCTGGGGATTTTCAACTATGACCGCCTTTCAGAACGAGCTGTATCTGCGCTACGTTTCGGCGCGATTCTCGGCTTTCAGAAATGTATGGTGGTCGTTTGCAAACGAGTATGACTTTATAAAAAACAAAAGCGTTGACGACTGGGAACGGTATGCCGAGATAATCGTTGAAAGCGACCCGTACGGGCATCTGAGGTCCATACATAACGGCGTGAAGTTTTACGACCACACCCGTCCTTGGATAACGCATTGCAGCATTCAGCGCGCGCCCGAAGGGACGTCCGACTGGCGCAAAATATACGGCAAACCTGTAGTAATAGACGAAATGCTTTACGAGGGAAATCTCCAGTACGGATGGGGAAATATCTCCCCGCAGGAGCTTGTGCGGCGCTTCTGGGAAGCGCTCTGCCGCGGAGGCTACGGCGGACACGGTGAAACGTATATCGGCAAAAACGTGTGGTGGTCACACGGCGGCGTGCTTAAAGGCGAAAGCAGCGTCAGAATATCGTTTATGAGAAAAATCCTCGAAGACGCGCCGTCGGGCGGTCTTAAGCCGAAAGCAATGGAGTGGGACGAAATCTGCGCAGTCCCCGAGGACGAAAAACTCGCCGCAGACACGGGCTACCATTTGTTTTACTACGGCATCGCGCGGCCGGCGTTCAGAAATTATCACATCGACGACGAAAACACCTACAGTGTTGAAATTATCGACACCTGGAATATGACGGTCGAAAAAGCCGGCGAGTTCAAAGGCAGGTTCAGACTCGACCTCCCGTCGAGAGAATACATCGCGGTCAGAGTGAAAAAGGTATAAAACCCAATCCCCTATATTGACGTCGAGACTCAACTTGTCGATAAGCCATGTTTACGCAGTTTTTCAAAAATTATAAAAATCGGGGCTTTGCCTCGATTTTTATACCTTAATCGCCGCAGCTCATAAACCGCGCAAATGCGCGGTTTATGAGCGTGAGCGTATGCGCAGGCGATGCAGGAAAAGTTTACGGAAAACCCATCAGGGGTTTTCCGTCAGAGGCTGTCGAAAAATTCGACAGCCTCTCAAGTCCCCAACATTGATGTCGGGGACTTTTACATTAGATACAGCGCCGTATAAACGTCCCCCATACGAACCGCGCTTTTAAAAAATAATTTTCTCCTCTTGACAGACTTGTTATACCGTGGTATAATATGTTATACAAAAGTATAACAAGAGGTGATTAACTTGAAAAGCAATCTGAAAAAGCTCGGAGAGGCTGAGCTTGAAATCATGCAGGCGATATGGTCGGAGGAGCCGCCGCTGACGTCGGTGAGGATACTCGAAAAGCTGAAAGGACTGCGAAGCTGGCAGCTCTCTACGCTTATGACCTCGCTCTCGCGTCTTGAGGACAAGGGCTATGTTATCTGCGAGCGGGAGAAAGGAGCGAATCTGTATTCGGCTGCGGTCTCGGAAAACGACTATAAGGCGGGCGCAAGCGAGAGCTTTCTTAAAAAACTCTACAACAATTCAGCGCGGAGCCTTGTCGCTACCCTTTACGACAACAATATGCTCAGCTCTGATGACATCAGCGAGCTTCGGGAGTATCTGAACAGACTGGAGAGTGAACGCCGTGAGTGAGCTGTTTGCGACGGTTCTCGGAATCTCGCTGACTACGGGAGCGCTCGCTGCGCTGCTGATGCTTCTGTCTCCGCTCACCGGACGCAGATACGCCGCAAAGTGGCGGTTCTGGATATGGGCGGTGCTCGCTCTGAGGCTGCTTATCCCGATAAACTTGATTCCCGAACGAAGCCCCGCGCCGGTTGAGAAAGCGCCTGTGGTTCAGGCAGAGCCGGTTCAGCGGCCGACGACGGTATATCCGAGGTTTGAATTTACCATTCCCGAAAATCTCACAGAGCCTATAGACGTCCCCGAAAGAGCGCCGCAGTCGGAAAAACAAACCGTAAATAAGCTTCCCAAGGTCACTCCGCTCGGCGTGATAACCGTCGTATGGGCGGCGGGAGCGCTCATCTGTTTTGCCGCTCAGACAGTAGGCTTTCTGAAGCCGAGACTCGTTCTGCCGGATTCAGAGTATTCTGAGGAACAGTTGGGGTTCATACTGCGTCACGAGCTAATCCACTACAGGCGCAAGGACGTATGGTTTAAGCTTTTGTTCGTGCTCGCGGTGTCGGTGCATTGGTTCAACCCCGTAATATGGATAATGCGCAGACGCGCGGATATAGATATGGAGCTTTCGGTGGACGAGGACGTGGTCGGACAGTCGGACTACGACGTCCGCAGGGCATACTCGGAAGCGCTTCTTGAGACGATCGGAAACAGCAGAAAGGTTCCAAACACGCTGTCCACAAATTTTTGCCGGGGCAAAAAGGTTATGAAGAAGAGGTTTTATAATATATTAAAGGTTTTCAACAGAAAAAACGGCGCGGTCCTTCTGGCAGCCGTTATAACACTCACGGTCGCGCTCGGCACGATGGTCGGGTGTACGGTCGGCGAACGCGAAAATATCTCCGACCCGCTCGAAAAGGCAAACGAGATAATCGAAACTCTCAGAAACAGCGACGACTTCGAGCTTGCAAACGAAATACTGGTTTTCGACGTCGGCTCTGAGTTCGGCGACGGCGCCCGTGAGCATCAGGACATTGAGCTTGAAATGCCTGACGGCGGCACGGCAGCGTTTCACCCGATGCGCAGTCCATACGACACGAAAAAGAGCTGTATGGAAGCCCTCCACAAGGTCTTTACCAACGAAGCCTGCGAAAAACGCGAGCATTACTTTGAGGAAAGCGACATCTGCCGCGTGCTTGACGGCGGAACGCTTTATTACGCGCCGAGCGAGCCTGTCAGATACAGGTTCATCGTGCCGTTTGAGAGCGCGGAAAAGGTCTCGGACAAAGAGATAGTCGCGAAAACGAGTTTTATCCGGCAGGACGGCTCACTTTCGGACTGTGAAATTACATTCAAAAAAGAAAACGGCACGTGGAAAATCGACAGAATCCTCGACCCCGAAGCTCAGCGCGACGACCCCGAATGTGTCTGCGCGTGGGCTGTCACGAGCGAAGAAGCGGAACTTTCGGAAACAGACTACAGCGCCGAAGCCGAAAAGCTGATGTCAAAGCTCCGTGAGACGGTCGGAGAGGCGAACGTCTTCGCCTTTGAGACAAACGATTTTGACGGCGACGGCAGAGCCGAGGCGTTCTGCGCAACCGGCGAGGATTTCGACATAACACTGTGGTTTGTCACCGAAAACGGCGCCGAACAGATATTAAAAGACGAATATTTAGTTTACGACGCCCCGCATCTTTTAGACTTCGGAACCGACAAATTCTATACGATAGAATTGTCCTTCGGTACCGTTTCCTTCTCGCATATATACGGCGTAAAAGACGGGAAATGGTATGAGCACGAATTTTCCGGAAAGGTATCTTCGATAACGCAGACAGGCACAAATTCGCTCACGGGAGTTGACGAAGGCGGCTATGACGCATTTTGCGACGAAAACGGCAACGACGCCGGAGGTCACACCTATAAGACATACTATTTCTACTACGACGGCGGATTCAAGGAGTACGGCGGCATCGAGATTTCAGATTACGATTTTCTGAAGCTTGACGGCGCACGCGAGATACTTGACATGATAGACGAGAGCGGTGTCAGCATAAAAAATATCCTCTATCGCGGGGGCGTGGGAATAATCACCATAAACTGCTACGAGTTCGATCCCGAAGACGGTTGGACCGAAAACACATACCTCACCGTCGCCGTTGACGGCAATAGTGCAAGTCTTGTCGAGAATGAGCTTAACGACGGTGTGATGGCGCCGGCAATGATACCCGAGATAGCGACCTATCCCGAGGGATTTAAACCCGCCTCCGACGTTATCGCTCCGGCCGACACCTGATTACGACGCTTTAAACAGCCGCGAAAATGATGAAAAGATCACGATTTGCCGATCTCACCTTGTTTTTGTCCGCGTGAGGATAGACCCGATATAATCCGCGGCCATTATCTTGTATTCGGCAAAACAGCGTCAAAGAGCCGAAATACACATCCTGCAACCGGAAGTTGCATAGAAATTTTGGGTTGCAAACTCAGGTTGGTGGTGATATCATAGCGTAGGGGGTATAATTTTCTCATAAATTTTCCCTTTGGAGGTATAGTGATGAGTTTCAGTGAAAATCTTCAGACCCTGCGCAAATCAGCCGGCATCTCTCAGGAACAGCTTGCGGAGCGCCTCGACGTCTCGCGTCAAGCGGTCTCGAAATGGGAGACCGACGGCGGCTACCCGGAAATAGACAAAATCATAGCTATCTGCGAGCTGTTCGGCTGCACGATGGACGAACTTGTCAAGGGCAGCGTATCGTCAGACAAAAACGACGAGCGCCGCCGCTATGATTCCCACTTCAGCCGCTATTCAAAGCTTATTTCCGTAGGCGTAATGCTGATCATTCAGGGAATGGCGCTCTGCACCGCGTTTTCCGGCTTTGCCGACGCCGACCCTTCAAAAAGCGACCTTTTAAACATTTTCGGCTCGGCGGCTCTGTTCCTGCTTATCGCCGCAGCGGTGCCGCTGTTTATAATGGGCGGGCTCGAACACGACGACTTCAAGAAACGCCACCCCATCGTCCCGCAGATATATTCCGCCGACGAGGTCGAGCGCTATAACACCCGCATCTTCCCTTATTTAATAGGCGGAGGCGTCGTCCTGATCCTCGTGGGGGTGGTGATAACCTTTATTCCCTCCGAAAATCTTTTGCCGACGGCGGCGTTTCTCTGGCTCACCGGCATAGCCGCCGCGATATTGGTTTACGCGGTGATTCAGCACTCGAAATACGACATCGACGACTACAACGACGAGCACAGTGAAGAGTCCCCGATAAACGGCACCGACGACCCCGCCGCTATAGCCCGAAAAAAGCGCAAAGCTCTCATAAGAAAAATCAACGGTACAATTATGCTCTCGGCAACGGGGCTTTTCCTTGCCGTCGGATTTATATGGAATATCTGGAGTCCTACGTGGGCAGTCTTCCCGATAGGCGGTATCGTCTGCGCGATAGTCTCGGTTATACTCAAAATCCCCGACGACAAAGAGTAAAATCAGCTCAAATTTATACATAAAGTAAAAGAATCGGCGCCATTGGGTACCGATTCTTTTGTTTTCTTTACGGCTTATAGCGTTATTTGTCGCCCAGACGCTTTTTTTCCTCCTCAAGAAGCCTTATAAGCTCGTCTATTCTCGAAGGCGAGAGGTCGTCGATAGAGAGAGGTTTTTTCTCCGCGGCGGGTTGAGGAGCAGGCTCCGGCTTGCGGATAACAGGCTCCGCGTCGACTTCTATCGGAGCGAGGTTTATGTCGGGAGCCTCGATAACTCCCGTGCTTTCAAGCACGGTGTTGTTGAGCTTATCGTTGGCGCGCCTGAGCTGCTTCTCGACAAAGCGCTCCTCTGCGGCGGGATTGACGGGGATATGAATATCTTCGCGTTCGGGAGCCATATCCTCCGGGTCGGGACCGCCGCCCACCCTGCGGATAACCTCCTTTATCTCCTCGGCGGGTTTCACCTTTGAGGGCTTGACCTTCGAGGGAACCGGTTCGGGTTCGCGGCGCCACCTCTTGGCGTCGGAACGTCTGCGCGAAAGCGCAAGCATCATCACTTCGTATACTACCACTATAACGCAGGGGATAATTACAATTATCATCATTCCCGCCTTTGACGAAGCAAAGCGTATAAGTCCGCCTATGAATTTGTCATAGCTCTTAGCGACGCCTATTATATCGTTCTGCGAGATTCCCCACGTGCGGTCGTCGGTTGCATTGTCATACCTCACTATATAGCTGATATCTCCGCTTTCGGTGAGACCTGTGCCTACAAATCCTATCACATAGAGCCCGCCGTCAATGTTGCAGAGAATAACGCTCTGCGAAGACGGGTCGGGCAGAGTCCCCTCCTCCACAAATACTGCGGAACCCTTAGGGATTCTCGGCTCCATAAGGTCGTTAGTGACGACATATACCCTTGAACCGAAGATTTTTGGCGCGGAGCCGGAGTCCTTGAAAATTCCGAAAATCACAAAGGTGCAGATAATAAGAACCGCAAGAACGAAAATAACGATTATTCCGACTATCTGCATAGGGGAGCGCTTAGCTCTGTTTTCCTGAAACATAATAACAATCCTTTCAAAAAAGTGATGCCGTATAATACCATTTCCCAACGTTCGGAATCGAGTCCGAACACATACTGAAAATAGTATAGCACACTTTTTCACAGAAAGCAAATACTTTTGTCGATTTACGCAAAAATTTTCGTCATAATTTTTGGCGCTAATTTGTTGACAAAGACGAACTTTGCGTATATAATGTTTAATGCAGTGCCGGAATAGCTCAGTTGGTAGAGCAGCGCATTCGTAATGCGCAGGTCGCGTGTTCGAGTCACGTTTCCGGCTCCACGTCAAAATACGGAAATCAGAAGGCAGAAGTCAGCTTCTGTCTTCTGATATCGTCTTATGTATTAAGCAGGCGTAGTTTAGTGGCAGAACTTCAGCTTCCCAAGCTGACCGTGCGGGTTCGATTCCCGTCGCTTGCTCCAAAAATAAAAGGCACCCTTGAGGTGCCTTTATTTTTGGAATAGTGATAGGGCTGAGAAATCGCATTCAAAGCGCCGGCAAACTTCAAAAGACGCAGAACGTCCGGCAACAGCAAAAGATTCAAAAACCGCGAAAGTGCGGGCGCTTTGAGCATATATGCGATTATTTCTCCGCAAGCACAAGCAATCAACCATTTACGATTGCGAAGTGCGAGCGGCAAGAAATAACGCCTATATTGCGGGCATTGATTCCCGTCGCTTGCTCCAAAAATAAAAGGCACCCTTGAGGTGCCTTTATTTTTGGAATAGTGATAGGGCTGAGAAATCGCATTCAAAGCGCCGGCAAACTTCAAAAGACGCAGAACGTCCGGCAACAGCAAAAGATTCAAAAACCGCGAAAGTGCGGGCGCTTTGAGCATATATGCGATTATTTCTCCGCAAGCACAAGCAATCAACCATTTACGATTGCGAAGTGCGAGCGGCAAGAAATAACGCCTATATTGTGGGCATCGATTCCCGTCGCTTGCTCCAAAAATAAAAGGCACCCTTGAGGTGCCTTTATTTTTGGAATGCAGTCAAAGCGTATCAATATACTTAAAGTCAAAGAAAATCAACGCCATTACGCTTACACAAAACAAAAACGCCGCAGGTATTCCCGCGACGAAATTGATGGAGCGGATTACGAGGCTCGAACTCGCTACCTCCACCTTGGCAAGGTGGCGCTCTACCGGATGAGCTAAATCCGC
>CANQVG010000033.1 GCA_947627235.1 uncultured Clostridia bacterium | reverse complement strand
GGGACATCAACATCTACTACAATTTTGTAGGCTTTGTAGAACTGTAAACCCGTCATGCTTTATGCAAGGTTGACTAAGGGGGAGTTTTTCACTCCCCCTGATATTATGTGTTTTACTCCTGCTCGCCTGTAAGCTCTCTGTAAAGCCCCTTGTAAAGCTCTGCCGAACGCTTCCAACTGAAATCCTGCCGCAGGGCATAACTCGAAAGCCTGCCCCACTTCATTCTCTGGTCGTAATAGGCACGCGCACGGACGGTCGCGTCAAGCATATCGTGGGCATTGTAGGTCTTGAAGGTGAAGCCGTTGCCGCCGGGACCGCCGCAGTCGGTTATGGAGTCTTTCAGACCGCCGGTCTCGCGGACTATCGGAATGGTGCCGTAACGGAGCGATACCATCTGCGCCAAGCCGCAGGGTTCGCTCTGCGAGGGCATCAGGAACATATCGGCGCCGGCGTAGATCCTATGCGCAAGGGCTGGAATGAATCCTATAGTCACCGCAACTCTGTCGGGGTGGCGGTACGCCATTTCACGGAAGAAGTCTTCATACTGCTTATCACCCGAACCGAGTATCACAAATTTATAACCAAGGTTTATCATATCCTCAAAGACATATTTGATAAGGTCGACACCCTTGTGTCCCACAAGACGGGTGACGATACCGATGACAGGCTCCTTGCCCTGAGGAAGACCCATTTCGGAAAGAAGCTCCTGCTTGCAGACAGCCTTGCCCGACTTGTCGCTCGCCGAGAAGTGGGCGGGCAGAGCGGGGTCGGTCTCGGGATTGTAGACGTCCTGATCGATGCCGTTCAGGAAGCCGGTGAGCTTATAGCGGCGCGGCTCGAGAATCGGGTCGAGCCCGTGGGAAAACCACGGGTTGAGTATCTCCTCGGCATAAGTCGGCGAAACGGTGGTGACCTTGTCCGCCACTACAATGGCGCCTTTCATAAAGTTGCAGCATTTATCATATTCCAGAATGTTGCGCTTGTCGTCGGGAATACCGAGCAGGTCGCCGCAAAGCTCCATTCCGTATTTGCCCTGATACTGGATATTGTGGATCGTGAAAACGGTCTTGATATTGCCCATTCCCTCGTAGTAACGGTAGAAAATATCGTAATAAACGGGGACGAGCGCAGTCTGCCAATCGTTGCAGTTGATTATATCCGGCATAAAGTCGATATGCCTAACAAGTTCGAGAATTGCCCTTGAGAAGAACGCAAAGCGCTCGGCGTCGTCGAAGTGACCGTATATGCCCTGACGTTTGAAGTAATACTCGTTGTCCAAAAGGTAATACTTTACGCCGTTCTGCTCGCCCTCAAAAACTCCGCAGTACTGGTTTCTCCAGGATACCGGTACAAAGAAGTTGGTCTTATATTCGAGCGAATCGCGAAGTTCGCCCGGAATGGTGCCGTAAAGAGGCATAACCACACGGCAGTCGACCCCAGACTCACAGAGAGCGCGTGGCAGAGAGCCTGCCACGTCGGCAAGACCGCCCGAGGCGATATACGGAAGCGCTTCACTTGCGGCATACAGAATTTTCATATTAACTCTTCCTTTCAGATTAAAAATATCAAAGCGTTCTGCCCTTGGCAATGTAGAGCGGACAGCTCTCGGCGGACGAAATAGTCAGTCCGTCGCCTATGGTCACATTTTTGTCGGTTATTACGTTTGTCACCGAGGTGTTCTTTCCGACACATGTGTCCTGCATAAGAATTGCGTTTCTGATAACGGTTCCCTTGCCGACCTTTACGCCGCGGAAGAGAATCGAGTTCTCTACCACTCCCTCTATGACGCAGCCGTTGGCGATAAGCGAGTTCTTTACAACGCAGTCAAAGCCGTATTTCGCAGGGGCGTCGGCGCGGTCCTTTGTGTAAACGGGGCGCTGACTCTTTACAAGCATTGCAAGGTTGTCGTGGTTCAGAAGAGCCATATTTGCGTCATAATAGCTTACGAGGTCGCATATTCTGCGGAAGAATCCGCTGAATTCATATGCCCTTATGTCAAGCTCGCCCGCCTTAGCCTGCAAAACGTCACGGCTGAGACTGAACTTGCCGAGCGAAACGAGATCCTCGACGATGCTTACAAGCAGCGAGACTTTTATGACATAGATATTGAGATCCATAGTTCTTCTGCCCGCCATTGCTCGGTTTATCGAGACTGTCTCTATCCTGCCGTTATCTGCTACCTTGAAGCAGGAGGATTTAGCGGTCTGCTCCTCGGTGTAGTCGTCGGTGTGGCAGACAGCCGTTATGTCGGCTCCGCTCGATATATGGGTCTCGACAAGATGCGCGAAGTCGGGATTGATGACGAGATCGCAATCCGAAAGGACAGCGTATTCGCAGCCGGTCTTCTTTATATATCCGAGACAACTGTAGAGCGCTTCAAGCTTCCCTCTGAAAAGTCCTGCCTCGCCGTCTCTGCCGTAGGGGGCAAAGAGCATCAGCCCGCCGTCGGTCCTCGCGAGATCCCACGGACGCGCAGAGCCGATGTGGTCGAGAAGCGACTGATAATTTGAACGCGTGACGATTCCTATTTTCGACATTCCCGAGTTAGACATTCCGGAAAGCAGGAAGTCTATAAGTCTGAAGCGTCCGCCGAACGGTATCGAAGCCATTGTCCTTTTCGCGGAAAGCTCGGGAACCGATTCCTCATGGGCATTTGCGAACAGAATACCCAGAACGTTAGTCATATTATAACTCATTTTCCTGTCTCCTTTAACTTATATACTCTCTGAAATAATCTGCTTGGGGGCAATCTTTGCGCCTTCGCTCACGGTTATGTCCTGACCTACCACAGCGACTCCCCACTCGTCTTTGTTTTCAATGGTTTCGGGGGCGGCTCCCACGTGGGCGTTTTCGCCTATTACGCTGTTTTCGCCGACTATGGCGTATTCAACGACGGCTCCCTTTTTAACCACCGTTCCGGGGAAAAGAACAGAATACTGAACGAGCGCGCCCTCCTCAATGGTAACTCCGCCCGAGATAACCGAGCTTTCAACTTCGCCGTCGATATAGCAGCCGTTTGTCACCATCGAGCTCTGAATCTTGGCGTTCTTGCCGATGATGTGCGGGGCGGCGGTGTCGTTATTAGAGTAGATTCTCCAGCTTGTATCGTATAGGTCGAGGTCGACGTTTGAAGCCAAAAGCTCCATATTGGCGTCCCAAAGGCTGTCGATGGTCCCTACGTCCTTCCAGTATCCGCTGAAGCGGTATGCGAAGACCTTTTCGCCGTTTTCAAGAAGCGCGGGGATAATGTTCTTTCCGAAGTCCTTGGTAGCGGTCTCGTCCTGCTCGTTTTCGGTGAGATACTTTTTGAGCGTTTTGTAGGAGAATATGTATATGCCCATCGACGCGAGAGTCGACTTCGGTTCCTTCGGCTTTTCGACGAAGTCGTAGACCGAACCGTCTTCGTGCGCAAACATTATGCCGAACCTCGAAGCCTCATGCAGAGGAACGTCGATGACGGCTATCGTACACTCCGCGCCCTTTTCCTTGTGGAATCTGAGCATATCCGAATAGTCCATTTTATAGATGTGGTCTCCCGAAAGTATAATCACATATTCTGGGTCGTAGCGCTCGATAAAGCTCAGGTTCTGATATATGGCGTTTGCGGTGCCCTCATACCACTGGGCGCCGGACGCCGTCTGATAGGGCGGCAGGATATGCACGCCTCCGTGGATTCTGTCGAGGTTCCACGCCTGTCCGTTGCCGATGTAGTCGTTGAGGACGAGCGGCTGATACTGCGTAAGTACGCCAACGGTATCTATGCCGGAATTAACGCAGTTGGAAAGCGGGAAGTCGATAATGCGGTATTTTCCTCCGTACGGCACCGCCGGCTTTGCCACCTTTTTCGTAAGCGCGTAGAGCCTTGAGCCCTGCCCTCCGGCAAGGAGCATCGCGACACATTCTTTTTTGTTATACATTTATATCTTCCTTTCTGAAAGCTCATTTTTCGGTTTGCTTCGGCGGTCTGCCGCCGGATTTCTTTATCTTGAAATACATAGTCGACAGCCCGGGTATCTTTACCGATACCGACTGCGGGAAGCCGTGAGAGGGAATCTTATTGTCCGACTTAACCGGCGGGTTGGCGTAGGGCGAGCCGTCCGCCGAAGAGGTGTTGAACACCTCGGTATAGGTTCCTCTGTATGGCACCCCGAAGCGGTAATCCTCGCGGTCGACCGGCGCGAAGTTGCACACCGCTATTATTTCGTTTCCCTTTCTGTCTATCCTGCGGAAGACTATAATGCTCTGAGTGTAATCGTCGGCGGATATCCACTTGAAGCCGTCCCAAGAGTAATCGTCGTTCCACATAGGCGGATTGTCCTTATAGAAGTGATTTAGATTTTTCACAAACATCTGAAAGTCGTGATGAGCGGGGAAATCCTCAATCATAAACCACTCGAGACCCGCCTCGTAGTTCCACTCCCTGAACTGCGCAAATTCCGAACCCATAAAGAGCATCTTCTTGCCGGGGTGAGCCATCATATATCCCAGAAACGCCTTGTCGGTACGCATCTTTTCGGGAACGTCCCTGCCCGACATCTTGTTGACAAGAGAACCCTTGCCGTGAACCACCTCGTCGTGAGAAATGGGAAGTATGAAATTCTCGGAAAAGGCGTACATAAACGAAAATGTCAGCTCGTTGTGATTATAGGAGCGGAAATAGGGGTCGAGCGACATATAGTGCATCATATCGTTCATCCAGCCCATATTCCACTTGAAGTTGAAACCAAGCCCGCCTATTTCCTTCGGTCTCGTGACGTTTGGCCAAGCGGTCGATTCCTCGGCTATCATAATCGCGTTTGGAAAGCGCGAGAACACCGCCGTATTGAGACTCTGCAAAAATTCCACAGCTTCGAGGTTTTCCTTTCCGCCGTATTTATTCGGACGCCATTCCTTGCGGTCGTAGTCGAGATAAAGCATCGAAGCCACGGCGTCTACCCTTATTCCGTCTACGTGGAATTTTTCAAACCAGTGCAACGCGCTCGATATCAGGAACGAGCGGACCTCGGGTCTGCCGAAGTCAAACACCCTCGTTCCCCAGCCTGTATGCTCCATTTTCAGAGGGTCGGAATATTCGTAGCAGGGAGAGCCGTCAAATTCAAACAGCCCTGCGCCGTCCTTTGGAAAGTGTGCAGGTACCCAGTCCAGAATAACGGGTATTCCCGCGAGGTGGAACATATCCACCATCTCCATAAAATCGGCAGGAGTACCGAAGCGCGAGGTCGGCGCAAAGTAGCCTATCACCTGATAGCCCCACGAGCCGTCGAACGGGTATTCGGTAAGCGGCATAAACTCGACATGGGTGTATCCCATATCTTTGATATAGGGAATTATCTCTTCGGCGAACTTTGTATAGCTGAAAAAGTTACCGTCGGGGTACTGCTTCCACGAACCGATATTCACCTCGTAAATGTTCATCGGTCTGTCGTAGGGAGAGGTGGCGTCGCGCTTTTTGAGATAATCGCCGTCGCGCCATTTATAACCTGATATGTCAAATATTTTCGTGCCGGTGGCTGGTTTTGTCTCCATATGAACGCCGTAGGGGTCAGCCTTCATTCTCACGGTGTTGTCCGCGCCTCTTATACAGTACTTATAGGTGGTATAATCTCCGAGTCCCTCAATCTCACATTGCCATATGCCTCCGTAAATCCGTTCGCAGGGGTTGGCGGTTTCGCTCCAGTGATTGAAGTCTCCCACCACCGATACGCTTCTCGCCTTAGGCGCCCATACTCGGAATACATAGCTGCCGTTTTCGGTGCGATGCGCTCCCAAAAGCTCTCCGCTGTCATAATTTGTACCGGAAAGAAAACTGTCAATCGCATCTTTTACGCCGGCTGATATTTCAAAGGACATATAAAATCTGCCTCCTGTCTGCCCATAATTATGCACACTGATATTGTACCAAATATCTGCAAATAATGCAACTGTTTTTTGTCAAATTCTTAGAAAATCCACATTTTTGTTTTGCCAAATTTGTGCAGCATTACCACAGATTATGCGGTTCTTCTTTTAATTCTTACCACCGTCACCGAAACATCGTCCTTGGGAGCGTTTTTTTGTGACGACGCGCGTTCCAAAAGCCGCGCTGCCAACTCCGAGGCAGACAGTTCCTCGCCCCTGTTAAGGGTTTCGATGCACAGTTTCGGAGAAAGCTCCTGAGCGCCGTCGGTTGCCATAACGAGCGTCGCGGAATCTTTTACAAAAAAGCGCTGGATTTTTACGTCGCACCTGTCGAGTATCCCGATAGGATAGCCTCCGGCTCTCAGCAGTGAACCGGAGCCGTCGCTGATAAGAAGACTCTGACATCCTCCCGCCTTATACACCTCCGCCGCGCCGGTATTTCGGTTGAGCCTGAGGAGATCAAGAGTAGCAAAGCTCTCGTCGGGGGCGGCAGAGGATATCACGATCGAGCCGGCTCTTATGGCGGTGTCGATTGAAAATCCCGCCGTCAGGAACTCTTTCAGAAGATTTATAAGCATAAGCGCCACGGCTCTTGCGGGTCTTCCTATGCCCATTCCGTCGGACAGAACCGCATAGCTGTACTGTCCGAGAGAAAACACCAGCGAGACGTCTCCCGAGGCGTCGTCCTCTGCGGGCAGCTGGCATCCTCCCGCCTCAAATGTATACTCGCACTTCGGCGTAAACTGAAGAACGGATCCGCAGCCGATTTCACAGCGCTCCGGCTTTGAATACTCCGCGCCGGTTATCTTTGAAGCGAGTCCGGCTATTTTTATATCGTTTATTCTCGCCGTCTCGGAAAAAGCAATCTCAACGTCAAGGCTCGGATAAACCGAACAGCGGATAAATCTCACTCCTTCTTTTTTGAGCATAGAGGACAGCCTCTGAGAAAGCCGTTTGTCCGCAGACACCGACTTTAACACGGCGCTCTCGGCGTCTGTAACCGCGTATTCGAGCATAGAGAGCATCTGCGCGCAGGTATTTACCGCATTTGTTCTGGTTTTCTCAATGTTTGCAAGATATTCTCTTCTTTTCACCGTCTCGCAGCTTGCCTTTCTGATTTCCGGTATTTTTGTGCAAAAAGGAAGCGTTCGGCTCAGCTCTTCCCCGCCGAACTGCGAAAGCGTGTCAAGCCCAAAGAGCGAGTCTGATGTTTCAAAGCAGGAGGAGTTGTTCGGGCAGCCCATACACACCTTTGAATACACCGCGTCGCTGACAGTACTAAGCGGCTTGGGACGGCCGCCACGCATTCCGAGTACCCTCTCGGACATGTCCTGCGAGGCGGTACGCAGTGCTTCCGCCCGAAATGATCTCGGTACAGAACCGCCGCAGGACAATATGTCGGCGGAAAATTTCAGCGCAGGTTTATATGTAACAGCAAACGCCGCCGCACCGACAGCGCAGCTCAGAATAAAATCCGCGCCGGAGCCGTTTATCAGCGAAAGCACCGAAGAAATCACCGTAAACGCCGCCGAGGCTTTATAAGGACCGTCAAAGAAGCTCAATGAACATAAAAGCGCGGGAATCTCAAGCACTGCAAATTCGGCAAAAACTTCGGGAGAACTAAAAGCCGCTCCCGCCGCACAGACAGCCGCCGTACAGGCTGCCGCGCCCGTTCCGAATCTAAGAGATGCAAACAGAATGAAATATGCCGAGACCGCGGCTCCGAGTGAAAGAAACGTCTGACTAAGGGGACACAGGGTGCATACCGACATACCGCAGAGCGTCAATATCAGCTCTGACGGTATTCTACTTGCAGAGCGAAAAAGCGTGGCTGCCTCGAAAAAAGCGACGTCGGCGGCAAAGAGAATTGCAGCAAAGACCGTGGAACGCAAAAGTCCTGCGGCGCCCTCAGCGAAAACGGTGCAAAGAACCGACGAAAAGATAAGATATACCGCCGCGGAAATCGCCGCGGTTGCAAAGCAGCGGCGTCTTGCTCCGAAGCCCTTTATGCAGGTGCGGGATATGAGAGCCGCGACTCCGGCGGCTGCGGTCGGGATTATCCTGAGCGAAACCGTAAACGTCCCTCCGATTACGGTGCCGAGAATCGCCGCCACTCCGTACGCCTTAGAAAGCACGGCGGGCAGCACCGCCGCAAGCGGCGACGGAAACGAAAGCATACCTCCGGAGGAGAGAATTGCTCCGAGCAGAGTGCAGAGGGCTGTCAAACCGGCTTTTTTCGCCGAAAACGATATCTTTTTCATATTTTTACGTCCTTTCTTCAAGCTGTCGTACACTGATTACCTTAACACGAAGAAAGGGCGGAATTTGTCCGAAACAGTATAACGAAAACCCAAGAAAAGAAAATAGTTATGGTGCCGTACGCGTCGGAATTTAAATCCGTCCGCAAAGCAGCGCCATAACTATTCGCTGTTACTAAAAGAAAGTTTTCCGAAAATGCTTCGTTATACTTCCAGCTTAAGGTCGCCGGGCTTTATCAGCTTCAGTTTTCTCATCGCCTCGCACAGACCGAGAGAAAGTACCGCCGGAGCGATAAAGTGCAGAAGCGCTATTTCTATCAGCGCGGCGGCGGGAGACACCCCCGCATCAACCATCGACTGATATCCCATAAACTGCCCTACAAGCCCTGCGGTTCCCATACCCGCACCTGTGGAGTTATTGACCATTCCGAGAACATAGGACGAAACGGGTCCCATAATCGCGCTTGTAATTATAGGAGGGAGCCATATAAGCGGGTTGCGGATTATATTCGGCATCTGAAGCATAGAAGTTCCTATTCCCTGAGATATAAGCCCGGACCACTTGTTCTCACGGAAGCTCATCACGGCAAAGCCTACCATCTGTGCGCAGCATCCGGCACATGCGGCTCCGGCGGCTATCCCCGAAAGACCCAGAGACACCCCGATAGCGGCAGAGCTTATGGGCAGGGTCAGCGCCATTCCCATAAGAACGGCGACGATTATTCCCATAAGAACAGGCTCGCGTTCGACCCCGAAATTGATAAGACTTCCTATCCAGCTCATAAAAGCGGATATCGGTGGACTGAGGAATATTCCCGCCAATGAACCCGAAAGTACAGTCACAAGAGGCGTAACCAAAATGTCAACCTTTGTAAGACCCGAAACGAGCATACCGAGCTCGATTCCGACAAAAGCCGCGACAAACGCCCCAAGCGGCTCGCCCGGGCCCGAAAACGTCATAGAGCCGGAGGTAAAGTTATGAATGTTAATCTGCCCAGCAAACGCGCCTACCATTCCGCAGACCGCAGCCGATATCGCAACAAGCGCGGGAGCCTTGTATTTGACCGCAACGCCCACTCCTATTCCGGCTCCCGTAAGCGCCTTGCAGAAGCCGGATATGAGCGTAAGATATGCGCCTACCGGTTCGGCTATAACCGAGCCGAGCTGTCCGAGGATGGTGCCGATAATAAGCGTAGAAAAGAGACCGAGCGCCATTCCGGATAGACCGTCTATAAATATGTGATTCAAAAATCCGGTGATTTTTTTCACTTTGCATGCCAGCTTTCAACATATTTTCTTTATTATATTGTTTTAAATCATCAGAGTCAAGAGAGTACCGAATATTCAGTATTTTTGCTATTTTATTCTGTTTTTGGGCGCGGAATTTATATGATTTTACCCTCAAAAAAGCGATAAACGGCATATTGACTTTAACCGCACGTCCTGATATAATAGTCTTGACGGGAGACCGTAAAAGCCGTGCGCTGCCCGTCGGCGTGCGGAAATCTGATTATATGTAAGGAGAGAATCATTATGGAACTCAAGGGTACAAAAACCGAAAAGAACCTTTTGACCGCTTTTGCGGGCGAATCTCAGGCGAGAAACAAGTATACTTATTTTGCTTCGGTTGCAAAGAAAGAAGGCTATGAGCAGATTGCGGAAATCTTCCTCAAGACCGCCGACAATGAAAAAGAGCACGCAAAGATGTGGTTCAAGGCTCTCGGCGAGCTCGGAACAACCGCCGAAAACCTTGCCGCAGCCGCTGCCGGTGAAAACTATGAGTGGACCGATATGTATGACACCTTTGCCAAAGAGGCCGAGGAAGAAGGCTTTAAAGAACTCGCTTACAAGTTCAGAGCGGTAGCCGCCATCGAAAAAGCACATGAGGAAAGATACCGCGCCCTTTTGAACAACGTCGAAATGCAGAAGGTGTTTGAAAAGTCGGAGGAGACCATGTGGGAATGCCGTAACTGCGGACATCTTGTCATCGGCAAGAAAGCTCCCGCCGTCTGCCCTGTATGCGCCCATCCTCAGAGCTTCTTTGAGGTTCGCAAGGAAAATTACTGATTTTTATATTTTTGCAGACAAAAACCGCGGATTGTACCGCGGTTTTTCTTTTGCGATTTTGTGATTTATCTCGCCGCAGAAAGCTCGGTCTGTCCGAGCTTGAGCGTCACCCGCTGGGCAACGAGAGCTATAAACTCAGAGTTAGTGGGCTTACCCTTGTCGGCGCTTATGGTCCTGCCGAAATACGCGTTCAAAACATCGGGATCGCCCCGGTTAAACGCCGTCTCAATGGCGTTGCGGATGGAACGCTCGATAATCTGCGGCGCTCTTGAAAACTCCTCACCAACCTCAGGGTAAAGACGCTTTGTTATGGCTCTGAGATATCCTCTGTCCAACGCCACTCGCATTATCGCGCTGACAAGATAGTCATAGCCGTTAAGATGCGCAGGCACGCAGAGAATAAACAGCGTGTCGCAGATTTCTCTGAAAAGCCTGCCGGTGTCGTATGTTTTTGCTTCGGGTGTCATAATCACACATCTCCTTGTTTTTCTTCAATGTAACATAAAATCAGCCGCCTGATTGTCGAAAAATGACGAAATAAAAATTTTGTCGTTTTGCATAAATTTGGCGATTTTTTTCGTATAATATGTCAATCTATTATTCGCCGCATATTTTTTTGTATCTTTCGCAAAACATCGCGGCGAGCATCTTAAGAAAATCCAAAGGGTCGCTGCGAGTCGAAATGTCACTGACCGTTCCCGGGAGGTAAAGACCCCTGAGCCTCTCAAAATCGCAGTTCTCCCGCAGCACTTCACACGAATACTTCAGACTGCGTCCGACTTTTTCAGCGTCTTCAGAACACATTTCGGCGATTGCACAGCATACCGCGTCAAAGTTTTCTTCGGCAAAGCCGTTTCTGCGGATACACTCGGTCAGAAATACTCTGAGATAAACGCTGCCGCTCAAAGCCGACGCCGCGCCGAAATCGCCCATCACGCTCAGAAAAACAAGCGATTCCGAAGAAATATCCCGCGCCCCGGACGGGATTCTGCTGTTGGCTGCGCGCGGCGGACACAGTTTAGTCTCTGCCGTTTCATTCATCATAGTCAAATATACAGTAGTCGCATGCGTTTATGATTACGGTTTCGCCGTACTCTGTGCGCTGGGGAATGTTTATGCCGTAATTTTTATGTATGTGACCGTGAACAAAAAATTTGGGGCGGTATTTTTCAATGAGGCTGTTGAAACACTCAAATCCGCGATGCGAAAGAGAGTCAAAGTCGTTTATGTGGCGAGCGGGAGAATGGGTCAGAAGAATGTCGAATCCTTTTTTGCGCCATATCTTGAACCTAAGCCTGTCCACACGTTTTTTCATCTCTTTTTCAGTGAACATATTTCTGCCCTCACGGTATTTATGGGAACCGCCTATGCCGAGTATTCTTATTCCCTTATAGACGTAAATGCGGTCCTCGACGCAAACGCATCCGCCGGGAGGGTTTCTTTCAAGGTCGTCGTCGTGGTTTCCCCTCACATACAGCACCGGACACTTCGACGCGTCCACCAAAAATTCAAGGTAGTCCCGGCTCAGGTCGCCGCAGGCAAGAATAAGGTCAAATTCGCTCAGCTTGCCCGGAGTATAATAATCGTAAAAATACTTGGACACTGTATCCGCAACCGCCAGAATCCGCATTTTTTCGCCTCTTTTCGTCCCGCTTAATTTTGCTTTTCCTTGGTAGTGGCTTCCACTCCCACAACGTCGGCGGTAGCCTTGCCTGTTTCGTCAAGCTCCTCATATTTCGGAATGGCGCCCACCACGTTCTCAACGAGCCAGTCCATCGTAATAATTTCGTCAGTGCCGAGAATCTCGCCGTCTTTGACTATCTCGTCGCCGTTCTGACCGAAAAGCGGCCCGCGAAACGGCTCCACACCGCTGCATATACTGTCCTTAAGCAAGGACGCGAGTCTTCTTACGCTCTCGGGCAGAACGTCGAAACACCTTATGTCTACAACTCCCGCCGAAAGTCCCCAGTAATAATTTATCGCACGGTTGCTTTCCTCGTATTCCGTCTTGAACTGACCGTCGCGGATGCTTCTTATTATTTCCTCGTAATAGCGTCCCCACTGCCATACAGGCCGCGCAAGAGGAGTTTCGCCGTTGTCGTCTATAATCGCAAGACCGAAGCTCGAACTTTGGCTTTCTCTGAAGCTCTTGGTATCCTGAGTGGATATAAGGCGTATACCGCGATCGCGAAGACGCTGCGTCGCCGCGTTTACTCCGCCGACCGACGACCACTCGAGAATGACCTTTACGAGAGGATTGACCATCTGTACCCCGAGAGCGAACGCGTTTATTCCCGCAACCTGCCCGAATATCGGGTAATCGCATATATAGCCGACGTCGTTGGACTGAGCGAGAGTTCCCGCTATCGCGCCGATTATGAACTTGACCTCGTACATACGCGCATAATATGTTCTTATATAGCGGTGAGAGGTGTTAAGCGAACAGTTGAGCACGGTTACTTTGGGATGCTCTACGGCAGCGCGCAGACTTGCGGGCAGAAGTCTCGGCGAAGTTGTGAAAATTACCGTGCAGCCTTCCTCTATCGCCTGCTCTATCTCCTGCAAACCGTCGCCGTCGTCAAGAGAATTGCAATAAGCCTTTGTTTCTATCTCATCGCCGTAAACGCTTTCAAGATGAAGCCTCCCCGCCTCGTGGCTGAGAGTCCAGCCTGAGGTTTCCGGTGCCTTGTCGTGTATAAAAGCAACCTTGAGCGTAGGCTTCGGCAGCACCTTTGAGAAAAGTCCCGCGGGTCTGTCATAGACGTTCTGAGGGTCGAGTTTTACCTCTATCGGCTGCTCCTCGCGCTTCAAAGTTATCTCCTCGCGCACCTTTGCCACAGACTTTTTGATTTCCGCTGCGCTTTTTCCACGCAGGTCTTCATAGCCATATACCTCTATATAAACGAGCATTGCGTCGCCGATTTCAACGGTAGACCTGCTTCCGCTCGGGTCGTATGCCTCGCGGAAATAGTAGTATGCGGCAAAAAAGTCTTTCCGCTCGTCATCCGTCCAGACCTCGTCAGGCTCTTTTCCCAGAAGCTTCTGAAGCTTAGAATAGCTTTGCGGCGTGGAAAATTCAGGCAAATTAAGCTTAGTACACCTGTTGAACTCTAAAAAAGCGTTATAAAGCTCTACTTCCCGCGAACCGTTCTGTTCCGGCATAACCCTTATTACTTTTGCGTACACGGTCGGCGCGCCGAAGAATTTCAGCACGCTTACCCGCTTATTTCCCTCCTCAACATAAAAGCGGTTCATATATTCATAACACAGAATCGGGTCGCGGATTCCCTCGTCGACGTGTATTTTGCAGAGCGAAGACCACTTCGCCGCAAACTCGGAACGCTCGTCAAGAAGCGGAAGGAAATTTTTCGCAAAAGCATTGGCGCGTCCGGAATTTCTCGTTCCGACTATAAGCTCCGAAGGTATCCAGAGAGTGCCGAGACTGCTGCCGCATGAAATCCGCTCGGAAGATACAAAATCGTCGAGCCTCGGAAGATAAGGATGCTCTCCTTTGGCGGCGCAGGACCTTACTTCACGCTGAGCAAGCTTCAGCGCGTCTTTATAATACTGTTCCGTCATCATAAGTTACCTCTTTTTTCAAAAGCCGATATCCGTCTGTCTGTTTACAAAAACAGTATATCAGCGCAAATCTTTGATGTCAAGAGCGTAGTGTAATAAGGTGTCCACACGGCGTACATTTAAGGGAATCCCCGGCGAGGGTTCCCTACGGCACAACAGTCCACCGGACTGTTTTGCCTACCCTCCTGCGCTTCGCTGCGCAAGAAT
>CANQVG010000032.1 GCA_947627235.1 uncultured Clostridia bacterium | reverse complement strand
AGTAGGTCGGGTAACCGGCGCGAGGGTTCAAATCCCTCTTTCTCCGCCAACGAAAAAGCTCGTATTACTGCGGTTTTACGGGCTTTTTTCATACCCAAAAAACTGCTTTTACCCCACATTTACCCCTGCCCGAAACTCTTTTTTATCTTCGTAAGTCCGCTTTCCGACTCTACCCAGTTTTCGACATAGCCGCAGCCGCAGCAGACGTATCTTATCACCGGGATCTTTTTCGCGAGGGTGAAGGATGAGGTGTAGATGTTGTTTCCGCTCGAATAACGCATTTGATTGTCGGGAACGCGGACAATATCCCGTGAACCGCACTTCGGACAGATGCCTGAATTTTTCATAATGCATACTCCCGTCTTAAAGCTGACGCTTTTTGAACACGGCTATCGAAGCCGCCCATGATATCGCGAAGAGCGCTGCGGCTATTGCGAATACCGCCGCCATAATGACCGCGATATTGGGTATCTCTCCGAGGACCAGATCGGCACTCCATGCGCCTATTACCCCCATGCACGCGCCCATAAGTCCGCAGAAGACCATATAAACGATCCTTCCTTTTTCGACTCCGAGCCAGAAGATGAACGGCATGCAGAGCGAGCCAAATACGCCCGCCGTGAGGTAGAGCGCAGCCCACATCGGCAGCATAGCAAGCTGCGAAAAGTCGCGGTTCACGAAAACTATGTTCAATGTGTTTCCGATGAGGAGAACAAAAGCCGCGCCGAGGTTTAAAATCAGTGAAACAAAATATTTTGCCGAGACTATCTGCGACCTCGTATAGGGCAGGCAGGCGCTGTATTGCAGCCACTTTGAGCCTTCGTCGGCAGCTTGGAGCGAGCTCGGCAGTATTCCCAAAAGCAGGCAGGGCAGCATACACACCGTCGACGCGCCTTCAAAAACAAGCACCGCAGCAAATATAACAAGAGGCAGCGCATATATTATTCCGTATGATTTAAGCGCGTAAAGATCCTTTATAATCAAGCCTTTCATATTCAGTCTTCCTTTCTTACCATAAATATAAACAGTTGCTCAATATCTATCGGCTCGGCGACGGCTCCCTCGGGGACGCTTTCGCGCTTAACTATCGCCTCGGCGCCGTAGGGCATTATCTTTTTGCCGATAACGCTTGCCTCGGGAAGCCTGTTTATCTCCTCAGCGCTGCCTTTTACAAGGCGATATTCGTCCTTTAAAACGTCCTTTTCCTCGCAGAGTATCAGCCTGCCGTTGTGAAGAAAAGCGATGTAGTCGCAGAGCTTTTCGAGGTCGCTCACGATGTGAGACGAGATGAGAATAGAGTGGTTTTCGTCGCGGGTGAATTCAAAGAACATATCCAAGACCTCGTCGCGTACTACCGGGTCGAGACCGTTTGTCGCCTCGTCGAGCAAAAGAAGCTTCGGGTGGTGCGACAGGGCTATCGCGATGCCGAGCTTCATCTTCATTCCCCTCGAAAGTTTTCTGAAAGCCTTGTCGTTGGGAACGCCGAGCTTTGTAAGATAGCCGTTATAAGCTTCTGAGTCCCAGTTGGAGAATGAGTTTTCCATAATTCTGCCAACCTGCTTTGCGTTGAGCGTCGCCGGCAGACCTATCTCGTCGGGGACTATGCCTATGTCTTCCTTTAAGAGACTTAGATTTTCGCGGTTATCCTTTCCGAGAAGCCTTATTTCGCCGCCGTCACGGGAGATCATATCGAGAATAAGCTTAAAGGTAGTGGATTTGCCCGCGCCGTTTTCCCCGATCAGCCCCATAATGCAGCCGCTCGGAAGTGTGAGACATAGGTCGTCGAGGGTGAACTTGTCGTATGCCTTTGTCAGACCTTTTATTTCTATTGCGTTTGTCATATTCATTCCTCCCATAGGTTTTCAAGCATTTCGGCAAGCTCCCGTCTGCCGAGATTAAGCTCCAAGGCGAGCTTCACCGCTTTTTCGAGGTGCTCCTCTATCTGCCGCAGATGCTCCTCTCTTATCAGCTCAAGATTCTTCGGCGAGACAAAGCAGCCCTTTGCCGCGACCGTGTAGATAAAGCCGTCGCGCTCAAGCTCGTCATAGGCGCGCTTGGTGGTGATTACGCTTATGCGCAGATCCTTGGCGAGCGAACGTATAGAGGGCAGGGCTGCGTCTTCGGTAAGCTCTCCGCTCATTATCATAAGCTTTATCTGCGAATATATCTGCTCATAGATGGGCTTTCCGCTTTTGTTGTCAATTATAATGTTCACATCGCTGCTCCTTTCTGCCTTAACTGTGTATATACAGTATATACAGTAATTACAGATTTGTCAAGGGGTTTTAGAAAAAATATTGACAGCAATTTAAATTTCCGATATAATATAACCACGGACGGAGGAGACACTCATCACAAAAAACGTATCCGCGTCAATAAAAGGGGGTCGGAACCCATAGAAAAGAACATTTCCGTTATCGACGAAAAAGGTAATGAATATGAAGCGACCTACCCGAAAAGGGCAAAAGGTCTTGTTAAAAAAGGCAGGGCACGCTTCGTAGACGATAATACGATTTGCCTTGCGTGTCCGCCGGATATAATGGAGGATACAAAAATGTCTGATAACAACATAAAATTAAAAGCCGGTCAATCTGTCGCCGAAGCGCCGGAAGCAGTTGAACCCATCGAAACGATCGAAGCTATCGAACCCATCGAGACCGCCAAAGTCTCCGACGAAGCGCTGAAACAGGCTGCCGCCGAATTCCTCAAAAAGGCTGAGAAAACGCCGGCAAACGGCGGCGCGGAAAGAATTTTGGAGCTTTATCAAAAGGTTCTTTCTTCAAATCTTCCCGATGAGGATAAGGATAACCTTACGCTGAATCTTTTGAGCGAGTGGGGAAAAATCATTGAGGATATTTCGGAACAGTCGTTTGAAAAGCAAATTTCCGAGAACAAACAGCCCGAGCTTTCTATCGGCTATATTCTTTCGCAGATAGAAAAGATCCAGCAGGAGAACGAGTACATTTACAAAGCGCTTGAAACTTTGTCGGGAATAGCGTCGGGTCAAGGCCCCTGCGACGTTGCCGGCGAGGGGAAGGCAAAGGGTATCGCAGAAACTGTAAAGTGCCGCGAGACGACAAACCAAAGGCTAATCGCGTTCTATGAGAAGCTCTACGACGACATAAAGCCGCCTAAGTCAACCAAGGAACCCGCATTATAAATTATCTCGCAAGTGTTCAATCGCGATTACAGCAACCCCGAACCCGAGCAGATAGCAAATCTCGCGGAAGCGATTTCTTCTGTGCTTGACGGAATTCGTCACATCGACCACTAAAGCAACACCCCCGAGGGCAACCTCGGGGGCTCATTTTATTCATCCTCAATATCCTTTGCCTGCTCGATTCTGCGGCTGATTCGTTTTAGCTCGGCGATAATGAGTCGCTTTATATATGCCGGAGGCTCGCTTTCGCCCGACTCCCAGCCTCTAAGCGTGCGGCGTGGGATACCGATTATCTTCGAGACGTCGCTCTGCGAGAGCTTGCAGCGCTCTCGCCAATAAACGAAGTCGTTTTCTATTTTTTCGGGCGCTCCGAAGTCCTCGAAGCCGCTGAGAAGCGCTGCTGCTATCTGTTCGGCGGCGTTTTCCGTTCGGACAAGGGCCTTTGACATCTTTTCAAGGAGTTCTTCGTTTCCGAGAAGCTCTACGCAGAGCCGCGCGATTTCAGTCTCGTCATCGGCGGTGACGGCAGCACCGACGCGACAGAAAAATTCGAGATTATACTGTTCGCAGCCCGAGACGGCGTTGTCGAGAATCATCGGCAGACCCTTCACAGAAGCCTCGGCGGTGGAAAGCCCGCCCGGTTTTGTGATAAAGAGGTCGGCAGAGTCTAAGAGGGTCGAAATGTCCTTTACAAAGCCGAACACGCGGACGTTTTTGCTTCCGGCGAAGTCTTTTAAAAGACGTCTGTAAACGGTCTCGTTGGTTCCGCAGACCACGGAGAGAAAGCTGTTTTCCGGGAGCCTTTTAGATATCTTTGCGGTGAGCTTCGGCATAGGCCCGCAGCCCATAGAGCCGAACATCATCACGGCGTGGCGGGAGTTTTCTGGGAGCCCGAGTTCACGCTTGGCGGCTTCCTTGTCTTTTCGCGAATAAAACTCCGCTCTGACGGGTATGCCGTCGGTGACGGCGATTTTTTCACGCTTCACTCCTATAGCCTCGAAATCGGGAATAAGTCCGGCGTCGGGGATAAAGTAGAGATCGAGGTTGCTCTCGTCGCACATAGGCGAGCAGGTATAGTCTGTGGCGATAAAGCAGGTGCGGAGCTTTGTTTGCGGGTACTGCTTCATCAGGTCTGTCAACATAAGCGCGGATATTACATGCGGGCAGATGACGATTTCATATCCGCCCTCAGAAATGCAGTCGTAGAGTTTGTCGACCCCAAGTCCCAGAAGCTTGTGAATCGGCGAATTACCGTAAAAAAGCTCGGGATGTTGCTCTATGAAGCTGTAGCTCGAGCCGGAGGTCTTCGGAAAATATCTGTAAAGCCTTGTATGCCAATCGCAAACGGTCTTTGATGCCCATTCCGAGATAAATGCGAGCGCGTCGACGGTATCCGCTTCGACGCCTCTGTTGTTAAGAGCCTGTGCTACCGCGCCGGAAACGGAATTGTGTCCCTGACCGGTGTTGCAGGAAAGTATAAGAGCTTTCATTGAGTACTCCTTTCAGATTTTTTCGATGCTTGCGACAAAAAATCCCTCGTAAAGCTCGTTAGGACGTATGCAGAGCGTGCCGCTGATTTCGGTCGGAAGCTTCGGAACGCCGGCAAAGGCGTTTTCCGGAATCGGTATAATTTTTCCTCCGGCAGACGGGAGTACGTCTTTTAAAACGCCCTCGTTCTCGTTCCTGAGAATTGAGCAGGTCGAATATACCATTCGTTTTCCGGGTCTAAGCAGCGACAGAGCTTTTTTCAGAAGTTCAGTCTGAAGTTTGCGGCTGCGTTCGTAAAGCTCTTCGGTAAATTCGCAGCGCTCGGGACAGACGGTGCCGCTGCCGCTGCAAGGGGCATCGAGCAGTATCTTGTCGAAAGAAAAGCGGCTGTCGAGCTTACGCGCATCGCATACTATGATAGAGACACGTCCCGCGCCCTGTCTTTGCAGGTTATATCTGAGCCGCTCGGCTCGGATTTTATTTTTTTCGCACGCGGTTATTGCCGCTGCGCCGTCTGTCATAGCGGCTATCTGGGTGGTCTTGCCGCCGGGAGCGGCAGCCATGTCGAGAATAGAGTCGGCGGGTGAGGGAGCCAGTACGAGCGGAGGTATCATTGAAGAAAGACTTTGCAGATAGATTTTTCCGTCGGAGTAAAGCTCAAGCTCGCGAAGCGCGTTTTCCCTCACACCGTTTATGATAAACGCTTCCTTGCAAAAGTCTGCTCGGTCGAAGCCGATACCGGCGGCGGAAAGAGCGGCTTCTGCGTCCGGCACGGAGCATTTGAGGGTGTTGACTCTGAGAGTGGCAGGCCGTCGGCAGAGATAACCGTATTCTATTTCGTCGGTCAGCTCGGAACCGTACTGCTTAAGAAGCTGATTTTTAAGAAATTCCGGCGTTTTCCACACAGCCCGCCACCTCCTTTTTGCAAAGTGTAACACATTAAATAAGAAAAGTCAACGAAGAAAAATAAAAAAATTTTCTAAAAGGGCTTGCGTTTTTCGGAAGTATGTGTTATAATACTCTGCGGCGTTGAGAAGCGCCGTAAAAATGTCTGGGTGTAGCTCAGCTTGGTAGAGCGCTACCTTGGGGTGGTAGAGGCCGTGGGTTCAAGTCCCGTCACTCAGACCAGACAGAAAAGAGCCCGCAAACGACGTGTTTACGGGCTTTTTACTTATTTACGAGCATACCCTCGAGGTCGTGAGAAATAAGAATTTTCCGGCATCTACCATAGTGAAGGTATATATTTGAGGTCGTTTCGATATCCGTATGCCTCAACCAATTCTTAACGTCTTCAAGACTCCAACCGCGTTCAAAGAGTATGCTTGCCGTTGAGTGCCTCAAATCGTGGAATCGCATTACAGGCAGTTTATTTCGCTTTAGAACGCGCTGAAAGCCTCGCGTAAGATAATCGGGGCGCATAAGCCTGCCGTCGTCCCAAACGCAAATATATTCGCTCTCGGGCGGTGCTTTGGCTTTAAGGTCAAGGAGCATTTCGCGAACCTCGGGCAAAAGCTCGTATGTAGCGCGGCTCGCTTGGGTCTTGGTTGAGTCCTTGCAAACGATAGTCGTATTTTTTACGACGGTGTGACAAATCGTAAAGGTATTTTTGTCAAAGTCAATCGCGCTCCACTTTATGCCGAGGATTTCCGACCGCCTGAGACCGTAATAAAGAGTCATAACGACCGCAGGGAAAAGCGGGTGACCTTCAAAGGCTTGAACAACTTTGCGGGCTTCATCGGCAGTCAAAAGGACGGTGCGCTCGGTCAGAGTCGATTTGCGCCGCCGCATTTTTGCAAACAAAGCGGGGTTTGTGTTCATTTCGCCTTGTAAAACGGCGTCGTTAAGCGCTTGCTTGAGTACGGAAAAATGCTTTCTAACCGATACTTCGGAAAGACCGCCGTTTTTGCCGTCGAGCCTGCCCGACTTTAGCTTTTCGTTTATGTAATCCTGAATCATTCGGGGCTTAAGGTCTTTAAGGTCGATGTCGAGCTTTTCAAAGTACGGAATCAAATGCCGACCGAAATAAATCTTGTAAGCCTCAAACGTTGACCGCTCAAGCAGAAATTCCTGCGCGTTAAGCCAGTCGCTTAAAAACTCGTGTGTTTTCATAGCTCGGCGACCTCTGAACTCTGAGCGCGGAGCCTGCGGGTTCTGGTGTCGGAATATTTAAAGCTTGTGTCGGTAAATGCGCAATAATGTTCCTGCCCGTCGTCGCCCTCGAAAGCTTTAAAGTCTGTATTGTCAAGATATACGGGAGGATTTCGGCGCAATTCCTTACCGCCCGAAAGATAATACTTTCCGAAAATCTTTTCAAAGTCCTTTGTGATGTATTTTATCACATAGGATTCAAGCGCCGTTCTGTCCCTGTCCTCTTGATTGAGCGGGATAGCAGAAGAAAAGCCGAGAGTCCACTGCGGCAGATTGTAAACTGTCTTGCAGTCGTCAAGGCTTATCCCCTTGCGCTTTGCAGTTTCTGTCTTTATCGGCTTTTTATGAAACGGAGCTTTGACCGTTCCGCTGTCTACGGTCTCTAAGTTGCCCGACATAAAGCCGTGAAAATGAATCGCCTTGCCGTCCTTGTGATATTCGGGAATCAAAATATAATTGAGGTCGGAGCGCTCGACGAGATTTGAAAGAATTATTTTGACTTTGCGGGAAATCTCTTTTGCGTTCGTTCTGTCAATCTTTTCAGCGGAGAGCGTAAGAGTCACGAAGTATTCAAAATCATTCATTCGGACTATATCCGAAACGGAAGTCTTTGCCCGTCTTATGCTGTCGTCTCTTGAAGGATTTCCAACCTCTTTCGGCTTTGGCATTTTCGGCTTATCCGATGACAGCTCCCAACCTTTTTCCTTAAACACAGGGCGAGAAGCTACCGCTACGGAGCAATCGCCGTTCGGATATTCTTTTATTTTTACGTTGTGAAATATGAAGTTTTCAGAGACGGAAAAACGAGTCATTTTTTAACCTCACGTGCAGGGTAAAATTTGCGATTTTATGCGGGTTTAACGGTTGTTGCTGATGATATTTTGTGTCTATAATCAAGTAGCCCCAACAGCCCGACTTTCGGACTGTGTTAAAGCTTACCGTCGCCCTGCCCCGCAGGCGGCGGGAGCGCTCGCGTGCGGGGCAGATGTGAAACGGTAGACACCTTGACATTTGTGTCGTAAGTGTGTTAGAATGTTAAACAACACCTATTTCAATGTGATATGACACTCTTGTCACAATGCATTATATGACATATTTGTCATAATGTCAAGAGGTTTTTAAGAAAAAGGTGAAAAAAATGACTGAGAAAAAAGAAAAAGAGATTTTAACGGACGACGATTTAAAAGAAGAACTAACAGAGGAGCAATATTCAAATTATTTTAAAATACTCGAAAGGTACGGTGAAGCGGAAGCTTTTGCCTTTTTACCTACTTTAAGCCACAAGTATAATAAAACAGATGAAAGCGAAGCATATAGCCAACTGAACAAAAGGATAAAAGAGTTAAGGCTTGAAAACGGATTAACGCAAACAGAAGTTGCAAACGCTTTAGAGGTGTCACACCGTGAATATTGGCGGTATGAACAAGATGGGTATTCACCTAATATTCTTAAGATTGCACAAGTCGCGATATTCTACAACGTTTCAATAGATTGGCTTTCGGGATTCTTAGATATCAAAAAGCCATTTGTTCCGAATACTGAAATTTACGAGTCAACCAGTGTAAACGGTTACTGCCTCAAAGATATGAAAGCCGCAAAAGCGAGGGGCGAAAAATACCACCCTGATAAATGGATGCCCGACGATGAAGACGACGAATACGAATACACGGAAAGCGAAGAACAAACCGACTGACTGCGCCGACCGTACCGACTGCGAAATTTTTAACTTTGTCCGTCGCTCAGACCTTAAGGCTGACAAGGGCGCGCGCGTGTAGCCTTAGTGACTGCTTTTTAAGAACCTTTGACGGTCGCCGTACTGCCTGCGGATTACAAGGGCGCGGACTCTCAGCGGTTGGCTCCGCTCGATGTGCGCGGAAAGTTTTGCGGGTCCCTCTGACTGCCTACGTCAATAAAGCTCCTGCGCCTTTGAAAGACGGTGCAGCGCACCTCGCTAATCTGGGGGCAAGTGCCTGCGGATTCCGTACCGACTACGCCCAGACCCCCAAGCCGAGCGCCTTTTAATCGCATAATTAAAAATAATCCTCCGACAAAGTCGAAGGATTTTTTGTTTGTTCAAATTCCAAGTATGTCCTTATGATGTCCGACGTCCAAAAGCAGGATAATTATGCCGTCTTCATATTTCCATAATATCCGTATATCCATATTTACGCTCATTTCAAAAACATTATCCAAACCTTGTACCTTTTTAGTGCGTAACGACGGGTAAAACGGGTTTTCAGCTAATATTTTTAACTTCTGTGCTACAGTTTTCTGCTCTTTGGAAGAAAGCGATTTCAAGTCCTTTTCAAAGACTTTCGTATATTTTAGCTTATACATCTATTCCCATATCCGCAAACAAATCCTCTACGCTGTCAAATACTTTTTGCGCTTTGGTATCGGTTTCCGACTCCTTTATTATTTTTGCAATTTTCAAAATTTTGTCTTTTGGGTATACGACCACGGGACACAGGAATATACCGCCGTCCTTTTCGACGATGTCAAATTTGTCACCCTCTGAAATGCCGAGGCTTTTTATTATTTCGGCAGGTATTGTAATTTGTGAGCGCCCTCTGATTTCTGCCAACAAGATAATCACTCCTTTATATAATGCGATTTCGGATTTTCTGAATTTCTTACAATATTATTATATGCAATAATAATGAAAAAGTCAAGAGCTTTCCGAATTTTTTACTGTAATATGCAGACCATAACGTCGCATATTGCACTTAAAGTTATTTAAGTAACATATCTTGGGGTGGTAGAGGCCGTGGGTTCAAGTCCCGTCACTCAGACCAGACAGAAAAGAGTCCGCAAACGACGTGTTTACGGGCTTTTTACTTATTTACGAGCATACCGGCAAGGTCGTGGGAAATTAAAATTTTCCGGCCTCTACCATAGTTCAATGGCTATTGTCACGGTGCTTGATATTTCACCTTAATTTTAGGCGCAAAAACCTCTCCAGAGGACAACATCCGAGGGGAGGTTTTTCAATATGCAGGGACTTTGGCAGAAGCCGGCTTTATTTCTGTCCGAATAAGTCGTATTTGTTTATATCTACGCCCTGCCGTTTCAGTTTACCGTGTACTGATATAGCCGCGTTTATAACGACGACGATAATATTCAGCTCGTGCTTTTTGTGATTTGCATAATCCGTCCCACCGCAACTGTTTCGTGTGCGGCGAAGTCTTATTGCGAATCCTTGCTTTCGGCTTTTTGCTCGCCGATATGGAATATCTTCTTGACGGGGTTGTTCGGGGTCCTCGCGCTCGTCTTGCCTTCGGGGCTTATCTCGCCTGCGGAAATCAGCGCGCGTTTTGTCAGGGCGGGTCCTACGAGTTCATATACGAGAACAGAGAATAGTACTACGTTCCTCACGGTGTGACCGTCGGAGAGCTGCTGCGCCGTGAGCGCCATTCCGAGGGCGACGCCGGCCTGCGGCAGAAGCGTTATTCCGAGGTTGTTGCGGATAGTCTTTGAACATTTTGTCATAGCGCAGCTCGAAAACGCTCCGAAGTATTTTCCCAAAGAGCGCGCGATTATGTAAATGATGCCGATGAGCAGCACAAGCGGATTTGAGAGGATTTTGAGGTCAAGTTCGGCTCCCGACAGCACAAAGAACAGCACGAACAGCGGTGCTGTCCAGCCGTCGATTCTGCCCATAAGCTCCTCCGAGAAGTCGCAGACGTTGCAGAAAAGCGTTCCGCACATCATGCACACGAGAAGCAGACTGAAGCCGAAATGAATCCCGCCGATTTCAAATTCCGCCATCGAAATTCCGATTGTGAGGAATACAAATGCGATGGATATTGAAAGACGCTTGCTGCGGGAGTGGAAGAATTTTTCTATTCCGAAGAGGCAGAGCCCCACTATAGAGCCGAGAAGGATTGACAGCACAACCTCGATTATCGGTTCGAGTATGACGGTGACAAGGCTCACCTGACCGCTTTCAAGAACTCTCGCGATGCCGAATGAAGCCGAGAAAAGCACAAGTCCTACGGCGTCGTCTATGGCGACGACGAGCAAAAGGAGCTTGGTCATAGGACCGTCTGCCTTATACTGCCTGACGACCATAAGAGTAGCGGCGGGGGCGGTTGCAGAGGCGATGGCGCCGAGGGTTATAGCCGAGGAGACCGAGATAAGCCCGGGGTTTATAAAGTGAAGCGTAATCAGCGCGGCGTCGACTATTACGGTGGTGATGACAGCCTGAAGTATGCCTATGATTATTGCCTTTGCGCCCATTTGTTTGAGCTGCTCGACACGGAACTCGTTTCCTATTGTGAACGCTATGAAGCCGAGCGCAGCCTGACTTATGAGGTCGAGCGCTCCGACGTCCTCAAGCGTTCCGAAGCCGATTCCCGGGAGTCCGAAAGCGCCTATGCAGAACGGTCCCAGAAGCAGACCGGCCACAAGATAGGCGGTCACGGCGGGGAGGTTGAGAAGCTTTGCGATTCTCGACATCATCAGCCCGCCTATCAGACATATTGAAATCTGAATAAGTATCAGCATTTTGTCCTCGATTCCGCGCCCAACGGCGCAATTAAATTTTCCTAAGCATTATATACCCGTGCGCGGCAAAATTCAAGAGAAACAAGCATATTTGCACAAATTTTTTATTGAAAGATATACAAATTGACAGACAAGTCTGCACTTGCGGTCTTTTGCCGAGATATCTTCAGCAAAGCTATGGGCAGAGGAAAACTGTATTTGTATATTATATGCGATAATCATTGACGGATTATAATATGCTATTGAAAAACACGGTGAAATGTGGTATCATAACTGTAAGCGGCATTGACCGTATCTCTTATGCAAACGGATTTTTGACAAGGAGAATTATTATGAGGATTCAAAAGCATATATCTGTCATACTCGCGCTCACGCTCGCGTTTTCGCTTCTTCTCGCGCTTGCGGGCTGCGGCGAATCCGAAAAGGAACACGAGGTTTCAAACACCGTTTACGTTTCAACCTCGGGCAGCGATTCGGACGGCGACGGCAGTCAGGAAAAGCCTTTTGCGACACTAAAGCGCGCAAAGGAATACGTCGGCACTCTGGAAAAATCAGGCGGAGACATCATTGTCGAGGTTGCCGACGGCTTCTACGCCCTTGACGACACGCTCGTATTCGATGAAAACGATTCGGGCAGCAAAAACTGCACCGTTATTTACCGAGCCGCCGACGGCGCCCACCCCGTTATCAGCGGTGGAAAGATATTCGACGGCAAATGGGAGGTCGCGGACGAGGTAAACTGGCTCAAAGACGGGCTTGTGGCGTATAAGGCGCACCTCGAGCGCGACGCTAAGCTCAGGGCGATATACGTCAACGGCGTTCGGGCTTCGATGACAAGGCGCACAGGCACCCCGCTCCTTGCCGACGGCTACTATTTCATAACCGCCGGTCAGGCGGACTGGGCGTGGATTTCGAGTTCTTCTGGGCTTAAGTCGGGAAACGTCTTCCCGAAGTCGTTCGGGCTTCCCGCCGACACGAGGAACCCTCAGAACATCGAGCTTGAATCGGGTTCTACTTGGGTAAAGGCGACCGTTTGCGCCGCTTCGCTCGAGCTTACCGACAGCGGCGACACAAAGGTAAAATTCCAGATGCCGTATGCCGCCATTGCGCAGAACCTCGGCTGGAACACAAATTACAACCCCGCAGGTCAGAACGACGTTGTAAACGTCTTTGAGTGGCTCGACAGCGAGGGGCAGTTCTATTTCGACCAGGAGGGCAGCACCCTTTACTACATTCCGCGCGACGGCGAGGATATAAACAAGGCGCAGGTCGTGATACCCGAGCTTGAGAAGCTCGTCGAGATAAGCGGCTCGGAACCGAAGAAAAAATACGCCGAACACATCACGTTTGACGGTCTGACCTTTGCTTATTCCGACTGGAACCTCTATGAGGTCGACGGCTCCTACGGCAACGCGACTACTCAGGGCTGCACCATTTACACCAAGTTTTCCGATATCTTCTGGCACAACGACCTTTACCGCGCGTTCGATGTCGCACCCGCGGCGGTACACGTCACCACTGCGCACGACATAAGCTTTATAAACGGCGGTTTTGAGTCGACGGGCTATCTCGGTATTCACCTTGAAAACGACGTTTACGACTGCCTTATAAACGGCAACTTCATCGGCTACACGGGCGGCGCGGGCGTTGTTATCGGGCATTTGCAGCATATCTACGAAAACGACACCGAGAAGCAGCGCGTAAGCGAGACGAGCGCCGGACCCGAACACGAAAAATTCCCCTACGGCACCGAGGCTGTCCCAAAGAACATCACTATAACCAACAACTACCTGCTTGAAAACTGCTACTTCTTCCCCGGAAACTCCCCGATAACTTCATTCTTTACCTATAATCTAAGGGTCGAGCATAACTTTGTATACAAATGCTCCTACAGCGGAATGTCAATCGGTTGGGGCTGGTGCAACTTCGACGGAACCGAGAGTTCACAGCTTCCGGGTCAGCCGACTACCACCTCGCGCTTCAATCATGTCAACTACAACCGCGTTGAGGAGATATGCTCGGTGTTGCAGGACGCCGGCGGAATCTACACACTCGGTCAGCAGGGCAACGACGACTGGTCGGAGGTGACCGAGATGACCTATAACTACATCAACTGCTTCCGAAAGCCCACTGCCGCCAACGGTTCGCGCATGGTAAACGGCTTCCATCCCGACGAGGGAAGCGCGTTTATCCTGTTTGACCACAATGTAGTCACGAACACTATAAGAAACGTATATGAGCTCAACGACTGGATGCGCAAGCACGACTGCACCGTCACCAACGGCTTCTCAAATACCAACCGAAGCGAGACCACCGCGCCCAACTGCACTCTTGAGCAGTATGTAAACGAGGATTACATCTGGCCCGTCGAGGGCTACGAGGTTGTGCTGTATTCGGGACTTGAAGATGAGTATGTCCATATGGTCTCAAAGGACGTTATGCCCGACGATTACTATGAGCTTGCTTCTAACGTCTCGATAACCTGCGGCGACGTTCTGCCGAGAAGAGGGCTTCTTTCGCCGGAGGACACCGTGTGGCTCGCACCTGCGGGAACCGTAGATTTTGCGGAAAGTTCTGATATGACCTCCGCAAAGGGCAACGAAAAGACAATCAGGATTCCCGATGAAGCGGGCGAATACAAGCTTTATATCGTCTACGCCGACGGCACTGTTTCGGAAGAAAGCACCTTTACCGTTTATGCGGGTGAAAACACCTCCGCCGCCAATGTCCGCGACGGCGCGGAGTATACCGTTTCCTATCTCAAGCCGCTCGTTCTCAAGATAAAGGACGGCTGCACTGCGAAGCTCAACGGCGCGGACCTTACCGGCGGCGAGGAGCAGATACAAAGCTTCGGCGAATGGAGGCTCGACCTCAAGGCTGCGGACGGCAGCGAGGAGACGATAAACTTCACCACCGTTACCACGCTTGCGAACAGGCTCCTTTCCGACAATATCGAAACCGTCTCGGGCGGCGAGGTAATGCTTTGGGAGGGCGTCCCCGACGGATATACCGTCTGGCTCGCGCCTTCGGGACTCTCGGCATTTGACGAAAGCGACCCGACCCAATCCCGCCTCGAGGGGGATTCGGGCAACTCGAAGCCCAAGGCTAAGGCACCCGCCGAAGAGGGTGTGTATATTCTCACGGTTGTCGACAGCGAGGGGCATATTGACTCCCAGTCCGACGCGAAAGTCACCGTTAAAAACTGACTTCGGATTTACCGAAATAAAAAAGCCTCTCCACAACGGAGAGGCTTTTAAGTTTTACCGTCTCTTTATTTTGAAGTAGATTTGATACGGCTCGTACCCGATGTCGTTCAGTCTGCGGAAATTGATTCCCGGGTCCTGATTTTCGGTGCGGTAGAGCGTGCGGAAGGTTCCCCATTCGCGCTCGGTGTCCTGCGAAAGCTCGTC
>CANQVG010000031.1 GCA_947627235.1 uncultured Clostridia bacterium | reverse complement strand
CCGAAGTGCTGCTGAATAAAGTACATCTTCGCCAAGCCTTCGATTTCGGTCATACTCATAGGCTCGGTCTCCGCGCCGACGTAGCGGGCGGTGAAGTGAGGTCCTGTATATTCGTCGTCTTTAATGCTGTCAAAGTCGAAGGTATATTCGACGCCCTGCGAGTTCATTGAGGCGAAAACGAGCGTATTCGGCTTTGCAGAAAACTGTACTTCCTGAAGCGCGGTATACTCGAAGCACACGCCCGCAGCCTCGCCGCCTATCCCGGACATGTCCCCGATCAGAAGCCACGGTTCTCCGTCTTTGACGGCGTAAAAAGCGCCTATATTCGTATCCTCGCCGATATAGTTAAGCTCTATTATCGGCAGCTCCATATCGAACGCCGAGAGATACGCGGAGACGTTTTCGGTGTATATTTTATAATGCTCCTGCGACACTCCCACAAATTCCGCGGGTGCGTCGTAAGTCGCGTTTATAGTCTTGCCGTCGGTGCTGATCCCGACCAAAAGATTTACGGCAAAAATCGTTGCCGCTTCTCCCTCCTCGCGGTAGACATTTTCGCCAAGAAGATACGCGGTGACATCTCCTGCTTCTGCCTTTGCAAAGAGTACCTTCGGCGCGGTCTGCTCCATAAACGCCGAAATCTCAACAGTTCCGTCGAAGTGAAGTTCGGGTATTTTCGCCTTTTCATAGCTTATATATCCGTCAAACTCGTCGGGGAGAGCAGCTCCTCCGTCGGTTTTGCCCACGGCATTTGTCATAAGGCATACCGCCGCGGCTGCCACAACCGCAACCGCGATAACCGTCGCCCAGAGCTTCGGCTTTTTCATTCTCAGTACGCCTTTTATGCGACCCTTTATGTCGGATTCTCCGAAGCCGAGAACGCCGTTGAGAGAAATGCCGTTCTGCTTCATCGAGATGTTCAAAAGCGCGTTGGCATAGACCTTTTTATAGCCGTCGGAACAGCCTCTGAGAGCGCGCTCGTCGCAGGAAAGCTCCATATCTGCGGTCATAAGCCTGATACCGAGCCAGACAAGCGGGTTGAACCAGTGAAGCGCCAGAACCGGAACCGTCAGCAGCTTGACGAGGTAGTCCCGCCGTCTTATATGCGTCCTCTCGTGTTCCAAAATGCACTCAGTGTCCTCGGGGCCTATGCCGACGGGAAGATATATCCTCGGGCGGAGGATTCCGAAGACAAACGGCGACGGTATATTCGGGCAGATATAATAGCCGTCGCTTTTTTCGGAATACCTGACCTTTTTATGCACCGAAATATAGCTTATTATTGCCCAGAGGAATATTCCCACGGCGACGGCTGCCCAGATTATCCCCGCGATTTCACCAAGCGAGAGCGACTTCGGGACTTCCTTCACCACTTCCTCCATAGGGTCGCGATATGTCGGCGGGAAGACCGTTATAACAGGGTCGGCGGGAAGCGTCGGCGCGACGTATTCCGTTGTCGGCGGGGCTATGTATTCCATTCTGTTTTCAGCGACGGTCTTCGGCTTGAAAAGATTGAAAAAGCTTACGACCGACGAAATCGAAATCGGGCAGAGAAGCCGGAAAGCGGGTATCCCCCACAGCATATAGGAATACCTGCGCGGCAGTCTTCTGAACATAAACCGAAGCAGTGCGAGCGCGGCGATTATGAGTCCTCCCGTAATGCTCATATTTAGGACGGTGATAAATACTTTTTCCATATTATCCCTCCTCGGATTCGGTGAAGTCGTCGATGAGCTTTTTCAGCTCGACGGCTTCTTCCTTTGTCAGCTTTTCCTTTTTGAGAAAAGCCGCCAGAAACATCGGCAAAGAACCGCTGTAGCCGCTTGAAAGCACCTCGCCCGAACGCTGCCCCAGAACCTCGTCGCGGGTGCAGAGGGGAATCACCACGGCGTTTTCGCTGCGAACCGCGTTTTTAAGCGTAAGCTTCTTGATGACCGTATAGACAGTCGACTTCTTCCAGCCGAGAGCTTCGTAAGCCCTTTTTACCAGCTCTCCGGAACGTATCCCGCCTTCGGCCCAGATTATCTCCATAAGCCTAAGCTCGCTGTCTGATATTTTCATATTTCACACTCCTTTTAGGTCTACTGATGTAGACCTCATTTGCTTTAGTCTATCACAATAGACCAAAAATGTCAAGAGGTATTTTAAGGAAAGTTTATAGTCTTATCGAATATCGTGGCTTTTAGAATTTGTCGGTCTGCCGCTGCAGGTGATTTTGCTTAATTCTGTCATTTGGCTTTTGATATTTATAACACCATCGTACATTTTTGCGCACTTGACATTTTTCTTTTCTCTCACTATAATGTTACAGGCTAAAATTCAGCAAAAGGAAGCGTTTATACAGTGAACAAAGACCTTACCGTCGGAAATCCCGACAGGGTGGTAGTCAGATTTTGCCTTCCGCTGTTCGGAAGCATTATTTTTCAGCAGCTCTACAACATCGCAGACAGCTTCGTTGCGGGAAAATTCGTGGGCGAGGAAGCTCTCGCGGCGGTCGGAAACAGCTATGAAATAACTCTGATTTTCATAGCGTTTGCGTTCGGGTGCAATATCGGCTGCTCTGTCATAACCGCGCAGCTCTTCGGCGCGGGACGCTTCAAAGAGCTTAAAACCGCCGTTTCGACCACGCTTATTGCGAGCGGCATACTCTGCGCCCTGCTGATGGCAATAGGCGCATTGTTCGGCGGACAGCTTCTGCATCTCATAAACACGCCCGACGAAGTCTTTGAAGCCTCAAAGCTTTACCTCGATATATACATACTCAGTCTGCCGTTCGTTTTCTACTACAACATCGCCACGGGCATCTTCTCGGCTCTCGGCAATTCAAAAACACCGTTTATTTTTCTTATGTGTTCCTCGCTCTCAAACATCGCAGTCGACATTTTATTTACTACAAAGCTCTCGTTCATCTTTACCCACGGAGTCGACGGCGTTGCTTGGGCGACGTTTTTGTGTCAGGGTGTGAGCTGCATACTTTCGCTCGTGTTCGCGTTCCGCTCGCTGAAAGCCGTCAAAACCGAAGGCCGTGTTCCTGTTTTTGACGGAGTGATTCTGAGACGCATTGCCGCCATAGCGATTCCGAGCATTTTGCAGCAAAGCTTTATCTCAATCGGAAACATCGTGATTCAGGGAGTGATAAACAGCTTCCGCACGGGAGTTATGGCAGGATATTCGGCGTCGGTAAAGCTGAACAATCTCGTGATTACATCGCTCACGACCGTAGGAAACGGCATCTCCAACTTCACCGCACAGAATATCGGCGCAAAAAAGCCCAAAAGGGTGCGGGACGGCTTTAAAGCGGGTCTTAAACTCGTGTGGATAATCTGCCTGCCGCTGTCGGTGCTATACTTCTTTGCGGGACGTTACCTCGTATATATCTTCCTTGATTCCCCGAGCGAAGCCGCACTCGGAACCGGCGTGGAATTTCTTAGGATAGTCTCGCCGTTTTATATGCTCATCTCGGTAAAGCTCATAGCCGACGGCGTTCTGCGCGGAGCGGGAATGATGAAAAAATTTATGGTGAGTACCTTTACCGACCTTATTCTGCGTGTGGCTCTTGCCGAATTGCTCTCTCAAACCTCTCTCGGCTCTACGGGAATATGGCTCGCGTGGCCGATAGGCTGGATAGCCGCGACGGTGCTGTCGGTAACGTTTTACCGCTCGGGAACCCGGAACTTAGAATATAAAAACAGCGGCCCTGCCGAGCGGTAATACCGCGGCAGAGCCGTTTATTTCAATGCTTACTCAACTTTCGGAACGTCGGGACAATATTCGAGTATATCTGCCGGTTGGCAGTCAAGCTCGCGGCAGATGGCTTCGAGCGTTGAAAAGCGTATCGCCGAAATTTTGCCTGTTTTTATCTTCGAGAGATTTACGTTAGATATCCCCACCCTCGCGGCAAGCTCGTTGAGGGATATTTTTCTGTCCGCCATCACGCGGTCCAGCCTTAAAATTATCGCCATATCTCACCTCAAAGCGTTTCGTCAGACTGCCTCTGAAGCTCCTCGCCGTATTTGAAGACATATGAGAGCAGAAACGCCACGACCGCGACCAGAATAAAATTGCCGTCAACTGTCAGATAGTCTAAGGTCTCCGACACCAAGGTGCCGCTCTTTGCAAGAGCGCTGAAAATAGCGTTCACTATTAACGAAAGCGCAAACTGCACCGCTCCGCCGGCGATTCCCGCGATGAGAGTGAAGATCCCGAAGCGCTTTATGTCGCGGCTTATGCCCTCGGCAAACGGCGCGCCCTCCTTCATCGGGGCGAGTATTTTGCGAAACAGCCTTATCCCCGCGTAAGCCACGGCGAGCATCACGACCGCCCCCGTGCACATCACCGTGTATGCTTTTACGAATTCATAAACGTCGCCCTCGGCGCCCGTCGCCAAGACAAGCCTTGATTTTCCAAATGTCGCGCCGATTACTACGCCGTCAGATATCTCAAGCGTTCCGCTCGCGGAAAATATCAGAAACAGCAGGTCGAAAACAATGAGTATTATCGCGCCGACAATAACCATTACTTCTGCTATCTTCAGAAATACGTCGAGCGTGCGCGCGGTTTTAACGAGTTTTTCCATAAAAATTCCTCCGATCGTTTGTCTATGATCGGAGTATAACATATGATTTTACTTTTGTCAATAGTTTTTTATCGAAAAACATTAAATTTTTATCGAAAGTCAAATCAAGCAATAATATCTGTCAGAAGTCCCGCGCAGACGCCGATAAAATAGAGCATTCCCGCGACGGTTATATTTTCCTTAAGATTTTTATTTGTCCTGAAAAGCACCACGAGTCCGAGTCCCGCGCCCGTCGAAAGTCCAGCAATGACCGAACCGAAGCTGAGACTGCCCGAGGCGTAAAGGTCGGTAAGGACCACCGAAGCGGCGCAGTTCGGTATGAGTCCTATAAGCGCGGTTATAAAGGGTTGGAGCGGACTGTCGGTCATAAGGATTCTTTTTATGGCGTCCTCGCCGAGAAGCTCCATAGCAAGACCGAGAGCAAGCGACACCAAAAACACGAAGACGGTTATCTGCACGGTGTGTTTCAGCGCGGAATATAGGATTCCGTGTTCCTCGCAGCCGCAGTCCTCGCATAGGTCGTGAAAAGGCTCGTCCTGCTCGTTTCGGTGTCCCTTAATCGCGCGGAGTATAAGGTCGACGGCGAGTCCCGCGACTATCGCGATAATAAGCTTCGCGGCAATCAGCGGAAGTATCTTTTTCGCGCCGTCCGGACTTGCCAAAAGTATCGGCACGGCTTCGTCCGAAGTGGCGATAAAGACGGCGATGAGCGTTCCGAGGCTTATCAGCCTGCCGGAATAAAGATTTGAAGCCGCGACGGAAAATCCGCACTGCGGGATACAGCCTATCGCAGCGCCGCCCAGCGGTCCGAAAGGGCCGAGCTTTCGCAAGGCGTTCGGCAGTCTGTCGGACGCCTTATGCTCGAAATATTCTATAAGAACGTAAACGCCGAACAAAAATGGCAGCATCTTCGCGGTGTCAAGAAGAGTTTCCACGAGCATGTCGAGAAAAATTTTCATAATTTTTTCCTTTCCGGTTTATCACTTAATTATAATGCGACTTTATACCGCTTGTCAAGTTGATTTCCGCAAAGATATGTGCTATAATAATCGCGTTGCGATTATTATAGTTTATTTTAATCGCCCTTTTGCTCCCCGACTTCGTCGGGAGCCGCAAAAGATGGCTAATTATAGCACAAAGCCTTCGGCTTTATGCTATAATATCCCTGAAATTTTTCCGAAAGACGGTGCGAAAGATGTTTGACGGCGTAAATGTTATCCTCGCCTCGCAGTCGGCGAGAAGAAAAGAGCTTCTTAAATACATATTCGACGAATTTGAGATTATCCCCTCGGGCGCCGACGAGACCCCGCCGGAAGGACTCGAACCCGAAAGCATCCCAGAGGTTCTTTCGATTCGCAAGGCGCTCGACGTCGCGAGAGACAGGTACGATTCGCTCGTCATCGGGTGCGACACCGTGGTGATTCTCGACGGCAGGATATTCGGCAAACCCAAAGACCTTGCTGACGCCGCCGATATGCTGCGCACACTCTCGGGCAGGACTCACAAAGTCGTGAGCGGGGTATGTTTGAGCTGCAAAGGGCGGACTCTCTCTTTTTCGCAGCGCACCGATGTGACCTTTTATCCTCTCTCCGAGGAGGACATACTGCGCTACATTACAGAAAGCTCCCCTCTTGACAAGGCGGGTTCATATGGGATTCAGGATAAGGGCGGTTTGTTCGTAAAAGCCATTAACGGGGATCACTACAACGTAATCGGCTTCCCGATAGCAAGGCTTAAAATTGAACTCAAGCGCTTTGAAGCGCTTGTTATGGGGACGCACTCGGTATGAGAGGAGAATTTTGCGAGCTTACTAACCTCTGCCTTGTCCATAGCGGCGACAGATACCTTCTGCAAAACCGCATCGACAAAGATTGGCAGGGCTATGCGCTTCCGGGCGGTCACGTTGAGCCGGAAGAATCCGTGGTTGAGTCGGTGATACGCGAAATCCGCGAGGAGACGGGGCTTATAATCAAAAGTCCACGTCTCTGCGGAATAAAGCAGTTTCCCACTGACGGAGGGCGGTATATCGTGTTTTTATTCGAGACGGAAGAATTTTCGGGCGAGCTTTGCCCGTCGGACGAGGGTGAGATGCGCTGGGTATGCAAAGACGAACTCAAAAGCCTTAAAACCGTCGACGACCTTGAGAAGCTCGTCTCGATGATGCTCTCACCCGACCTTAACGAATTTCAATATGTCATCGAGGACGGCGTGTGGCGTGCCGTTCTCAGATAGGAGGACTCCGTGGGACTTTTTAAGAAAAAAGACAAATATGCTCTTTCCCGAAAACAGCTTGAGCGCTTCAACGGCAAGGCGATACAATACGCAATAGAGCGGGTCAACGGGGTCGAGCAGATGCTCGGCAAGTCTGGCGGGATAATAATTTTAGACGACGTTATTGTCGTGATGTGCGAAGCCCACGAGGTTTTTCGCTGCAAAATAAAGGGTGCAACGGTAGCTGAATTGCTTTCGGGCAACGGAGTTGAAATCAGCGGCTTCGACGCATATACCGGCGAAAAGAGGTATGTCGTGGCGCACTATTCGTATTACAGGAAAGTGTAAAGGTATATACAAATAATCACTTATAAAGGAGAATATATGGACAACTACCGCATCGAACACGACTCTATGGGCGAGGTGAAAGTCCCCGCTGAACACCTTTGGGGCGCGCAGACGCAGCGCAGCTTTGAAAACTTTAAAATAGGCGTAGAGAAAATGCCGCCGGAACTTATCCGCGCGTTTGCAGTACTGAAAAAATGCTGCGCCGAGGCTAACCGTGAACTGCTGCCCGAAAAAATGACCGACAAAAAACTTTCGGCGATTTCGCAAGCCTGCGACGAAATAATCGCCGGGAAGCTCCCCGACGAATTTCCGCTTGCCGTCTGGCAGACCGGCTCCGGCACCCAGACAAATATGAACCTGAACGAAGTCATCGCCAACAGGGGCAATCAAATCGCGGGTAAAAAGCTTCTCCACCCGAACGACGACGTGAATATGTCGCAGTCTTCAAACGACACTTTCCCGGCCGCCATTCATATCGCAGCCGTCTGTGAGACTAAAAAGCGGCTTCTGCCCACGCTTTTGGGGCTTATCGGGGAATTTGACCGCCTTGAAAAGGAAAACGATGGCATACTCAAGTGCGGCAGGACGCATTTACAGGACGCGGTGCCGATTCGCTTCTCACAGGAAATAAGCGGTTGGAAAGCGCTTTTAGACCGCTCACGGGAACAGATTATCCTTTCGCTTGGGACGCTTTCTAATCTCTCACTCGGCGGAACCGCCGTTGGGACGGGCCTCAACGCTCCGAAAGGCTTCGATACCTTGGTTGCGGAAAAGATTTCCTATGAGACGGGACATCCTTTCAAAACAGACTCAAACAAGTTCCACAGCCTAAGCTCGCAGGACGAGGCGGTATTTGCACACGGTGCGCTGAAGGCGCTCGCGGCGGATCTGATGAAGATAGCCAACGACATTCGCTGGCTTGCCTCCGGGCCCCGCACCGGTCTCGGAGAGATAACTATTCCCGCCAACGAGCCGGGAAGCTCGATAATGCCCGGCAAGGTCAACCCGACACAGTGCGAGGCGGTAACTATGGTCGCGGTTCAGGTAATGAGCAACGACGCGGCGGTAGGCTTCGCGGCTTCGCAGGGCAATTTCCAGCTAAACGTCTTCCTGCCCGTTATTGCATATAACTATCTGCAATCGGTAAAACTCCTGAGCGACGTTTTGGTGAGCTTTTGCAAAAACTGCGTTGCGGGAATCAAGCCTAACGCCTCAAAGATGCGTGAAAACGTCGACAATTCGCTGATGCTCGCGGCGGCGCTCAACCCGTCTATCGGCTACGAAAACGCCGCAAAAACCGTCAAACTCGCCTTCGAGCGCGATATAACCCTCAAAGAGGCGGCAGTCGAGCTTGGCTTTTTGACCGGTGAGGAATTTGACAGGGTATTTAAGCCCGAAGACATGACCTGATAAGACAAAAATCATCCGCAAAAAGGAGTAATAATATGACTATCAACGAAGAATCGCTTAAAAAGCACTATGAATGGAAAGGCAAGATAGAGGTAATCCCGAGGTGCAAAATCGAGGACAGACACGATCTCTCTGTCGCCTACACGCCCGGCGTTGCGCAGCCCTGTCTTGAAATCCAGAAAGACTATTCAAAGTCGTTTGAGCTGACCCGCAGGGGCAACCTGATTGCGGTCATCACCGACGGTACCGCCGTTCTCGGACTCGGAGACATAGGACCAGAGGCCGGTATGCCTGTTATGGAGGGCAAATGCGCGCTCTTCAAAACCTTTGCCGACGTGGACGCATTTCCGCTCTGCGTCCGCTCAAAAGACGTTGATGAAATCGTTCGCACGGTTTACCTCATTTCGGGGAGCTTCGGCGGCATCAACCTCGAGGACATCTCGGCTCCGCGCTGCTTTGAAATCGAGCGCAGACTCAAGGAGATATGCGACATTCCCGTCTTCCACGACGACCAGCACGGCACTGCAATAGTCGTCGCGGCGGCGTTGATAAACGCGCTGAAGGTCGTGAAAAAGGATATGAACGCGCGTGTAACCATCTGCGGTGCAGGCTCGGCAGGATGCTCAATAGCCCGCCACCTGCTCAACATCGGTTTTACCGATGTCACGCTCGTCGACATAAAGGGAATAGTCTGCGAGGGTGAGGATTGGCTCAACCCCGAGACCGAAAGAATGTCTAAACTCACGAATCGCAGGCATCTGAGAGGCTCCCTCGCCGACGCTATGAATGGCGCCGACATTTTCGTCGGGGTCTCGGCTCCGAATATCGTCAGCGAAGATATGATTCGCTCTATGGCGCCCGACGCCATAGCCTTCCCTATGGCGAACCCCGTTCCCGAAATTATGCCGGACCTCGCCCTCAAAGCGGGCGCGAAAGTTGTCGGCACGGGGCGCTCGGACTTTATGAACCAGATAAACAACGTTCTCGCTTTCCCGGGAATCTTTCGCGGCGCGCTCGACTGCCGAGCTTCACAGATAAACGAGCAGATGAAAGTCGCTGCTTCTTATGCGCTCGCGTCGCTTGTGGGCGATGACGAACTCAGTCCCGAATACATTATCCCCTCCGCTACCGATAAGCGAGTCGCGGCTGCCGTCGCCGAGGCAACCGTCAGGGCGGCAAGAGAGAGCGGGGTCGCAAGAGCATAAAGCCCGCACGTTTGTGAGGCGAAGCCCTCGCCGCCCCTTACGGGGCGGCTCGCCCGCGCGCTATGCGCGCGGGCAGCGGAAGCTGCGCTTCCGCGGGCTTCGCCCCGCACATCGCAAAAACACCGAATAAAGCCGGAAAAGAGGTCAATGCCTATGAGCACACTGCTTTTTGTATATAACCCTCGCTCGGGAGTTCAGGCGATTTCAAAGCGTCTGCATGAGATAACCGACCTTTACACCTCGCTTGGCTACGATGTTATATGCCACCCGACCCAAAGAAAAGGCGACTGCCTCGAAACGGTTGAGAGGCTTGCCGAGAACGTAGCGAGAGTGATAGTCGCTGGAGGAGACGGCACCCTGAACGAAGCCGTCAACGGACTTATGCTGTCGGGCTGTCAGAAACCATACGGGTATATCCCCTGCGGCTCAACAAACGATTTTTCCCACTCGATAGGGATACCCGTGCAGATAATGAGCGCCGCGAAGAACGCCATCGAGGGTGCGCCGTTCGCCTATGATATCGGCAGAATGAACGGCAGGTATTTCACCTATGTGGCGGGCTTCGGGGCGTTTACCGACGTCACCTACACCACCCCGCAGGAATCTAAAAACGCTCTCGGATACTTCGCCTATCTTATTTCGGGTGCAGCTTCGCTGCCGAATATTATGCCGTATCACGTCGAATTTGAGTCAAAAGAGTGCTCCGGCGAGGGCGACTATATCCTCGGTCTGGTGACAAATACGCTTCAGGTTGGGAGTATGAAAAACCTTCTGCCCCATAACATCGCGCTTGACGACGGGCTTTTTGAGGTTCTGCTCGTGAAAAATCCGAGAAATCCGCTTGACTTGAATAAGATTTTGGCGGCTGTGATGAAAAGAGACTACGGCGCCGACTGCTTCGAGTATTTCAAGACCGCAGAGATCACTTTCAGATGCGAGACTCCGCTTGCGTGGACACTCGACGGCGAAAACGGAGGCTTGTTCAACGAAACAAAAATCACCTGCCACAGACAGGCGCTGAAGATTGTCACGGCGAGAAAATAGAAAAATCCCACTGCGGCGGCAGTGGGATTTGTTTATTATAGCTCACATCAACCAGAGCGCCGCGCCCGCAAATTTAAATCCACAGGACTTAGCGAGCGCTATTGACGGCAGATTGTCTCTTACCGCCTGATATACCCAATCGTTTCCGGACAAATTTTTTATCGCTGCCAGAACGAGCGCCTTCCCGACGCCCATTTTGCAGAAAGCCGGAGAAACGAATATTTCTTTTAGAAATGCCAGATCGAGCTCATCAACATAGCTCCACATCGCAGTTCCCGCAAGAATGCCGTTTACACGGCAGCCGAGAAAACGGTCTCCCTGCACCATCATTTGCGCTATGCCGTAACTTAAAAAGTCACCTGCAACCTGTCTTCCGTAATAAGAGCAGGGTGAACCTTTTTGACCGGCGAGTATAATTAGCTAAAGGGAATCTGCTTCATTTTCGTCTCCTTTCGGTATGAGTTGACAGATCAGTAGCTCTTGACCGCAGCTTCCTCTGCATTGAGCATCTTCGCATAGCTGCGCATATAGCTCTCGAAGCCCTCGACGTCGCGCGGGTCGGGCTGCTCGGTTATAGCGCTCATTCCTGCGAAGACCTTTTCGTCGAGGTAGTCCTCAAGGCTCTGCCCGGCGCCGTCGGCGGAGTATTTAGCCAGAATTGCCATACCCCACGCGCCGCCCTCGCCCGCTGTCTCCATAACCGAGACGGGAGTGCGCATAGCTGCTGCAAGGAGCTTCTGCCCCACGCCCTTGGTCTTGAAGTAGCCGCCGTGACCGAGAATCTTGTCAATCTCGACGTTTTCCGCAAGAAGAATATCAAGACCTATCTTGAGGGTTGCAAGAGCCGAGAAGAGGTTGTTTCTGATAAGATTCGCGAGGTTGAAATTCGAGTCGGGACGCCTTAAAAGCATCGGTCTGCCCTCGTCAAGATGAGTGATAGGCTCGCCCGAGAAGTAGTTGCAGGATGTAAGACCGCCGCAGTCGGGGTCGCCGTTCATAGCGTTCATAAGAAGAAGATCGTAGAGGTCGGGCTTGCGCATCGGGTGACCCGAAAGCTCGGCAAATTCCATAAATATGCGCATCCAAGCGTCAAGGTCGGTACAGCAGTTGTTGCAGTGAACCATCGCAACGGGCGCACCGCTCGGGGTAGTTACCATATCAATCTCGGGATAGAGCTTTGAAAGCGCCTTTTCGAGGACTATCATCGCAAATACCGACGTTCCCGCCGAAACGTTGCCCGTTCTCACTCTCACGCTGTTTGTCGCGACCATTCCGGTGCCGGCGTCGCCCTCGGGAGGACAGAGCGGCACTCCCGCCTTAAGCGTTCCGGTCGGGTCAAGGAACCTCGCGCCCGATTCGGTCAGCGTGCCGGCGTTTTCGCCCGCGACCGCTACTTCGGGAAGCACGTCCTTGAGCTTCCAGCCGTAGCCCTTGGGGGCGACGAGCGCGTCAAACTGAGCAAGCATTTTCTCATCATAATAGCAGGTATCGGAATCAATCGGGAACATACCCGACGCCTCGCCGACGCCGACTACTTTCCTGCCGGTGAGTATCCACTGAATATATCCTGCAAGAGTGAGAACGCTCTTTATTGCGGGGACATGCTCCTCGCCGTTCAGAATAGCTTGATAGAGGTGGGCTATCGACCAGCGCTGAGGAATGTTGAACCCGAACAGCTCGGAAAGCTTCTCTGAAGCCTCGGCGGTAATGGTGTTGCGCCATGTTCTGAACGGCACAAGCAGATTCCCCGCTTCGTCAAACGGCATATAGCCGTGCATCATCGCGCTGATTCCCATAGAGCCAATCGCCGTGAGGGATTCGCCGAAGTTCTTTTTATAGTCCGCCGCGACCTTTGCATAGGCGTCCTGAAGACCCTCACGGATATCGTCGAGGGTGTAGGTCCAGACGCCGTTGTCGAGACGGTTCTCCCAGTCGTGCGCGCCGGAGGCGATGACGTTAGCCTTTTCGTCGATAAGTATTGCCTTGATTCTCGTAGAGCCGAATTCGATTCCAAGATATGTGTTCATAGTTTATTCTCCTTTTCGTTTCGATGATCGTTCCTGTAAACGGTAATTTTATTATACATTTTCACGGCAAAGATGTCAAGAAAATAGCCAAAAACCTCTTGAACTCTGCCCGCTTATGCTGTATAATCTTAAAAGAAATGTAAAAAAGTCGAAAATTTTTCAAAATTGTTACGGAATTGTAATTGCTATTTTCGGAAAATCGTGATAGAATATATAGAAAGAAATTTCAGGCGCGGTTTTGCCGCTCTTTTTGAGAATATAATACGGTTTGGAGATATATTATGGAGAAATTTGTTATCAAAGGCGGGACCCCGCTCCACGGAGAGGTTTTGATCAGCGGAGCCAAAAACGCCGCCGTTGCCATTGTCGCCGCCGCCATTCTGGCGGACGGTCCATGTCTTTTGGAAAACGTCCCCGAAATTCGGGATATAAATATATGTATTAAAATTCTGTACGAGATGGGCGCGAGCATCAAAATCATAGACAAGAATACCATTCGCATCGACGCCCGCGGAATCACCGACCCTGTGGTTCCTTACGAACTGGCGAGAGCCTGCCGCGCTTCGAGCTACTTTTTGGGTACCCTCCTCGGGCGCTTTAACAAAGCCGACGTACCTATGCCGGGCGGGTGCGACCTCGGAGACAGACCGATAGATCAGCATCTCAAGGCGTTCAGCACTCTTGGCGCGCGCCACAATATCGACGGCGGCGTTGTGAGCCTCAGAGCGGACAAGCTGATCGGCAGTCAGATTTACTTTGACATCGTAACCGTCGGCGGCACGATAAACGCAATCTTCGCGGCGGTAAAAGCGGACGGTCTGACCGTTATAGAAAACGCCGCAAAAGAACCGCAGATAGTTGACGTCGCGAACTTCCTCAACTCGATGGGAGCCGACATTATGGGTGCCGGCACCGACGTTATAAAGATTCGCGGCGTAAAGCACCTTCACGGCGCGGATTACGCCGTGATCCCCGACCCGATTGAAGCGGGAACATATATGGTTGCGGCGGCAGCCACCAAGGGCGACGTTATGATTAAAAACGTCATTCCGAAGCACCTTGAATCAATTACCGACAAGCTCCGTAAGGCGGGAGCGTTTGTCGAGGAATTTGACGAAAGCATACACGTCCGCTGCGACGGTCCGCTGATGAAGTCGAGCATCAAAACCCTCCCTCACCCCGGCTTCCCGACTGATATGCAGCCGCAGTTCTCGACTATGCTCACAATAGCCGAGGGGACAAGCGTAGTCACCGATAATATATTCGACAACAGGTTCAGATATGTCAATGAGCTTCGGCGCTTTGGCGCGGATATAACCGTAGAAGGCACGACAGCCGTTATTCAGGGCGTTCCGGAGCTTTCCGGCGCGACCGTCAAGGCGACCGACCTAAGAGCCGGCGCCGCGCTCGTCATCGCGGGGCTTATGGCAAACGGCACGACTGTGGTCGAGGATATCTACCACATCGAGCGCGGATATGAAAACATCGACGAAAAGCTCAGAGCCTTGGGAGCCGACATCAGCCGCGTCACCGACTACGACAACCAGAGAATGGCGGTATGAGATTAACAGAAAAAATCTGACGGCTATTTATTAGCCGTCATTTTTGAGAGAAGGTATATTTTGGCAAGAATCTATCCCCTGTTTTCCTCGAGCTCGGGCAATTCCCATTTCATCGGCACGCCCGACTGCGGCATACTCATCGACGCGGGCGTGAGCTGCCGCAGGCTCGTCGTGGCGCTCAGGCTCAACGGAATCCACCCGGAAGCTGTGCGAGCCGTATTCATAACCCACGACCACTCCGACCACATAGGCGGTCTCAAAACCTTTGAAAGTTGCTTCGGCGCGCCGGTTTACGCCTCCCGCGTCACCCTTGAAAAGCTGCTTGAAAAGGAGCTTCTGCCCGCTGACTGCGCATACGGCGAGTCGGACGGAGGAGTTGAGACGGACGGCTTTTACGTCACCTCCTACAAGACCCCTCACGACGCTGATGGAAGCGTTGGTTATAAGATACATACCCCCGACGGTAAGACCTGCTGCGTTTGCACCGACCTCGGGCATGTCACCGAGGAGATACATTCCGAGCTATGCGGCTCCGACCTCGTGCTGATAGAGTCGAATTACGACGAAAGTATGCTCAAAAACGGC
>CANQVG010000030.1 GCA_947627235.1 uncultured Clostridia bacterium | reverse complement strand
TCTATTATTTGATCATTGCCCGGCAATTGGTACACCCCACGCCGAACACGTTCGAGAAAACCTTCCTTGCACAGCGCAGCCACATCATATTTTTTTATGCCTGCCGCAACAAAGTCGGCGGTTTTAGCAATTCCACCGTTGCCTTTGAGCACATTTTGAGCAATCTCCTTTTGATTCAAATGAGCACCAACTTTCCGCACGCTGTTTTGCGTTCTTGTATGCATTTATTGTAACACAGGAAGTTCTCCCTTGCAATAGCTAAATACAAACAATTTTTGATTTTTGCGTGCTGATAATTGAATCTTGCCTTTTCAAAGACGAATGGGCATATAATAATTATCAGTGTATCTTTTGGCCCGCTTTCAGTATAACTACAGGAACAAACGCTCCCACATAAGCCAGTCAAAATAAAGCGCCCGTTTCCGATATGGCTGACACATTCCAGCCGCCGGAAACGGGCGTTTGGTCTTATATTTTGGATTTCCGATTACCGCCGCACCGCGGATGTTGTTGTCATGCTTTATGCGGTGTTGTCATTCATGATATTGCGGAACGGAGTAAAATCATCGTCGCCGTTGAAGCTGTCCACGCCGTCGTTTATAGCAATAAGGCGGACGCCCTTTATGCGAAGTATCTCCATAATTTGCCCGACCTTGAGATAATCACGCCCGAGGCGGCTCATGTCTTTTATGCAGATGCATTCGACATTACCTGCTTCAACCTCTTTCATCATTGCAAGAAAACCGGGGCGGTCAAACCTTGTTCCCGATATACCGTCATCGGTAAAGTGGACAGGATTGGGTAGTCCGTGAGCGGCGGCATATTCTTCAAGCTGGCGTTTTTGATTCAGTATGCTGTTACTGTCGCCCTGCAATTCATCGTCGCGGGAGAGCCTTTCATACAGCGGAGTAATTTTCCCTGATTTTTTCATAGTAACGCTCCTTTCAAGTGCGCAAATGTTTCCGACTTCGTGCGAGAGTGATTAAGAAGTCTTTTACATTATACAACACTCTCAGCAGAATGAACTGTATGAGAAATTGAAAGAAAAACGTAGCGAGGTCAAACGGCTGCAAACTATTGCGGACAACATTCAAAAAACAATAGGACAAGAAAATAAAAGGAGAGATACTTATGAAATTTAACAAGAACGGCGAAAAGCCCGAAATCATCAAGAGCAAACGAAATATCAGATTCGACGAGAATGGGTACATCATCGTACAAGACCCTTTATACAACGTCCTGCCGACGGTCACTGTGACGATCGAATCCAAAGGCACAATCTACCGGTTCACCGGCAGTTACGACGGTGAGCATAGCTTGCCTGCAAAAATATTAAAAAATATTGTGCTTTACAGCGATAAAGGAGTTGAAAATGATGAGTGAATGTGGTATAATTCCTTTTAGCAACCCTGTTATGGCAGACTGCCAAACGAAAGGAACAGAAATGATTAAGCAGTCTGATAAAATAACAGCGATTTACTGTAGGCTCTCAAGAGATGACGAGCTTGCAGGTGAATCAAATTCTATATCCAATCAAAAAAGCATTATCTCGAAGTTTTGCAAGGATAACGGTCTAAAAAATATTCAATATTTTGTTGATGACGGTTATTCTGGCACGAATTTCAATCGCCCTGCGTGGACTGAATTGCTCGACAAAATTGAGAACGGTGAGGTCGGGACATTGGTCGTAAAGGACATGAGCCGCCTTGGGAGAGATTACTTGAAAGTCGGTTTCTACACCGAAGTGTTATTTGTTGAAAAAGGCGTACGATTCATCGCCATAAATAACGGCATCGACAGTGCAAACCAAATCGACAGCGATTTTACTCCTTTCCTTAACATCATCAACGAATGGTACGCCAAGGACACGAGTAAGAAAATCCGAGCGGTGATGAAATCCAAGGGCGAATCGGGTGAATACCTCTGCACAAACCCTCCATACGGTTATCTCAAAGATCCCGACAATAAGAAACGGTGGATAGTTGACGCAGAGGCAGCAGCGGTTGTTAAGGACATTTTCAGTTTATGTGTCGCCGGCAACGGCCCGACGCAGATTGCAAGAATTTTGCAAGAGCGCAAGATTCCCACACCAACCGTTCATGCTCAATCTCTCGGTCTTGCAACGAGAAATCCTCTGCCCGAAAATCCATACCGTTGGACGGGCGACAGCATTTCGGACATTTTAGAGCATCGGGAATATCTTGGTCATACGGTCAACTTTAAGACGCATAAGCAGTCATACAAAGTCAAAAAGACCGTAAACAACTCTAAAGATCAGTGGCGAATTTTTCCGAATACTCACGAGCCGATTGTTGACGAAGATACGTTTAACCGCGTGCAGGAACTCCGCAAGAACAAGCGTCGACCGACGAGAACAGGCAAGACAAATATGTTTTCGGGAATCGTGCGATGTGCTGACTGTAGGGAGAAGATGTATTACTGCACAACAAACAACTTCGAGAAAAGACAAGACCATTTCGTTTGTTCAACGTCGAGGACAAAGGGCAAAGATGTTTGCAAAACCCATTTCATTCGAGCGGTTATATTGGAGCAAGGCGTCTTGCATCATATTCGGACGGTTATGTGGCTTGTCGCCAATTATGAGGAAAAGTTCAGAGTTGCTCTCGGTGCTATGCAGAAATCCGAGATGAAGAAAGCTTTGGCGAGCAAAAAGAAACAGGCCAGTCAGATTGAACGCAGGATTGACGAGCTTGACAGGCTCTTCAAGAAAATGTATGAGGACCATGCCAGCCAAAGACTTTCAGAGGCAAGATATGAGATGCTGTCGGGAGATTACGAAGTTGAACAGGCTGAATTGAAAGAAAAATTGTCAATTTTGACCGACGAAATAGAGCAGCAGGAGGAGCAAGCGGACAGCATCGACAAGTTCATAGTCAAAATTAAAAAGTATTTCGGTATGACCGAGTTGACGCCTGCGATACTTAACGATTTGGTCAAGGCGGTATACGTTCACAAGCCTAAGAAAGTCAACGGCAAGCGGGTTGTGGACATAGATATTTCCTACGATTTCGTGGGAATCCTGCCGAAAAGCCTGTTTGAGGAAATGAAAAACGAACCGATGCAGTGATACATCGGTTCGGAAAACAATCAGAATGTTGTTTTATTAGGGACTACCATTCGGGCGGCTTTATTCTTCTGTCAGTCTTATCCGCGGCGGTCAAACCCACAATTATCGAAAATCCCCCTCCGTCACCCTTTGCCCGTCTTTTAGCGGCTTGCTCGCGCGGATAACCGTCGGGGCGTTTGAATAGTCCTCGGCTTCGACCATAACGTACCCGTCGCCAAAATAGCCGGTCTCATCCGGCTCACAGCGGGTGAGGCGAACTTTTGTAACGGTCAGAATCTCGGTCGAGAACCCCTCCTCGCTCTCAACGGTGAAGATGTAGTCTCCGTCGGCTTCACTGAAAATCGCGCTCTCGGGCAGAAGTATCAAATCGTTTATCCGAAGCGGGCGGTCGAGCTCCACCTTCGGTTTTGTGGAATAATAGAGCTTTTCGCCGAAAAAGCTGAAAAAGATAATGATTACACAGAAAATAATGCTTATGGCTGTAACTGCCTTTTTCATAGCTTATACGCCTCCATCGACTCCTCAAGCGTTTCGCGGAACATCACAAAGAGCATTATTATCGGGAACATATAGACCGTCCCGCCCGCGTACCGCACGTTTTCGGGGATATCCCCGAGGACAACCGAGAGTGGGTATATACCTGTGTTTTCCATCGAGAAGATCAGCGCCTGATCTACCATATTCCAGCTTTCGCAGAAAATGAGTATCGCGAGCGAAACGACCGCCGGCTTTATCTGCGGAAGTATCGCATAGCGGAATGTCCTTATTACCGACGAGGTCTCAAGAAGGGTGTAGTCTATAAGGTCGTTGGGGATCGTCTTCATAAACTGCCGGAGCAGAAAAACCGCGAACGGCGAGAACATCATCGGGACGGTGAGCGCAAGCGGGGTGTTGAGCATATTGAAATCCCTAAGCTGAATGTAATTCGGCAGGAGCGTCGCCTGAAAAGGCAGGAGCATTACCAGAATAAACACGAAGAACAGCGCGTGCCTGCCCTTGAAATTGACTTTTGCGAATAAGAATCCGAGAGGCAGAGAGACCGCTATGCTCACTGCGGTTATGACGGCGGCGTAGATGACGGAATTCCAGAAGAAATCGAGATAGGTAAAGTTGGTAACGAAAAGTTCCCAGTATTGCACGAGACCGATTTTGCCTTCAAACGAAAACGATTTCAGTGCCGTGCTTATCACGGGTATAACAAAGAGCACCGCAAGCGCAGCTAAAACCGTCAGCCGCAGGACTGCAAAAACGCTTTTCTTTTTCATCAAAACGTTCCCTCCGACATCTTGTTTTCAAGCTTATACCAAACAAAAATCACCAGCGCCATAGCAAGGGTAAATATAACGACGGCGGTCGAGAGGTTCTGATAGTTCAGCTTGTAGAAGTGGTTGTTCATATAGTTCTGAATCATATAAGCCGTGTCGGGCGGGTAGTTGGAGTTGTAGTAGAGGTAGCTTTCCTTGAATATCTTCAGGGAATTTACAAAGCTGAGAACCCCTACAAAGAACAGGCTCGGAGAAATCAGCGGCAGGGTTATCTTTGTGTGAAGCCTAAGCCCGTGGGCGCCGTCGAGAGCAGCGGCTTCATAAATCTCGGGGACGATCTTTGTAAGCGCCGAGGTGATGAGGATAATGTTTATCCCGATGTTTTTCCAGAGAAAAATAACATAGAGCGGCAGGACGTCGAAGAAGCCGCCCAAGCCCTCTATTTCGGTGAGGGCGGTATAGGTTCCGGTGTCAAAGAACACCTGCCAGAAGAATACGACGCTTGCCGAGGGCAGGACGTAGGGCATCACGAAGAAGCTCTTTATAAAAGAGACCTTTTTCGAGAGCTTTACGAGCGCTATAGACAGAGCGAGCGACAAAAGCATTATAAGCGCTACGCCCACGACAGAGAATATGACGGTATTTTTCAGCGCCATTCTGAAATATTTATTTGCAAGCACTTCTTTGTAATTTTCAAACCATACGAACTCTTTTTTTGTAACGCTTCCTATAAAGGAATAGCCGATGCTCCGAAAGAACGGGATTATGTAGAACACCGCAAAGCCTATCACAGCCGGCAGGCTTAACAGCGCTATTTTCAGCTTGAATCTGCGGGTCATAACTCACTCTCCGATCCTCATTGCGACCTCGGCGGCCGTCTCCTTTGCAAGCCTTTTCAGCTCAGAGGCGCTCATCTCACCGTTTTTACCCAGAATTTCGTTCCGCGCGTTGAATATCGGGGTGATGAGTTCGATGGGTCTGCACCGCCACTCCGCATAGCAGTTTTCTTCGGATTCGAGCGTCGGATAAAGGTCGGCTTCCGGAACGAGCCCCGGAATATTGCCGCTGTATGCGTCGAAAAGATACTCCAGGAATTTTAATGCGCTGTCGCGGTTTTGCGACTTTTGGTTTAGCATATACACGTTTGTGCTGAGAATCGTAACTTCTTCCCCGAAGGGCATTTTCTTTTTGTTACCCGTGGGATTGTCGTTAAGATACTTAAACAGCTTATAGAGCTCGTCGCCGCTCGGGTCGGAATATCTCGCTTCGGCGACATCGACGTTTTTTGCATAGTAAATATTCTCAGAAATGACCAGCGAATAGCTGAAATTGCTGCCGTTTTCAGGGTAGTTTTCTTCGGTCAGGTAATTCGAGATGCCTATCGGCACGCCAAAATATTTGCCGTCATAGCTCGCCACCAGAGCAGCGGCAACATTGCCGGATATCTTTGTGCCAAGGCTTTCGACCTCTTTCAGGTCGGCGCAGACGCCCGCGTCGACATAGTTGTGGTAATTTGAGCTCGGGCTGAAGATGTCAAAGTCGTCGTCGCCAGCCATAAGCTTTACGGCGAGCTTGTCGTAATCGGTATAAGCCTCCGTTACCAATATGCCCGTCTCTTTTTCAAATCCGTAAATAACCTCGTCTCCGTTAATATGATGACAGAGGATACTTATGCTCTCGGGAGGGTTGAGGCAGTCATAAACGCGGATACCGCCGTCGGAGGTCGAAATTGCCGTGACGATGTTTTCATATGCTCCGAGGAAGAATTTCGTCCCGTAAGGAACACTGAAATAATAGCGGTCGAGCAGCATTTTATCCGTGTCGTCAAGGGAAAATTCGGTAATGCATACCGGCACTTCGCCGTCTCTTCCCGCGCCGCTTCCGAACACGAGCACGGTATCGGTCTTTGGGCGGTAAACCACCGCGGGTCTGTCGCCAAGCTCGCTTTCGCTGCCGAGTTGGCGCAGCGTTTCGCTTTTGCCCGTCTCGGCGTCAAATACGTTAAGATCCACACTCGGAAATACCGTGCCTACGGTCACCGTGAGCACCTTGTTGCCCTTATAGGGAAACACCCTTGTGACCGTCGTCTTTTTTGAAAGGATAAACTCCGCACCGCTGCGGGAATACACGAATAAATGCGGCTCCATCATTATAGCTCCCGGAACCGTGCAGATAAAGACATAGTAATCGTCGGTGACTGAAAGCCCCTCCACGGAATGAACGCCTTCTATCTTTATGGCGAGCTCATCGATCAGGCTCCCCGAAGCGTCATACTCGGACAAAACGGAACTCTCGGCGGAATATGTAAAGACCTCGCCGCCGTGAACGGCGAGCATTTCCGCGTCGGTCTCAAACAGCCTGCCCGATTCCCCCGATACTGTGTCGAGGCTGTAAACCGCGCTGTCCGCCAGAAAACAAAGCGTTTCTTCCGTCTGCGCCATATCGGTGATGTCGCTTGCGGGTATCGGCAGGGCGAGCCCTTCGGCGGGCGTGAAGCTGTCATATTTGACATTCCTGCCGAAAATTGAGCTTTTGACTTCTTTTGACTCAACGGCAGAGTCGGACTTACCGCCATTCTGCATCTTTGACGGGCTGCTTTCCGCGCAGGAACAGAGCAGCAAAAGCGCGATAAACGCCGCCGCAATTTTTCTTAATATGTTGGTCATAATAATCACCCCTATGTATTAAGTTTATCTTTACGCCCCGAAAAGGTCAACCGCGTTGGCACAAACGGTCTGAAACAGGCATATTCTTTCACCGTAAATAAAACCGCCCGTAACTTTGTGCCAAAGCTTCATTCCCCTACCCTCATATCGACCTCGCCGGCGGCATCTTTGGCGAGCTTTTTCAGGGTACGGTCCTTGCCGTCAGACTCGAGCGCCGCCAAATACGCGTCGATTATCGGATCTCTTACGTCTATGCTCATAAACTTCCATGTCAAGTAAGCGTTTGATAAATCGGCGTTCGAAACGTCGGGATACGGTCCCGAAGCGGGACTCTCAGGCAGACTCTCCACCGCGTCGAAAAGCCTCTCCATAAACAGCGCAGCGGCGTCCATGTGCTTGCTGTTTGGCGACATTACGCAATAGGAGCTTTCAACAAAGGTAAAATCAATGTATTCTCTCGGGTCGTCCTTAACGTCGCCGCCGTTGTCGTAAACATATCGAAGCGCCTCAAAAAGCTTCTCGCCGTCGGGGTCTGAAAAACGCTTTTCAAGGGTGTCGACATTTTTGGCACAGTAATCCAAAATTGTTGGGCTTGAATAGCTGAAAATAAGCCCGTCGTTATATCGGAGCGAAAGCGGTAAACCGATATACTCGCCATTGTAATCGGCAGCAAAATCGACAATCCGATTTGCGGACATCTTTTCATTCAACCCCTCAAACTGCTTAAGGTCGGTGTAGAAGCCGTTGAGTATATATTTGCTGAAATCCGATGACGCATCAATATAGAGGTCAAAATCGTCGTCGCCCGCCATAAGCTTGGTGTTCAGCTTATAATGGTCGTCGAAATCGTAGGTCACTATCTTTATATTCCAGCCCAACTCTTCGGTGAGTGCATCGGCGACCTCTGACGTCGGCGCGGCGCTGTAATAGCGCAGAATTACAAGGTCGTACTCGTCATAATCGGTATCGCCGTCGGTTTTTTCGGAGGATTTTACGCCGGCAAGCTCCTCATCACGGTAAGCTCTCGTTTCAGAGGGAAAAGAACGATTGCTCGCGCAGGACGAAAAGCCTATAACCGTCACCGACAAAGCTGTCGCCAGCAAAAATATGAGTAAACCTTTTCTGAGTGAAAACCTCCCGGCTGTAAATTCGAATCTATTCATTAAAACCGTCTCCTTCTTTCCGTACTTTTTACAACTCAGTTATAAACTCTTACCCAAGGTAAGAGTCAATACCCGGACAGTATTTTTGTGCAGTCAGACAAATATACAAGTTTATATTCAGCATTTTAACGAAAAAGTTCAGACGTCAGCCCGCGATGATTTAATCGAATATTTGCTCTATCAACGCTAACCGCCCTGACCGTTATAGGTCAAGGCGGTTTTTCGCCGATATTCTCAAGACATATTTGGAATTATCTCCATAGTTGTCAATGCCTGCGCCTGAGGGCGCGTCACTGTCCTCCGGACCTGTTGCTTTGAGCAACTCTCCACGCTCATACTGTCACCCAAGAGTTGCCCCTCACGTCCCCAACACCCTCAAGGTCAAAAAGGCTGCAACCCGCAAGCACCATCCACACGGCGACAATGCCGGACGCGGGACAGTAACCAACCTTGCCGTCTTTGTCGCAGGTGTATGATATTACTGTACTGTTAATAAGCGTGAGCAGTATTTCCTGAACTTGAGCGATATCAAGCCCCGTTTCCTCGCAGATCTCGTCGATCGTAGAAGTCTTTTTCGCAATGATTTTGATGACCGCAAGCGTGTTTTTATCTGTAAAAAGTCTAACCGGATTATTGATTCTTTCGTCGCTCATGTCAAGGCAATAGTCCGCAAATTCAGTTCCCGACATCACGAAGCCCATTCCCAACGGATCGGAAACGAGGATGTTTTTGCCGTTTTCAAGGCAGACGCTGAGCGTGTCGTTCTGCGGTGCAACGACGTTCCTGTTCATTAGTCGTGAAATCGCCTGCTGAACTGTTTTAGCTCTTCCGTTTTTGACAGCGTATTCGCAGAAATCGCTCACAACGCGAGGGTTGTTGACACGTCTTGCATCCAAAAGCGAATCGAGATTTGTGCCGAGAGCGTCACACAAATCGGGCAAAAGAAGTATGTCGGGCATTGACTCACCGCGCTCCCATTTGCTGACAGCCTGACCCGAAATTCCCAAGCGCTCTCCAAGCTGTTCCTGAGTGAGTCCCGCTTCCCTTCGAAGATCAATAATTTTTTGTGAAATAGTTTTTTCCATAAAAATGGCTCCTTTCGGTGATCTGAAGATCTTCTAACATCATTTTATAGGAAGTTGTTCAATGAGTCAACAAACTATTCAGCAAATTGACTAAACCGGAGGTTGATAGGCTTGTCCTCGCTGAATTAGCTGAATACATTGACGATGTATGTTCACCAGACGTTAAATGTCGGCGGCAAACGGCTCCCTACTATAGTTTTGCAGGAATCTTGCCTGAAAGACTGTTTGATGGCATAAAAACCGAACCGATATACAGCTATATCGGTTCGGAAAATAAAGTACTGTTTTATTAGGCGCGGCTTTATCCTCTGTCAGTCTTCTATCAGCCTAAGACCGGCGGTGTCGGTGACGGGCAGCGAGAAGACTATCGCCTGAGCTTTGCTCTCAACCCCTACCTGCTCCATAACCGCTTTCATAATCGGGTTTTTCTGCTCGGTTTTTGTTACAATAAAAACCATTTCCTTTTCGGCTGCAAGCGAAACACCCATAAATTTCTCCGCCTGTGCCATTCCGGTGCCTTTTGCCTGAATCACTGTGCCGCCGTATGCGCCCGCTGCTCTCGCGGCGTCCATAACAAGGTCGGTGTAGCCCCTGTTGGCTATTACGATTATAAGCTCATGAGATGTCTCCTTCAAGACCGATTCCTCCTCTTTACGGTATTCGTCCTTTGCAAGCAGAAACTGAAGCGCTCTCCTGCCGCCTATGCTGCTCAGCGGAACGGTAAATGCTATTCCTCCGCCCGGCGCGTCAATTCGCATTTTGCGCCGAAGGTCGTTTTTCAGAGACAGCCAGTCTTCTTCCTCCTGCACAGAGAATATAACCGTCTTCTCAACGGCTTCAAGCCCGAGGTAGTCAAGCACATCACCCCTCGCGGTTCCCGCGCCGAGAGTCATAAATGTCACGCCTATTCCGCTGTCCTTATAGAGCCGCTCGTATCGCGAACTGTTTTTTCGGTCGACAACCGTGGTGGTCAAATAAAGCTTTCCCATAATCCCGCCGCCTTACAACTCAATGATTTCAGTATCGCCGTAAGAGAGCATTGAAAGACCCGCCCTCTGCGCGGCTTTGTGAAGACGCTTTTCTTTAAGCCTGAATACAAGACCCATTGTCTGAATGGTTATCAGAGGGGTCATCGCCACCATCGCCACAACTCCGAAAGCGTCGGTGATTATGTTTCCACCCGACACCTCGCAGGCTCCCATAGCAAACGGGAGCAGGAACGTCGCGGTCATAGGACCCGAAGCCACTCCGCCCGAGTCAAAAGCTATGGCGGTAAAAAGTTTAGGGACAAAAAAGCTGAGAATCAGTGCGGCGGCGTAGCCCGGGAGTATAAACCACATAATTGAAATACCCGTGAGAACCCTCAGCATAGCTATTCCTATTGAAACCGACACTCCCACCGAAAGACTCAAGCCCATAGCTTTGGCAGATATAGCTCCCGAGGTCAGCTCCTCTACCTGCTTTGTAAGCACAAACACCGCAGGTTCGGCAAGGACTATGAAATATCCTATAACCATACCTATCGGAATGATTATCCAGGAATATGACAGCGAAGCTATAGTCTGACCGAGGTAATTTCCCGCCGGCATAAATCCCACGTTTACGCCTGTCAGGAACAAAACAAGCCCAACATATGTATAAGCGAGACCGATTGCCGTTTTTATCAACGACTTCTTAGTCATATCGCGCGAGAAAAGCTGGAAGATTCCGAAAAAGATGACTATCGGCAAAAGCGAAACAGCCATTTCCTTTATGTAGGTGGGAATACCGGTCCAGAAAAGCCGCCATAGGTCGACGGTATTGTCAATAATTGGTATAGACTCCGAAACCGCCTCGGTGCTTTCGGGGTGATATATCATACCGAGAATCAAAACGGCGATTATCGGTCCGACGGAGCATAGAGAAATAAGTCCGAAGCTGTCGTCGGCAGCGTGCTTATCGCTTCTTATAGAGGATATGCCTATGCCGAGCGCCATAATGAACGGCACGGTCATCGGTCCGGTGGTAACTCCTCCCGAGTCAAATGCTACCGAGAGAAAGTCCTCGGGCACAAAAAGCGTAAGAACAAATACCAGAAGATAAAAAAATATCAGCATTCGTGAAAGAGAAACCGAAAACAGCATCCTGAGAATAGCGACCACAAGAAACAGCCCGACACCGGACGCCACTGCGAGTATTATAACCTTGTTCGGAATTGAGGGTACCTGCGCCGCGAGTACCTGAAGGTCTGGCTCTGAAACGGTTATTATCAGACCCATTATAAATCCTATCGCCGACATCAAAAACGCGTTCTTTGTTTTAGTCATAGTAGTGCCTACACGCTCGCCCATTTTGGTCATAGACAGCTCAACGCCGACCGAAAACAGCAGCATCCCCGCTATGAGCATAACCGCACCCACGAGGAAGGTCATAAGTATGCTCGGAGATATCGGCGCTATAGTGAAGCAAAGGACAAGAACTATCACAAGAATAGGAAAGACCGCTTTTAATGTTTCTTCAAGTTTTTCTTTCAGATGTGAACCGCCGACGTTCATTGAGCTTCCCCCCCTTGGTGCCGAATTGCTTTGATATAATTGATTATATTATACTGTCGGAGGGAGTATTTGTCAAGGATACGGAATCGAAAGCAAAAAACCGATTAAGGTGACATCAAGATTTATACGCTGCTTGACAACTCCTCGGACTATGTATTATTATATGAATGATTTTATGAAGTTTTCAGGAGGCTGATATGTACCGACTAATGATAGTTGAGGACGATCTCGGTATCGCCGAGGCTGTTGCCGAACAGGCAGCGGCGTGGGATTTCGAGGTACGCGCAGTTTCGGACTTTCGCGGCGTTATGAGTGAGTTCGCCGATTTCTCGCCCCATATTGTTCTTTTGGACATCTCCCTGCCCTTCTACGACGGCTATTACTGGTGTGCGGAGATACGCAGGGCGTCTAAAGTTCCCATCATCTTTATCTCCTCGGCATCGGACAATATGAACATAATTATGGCGATGAACCTCGGCGCCGACGACTTTATTGCTAAGCCTTTTGATATGAGCGTTCTTATGGCAAAGGTGCAGGCGCTTCTGCGCAGAACTTACGACTTCGCGGCGGGAGTACCCATAATCGAGCACAGGGGCGCCCTGCTCAACACCGCCGACGGCACTCTCGTATTTAACGGCGAGCAGATTTCGCTGACTCAGAACGAGTTCCGCATACTTATGTGCCTTATGGAAAACAAGGGCAGGACCGTAAGCCGCGAAAGACTTATGGAGCGCCTCTGGAATACAGATTCATTCGTAGACGAAAACACCCTTACCGTAAACGTCAACCGTCTCAGAAAGAAGCTCGATTCGGCAGGACTCGAGGGGTTCATAGGCACTAAATTCGGCGTAGGCTACATCGTGGAGTGATTTTATGAAGCTTTTTAAGAGATATCTTTACTACCGTCGCGGAATACTCATTGCGTCAGCGATATTCGCTGCGGTGTTCACAGCGTCGTTTCTGCTCTACCGACTTCCTGTCGGGGCAGTGGCTTATCCGACACTTCTCTGTGTGCTGATTGCGGTGGGGTTTGTCGCGGCGGATTTCCGCAGAACCGCCAAGAACCACAGAATATATGAGCTTACGGTCAAAAACGCCGACGACCCGACTGTAAAGCTCCCCGAACCGCGAAGCGTAGAGGCGGAGGATCTGGAGGAACTTGTCGGCGCGCTGCGCGAAGAAATGCGGGAGCTTAGCGACCTTTCCGAAAGCAGGTACCGCGACACGGTCGACTACTACACCGTCTGGGCGCATCAGATAAAAACGCCGATAGCCTCGATGCGCCTTAGCCTGCAAAATGAGGACACACCGTCTTCCCGTAAGCTCTATGCCGAGCTTATGCGAATCGAGAGCTATGTTGAGATGGTTCTTGCATATCTGCGGCTCGATTCCGTTTCGAGCGACTACGTTTTTAAAGAACACCCTCTCGACGCGATAATCAAGCAGGCGGTGAAAAAATTCGCCTCGGAATTTATCTTAAGAAAGATAACCCTTGAATACGATGGCACCAACGCCTCCGCCGTCACCGACGAGAAATGGCTCCAATTTGTAATAGAGCAGATTTTATCCAACTCGCTCAAGTATACCCGCGCGGGAAGCGTGAAAATATACATAAAAGAACCGAAGACGCTCTGCATAGAGGATACTGGCATAGGCATCGCTCCGGAGGATCTGCCGAGGGTGTTTGAAAAGGGCTACACCGGCTGCAACGGCAGACTCGACAAGCACGCGAGCGGTCTCGGGCTGTATCTCTGCAAGCGGATTTGCCGCAACCTCGGCGCGGACATAAGCATAGCCTCAGAAATAGGAAAAGGCACCACGGTATCGGTAAAGCTCGAGCAGTATGACCTGACTGCGGAGTAAATGTTACAAAAATGTAAGTTTTGAAGCGGGAAATGTAAGCCGATTCGATTGCGGCGCATTTCCCGTTCGCGGTATAATCTGTTCATAAATTCGGAACGGAGGTAATTTTAATGAGTATTCTTGAAGTGAGCGGCTTAAGAAAGGTCTACTCGTCGCGCTTCGGAGGGAATAAGGTTGAGGCGCTGAAAAACGTCAATTTCAGCGTTGAAAAGGGCGAATACGCCGTGATAATGGGAGAGTCCGGCTCGGGCAAGACTACCCTTTTGAACATTCTTGCGGCTCTCGACAAGCCCACCGGAGGCAGCGTTATCTTAGACGGACTGAATCTTGCGAAGATAAAGGAATCGGCAATAGCGCAGTTCAGGCGTGACAATCTCGGATTTGTCTTTCAGGATTTCAACCTTTTGGACACTTTCACCCTTGAAGACAACATTTTTCTGCCGCTTGTGCTTTCGGGGACGCCCTACCGCGAAATGCAGGACCGCCTTCGCCCTATAGCCGCAAAGCTCGGCATACCCGGGATACTGAAAAAATATCCCTACGAAGTATCAGGCGGGCAGAAGCAGCGTGCAGCGGTCGCGAGAGCGATGATAACCGACCCGAAAATAATCCTTGCCGACGAACCTACCGGCGCGCTCGATTCGCGCTCTACTGACGACCTTTTAAAGCTCTTCGGCGACGTGAATATGCTCGGTCATACCATACTTATGGTCACACATTCGGTAAAGGCGGCAAGCTCGGCGGGACGCGTGCTGTTTATCAAAGACGGAGAGGTGTATCATCAGCTTTACCGCGGCGCCGACAGTCGCGAGCAGTTCTATCAGCGCATTTCCGACACCCTCACTATCCTTGCGACGGGCGGTGACGCAGAATGAAGCTAAGTCTTTATCCGAAGCTCGCGTTTGACAGCATACGCAAGAACAGGCGGCTCTACATCCCGTATATCCTCACCTGCATCGGAATGGTCATGATGTTTTACATCATCGGCTTTCTGAAGTTCTTTACCGGGCTGGGTACTCTTCCCGGCGGCGCAATGATAAGCGAATTTCTTATTTTGGGGGAATTTGTCATCGCGATATTTGCAGGAATCTTCCTATTTTACACCAACTCTTTTCTGATTCGTCGGCGCAAAAAGGAATTTGGACTCTATAATATTCTCGGAATGGGCAAAAACGCCCTCACGCTGATAATATTCTGGGAGACGGTAATCATCGCGGCGATATCGCTCGGAATCGGTCTTCCGGCGGGTATTATCCTCTCTAAGCTCGCCGAACTCTGCTTCGTGAATATCCTTAAGGGCGACGTGAGCTATTCGCTGCATGTCGCTCCCGCTGCTATCCTTACAACAATAGAGGTCTTCTGCGTCATATTCCTGCTTCTCTTTATAAGCTCGGTCCTCAAAACGAGGTTTTCGACCGCGATATCGCTCATAAGGTCGGAAAACGTCGGCGAAAAGCCCCCGAAAGCAAACTGGCTCCTCGGACTTCTCGGAATCGCGCTTCTCGGCGGGGCGTATTACATCGCCGTTGTGACCGAAAATCCCCTTGCGGCAATGTTCCTTTTCTTCGTCGCTGTAGTAATGGTCATCGTCGGGACGTATCTTGTGATGATCTCCGGCTCGGTGCTTTTATGCAGAATCCTTCAGAAAAACAAGAGCTATTACTACAAGCCGAACCACTTTGTTTCTCTCAGCTCGATGGTATACAGAATGAAGCGCAACGGCGCGGGGCTTGCCTCGATATGTATACTCGCGACAATGGTGCTCGTTATGATATCCTCCACGGCGAGTCTCTATTACGGCAACGAAAACGCCCTTATGAGACAGTATCCGAGGGAGATGGACACCTACTTCTATATGGACGGCATAGAAGGCTTATCCGACGAAAACATAAACAGGCTCCGCTTTAAACTCAACGGCTACCACAGCGAACACGGGCTTGAGCCCAAAAACGTCATCGAGTGCCGGCAGATTTGCGTCGCCGGATATTTAAAGGACGGCACGGTTGAGACCGACGTATCTCTGTTCAATACCTCTCAGGCTTCACTTATCGACGGCGGAGTGACGGAGTTCATATTTACCTCTCTT
>CANQVG010000029.1 GCA_947627235.1 uncultured Clostridia bacterium | reverse complement strand
GCTTCAATTTCCCTGTTCCGCTGAACGGTCAGGAAGTGACCGAACTTCCCTTGGAAAATGAGACAACTATTGAGACGGTTATTTTATTGTCAAGAGCAGAGGAAAAATAAATATTTTCAAGCAGTATACACTTTGGAGGGGGACTTGGCTATGGCTTCAAGCAAAGAATACCTGAATTTTATTATAGACCAGCTTTGTGGGTTAGAGGAAATATCCTATCGTGCGATGATGGGAGAATACATCATCTACTATCGGGGCAAGGTGATAGGAGGTATTTATGATGATCGTTTTCTCGTTAAGCCTACAAAATCCGCCTCGGCGATGATGCCAAATGCTGAAATGCAGCTTCCTTATGAAGGCGCAAAGGGAATGCTTCTTGTAGACAACGTGGATAACCGAGAGTTCCTTCGGGAGCTTTTGGAAGCGATGTACGGCGAGCTTGCGGATACGCGCAAAAAGAGATAACGCCAGACAATATGCCGAAAACCGATATTTTTGGCGATAAAAATAATTTGAAATTCGTAAAAATCCGTCTCTGTTCCTGTTCAGGGCGGATTTTCGTCTTGAATCTGCCTTTTTTGCATTATTTTAAGGTTATCCTGATTATACGCGGAAATCGTGGGAAAAATATATTTACTTTTCGGGCGGCACCGCGCGTCGCCGTCTTTATAAACAGGAGGAAATATGCAAACCGTAATTCTTGCGGGAGGAGAGGGTACCCGTCTCAGACCTCTTACTTCTGACACACCTAAGCCGCTCGTCAAAATTCTCGGCGAGACCGCGATAGAGCGGCTTATTAAAAGGCTGAGAGCCTGCGGAGTACGTTCTGCGGTGCTCTGTACTCATTTCAGGGCGGACAGGCTGGAAGAAGCTTTAGGCACGCAGTTGGGAGGAGTCAGGCTTAAGTATTGCCGCGAAGAAACGCCTCTCGGCACGGCGGGATGCGTAAGAAATGCATGGAACGGGGACGACGTTTTGGTACTGAGCGGCGACGGCATCTGCGGATTTGACTATAAAGCGATAGCCGAGTTTCACCGTGCAAGCGGAGCAGACGTTACCATAGTCGCGAGAGAGGTGGACGATCCGCGCGAATACGGACTTATGACAGTCGACAAAGACCGCCGCATTACCGGTTTTTTGGAAAAGCCGGGCTACGACGACTGTCTCACAAATCTTGCCAACACCGGAGCTTATGTCATATCGAAAGAGGTTATGCAGAGGATTCCGGTTGGGGAAAAGGTGGATTTCGCGCAGGATGTGTTTCCGCAGCTTCTGGCTGAAGGAAAAAAACTTTTTGCATTTATTGACACAACATATTGGTACGACATCGGAGACATACCCTCTCTTATAAAATGTCAGACAGAACTGCTCAGGGCAGACGGCAGGGACTCATTGATTCTCGGAAGCGCTTCTGTCGGGAAAGACACTGTTGTGTCAGCGGGTTCGGTTATTGAGGACGGCGCTGCTGTGGGTTTAGGCTCACGGATTATGGCATCTTTGATATCGGAAGGCGTAAGCCTTGCCGCCAATGCCGATATATGTGAAGCTGTAATCTGCAAAAACGTGACGGCAGGCGAGGGACTTATAATGAAGCGCTTTTCGGCGCTCGGCGAGGGCTGCGTTATAGGTTCGGGCGTTACCGTGGAGGCCGGCGCGAGAGTGGCGCCGCGCACGAGGATTCCCGACGGTGCGATAGTGCGCACGGACATTTCGTCGGGTGAGTTTTCGTCGCTTACCTTTGCGGACGGCGGCGAGGTTCACGGAATTTTCAGTCAGCAGGAATTCTTCAGGTTCGGAGCCGCTGCCGGAACGGCGCTCGGGCAGGAACGCATCGTTATCGGCGGCGGAGGCAAAGGCTTTGAGGCTATTTCCCTTGGACTGCGTTCAGCGGGCACAGGTGTTTACGCATTGTTTGGCTCAAGCTTCGGGGAAACGGTATTCTGTGCAAGAAAACTCGGATGCAGTCATTTTGTTTATTCCGGGGATATGACCGTTCTCGCTTCAAGCGCGACGGCAGACCTTTTGAGGGCTGAGGAGCGTAAAACGGAGCAGTCGTATAATCGTCTGCCGCTAAATAATTCTGAGTGCACCGCCGGACTTATAGACGGAGCTGCCGCTTCGGACCTTTATCTCAGGCATCTTAAGGCTCTGATTCCGAAAAATCCGCGCATAAGACCGTTTCTTCGTACCGAAGATGCCCGCGAGGCGCAGATTTTTTCGGAGATAGTTTCGGACGGTGAGGGTGAAAAAGTGACGTTTACGGTGGCTTCCGACCGCAAAACAGTTTCAGCTCTTACAAACGATGCCGTCATATCCTACGAGAACCTCATCATACTTTGCTGCAAGGCGTATTTTGAAAAGCGAAAGAGTGTGGTTCTGCCGCCGCGCGCGCCCCTCGCCTGCGATAAGCTTGCAGAGGAATACCGCTCGTCTGTGATACGCGGTACGACCGGTTCAAGGGAGCTTACGATGTTTTGCTGCGACCCTCTTGAGCTGATATCGGTTATCGCTTCATATGTTACAGAGAGAAATATTTCGCTGGCTGCGGCTGCTGCGGAACTTCCTCAGATAGTTTACACCAAGAAGATAATAGAGGCGCCCGAAGGTCTGCCCAAAATAATGAGCGAGGGTTTTGATGGCGCAAAGGCAGGCTCGGACATTATGCTCGAAAGCGGAGGGGCGCGGGCATTTGTCAGACCGATGAAGAGCGGACGGGCGGTATCGCTCTATATTGAGTCGGTGTCAGTCGAGGCGGCGAGTGAGATATCGGCGGATATCCTAAGGCGTCTGAGGCGAGATCGGGGCACCGAGCGGTGACCGTCGCGCTCCTCGGTGAAGATTCCTGCGGGCGCCTAATTTTAGGCGAAGCCCGCCGTGTACAAAGTACACGGCTCGCACGGCTGCGCCGTGCGGCTGCCGCCCTTCGGGCGGCAGGGGCTTCGCCCCCGCTCAGGGGAACAAAATATTAGCACACGCCGGTTTGTCAGCTCTCCTGCCTTTATCTTGACAACTGCTGCGGTTTGTAGTAAAATAACTATTGTGTCTTAGTATAGGCGTGCGCACATACGGCGTATTTACAGCGATTACGCGTTTCGCCGTACATATAAACCCAAACCGTAAAATGCCGAAGAGCATTAAAATAAAATTATAATAATGAAAGGAACTTATGGCAAGTACGAAAAATAAACAACCAAAATTAAGGCGCGAGTCGCAGAAGTCGGACTCGTCGGCGCTTGATGCGGCTATAGCAGCGGCGATTTCCGCGCCGCCGCTTTCAAAGAAAGCCTCACAGTATCAAAATTCAAAAAAGAACAAGTCTCTTAGTCAGAAAAAATCGGCAGAGCAGAAAAAAGCCGAACCGAAAAAGGCATCAGAGCAAAAGGTTAAATCTCAGGATGTTCCGAAGGTCAGAAAGCCTTCCGGACGCAAGTCTCCGAAGACGCAGGCACAGCCTCAGAGTAAGGCAGAGGCGGCAGAGCAGGTCCCGCAGCTTATCAGCAATCATCAGAGCAGAAAAGACGTAAAAAAATTTACGGTAAAAATCATTTCCCTCGGCGGACTGAACGAGATAGGCAAAAATATGTATCTCATTGAGACCGCGGACGACATAGTTATAATCGACTGCGGAATGACCTTCCCCGACGACGAAATGCTCGGGGTGGACATTGTCATACCAGATTTTTCCTATGTCGAGCGCAACGCCGACAAGGTAAGAGGAGTGCTTTTGACCCACGGTCATGAAGACCACATAGGCGGAATACCGTATCTTCTCAAGAAGCTTAATGTCCCGATTTACGGAACAAAGCTCACCCTCGGTCTTTTGGAGTCAAAGCTTAAGGAGCACAATCTCGGCAAGGTCAAGCTCAATACCGTTTCGCCGGGACAGGTTGTGCGTCTCGGCGGCATCACCGCAGAGTTTATAAGGGTGAATCACTCCATTCCGGACGCTGTTGCAATAGCAGTCAGAACTCCGACCGGAATTATTATCCACACCGGCGACTTCAAGGTAGACTATACCCCGATTGAGGGCGGAATAATCGACCTGCCCCGCTTCGCCGAACTCGGCAGCGAAGGTGTGCTGGCGCTTATGGCTGACTCCACAAATTCCGAGCGCCACGGCTTTACCCCGACCGAGCGCAACGTCGGAGCTACGTTTGACAGTCTCTTTAACAAGGCTGGTAGCAAGAGAATAATAATTGCCACATTCTCATCAAACGTCCACAGAATCCAGCAGATAATCGACTGCGCCGAGAAGCACGGCAGAAAGGTCGCCGTCTTTGGGCGTTCTATGGTCAACGTTATCAAACTCGGCGTCGAACTCGGGTATCTCAAACTGCCCGACGGCGTCCTCATCGACATTGATAAAATGCGCGGCTACACCGACGACAAAATTGTTCTCATAACTACGGGAAGTCAGGGTGAACCGATGAGCGCGCTTACGAGAATGGCGCTTAATGACCACCGTCAGGTTAGCGTAACCGAGAACGACTTTATTATCATTTCGGCAAGACCAATCCCCGGAAACGAAAAGTTTGTCGGCAGGGTTGTAAACGAGCTTTTGAAACTCGGTGCTGAGGTCGTATATGAGGAGATGTATGAAGTTCACGTCTCAGGACACGCCTGTCAGGAGGAGCAGAAGCTGATTCTCGCGCTGACAAGGCCGAAATTCTTCATACCTGTTCACGGCGAATACAAGCACCTTTCACACCACGCCGATACCGCTCGCAGTATGGGCGTAAGTGAGGAGAATATAGTGATAGCCGAGATAGGAAACGTCATTGAAACCGACGGAAACACTATAAAAATCAACGGCAGCGTGACCTCGGGAAAGGTAATGGTTGACGGCTACGGAGTCGGCGACGTAGGCGCCGTGGTTCTCAAGGATAGGCAGCACCTCGCTCAGGACGGCGTGATAGTTATAAACGTCACGATAGACAAGATAGGACGCAGGCTTCTTTCCGGACCGGATATTATCTCGCGCGGCTTTGTCTACGAGCGCGAAAACGAGGAGCTTATAATAAAGGCAAAGGAGCTTGCGAGGAGCGTTTGCGAGGAGGAACTCAAGACCCGCCACGACTACGCCGCAATCAAGAACAAGCTCCGCGACGAGTTGGGCGACTTCTTCTTCTCGAAGACAAAGCGCCGCCCGATGGTAATACCCGATATAATGGATATCTGATGAATCAAATAACTCTCGCTTGAAAGGACGGTCGGTAATGAAAAAGCGTCTTCATATGCTATGGATACCATTGGCTGTTATGACAGCGGTCTCGTTGGCGGCGGCGGTGTTCTTTTATCTTGAACAAAGCTATATAGCTTCCGCGGCGGCTGCCATGGTGATAATCAGCGCTGCAGTCCTCTGTGTGATGACAGCCGTAATCGACCGCAACGTAACGCGTTACGTCACGGGGATAGACCGCGATATTTTAAAGACGAGCCGTGAGGAGTTTTATGACTATCCCGAGCCAATAGTTATCGCCGATTCGGATAAAACGATAATCTGGTACAACCGCTGCTTTGAGCGTGACATTTTCGGCGACGACAGGGTTTACGGCATAAACCTTTCGGAGCTTGTCGGCAGCAATATCACAAAGATATACTCCGACGGCGGCGCAACGGTCAAGATTTTGGACCACTATTACAGAGTCACTGCCGAGGAAGGCAGCTCGGGGCTGTCGATAGTAAGCTTTATTGACATAAGCAGTCATATAGCGCTCGAGCAGGAATACAAAGCAAGCCGCAAGACGGTTATGATAATCGCGGTAGATAACTATGAGGAAGTTCTGCAAAATTCAAAAGAAAGCGATAAGGCAGGCTTCAGAGTACAGATAGAAAAGCTCTTTGAACGCTTTATCGAGAACACAAACGGAATCCTTCACAAGCTTTCAAATGACCGCTTCTATTGCATAATAGAGGAGCGCCATCTTGCGCCGATAATTGAGCGCAGGTTTGATATTCTTGACGAGGCGCGCTCCATAAGCCTCGGGGAGCGTTCAAAGGTAACGCTTTCGATAGGCGTCGGCAGAGGCGCTAAGACGCTCGCCGAAAGCGAGACGTTTGCGCGGCAGGCGCTCGATATGTGTCTCGGCAGAGGAGGAGATCAGGCAGCCGTCAAGACTCAAAACGGATTTGAATTTTTCGGAGGAGTTTCAAAGGGAATTGAGAAGTCCGCAAAGGTCAGAACAAGAGTTATAGCTACGGCTCTCAGGGAGCTTGCGTTAAATTCCGGAAACATTTACATAATGGGTCACCGGCTTGCGGACTTTGACTGTCTCGGAGCTTCCGTAGGGCTCTGCGGAGCTTTGCGGAGCCTTGGAAAAAACGCCTGCTGTGTTCTTGACCTTGACAAAAACCTTTCAAAGTCTCTAATAGCTTATGTCAACGAGCGTTGCGGACGCGACTACTTCAAATCTGTTGCCGAAGCGCGTCTTGAGTTTACAAGCCGCGACCTGCTGATAATCTGCGACACTCACAACCCCGATATGCTCGATTCAAAGGAGCTTTACGAATCGGCGGAGCAGGTGGTTGTAATCGACCACCACCGCAAGATGGTGAATTATATCGACAACGCAGTTGTCTTCTTCCACGAGCCGTTTGCTTCTTCTGCCTGTGAGATGGTCACCGAGCTTATACAGTATTTCGGAGATGATTGCAGAATTTCTGTCGCAGAGGCTGAGGCGCTTCTTTCGGGCATAATGCTTGATACCAAAAACTTCGTTATGCGTGCCGGAGCGCGCACATTTGAAGCGGCGGCGTTTCTCAAAAAGCTCGGCGCGGACACCGTTGCGGTTAAGCGTCTGTTTGCGGACTCGCTCGAGACCTACCGTGAAAAGAGCGTGCTGATACAGTCTGCGAAACTCTTCCACGGCTGCGCCATAGCCGCCACAGATTCCAATGCGCCGGAGCTTAGACTTGCGGCGCCACAGGCGGCAGACGAGCTTTTGGGAATAGTCGGTGTAAAGGCTTCGTTCGTCATCTACCGTCTCGACGGTTTATGCTTTATTTCCGCGCGTTCTATGGATTCATTTAATGTTCAGCTTATTATGGAAGCCATAGGCGGTGGCGGACATCAGACAATGGCAGGAGCGCAGCTTGACATTTCGGTGGAAGAAGCTGTTGAAAAGGTCAAGGGCGCGATTGAGGACTTTTTAATTAAATCATAATCCGATTTCTGATTCGGATTTATGATTTGTGTATTCATAAAAGGAGGCATTACTATGAAGGTTATACTTATCAAGGACGTAAAAGGTTCCGGCAAGACAGGCGATGTTCTGAACGTTGCCGACGGCTACGCACGCAACTATCTTTTGGCGCGCGGTTTTGCGGTTGAAGCTACCGCTAAGAACATCAATGACCTCGCGGGCAAAAAGGCTTCTGAGCAGCACAGACTCGACGTCGCGAAAAGCGAGGCAGAAGCCTCTGCGAAAAAGCTCAACGGCGGTACTCTCACCGTAAAGGCGAAAGCCGGTCAGGGAGGAAAGCTTTTCGGCTCAGTCACTGCGGCGACGGTCAGCGAGCTTATTCAGGCTCAGTACGGCGAGAATATAGACAAAAAGAAGATAGTTCTCGGCTCCGACATCAAGGCTTACGGCGATTACGGAGTCGAAATCAAGATGACTCAGGGAATCAGTGCAAAGATGACCGTCAAAGTCGTACCGGAAGAAGAATAAACGGATAATTCGCTTAATCAGGCGTAAGGAGGATAAAAATGGCTGTCGGAACACTGTCGCAGACCGACCTTATAGGCCGTGAGATGCCATACAGCATTGACGCGGAGCAGAGCGTTCTGGGGGCGCTTTTGGTCAATCCCGACCTGCTTCCTTCGGCAATAGCGGTAATCAAGCCCGAAAGTTTCTATCGCGAGCAGCATCGCGGAATTTATTCCATAATTCTGAGAATGTTTTCAAACGGCGGCGTAACCGATATTATAAACGTTGTAAACGAAGCGGTCTCCGAGGGGATATTTGAAACTGCGGCGATGGCGAAGACCTATTTAAAAGGTCTTATGGACAATGTCTCCACAACGTCAAAGACTATTTTTGAGAGCCACTGCCGCATCATTGAGGACAAGTATCTTCTGCGCTCGCTGATAAAAGCCTGCAGCGATATCACCGAAGCCGCCACCGACGGGGGAGAAAGCGCCAAGAACCTTTTAGACCTCGCAGAGCAGAAGATTTACGATATCCGTCAGGGGCGTGAGATCGAGGGACTTACCCGTCTGAGCGAGATTATTGTCTCGGCGTATGACAGGATTCAGAAACTGTCCGGCGACGACAAAGAGCGCTATCAGGGGCTGCGTTCGGGCTACTCTTTGCTCGACTCTTACATATCGGGTCTGAATAAGTCGGATATGATAGTTATTGCGGGACGTCCCGGCTCCGGAAAAACCACGTTTGCGGTAAACATAGCCGCCAATGTCGCCAAGCGCGCGAAAAATGCGGAAATAGCGATATTCTCCCTTGAAATGTCAAAGGAGCAGCTTGCCGCAAGGATGCTTTCCGCGGAGTCGCTGGTGCCGAATAACTCTCTTTCCGGCGGGATGATATCGTCGGATGAGTGGATAAAGCTTGCCGAGGCTGCCGACGCGCTGTCTCAGATGGATATTTACATTGACGACACAGCGGGAATAACCGTTCCGCAGATAAAGGCAAAGCTCAGAAGAATGAGAAATCTCGGGCTTGTTGTGATAGATTATCTTCAGCTTATGGAGTCTCCGACCAACCATACCAACCGCGTAACAGAGGTTTCTGAGATAACAAGGCAGATAAAACTTATGGCAAAAGAGCTGAATGTCCCGATAATACTGCTGTCGCAGCTCAACCGCTCGGTTGAATCGCGTCAGGACCACCGTCCAATGCCCTCCGACCTCCGTGAATCAGGCTCCATTGAGCAGGACGCCGACATAATTCTGTTTATCTATCGCGAGGCGATGTATGACAAACAGAATCCGAATCAGTCGGCGGCGGAGTGCATAATCGCGAAAAACCGTCACGGCTCTACGGGAACCGTAAATCTCGCCTATCTCGGCGAATATACGCTTTTCAGAAGTGTAGATACCAAGCGTGAACAATGATAGACAGAGTCAGAGAAACCATAAAGCGTTACAATATGCTGAAAAACGGAGAGCGGGTGCTTGTCGCGCTCTCGGGCGGAGCGGACAGCACTGCGCTGCTTTTGTGCCTGTACGAACTCGGATACGGTGTCTTTGCGGTGCATGTCAATCACAACCTACGCGGCGAGGAGAGTCTGAGGGATCAGCGCTTCTGCGAGGAGTTATGCAAGCGAAAAGGCATAGAGCTTTACATTGAAAGCGTCGACGTAAACTCCTACTGTGCCGAAAACCGCTGCTCGGTTGAACTTGGCGCGCGAAAGCTTAGGTACTCCGCCCTTGAAAACCACGCAAACGGCTGTAAAATCGCGACAGCTCATACTCTCTCGGATTCTTTCGAGACAGCGCTCTTCAATCTGACGCGAGGCTGCGGAGTAAAAGGGCTTGCCTCGATTCCTCCGGTCAGGGGAGAGATAATCCGTCCGCTTATAAACTGTACCCGTGAGGAAGTAGAGGAGTATTTAGAGTGTAAAGGTCAGGACTTTGTCACGGACTCCACAAATCTTGAAGCTGACTGCTCGCGGAATATCATTCGCTTAAACGTAATTCCCGAACTGAAAAAAATAAATCCGAAGCTTATGAAGTCCTTCAGAGCGAGCGTTGAAGCGCTTCGGGAAGAAGACTCGCTTATCGACGCCGAAGCTCAGAAGCTGTTGGAAAAATTTGATGGCAAGGCATATGACTTTACAGACGTATCCGACGGCGCGGCGCTTTCGAGGGCGGTTTCCCATATACTCAGAAGCTGTGAAACGGAGCCGTCGTATGAAAGGATAGAGTCTGTAAAGAAACTGATTTTCGGAAGCGGGAGAATAAATATTAAAAAAGGCGTTTACCTGAGGTCTGAAAAGGGCAGACTAAGCATTGAATGTGATGTTGAGCCTGACAGGCTCTTAAAATACGTCTCTTTGCGCGAAAACGCCGACCTCGGTTCAAAAAAGCTTATTGTCACAAAAATTTCACCCTTTGACATATCTTGTTTTAACAAAGAGGAGCTAAGATATATTGTCGACGAGTCCAAGCTTGCAGACAGTTATTCGGCACGGCATTACCTCGGAAATGAAAAAATCCGACTGCCGAACCGCGGTATAAGCTCCACCGTTAAAAAGCTGCTTGCCGGTCTTCCGACCGATGAGAGAAAAAGCCGCATCGTCATAGCCGACGAAGACGGCGCGGTATATGTCGAGGGAGTCGGAGTAAGCGAGCGCGTATGCTGCGGAGACGGCACCGTTTCCGCGCTTAAAATAGAAGTTACGACATAAAGGAGACGGAAAAAATGACATACGAACACGGCATCAAGGTTATGCTCACGAAGGATGAGATAGCTGAAAAGGTAAAGGAGGTCGGTGCTAAGATAACCGCTGATTATAAAGGCAGTGACTTATTGCTGATAGGCGTTCTGAAGGGGTCGTTCGTTTTTATGGCAGACTTGGTCAGAGCGATAGACCTCCCTGTGCAGATAGACTTTATCAGTGCGAAAAGCTATTTCGGCACAACGTCATCCGGCGTGGTTGACGTCAAGCTTGACACTCATCTTGAGTTTGCGGGCAAAACGATAATGCTTGTTGAGGATATTCTCGATACCGGCAAGACGCTAAGCGTTTTAAAGCAGATGCTGCTTACCCGCGGCGCCGCGGATGTAAAAATAGTCACGTTTTTGGACAAGCCCGCGCGCAGAACCATTGACATAAATTCGGATTATTCCTGCTATACTATTGAGGACCGCTTTGTTGTCGGCTACGGGCTGGACTACAACGAGCAGTACCGCAATCTTGACTATGTAGGAGAAGTAATTCTCTAAGCGCATTAACATAAGAAAAGAGGTATACGTTTGATACACAAGGATTCAAAAGGGCTGCTCACTTATTTTCTGCTCGCGGCCGTTATAATCGTAATATTGGTCGTGAGCCTGAGAGGGCTGCTCTCGTCGTCGGAAACTCCGGCGTATTCTGAGGTTATAGGGCATTTTGACCGCCTCGAGGTCTCGGAATTTACACTTAACCTCGGTTCCGGCAGTCTTCAGTACAAGCTGCGCGGTGACGACACAGTTTACAGCTACAAGGTGCCGAATGTAAGCATATTTTACGCTGAACTTTTCGGCGAGGACAGCGGCTTTGAGGGCGGAAGCTACCGTGCCGCGTATAACGCCGAACATCCTTCGGAACCGCTTGTTTATGATGAGATTCCGGCGTCGAACAGTTCCGTCTGGCTCAACCTGATTCCGACGCTTCTTATGATAGGAGTTATGGTATTTCTCGCAATTTCTATGTCGAGAAGCATTTCTTCGGCGGGAAGAATCAACAGCGTCGGAAAAGCGAACGTCAAGGTTGACGGAAGCGACAAGAATAAGGTAACATTTGAAGACGTCGCCGGCGCCGACGAGGAAAAGGAGGAGCTTCAGGAGATAGTCGAGCTTCTCAAGGACCCGTCGAAGTACCGCAATATCGGCGCTAAGATACCTAAGGGTGTTTTGCTCGTAGGCCCTCCCGGCAACGGTAAGACACTTCTTGCCAAGGCTGTCGCCGGAGAGGCGGGAGTTCCGTTCTTCTCAATTTCCGGTTCTGACTTCCTGGAGCTGTACGTAGGCGTAGGTGCGGCAAGAGTCAGGGATTTGTTTGATCAGGCTAAAAAGTCCGCGCCGTCTATAATCTTCATCGACGAAATAGACGCCGTAGGACGCCGCAGAGGCGCCGGTCTCGGCGGCGGTCATGACGAACGCGAGCAGACACTTAACCAGCTTCTTGTAGAGATGGACGGTTTCGAGGTAAACGAGTCGGTCATCGTTATGGCTGCAACCAACCGCCGCGACGTTCTCGACCCTGCGCTTTTAAGACCGGGTCGGTTTGACCGTCAGGTTTATGTAAATTATCCCGATATAAAGGGACGCGAGGCAATTTTAAAGGTTCACTCCAAAAACAAGCCTCTTGCCCCAGACGTCGACCTCAAGACGGTAGCGTCGGCGACAGCCGGCTTTACGGGAGCCGACCTTGCCAACCTCATCAACGAGGCTGCGCTGTTGGCAGTCAAGAGGGGCAAAAAGGCGATAACCGCTCAGGACCTCAGCGACGCGTCGATAAAGGTTATCGCGGGTCCCGAGAAGAAGTCAAGGGTTATTCTGCCGGAGGAAAAGCGTCTTACCGCTTACCACGAGGCGGGGCATGCCGTCTGCCACTTCTACTGCCCGACTCAGGATAAGGTTTCGGAAGTCTCCATAATCCCGCGCGGAATGGCAGGCGGGTATACTATGGCGCTTCCGGAGCACGACAAGTCATATGTCTCAAAGACTGAGATGAACGAACAGATAATCGTTCTTCTCGGCGGCAGAGCGGCGGAAAAGCTGATTCTTGACGACATCTCGACCGGTGCCTCGAACGACATAGAGCGCGCGACCGACACCGCAAGGAATATGGTCACTCGCTACGGCTTCTCGGATAAACTCGGACCTGTGGTCTACGGTCACGACGACAACGAGGTATTCTTGGGCAGAGATTATAACTCAACCAAAACCTATTCCGAAGTCATCGCGAGCGAGATCGACTCCGAGATGCGCGCGATAATCCACTCGGCATATGACCGTGCGCAGGATATTCTTTCCGAGCATAAGGAACAGCTCACCCGTGTCGCGGAGTATCTTATAGTTCACGAGAAGATAAACGGCGAGCAGTTTATCAAGCTTATGAACGGCGAAGACCCCGACGCCGTCGAGGTTGTTCCGCCGCAGAGCAGCGCCGAAAAAGCCGAAGGCACGGTATTCGCACCTGAGCCGCCGAAAGACAGCGACGACGCAAATCCTGAAAACTGATTGATAAAAATTCAAGCGCCTGACCGTTTGGGTCGGGCGCTCAGCTTGTCGATAAGCTCTGTTTACGCACAGGTTTATCAAAAACTATAAAAATCGGGGCTTTGCCGCGATTTTTATACCTTAATCGCCGCAGCTCATAAACCGCGCGGATGCGCGGTTTATGAGCGTGAGCGTATGCGCAGGCGATGCAGGAAAAGTTTACGGAAAACCCATCAGGGGTTTTCCGTCAGAGGCTGTCGAAAAGGTTCGACAGCCTTAGCGCCTGACCGTTTGGGTCGGGCGCTTTTGCGTATGAAATTCAATCCTGCGCCGAACGCTCAGTTTATGCTTTCAGCTTTTCGGCAAGCTCGGCGGTAAGTTTTTCAATCGCGCCGAAGTTCATAGCACCGATATAGCAGCGCTCGAGGTCGTCGTGAACAGCCTTTGCCTGAACGAGAGTTTCTACGGCGGATGCGGTCAGCTCGCGCTTTGCGCCGGCGTTAAAGAGATATCTGCGGCGGCGTTCTCTAAGAATATCGCGGTTATAGAACCTGAGAGCGTTGATTTTTTCGTCATTGCGGTCGCCTGCGGTATCGCCTGAAACGAATGCGAGGTTAAGCTCGGGTATAACTATGTGTTCGTAAACGCAGCCGTAGTGGAAGACGTTTTTAGAGGCGATAACGTCATATCCTGCCGCGGCGGCGTGAACCGAAAGACTCTTCAAAAGCATATCCGTTACGGCGTAATACGGGTCTGCTATCGCGTATTTCGTGCAGCCTTCAAACGCCGCTGACTGCGTAACCACGCCTTTGGGGGTTATCGCGGTTATCTGTCTGAGCGAGACCTTTCCGGCGCCGTGTCCGGTTTTCGGCATAAGCCTTAGGCTTAGCCTTCTTGCGTATGCTTCAAGCTTATCGCCCAGAAGCGCCGCTTCAGACGCTGCGATGGTGTCGGCGTTCAGACTGCAAATCGCGCCGAGACAGCGTTTTACACGCAGGTGGAGCTTTGAGTTTTCGTCGCTGAAACGTATAACGTCGTCGGCATTGTCACGGAGCTTGTCGCCGTTCCAGAAGCGTCCGAGGTCTAAAAGTCGCTCGCGTGCGCCGGGGTATGTCGGCTCGAAGACGTGAGGGGCAGTGCCGTCGACGAAAATCACTCCGAGCTTGCGGAAGACCAATGCGTCGAGCGAATCCGGGTCGCTCGAACAGTAGTAAAGCTCGGCGGGGTCGACGTCGGAGAGGGCGGCGGCGAGCCGCTTCATAAGCGTCGACTTGCCGGTGCCGGGACCGCCTTTGATGATGTAAGTAAAGAAATCACCGGATTTAATGTCATCCCCGAGATGCGTTTCAAAGCCGTCGGGCGTCGGGCAGCCCAAAAAATATGTTCTGTTTGACATTCTGTTTCCTCCATATTCAGTTTTTATATAATATGGAGGAAACGCCGACAAGGTGCGGTCAGAAGACAGAAATCAGAAGCCGTAAGACAGATAGCCGAAGTCTGATTTTAATTCCGGCAGCTAATCTGTTTTCCGTTTTCTGATTTCTTTTTTAAAACTGTACCCATTTTTCCATCGCCTGTTCGAGTTCCGCCTTTGCTTCCTCGAGACGTGAGCAAAGCTCGCCCATCTTTACATAGTCCGCCGCGACGGCGGGGTCGGCGATAGTTTTCTCTATTTCGGAAATCTCGTTTTCAAGCGATTCTATACTGTCTTCAAGCTCTTTAAGCTCCTGCTTGCGCTTTGCGTCTGAGGAGCGCTGCTCGCGGGTACGATACTGTTTTTTCGGCTCTTTCCGAGCCTGAGAAGCCGCGGCGAGACGCTCAGATTCCGCTTCCTGCCGTTCAAGGTTCTTTGCAGCCATATAGCTGTCGAAGTTGCCCTGATAGCTCTTCACGCCGTCCTTTGAGACTTCGAGTATCCGAGTGGCGATTTTGTTGAGCAGATATCTGTCGTGCGAGACAATTATCATTGTCCCGTCAAACTCGACGAGCGCCGACTCCAACACTTCGCAGGTCATACTGTCAAGGTGGTTTGTCGGCTCGTCCAGAATCAGGACGTTGCCCCGTCTGAGCATCATAAGCGCGAAGCTGAGTTTTGTTTTCTCTCCGCCGCTCAGCACTCTCACGGGGTTGTAGACGTTTTCTCCCGTAAGCAGTACGCCGCCGAGCAGCGTCCTAATCTCGAGGTCGGTCATTCTCGGATAGCGGCTGTGAACCTCGTCGATGACGGTTCTGCGGGGGTCAAGCTGTTCGTTTTTCTGATCAAAATAGGCGGTTTTTACGTTCTGCGCCCACCTTACGGTTCCGTGTTCGTGGGGATTTATTCCGAGAATTGCCTTTAAAATCGACGACTTTCCGATTCCGTTCGGTCCGATAATGCCGAGCTTTTCGCCGCGCCTCACCTCAAACGTGAGCGACGGAATAAGCGTTTTCTTTTGCGCGCCCTCGCCGACGGTTATGTCGACGTTATTCACCTCAAGGACCTCTTTCGGCGGGGCTATATCATATTCAAGCCTTATTTTCGGCGTTTTTTTGGGCTTTTTAGGCTTCTCCACGCCCTCCTCGACTATCCTGTCGAGCATATGCTGTTTGCTCTTTGCCTGCTTTGCCGAGGTCGCCGATACGCGGTTCTTATCGATGAAAAACTGAAGCTCTTTGATTTTTTGCTGCTGTTGTTCATAGAGCTTTTCCTGACGTTCGAGGTCGGCTTTTTTCTGCCGCAGAAAATCGGTATAGTTGCCTTTGTATGCCTTGATTTTGCGGTCTTCAAGCTCCAAAATGCGTGTGCAGAGCTTGTCAAGGAAGGAGCGGTTGTGTGAAACGGTGAGCACCGCGCCCTTGTAATCGGACAGGTAGTCCTCAAGCCATATGGTGGAGTCGAGGTCGAGGTGGTTGGTGGGTTCGTCGAGAATCAGCAGGTCGGGCGCCTCTAAAAGAAGCTTGCAGAGCGCCATTCTCGTGCGTTCACCGCCTGAGAGCGAGCTGATTTTTCGTGAACGGTCTATCCCCGAAAAGCCCATTCCGTTGAGTACGGTGTTGATTTTTACCTCGGTGAGATATCCGTCGTTTGCTTCAAAGTGTAAGCTTATGCGCGCATATTCCGCAGAAGCCTGTTCGAGGGTGGCACCTGAAAGTCCCGGCATTTTTTCTGAAAGCTCGGTCATTCTGCGGTACTCGTTTTCGAGTGCCGAAAATGGCAGGTGCATTTCGGCGTCAACTGTGTTTTCGCTGACCATTCCGCTATTTTGTTCGAGATATCCTATCACGCAGTCGCGGGCGACGCTGACGGCGCCGTCCCCGCCGGGGGTGGGGTCGAAGCCGATGCGGTCGGTGAGAATCTGCAAAAGAGTGGTCTTGCCGCAGCCGTTTACTCCGATGAGACCTATGCGGTCGCCACGTTCGATAGAAAAGCTGATGTCCTCTAAAATCGGAATATCCGCCTCAAAATATTTCCATATATGCTCAACGCTGACAAGCATAGCGATTTTCCTTTCAAATAGGGAATAAGCGGATTATAACATATTTTCAGGAAAATGGCAAGAGTAATGTATATTCAATCGCAGGTTGCAAAAAACGTGCCGAATGGTCCATTGAAATCGGTGAAGATACAGTATAAAATATAACAGCCGGCACCAAATAACATTACGGAGGTATCTTTATGTTACAGACTATAGGTCAGGTTATCAAAAAGCTCAGAAAAGAGCGGAGAATGACTCAGGAAGAGCTTGCCTTAAATCTCAACTTCCTTAGCTTTGACAGCCTTGTTGACTGTATCGACGCCGCTAAAAAAGAGCTTGCCGCGCTCGACCTGATATATTACGACGGCAACAAGATGTGTGCGGACAACCTCTATATAAATGTGCGTGCCGGTCTTGCGTATAATCTTGCAAAGTCAGAAGAGTATGACGAGGCGCTCGGGCAGCTTGCGATTCTTGCCGACGAGATGATTGCTGCCGATTCCTTGCCGCTCATTCAATGAGATTTAAAGCGACCCGCCCCCGTGAACACGGAGGCGGGGTTATGCTATTTTATCTCTGAAAGCTCCTTATATTTTTGCTTCGTTGCTTCTCCGCCGCGAATGTGGCGCTCCTGCTTGTTTATGTCTAAAATTACACGAACCTCTTTGTAAAGCGACGGTTTAACCTTTTTTAAACGTTCACTGACGTCTTTATGTATGGTCGTCGCAAATTAGAACGGTACTGTCGAGCCCCAAATCCCCGAAAAGCCGCAGGTAAATGTCCACGTTGCCGTCCTTATCTACCTCGATTTTCTGGATTATCCGCTTTAGCTGCGCGTTTGTCATGCTCCGAAGGTCATTGATATTCTCAATCTCCTTAAACGTGTTGTTGAGGATATTTTCGAGCTGCTCGCTGCGGGTGATATGATACGAAACCATCTTCAGCTCGTTTTCGAGCCGCTCCAATTCCTTAAGCGACCCGCCGAGTTTTTCGTTCAGCTCCTTGCGGGAGATGATTTCGTCGGTGAACATATCCATATACTTTTTGCGTGTTCTTTCGAGCTTTGAGATCTTTGCTTTCAGATCTTTTTCAAGATTTGCGTTTTCATCTTTCGCCTTGTAGACCCGCTCAAACTCGCTTACTACCCGGCGTATGACGTTCTTTTTGTCCTTGAGCAGTCCCGCAAAATACTGCTCCAAAGCGTTTATAAGCTCGTCCTCATCGACGGTAACCGCGTTCGGGCAGCTCTCCGCGCCCTGCATATTATGCCCCGAGCAGACCCAGCGCACATAGGTGTTTTTATATGTCCTGACCGTCCGACGAAACGACCAGCCGCAATGCTTGCACTTTATCAGCGTCGAAAACAGGTACTGATTGCTGTGCCGCTCGCTTGTAAATTTAAAGGTTTTGCTTCTCTCGCTGAGGATTTTCTGAGCCTCGTCAAAGATCTCCGGCTCGATGATTTTAAGCTCCAGCTTTTCGACTACTATCCATTCTTCCGAATCCTTTTCGGTGCGCTTGCCTGTCAGAAAGTCGGCGACCTCCTGCTTGCCGTTTATGATTTTGCCGGTGTAAAGCTCGTTTGTGAGAATACGGCAAATCGCGTTCTGGCTCCACTGGCAGTCGCGCTTTGTGCGCAGCTTTTTTTCATTCAGCATCGATGCGATTTTCGACGCTCCGTATCCGTCTTTGGTGTACCATTTAAAAATCTGCCGGACAGTTTCGGCTTCGCCCTCGTTGATAGCAAGATTAAAATAGTCGCCGATGGTCTTGTCATAGCCGTAGACGATGTTCGGCACCCTCCCTTTTTCGGCGTTTATCTTCTTGCCGAACTTCACGCGCTTTGAGGTGTTGTTGCTCTCCTCCTGCGCGAGCGCGCCGAAAACGGTCAGCACAAACTCGCTGTTGCCCATGCTCGTCATATTCGCGGTCAGAAACTGCGTTTCAATGCCCATCGCTTTCAGCTTGCGGATATTCTGCAAAAGATCGACGGTGTTTCTCGCAAAGCGTGAGATGTCTTTGACGACGACCATTTGGAAAAGTCCACGCTCGGCGTCCGACATCATCTGAAGGAACTCCCTGCGGTTTTTAGTCTTTGTGCCGGATATTCCCTCATCGGCATAAAGCCTGACAAGGTTATCGCCGGTCTTTTCGCAGTATTCCGAAAAGAATGATTTCTGCGCTTCAAGGCTGTTGAGCTGGTCTTCCTTATCTGTCGAAACTCGGCAGTATGCGGCAATATTCATCATAATACCTCTCTAATTTGTAAATGTCATTCCGTTACAACCATTATATCACAACAAAAAATAAAAAGCAAGAGGGGAGAACCGCTCCGCTATGCAGAGTGGTTCTTTTCGACTTTTAAAACAATTTCCCTCATCTTCGCTTCCCTGATAACTCTTTCAACCTTCGGCAGATTCGCTTCGATCAGCTCTTTGAGTATGTACTCTGCTGCGACGCCCGCCGGATTGGGGTCATGAAAGCGAAAATTAAGCTTTTTCTTCACGGCGGCGCCTCCGATCATATTACTTCAGAAATATGATATACAGCCATAATTTCTTGAAAATGCGAAACGCATAGCAGCCGCCCGACCGCTCTGTGTTTAAGTTTTACATTGACCTAACATAATTTTAAGGGTGTGTAATACATTTACACACCCTTGCTCCTATTGTCCTCCTATGGGGAGGTTGTCTGTTGTGTTGGTTCTCGCGTTTCGCTTCACATTATTCGTTCTATTCCTATACTAATATATACCCTATATATCTTTTGCTTCAATATTATGTTATAAAGAAAAGAGGCCTTTTTATGTCAAAATCTAAAATTATAACGTTACGAGTATCAGACGATGAGTTGTCCGAGCTCAGGAAAAGGGCCGACGCCCAAGGCGTTTCAATGAGCGACCTGCTCAAACATTCGGCACTTGCAAATGACGGACTATCGACTTTGGATAAGCAGAGGATTTATACCCATCTGAATATTATAAAGGATAGTGCCCAACAAATAGTGAGAGATTATGAGGACGTTCATTCGTCGAGAATCATAAAGGAGGCAGACGACCTGTGGCAATCACTAAATTAGTTTCAAATCCTTGCAACAGTGACAAAGACTTGCAGAACCTTTGCAACTACATAGTCAACCCTGAAAAAGTAGGCAACTCAGACAGGTATGTTTTCGGCAGAGGAATCCGCTCGGATACTGCCTATGAAGATATAACCGAAATGCAGGAGCTGTTTGGCAAGGCTTCCGGCAGGCGAGCCTATCACTTTATGGTGAGCCTGCCGGATAATTGCGGTCTTGGTGGCGAAGATATGCTCGAAATCTCGCGCAGAATATCCGATCTGTTCTATCCAAATTATCAGATATTATGTGGAGTTCACGTTCGGCAAGAACATCTGCACGCCCATTTTGCAGTCAATCTTGTTCCGATGGAAGCAGGCAATAATCGAAAGTTGGAAATGAATTATTCTTTTATGACCAAACTTTCGCGCCAAGTCGACAAAATAATATCCGATTACACGAACGGGTAGCAGGGCAGATTTCTCCGCCCCGCACCTACTCTTTTTTTGAAAAGTAAACGGTGATAGCAAGCAGCGCCCCTTCGAGAATCTCTCCTATCACCGTTATTACCTTCTCAAAATTCTTCTTGACTTCGTCGCTCATTTTATCACCTCCCCATTACCGGATTCGGCTTCGCGATTATGAGCAGAACGATCATTGCCAAAAAGCCCAGAAATTGAAACATTTATTTCACCCCCTTAACGCGCCTGTAAAATGTAGTTTTTTTCATACCGAGCTGCTTCATAGCTTCGACCGCGGAAATCCCACCGCTTTTCCACTGAGAAACTACCGCCTCGAACTCGGGGCAGGGCTTCGGTGCCCTGCCCTTGTAAATCCCGTTCTCTTTTGCTATAGCGATTCCCTCGCGTTGGCGTTGGAGAATATACTCGCGTTCGAGTTCTGCTACAGCCCCAAAGATGGTCAACATAAATTTGCCCGTGGGAGTAGTGGTATCTATAGCCTCTTTCTTTGAAACAAACTCGACCTTTTTCTTTGTTAGTTGCTCGACTAAATCTAAGAGGTCTCGCGTGTTGCGGGCAAACCTTGAGATTGACTCCACAATCACCGTATCACCCTCACGGACGAAAGACATCATCTTTTTCAGCTCGGGTCTGTCCGTGTTCTTCCCGCTCATTTTATCAATGTAAACTTGCTCAACGCCGAGACTCTTCATCAAGACTTCCTGACGGGCGGTATTTTGTTCAGCCGTGCTTATTCGGATATAGCCTACCTTCATAGTGCCTCCTTTCAGTCCCGTTGGGGTATACCTCAACGGGACGCCCAAAAAGCGTCCCAAATAAGTCGGTTTTGACCCTTTGGAACGTTCCAATTTTTTTGACAACCCTAACGGGACTAAATTGCAAACAAAAACTCCTCGATCTCATCGAGCGTGTACCCGTCCTCGTAAAGCTCCTCGATGTCCTCGGGCATATACCCACAGTGGCAAGCGACGCCTTTGAGATCTTCGAAGTATTGCTTCTCAGCCGGATCCATTTTGTCCGAGTTAGTTTTCGACGATGTCCACCAGTCGTCGTCCCAACCGTGGCGGTATGGGAAGTAGTAGCTGTAATAAAGCCCGGAATCGTTGAACTCTGACCTCGTTCTATATCCCGAGCTGTCAATTCTCAGAATCTCGCCGCTCTCTATGGCAATCTTTTCGCACTTGCCGAAGTTGAAGTAGAGCTTCTTCAGACCAGCCTTCAAAATCTCCTCGGTAGAGGCATAGAT
>CANQVG010000028.1 GCA_947627235.1 uncultured Clostridia bacterium | reverse complement strand
TTCCAGCCGCCGGAAACGGGCGTTTGGTCTTATATTTTGGATTTCCGATTACCGCCGCACCGCTGATGTTGTTGTCATGCTTTATGCGATGTTGTCATTGTTTAAATTTTTGAAACCTTTTTCGACTTTCCCACACTTATATTAAAACGGATTAGTCTTTCCTGAGGCTGCGATTCAAGAAAAGTTTTTAAATGCCATTGACAAACCGCCGTATTTGTGGTATAATCTCACAGTCGTTCAGACAAAGGAATACGCGGGTATGGCGGAATTGGCAGACGCGCATGGTTCAGGTCCATGTGAAAGCAATTTCATGCAGGTTCAAGTCCTGTTACCCGCACCACGTCGCGGCGAGCCCTTTTGGCTCGCCGTGATTTGCTATACAAATCACGGCTTCGCTCGACGGGATGCCGCTCCTTTTCCCCAAAACGCTTCGCGTTTCGGGGGCCCCTATTTCTCTTCCCGTACCTTTCTCACAGACAAAAGCCTAAGAATCCGCGTATGTGGATTCTTTCTCCGTGAGTTCCGCGAGCCAAGCCGTAACGGCGAGCAAGAGCGAACGGCAAGAAATAACGCTTCGATTGGTACCACGTCGTCGCGGACTACGTATCGTTCGTGGCGGCATAAAAATGCCGCCGCTCATTCACTCCGTCGCTCCGGCTTTTTCCTCGCAAAGTTGCGATTTGCGGGGAGCGTTTTTGGACTTGCCCCAGTAGGGATATATAATAGCATTATTTATGAATATAATTGGAGGAAAAATGCTTACCGAAGATCAATCCGTAAAATATGTTTTTGATAATATTCGATTTTGCCCAAGCTTAAGAAATCTGAAAAGGGTAGGAAATTACAAAGAATACTATAGCTATATAGATAAGTCTTCTTTCCGGCTGTTTTATTTTACGGCTGTCATTTTCTGTGCACTTTCGGCATTATCGTGGTCGCGATTTGAAAGCATCGGCAGGATATGCATGCAGCTCTTATCAGGTTTGATTGCTGCGACTGCTGTTGTCGGTTTTTTTAAAACCTTCGGAAAATTCAATGCAAAGAAATATTTTTTCAGTACAATTATTTCGTCCTTTTGCATGACGGCTGCTATGATTCTGACCGAGTGGGCATGGGCTGCGAAGCTGGAACCTTCTCCTTTGCTCAGTTTGCCTTTTGTGATGATTCCTGCAATTGCGCTTTTCCTTTTTCGGGACTTCTTTTTAAAAAAAGTCGGAGCAGAATTCAGCCGCAAGCAGCGAACTATCCGAATTATTACCTATTCCGCCGCATTTACGGTCGCGGCAGCAGTGCTGATTTATTGCCTTGCCACGGCGAAAAATCAGGATTCCACGGCAGTAATCTGCACCTTGTTGACTATGGTCTTATCAGCCGCTCCGGCAATATTGCTGTCGGATATATTCAAGCTATATCACCTTATAAAATTGGAACGCTCCGGAGTTGATATTGAGAAATTTGATCCGATTGTGAGTAATTAATATGTTTTGCCTTGAGTCTGTTAAATAATAACGAGCTAAGCTTTTTTGATAAATTGGGCGACTATTACATACAAGGAATACGGTAGCCAAACGACTAATAGTTTGCAAAACATTAAAATGAGGGGTAAATTATCTTCTATTGCTATGTCCTTATTAATCTATATCTTAAATAAGAATCGCACAATCAACTTACTGATTAGAGTATCAATTTTCTGAACGCCCGCGAATAGCAATATCGCAGACACTTAAAAACCGCTGTGATAATTTACGCACTAAAGTATCGCATTTTCGCGGTACTGAGCATAATTATAATAAGAGGTGAGTAATCGCTGTGCAAAATGCAATTCCAAACGCTTCGGCGTATATAAGCGGCGGAGATTCAAACCCGAAAATCAGCGGTACAGTCAGGTTTTATCAGCAAAATAACGGCGTACTGATAATCGCTGAGATAAACGGTTTGCCTGATTCCGAAACGGGATTTTTCGCTTTTCATATTCATGAGGGTAATGATTGCCGAGGAGACGGTTTTCCCAATACCGGAAGTCATTACAATCCTCGCGGAAAGGATCACCCTAATCATGCGGGAGATTTGCCTCCGCTGTTATCGGCAGGCGGAAAGGCAACGCTTGCGGTAGTAACAAACCGCTTTGACGTGAACGACGTCATAGGCAGAACGGTAGTTATTCACAGCGGGCCGGACGATTTTAAAACCCAGCCTTCGGGGAACGCCGGTAATAAAATCGCCTGCGGAGTCATTGTCAGAAGATGATAAAATCAGAACGCTGATATTTCAGCGCATACGACATATTATATGTCTGGAAAGCTGCGCCGACGCGGACTTTGTACCGCGTGCGGCGGCTTTTTTATAAATTTTAAATGACTGAGGTTTTTGTGCGCTGCTCATATGAATACGTTCTTTTATGGGCGGCAATCCGTAAAACCGATATTTGATTTATTATCCAAATCTGAAATGTTATATTTGTTCAATCATACAAAAATGTGAATTATCTATTGACTCTTACCTTGGGTAAGAAGGTAAAATCGGATATGCAAAGAGCGCTCAAATGCAATTATCGGAGGCTGAATATGAAGATTAAAGAGATATGCGTCAAAACGGGGCTGACGGAAAAGGCGGTGAGGTATTATGTAGAAAACGGACTTTGTTGTCCTCAGGAATATGAGTCGCGTGAGAGAAAATATCTGAATTTTACGGACGAGAACCTTAAAGAGCTTAAAGACATAGCGGTAATGCGAAAGCTTGGATTATCCATAGAGGATATCCGTTTGATGAAAACGGACGGAGACAGCATTGAAGATGTTATGAGCCGATATATAAGGTCGCTGTCGGAGGAGTTGGATATAAAAAACAGGATATTTTCATCGCTCGCGTCTGAGGACTACTCTGATATGCGTTCCCTTGACGAGCTTATGCCGAAGCTTGCCGATGTGCTGCGTCCCGACCCTGCTGCTCCCGATTTTTCCAAGTTTGAAAAAGGATTTTTCGACGACGGCGGAGAAAGCGAGTTTTCAGACTCCTCAAAGCGGAACAGACTTGCGCGGCTCGGTGAGATATTCATAACCTACGCTACGGTGATAGGCACGGTGATGGCGCTCACAACGCTTCCCGGGATAATAATGTTCGTCGTCGCGGCGCTTATATTCCGAAAGGTGAGGGCTGACTATATGACGATGTACCAACTGCTGTCGGGAATAGGTTTTCTGTCTAATGCCTTCGCGTTTATCCGTGCGACAGTCAGCATAGGCGGAATATCGCGGCTGTCGGAAATCTTTTCGGGCAGCGTACTTGACTTTACGGTGGTTCAGTGCAGGCTCTACCTGTTTATATCGGTTGCCCAGCTTATATCTCTGCTGATTCTCATTTTCGGCAGGGACATCAAGGAACATTTTTGAAGCGGTAAAGAATTATACAATTACGGAGAAAATTATGAGAATAACGGATTACGTAGACCTTTTTTATCCCGACGGCGAGGCAAAATCGCGCGCTGCCCAACGCAGAAAAGCCATACGCGAGAGCGGTACTGTGTTTATCGGGGATTTACAGCTTGAAAGCGTCAAACGGCTGATTTCGCTCAGCGGCTCGGAGCAGTTTATGGCTCTTGCCGAGGAGCTTTCGGACGATATTCCGACAATAGAATACCGTCTTGACTGTATTGATGATTTTCTCAGAAATCCCGACCTTGAACAGACCTTCCGAAAGATTATAGCAGAGCTTTCGGGAAGAAGACCCGATGACGATGGAAAGGGCAGTGACAGAGTCAACTCCTTTTACGATTTGAACGATAAGATGGACGAGCTGACTTTCTTTATCGGCGCAATCGGGGAGATCAACGGGATATACAAGCGTATCGGTCACAGCATAAAATCAGCGGCAATCAAAGGTTTATTCGGCTTTTTTGAAAAGCTGCCTCAGAGCGAAGAGTTTATAAAAATATCAAATAATCTCACGGAGCTGAGGAAGATATTTTCAAATACGGTACGCAGCGTAAAAATAGGCGTTAATTTCGACTCAAATATGATACCAGATTCGGCGGGGATTATCGAGGTGTCTCATCAGAGGATTTATCCTAAGGGGAACGTCATCGAAAAAATAGTATTCAAGTCAAACGACGATAAGGAGCACTTTTCGGGAGAAGAGCATCTTAATTCGCTGACGCATCGGGCTCCTCCCGACATCGACACCGCACTTTTCAGAGAGCTGTCCGAATACACCAATGAGTTTGCAAAACGGATTACCTCAGCTCTCAAAGCCTACAGGTCCGGCTTTTTTACCGACATAAGCGAGCTTGAGCGTCAGCTTGATTACTACGGCAGCGCGGCGTCGTTCATAAGAAGCGTGCAGTCGCGCGGTATGCCTATGTGCAGACCAAAACTGCTGCCCAAAGAAAGCCGCCGTATGACGGTAAAAGGGCTGTTTGACCTGAACTTTTACAGACAGCTTGTTTCGGAGGACGCGCTGGCGATGCTGTCCGACAGAATTGTCCTGAACGATATTGAGCTGAGCGGCAGCACAGGGTTCTATATGGTGACTGGAGCAAATAACGGCGGAAAGACTACTTTTGCAAGGGCAGCGGGAATGTGTCAGGTGTTGGCTCAGGCGGGAATGTATGTTCCCGCCGAGAGTGCGGAAATATCGCTTTGCGACAATATTTTCACTCATTTTCCCCGCGATGAGAAGATAGGCATAGACACCAGCCGCTTTACTTCCGAGATAAAAGACCTCAAGGCAATAGTGCAGAAAATGACACGTTACAGTATGGTTATCCTGAACGAGTCGCTTCAGAGCACAACTCCGGAGGAGTGTCTTAAAATCGCTGAGATACATTTGGAACTGTTTGCCGCGGCGGGAGTCAGGGGACTGTATGTCACTCATTTGACCGGACTTTACCGAAAGCTCGCCGAGTTGAATACAAAAGAGTATTTGACCAAGTTCGGGAGCCTCGTTTCGGCAGCGGATCAAAACAGCGAAAAGCGGCTTTACAAAATGCTCGAGCAGCCTCCGTCGGGCGAGAGCCTCGCGTTTTCGATATACCGGCGGTTCGGCGCGACACTTGCCGATGTAAGAGCGGTGTGACTTATGGACAGATGTATGCGCATTGAAGAATTTATGGATTACGGCGGCAACGAGCTGTTTTCCCAGCTTATGACCGAGGGCTTGCAGCGCTCCGAAGGGTTGGAAAGGCTTATACATCTGCTTAAAATATACAGTGATTCCTGCGGTCGCATCAGGGGCAGGAGCGCGGCTTACCGATATATGCTTCGTAAGGCTTATAATAACGGCTGGCTCGGAAAGGGTTCAAAGGACCTTAAAAGTCACCGTCTTACCGACTCGGAGCGCGAATATATAGCAAAAATGCTCGGCGAGTATATCTCGTCGGGTGGGCGCAGTAGGATATTTCTGAAAAAGATCCTCAGAATAGCAGCTGTCATAGTTGCGGTCGGACTGCTGTTGTTTTTCTTGGTGAGATACTTTACGTCAGATGAATTTAAGAGAATCTCAGGCAGTCTGCCATACTGTGCGGCGGTTAAATTACCGTTCGGCAGCAATTCACCCGCACTGCTGTATGTAGTGAGATAGCCGACAACGAAATAGTGGAGGCTTTGCGACTGTTTTGATTTGTTTTACTTAGCGCCATTTACAGGCAGCCTTATTATAAAACAGTAAAACCGCCGGTGTGCTACCGGCGGTTATGTTATATCCCAAATACTTCGCATCCGAGCGCTTCCGCCTCGGATACAGAATGTGTCACGAGTATAAGAGTCTTTCCGATTGCCTCTTTAGATACTGCCGAAATCACCTTTGGAAGCGTTTCGGAGTCGATTCCCTTAAATGGCTCGTCGAGAATGAAGATGTCAGGCTCGGAAAGTATCATTCTTGCCGCCGCGACTCTGCGTCTTTCGCCGCCCGAAAGCTCGCTGACAGGTTTTTTTGACAGCTCCTCGGTTATACCGAGAGAGTTGAGCACCTCATGTATTCTGTTTTCTTCCGCGCCTTTCGGCATCACGATTTTGCAGTTGGCGACAGCGTTGAGCCGCTCAATGAGTCTGTCCTCCTGAAAAACCGTTCCGATGCGTTTGGATTCCGGCATAAAAACGCTGCCTGAGTCAGGCTTTGTCAGCCCCATAATCAGGTTCAGGAGGGTGGTTTTGCCGGCGCCGGAGCGCCCCATTACCGCAAGCCGCCCGCCGTCGGGTATTTCGAGGTTAAGTCCGCTGATGACGTGTTGGTTCCCGTAGGATTTTGATACATTTTCGAGCTTTATCACTTTCCCGCCCCCTCGATTTTTCTTTGTATAAGCCGGAGCATAAGCATAAACAGCTTTTCAAAAAGCGTGCTCGCGATGATTATGACCGCCGTCCAAGCCAAGAGGTCGCCCGTCTCGAAATAGAGCTTCGCGCGATAGAGCATTTCTCCGACCGAGCCGGAGGATATACCGATCACCTCGGCTGCGATGCCGCTTTTCCAGCAGAGTCCGAGAGCCACCGAGCATCCCGAAATCAGAAAAGGCAGTATCTGCGGGAAGTAGATGTATATCAGCGTTTTTACGGGACCTATCCCGAAGACCCTTGCCATTTCGATGAGCTTTCTGTCGGCGCTGTCGATTCCCTCAAGGACGTTTAGATATATGACGGGAAAGACCATAAGAAAAGAGATGAAAACGCTCAGGTTGCGACTTCCGAACCAGATTATGGCGAGGATTATGAACGACGCGACGGGCGTCGCTTTTATGACCGAGGTTATCGGCTGAAGAAGTATCCGCACTACACTGAATTTTGAGGATATTGCCGCGCAGACTATGCCGAGCAAAAGCGCCGCGAAGAAGCCCGAAAGTATTCTGAGCGACGAAAACGCCACAGCCGAGTGAAATTTTGGCGTGACGCAAAGCTCGGTAAGCCGCCTGAAAGCCGCGTAGGGCGAGCAGATTATCAGGTCGCTTCCGACAGCACGCGCCACCGCCTCCCAGACCACAATCCAGAAGGCGACGGCAAGCGCTTTATATATATACTTCTTATAATCAGCTTTCGGTGTGGTAGAAGCTTTCATCGGGAAGTTCTCCGCCGACAGAGGTCGGGTCGCTGTTGTAAAGCACTGTCAGGTAGTTTTCTACGTTGGTTTTCATATCATCGCCGGTCAGGAAGACGATATTGCAGTAGGGTATAGCCTTTTGCGCGACGGGAGCTTTGACTATGTCATACTTTTCGACGAGCGAGGCGGCGTCCTCGACGTTGTTGTTGACATACTCTACCGACGCTGCGTAGTCGCTCATAAACTGCGCTACGGTTTCGGGGTTCTGCTCCAGAAATTCGCTTCTCACGACGGTAACGCCTGTTACGAGCCGGCTGCCGTCTATTTTGTTCCACTCCTCGGTGAGGTCGAAGACGATTCTGAGGTTCTCATTTTGAGACATCGCCACGGTGACGTAGGGCTGCGGAAGAACTGCTATCGCGTCGGTGGACTCCGCCATCTTTGCCGCGACCTCGGTCGCTTCGGAAAGGTATTCGATATTGACGTCGTTTGCGGGGTCGATGCCGTTTTGAGTAAGAATATAGTTGAGGACGTACTCGGGAGTGGTACCCTTGCCGGTAGAGTAGATTGTCTTGCCCTTGAGGTCGGCTATAGAGGCAAAGGATTCCTCGGTATTTACGGCGGACGCGGGGTCGGAAGCCGCAAGAATGTAGAGAACTCCGAGGGTGTTTATCCCGACTGTTTTAATTCCCTTTTGGGTCTTCTTATATAGCACCGACGCGAGGTTGCAGGGGATATTCGCGGCGTCGATGTCGCCGTTTACGAGGAGCCCGACTATCTCGTCGGCAGTGCCGAAAATCTGAACGTCATAGGAGTTTGAAGTCATACCGTTGTCGGAGTCGTCCATAAGTTTTACCATTCCGATGGTCGTCGGACCCTTGAGCGAGGCGATCCTCATCTGACCGGCTTCGGCGGGAGTATCTGCTTCGTCGGCGCCGTCCGTACTGTCGGTGTCAGCTTCGGGCGCTTTGGTGACGTCGCCTGTCTGCACGGGTTCGGTGCCGTTCTGAGAGTCTTTTTCGGAGTCGCCGCAGGCGGCGAATACCGAGAGCGTGAGCATAAGTGCGAGAATAACCGCAAAGATTTTTCTGAGATTCATTTTTTGTTTTCCTTTCAATCGAATAATTGTCATTTGAGGCAGACGGTTCCTGCGGCGACGGTTATCCGTCCCGAGGCTTCGAGTGAGCCGAGCGCCCTGAACAGACTTGAACGTGAGATGCCGAGCTGCCTTGCAAGCTCGTCTTTTGAGACGCCGAGCTTCACAACGCCGTCTTTCTGAGAGGTGGTAAGGTAGTGCATAAGTCTTTCGGTGCAGTCGGAGACCGAAATCAGACTCAGACGTTCGGCAAGATAGAGCATCTTTTTGTTGCAGAGCCTGACGTATCTGTACATAAGGCCGCTGTCCGCCCCGAGCAGTCTTGCAAATTCCTCTTTCGGAATAAACAGCACCGCAGTCTGAACCTTTGCGGTAAGACTTGTCGGCATCCGCCTGTTCACAAAGATGTTGCATATTCCGAACTCTCCGCCGCGCTTCATCACCGACACCGAGCTTGCCTCTCCTGAATTTACCTCAAGGCAGCCGGATATCACAACTCCCACGCAGTCTATTCCGTTTTGGGTCTCGTCGACCTCCTCGCCGCGGCGAAAGCTTAGAACAAACCCTCCGCGAATCAATGCGGGGTTTACTCCGCAAAAAAGCTCAGAATCCCTGAAAGCCGCCGCTATTGAAGCCGAACCGTTCATATAAATCCTCCCGACTGATAAGTATAATTCCCCGATGTGTGTAAATTATAACATATTTGATAATAAACTGTTAATATTCGTCTCAAATGATACTATTTTTTTATTTTTCTGTCAAGTGTAAAAAAGTGTAAAAAGGTCTTGAAAAAAATAAATCTGTGTGGTATAATCGGGTTGTTGGCAAAAACTGGGGCTTTATCCGTTTAAAGCCCAAACGCAAAAGCCAAAAAGACGGAGGTATTGAAAATGAAAAAGTCTACAATTAAAAAATACGCAAGACTTATAGTGCGCGTTGGAGCAAACGTTCAGAAAGGTCAGAGCGTTGTTATAAGCTGTGCTGTTGAACAGGCCGATTTCTGCGCTCTCGTAGTTGACGAGTGCTATAGAGCCGGCGCAAAATACGTCACTGTGAACTGGTCCTGCGATAAGGTCACAAGGCTCAACTACCGCAATGAGAGTATAAGAACCCTTTCTACAGTCCTTCCTTGGCAGGAGGAAAAAATCAAGTGGATGTCGGAGGAGCTTCCCTGCCGCATACATATTGTTTCGGAAGACCCCGACGGTCTTAAGGGCATAAATCCCGCTAAGATGCAGAAAGTATCGGTCAATAAATACAAGGTTACAAAGAAGTACTCCGATGCTATGGAGTCGAAGCATCAGTGGACTATATCCGCCGTTCCGGGCGAGGCTTGGGCAAAAAAGGTATTCCCGGGACTGCGCAAGAGTCAGGCAATCGAAAAGCTCTGGCAGGCTATTTTGGAGAGCGTATATGTCACCGACGACAACGACCCGATAGAGGTCTGGGACAAGGTCAACTCCGATTTCAAGTCGCGCTGCGAAAAGCTTAACGAAGACAGGTTTGAGTATCTTCACTACACTTCCTCAAACGGCACAGATTTCAGGTGCTGGCTTATGCCGCAGTCGAAGTGGTGCGGAGGCGGCGAGACCGACCTAAGCGGTCATTTCTTCAACCCGAATATGCCGACAATCGAGGTATTTACCACGCCTATGAAAGGCAAAGCCGAGGGAAAGGTCGTATCCACAAAGCCGCTTTCCTACCGCGGTCAGTTGATTGAAAATTTCTCCATTACTTTCAAGGACGGCAAGGCAGTTTCCTGTGAAGCCGAAAAGGGCAAGGAGGTCCTCGAAAAGATAATTTCCTCCGACGAGGGTTCCTGCATGATAGGCGAGCTGGCGCTCGTTGAGCAGGATTCGCCCATCAGCAACCAGAATATCCTATACTACGAGACTCTCTTTGACGAAAACGCGAGCTGCCATATCGCGCTCGGCAGGGGCTACCGTGAGTGCGTTGAGGGTTACGCCGATATGACCCCCGAGCAGCTTTCCGAGCTCGGCGTCAACGAGTCGATGGTTCACGTAGACTTTATGGTCGGGTCGGCTGATATGTCGATAGTCGGTCACACATTTGACGGCAGGGATATACAGATATTCAAAGACGGCAATTTTGTCATCTGACAGGTTAAACATTTATACAAAGCGGTTCTCCGGACGACGGGGAACCGCTTTTGCAAATTGCCCAAAACGACCGGTAATTGAGCTGTCCATTTCTGCGTCGGCGGGACTTGCGTTTTTAAAAAAACTGTAGTAATATGTTGAGTGAAATCTTTTTAGTATCTTACGGGTTTAAACCGTAAAAGTCAGGAGGTGGGCAGAGATGAAAAAACGCGGCGGTCTTGTATCTTATGCGGTCGGCAGGATTTTCGGCTTTCTGATGACTCTTTTCGCCGTCTCCCTGCTGATATTCTTCCTTGAGAGACTGTCCGGTGTCGACCCGGTTGCGGTAGTTCTCGGCGGCAAGCGCGCTAGCGAGGAGACGATAGCGCTTTTGAGGGAGCGCTTTGGGCTGAATCTGCCGCTTTGGCGGCAGTATCTCAGATGGCTTTCGGGTATGCTTCACGGAGACTTCGGACTCGACTTCAACTATCAGCAGCCGGTCTGGTCGCTGATACTTCCCCGCCTCGGGGTAACGCTCCCGCTGATACTTATGGCTTCCCTGATAACAGTGGCGGTATCGGTGCCGGTGGGAGTTGTCTGTGCGCTGAGGCAGGGCAGGGCTGCCGACACGGCGCTCTCCGCTCTCTGTCTCGCGGGCGTGAGCTGCCCGGGATTCTTTGTCTCAATGCTCGCGATAGCGGTAATTTCAAGAATATCTCCTTCGGTGAGGTTCACCGGCTCATTTTCCGGTTTTTCCGGAATGATGGAGAGACTCCTTCTTCCTGCCGTCTGCATCGCTCTCGGAATGATTGCCCTCGGCGCGAGGGTGATTCGCTCAAAGATGATAACCGAGCTTGATTCCGACTACGTTCTCTTTGCGCGCTCGGGCGGAATAAGCGAGCGGAAAATTGTTTTTTCAAAGGCTCTGAAAAGCTGTATAATTCCCTATTCCTCGGTTATGTCGATACAGATAGGTTCGCTTTTGGTAGGCGCGGTGACTGTCGAGGAGGTATTTTCACTTCAGGGCGTAGGTTCGCTGTTGATAGATTCGATTCAGGGGTCTAATTATCCCGTGACTCAGGCGATAACTATGATAACGGTATTCTTTTTCCTTATGCTCACTACGACTGTTGACATAATAATCGCCGCCGTCGACCCGAGAATGAGAAAGGGGGACGCTTCCTATGAATAAAAAGAGCGCGTCGTCCTTCTTCACGCCGGCGGTTGCGGTCTCATGCGCAATACTTCTGACTGTTACGCTCGTCTCGCTTTTGGCGCCGCTGATAGCGCCATATGACCCGACAGCTACCGACCTTACGGCGACTATGCTCTATCCCTCGCGGGAGCATCTCTTCGGCACCGACCAGACGGGGCGCGATATATTCTCGCGCATGCTCTTCGGCGGCAGAACCACCATTCTCGGGGCTTTTGCGATAGTGCTGTTCTCGATGGCGGTGGGAATCCCCGCGGGACTCGTCTCGGGATACTTCGGGGGCTTTGCGGATAAGCTTTTAATGAGGATAACCGACGTCGTGATAAGCTTCCCGACGCTGCTTTTAGCGTTCATATTTGTCGGGATATTCGGCAGAGGACTGCAAAATTCCGTCCTCGCGATAGGGATAGTGTATATCCCGATGACCGCGCGGCTCACGCGCTCGTTGACGCTCTCCGAGAAAAATAAGGGCTACGTCGAGGCTCTGAAGACCTCAGGCTGTCCGACCCGCAAGATACTCTTTTTACAGATTCTGCCCAACTGCATACCCATCCTGTCGTCGCAGCTCACGCTCGACATCGGCTACGCGATAATCGACCTCGCCTCAATGAGCTTTATAGGACTCGGGGTTAAGCTGCCCGAATGCGACTGGGGGGCGATGCTTGAGGAGTCGAGAAACCTGATATTTACCCGTTCGCTCTCGGCGCTCGCGCCCGGCATAGCGATAGCGGTGACGGTAATTTCGATAAACATTCTTTCAGACGGCGTTCAGCGCTATATCGACCCCACGCGCCGAAAGCTGAAAAGGAGCGTGCTAAGATATGGATAAGCTCCTTGAGATAAAGAACCTCTCGGTCAGGCTTCTGACCGCCTACGGAGTGGCAAGGGGAGTGAGAGGCGTTTCGCTAAGCGTCGGCGAGGGAGAGGTTGTCGGTATAGTGGGAGAGTCGGGCTGCGGCAAGACCCTCACGGCAAAGTCGGTGCTCGGGCTTCACAATGCGGAGCGCGCCGAAGTGCGCGGACAGATTCTTTACCGTCTCAAAAGCGGCGCGACCGTCGACTTGTTGGCTCTTAAACAAAAAGAGCTTCAAAAAATCCGCGGCGGCGAGATTTCGATGGTTTTGCAGGATTCCTCTACGGCTTTGAGCCCGATAATAACCGTCGGCAGGCAGATGGAGGACGTCATTTTAGCCCATAGCGGCGTAAAGCGTCAGGAAGCGCGCAAAACCGCCGTCGGGCTGCTTGAAAGCGTAGGCATAAGCGAACCCGAAATGCGTCTGAAGTGCCTTCCGGGGGAACTTTCGGGCGGGCAGCTCCAGAGAGTTTGCATAGCTATGGCTATAAGCTCGGAGCCGAGGCTGCTTTTGTGCGACGAGCCTACCACCGCGCTCGATTCCGTCACTCAGGCGCAGATTCTCGCGCTTTTAAAGAAGCTCTCGAAAGAGCGGAATATGGCTGTTTTGATAGTTACCCACAATTTTTCGGTTGTTAAACGCATCTGCGACAGGGTATACGTTATGTACGCGGGGCTGATTGCCGAGAGCGGCACCGCCGACGAGGTCACGCAAAACCCGAGACATTGCTACACCCAAGACCTTCTGAAAAGCATACCGAGGGCGTGCGAAAAGGGCAGGCTTGAATCGGTCACAGGGGCGCTGCCCGACGTTTACGGCGACATAGCGGGCTGTCCCTACGCTCCGAGATGCAAAAGCGTCTGCGAAGACTGCCTTAAGGATATTTCAATGCGCGGTTATTCGCCGACCCACTTCGCCGCTTGCATAAAAGGGGGCGAACCGGATGACTGAAACCGTTCTTGAGGTAAAAAATCTCTGTAAGACATTCATAAAGGACGGCGTCGAAACGGAGGCAGTCAGGAACGTGAGCTTTGAGCTTTCGGCGGGCGAGATACTCGGCGTCGCGGGGGAATCGGGGAGCGGAAAATCCACCCTTTCGCGTCTGTGTATGGGTCTGCTGCGCCCCGACAGCGGTGAAATATACGTCTGCGGAGAAAAGCTCGGCAAAAGTTCGATAAAGAACCTCAGACCGAAAATTCAGATGGTCTTTCAGAACCCCGCAGACACATTTAACCCCGCCTATTCCGTAGGCTCCGGACTTATCGGCGCGGGGCGTGACCTCGGTCTTGAAAAGCAGGAGTGCCGTGAAAAGATTTCGGAGCTTTTAAAGACGACGGGGCTTGCGGAGAGCGTTTTAAAGCGCCGACCGAAGGAGCTTTCGGGCGGACAGCTCCAGCGTCTCGCGATAGTGAGGGCGCTGCTGTGCGGCCCGAGGGTGCTTATAGCCGATGAAGCGGTGTCGTCGCTCGACGTCTCCGTGTCGGCAAACATAATCAACCTGCTCTCGGATTTGCGCGAAAGTCTCGGCATAGCTATACTCTTTATCTCGCACGACCTCGCGGTTATAGGTCATATAAGCGACCGCGTAGGAGTGATGTATAAAGGTGAACTCGTAGAAATCGGCGACACCGAAAAGGTTCTCGGTTCGCCAAAGCACGAATACACAAAACGTCTTTTGGACGCACGCCTGTAGTGCGTCCGGAATAACCCCATTTTCAAGGAGGATACACTATGAAAAAAATTCTTTCAACCGTTCTTGCGCTGCTCATCGCCGCGCTTGCTTTGACTTCCTGCGGCCGGCAGGGCAGTCCGGCTGATAAGCCCCTGCGTATATCTATGATATCGGATATAACCGCGCTCGACCCCGCCTTTGCCTATGACGGCCCCACTATAAGCGTGATTTTGCAGGTGACGGAGGGAATACTCCGCCTCAACGCCGACGGAAGCGTTTCGCCGCAGCTTGCCAGGGACTGGGAGGCAAAGGACGAGCTGACCTACGTCTACAATATGCGCGACGACGTCTGCTTCTCGGACGGCACCCCGATGACAATGGAGGACGTCCTGTTCTCGCTCAACAGATACCGCGATGAAAATGTCGCCTCCTATCTCGCGTGGATGTATGACAACGTCGAGTCTATAGAGCAGACCGGCGACTGGCAGTTTACCGTAAAGCTCTTTGAACCCGACGCCACTTGGCAGTATGTGTTTTCTACAGCGGCGGGACATGTTGTAAAGAAGTCCTACTGCGAGGAAAAGGGTGAAGATTTCGGCAAGCCTACAGGTCTTATAATCGGCACGGGTCCGTATAAGGTCGACGAATGGGTGATAGGCACCGAGGTAAAGCTCTCGCGCAATGAAAACTACTGGGACAAGACCTATTCGGAAAACGAAGATGTGGTTGACAATGTCGAATTTGTGGTCATAAGCGACGACACCACGAGGATACAGGAGCTTACCAACGGCAACATAGATATGGATACAATGCTTCCTGCCGAGCTCATTCCTACGGTTAGGGACGGAAAGAACACCGACGTTCTCTTAAAAGATTCGACCAACTTCATTATGCTTGCCTTTAACTGCGAGGTTGCGCCTTTCAACGACGTAAACGTAAGGCGTGCGATTGCGAGCGTTGTGGATAAGCAGTCGATAGCGTCCGGCATTGTCGGAGAGGTAGGCGAGGCTGCCACGGCGCTGCCTATGGGTGAAATGCTCTATACCTACGACCGCGACGGCTGGAAAAACTACGCCGCATCTCAGAAAGGCATCGAATACAGCGTTGAGAACGCGAAGAACTATCTTGCGCAGTCGGCTTATCCCGACGGCTTTGACTGCGACCTTATGGTAGACGAGCAGAATATGAACGTCTCGATAGCGCTTGCGCTTCAGAGCGCGCTCAAGGAAATAGGAATAAACGTAAATATTGAAAAAGTCTCGCAGGACGAGCTTATAAACTGTGAATTTGGCGGCGACATAAGTCCCGACGGCACCCGAAACTTCGATATGGGGCTGTTTGAATGGGAGTCGGACTACTCCGACATGTCGGGAAACATAATGGGAATCTTCTACTCCGGTTTTATGGGCGAGGGCGGTTCCAACGTTCCGTCCTACTCGAATCCCGAGGTAGACGCGCTTTTGGAAAGCCAGCAGGCGAGCATCGACCCGGCTGAGCGCGAGAAACTCTTGCAGCAGGCGCTCGACATCATCACCGACGAGGTCCCCATCGTTCCGATAGCCTATACCTACTACAAGATCGGCTATAACAAGTCGATAACCGAGGGCGTGGACATTCTGACTTGGGCGTTTTACGTCAAGGATATAAGACTTTCGGAGCAGGCTCGGTAAGTTTCAGACTGCTTTCACATAACTTTCATAATGGCGGGGTAAAATATTCAAATAATAAACCCGATTGGAGAATAGAAAATGAGTATCAAAAAGCTAATGGCGCTTGTAACGGCGCTTGTGATGACTGTTGCGGCGTTCAGCGCCTGCGGCGATAAGACCGTGGAGGAAAGCCTTCTGAATATCGACGGCGAGTTTATCGACACCGACGGTCTTATAATGATGACGGTAAACGGCGTCGAGGTTCCTTTTGACGAGTACAGATATATGTATAACTATGTCGAGGCTTCGTATTTCTCCGGCATCGACGAAGCTACCTGGGAGTCAAACCCCGAGTATTTCAAAAGCCTTCTTGATTACACCGAATACCTGACCCTTGACAACTGCTGGGGAGATATTCTCGCCAAGGAGTACGGATTAGAGCTTACCGACGAGGATTATGCCGAGATAGACGCCTATATGGAGGAGCAGAGAAACTCCTTTGATTCTCCCGAGGCATTTGAAGAAGCGCTCGAGGAGTCCTCGATAACCGAAGACCTGCTCAAAAGGATAGTTACCCGTCAGTTTATGAGCAACCGAGTTTATGAGGAGCTGTTCCAGAAGGAGGGCGCGCAGCTCTCGCCTTCGGACGACGAAATAAAAGCGGATTTAGCCGAGAATTGGAGAAGGGTCTACCACGTTCTGATACTCTCCGACCATTTCAGCGGCGAAGAGGGATATGAGGACGCAACTGAGGAAGAACTCAAGGCAGCTGCCCTTGAATACGCCGAGGAGATTCTCGCGAGAATCCAAAACGGTGAAGACCTCTATCAGCTTTCTCAGGAGGTTGGCGAAGACCCGTCAATGAGCGGCAATACCGAGGGCTATTTCTTCACCTACGGCGAAATGGTGGAGCCGTTTGAAAAGTCTGCGTTTGAGCTTGAAGTCGGCGAAATAAGCGGTATCGTCGAGACTTCTTATGGCTATCATATTCTCCAGAGGCTTGAACAGACCGACTATGTGGAGGAAAACTGGGATACTGTCCGTGAAAAGTATGTCAACAAGAAATTCAACGAATATATAGACAATTTGATTGAAACCGCAGACATTAAGTACAGTGTGTATTACGACAAGCTCGTTCACGGAAGCATCCGTTGATTGTACCTAAAGAAATACGGTTTGAAACTGAAGCATCGGCTTTGCGTTCAATCTGCGTTAAGATGTCGCGGAGCCGGTGCGGATTTGTTTTCGCAAAAATGTACGCGCGGTTTTTTCGGACGAATAAGTGTTGACAATCTGCAAAAACTGTTGTAGAATACAATTTGCGAGTAAGCCATACGGCAGCGGGCATCGGTTGAAACCGGTGAATGAGGAAAGTCCGAGCATCAAAGAGCAGGGTAGCTGCTAACGGCAGCCGAGGGCGACCTTAGGGAAAGTGCAACAGAAAATTACCGCCGACGGTAATACCGGCGGCAAGGATGAAAAGGCGAGGTAAGAGCTCACCGAGGGGCGGGAGACCGCTCCGTCGTGTAAACCCTACCCGATGCAACACCGATTGGTTCGGTATGCTTATAACGTCTGCTCGGCGGGCATACCGTTAAAGGTGGCTGGAGCTTCGCGGCGACGCGCGGCGTAGATAGATTGCCGTACACGACAAAACTCGGCTTATCGGCTTAGTCGCATCTTAAAATATATCCCGGGGAATACAAGAGGGTTTGATACAATGATTAAAAGAATTATCGCCTGTTTTCTGGCGGCAGTGAGCGTGTTGGCTGTATTTGCGGCATGCGGCAGTAAACCGGTCGAGTCGAAGCGCGCCGGCGAGGTCAGTCTCGACAGCGACGAATATGACGGCTATTACAGCCAGCTTATCTACGAAGTCAAAGACGCGAACGGCGTGATTTCGGAGCAGATGTACTACCTGTATGAAAACGAGGGCGACAAGACGGCAGTCGGAAAGAAAAACCTGTATTTCGATACCGAGACCGGTGAAATGTGCAGGTATACCGTTGCGCTCGGCAGGGATTACTGCGAAAAGATAATCGACTATGCGCGCGGCTATACATCCACCGACTACAGCGAGCTGTATTACAGTGAGGACGGCAGCCTGACCCGCGCGTTCTGGGAAAATACCGCCACTAACGAAGACGGGGAGTTTTTCCTTGACACGGGCGAGCAGACCTTTTACCCCGACGGCACTACCGTCAAGACTTTCTGGCAGGACAGATATAAGAACGACGTAAAATACGAGTCGGTTAAAATGGAGTATGACGAGGAGGGAAATGTGACCTCCGAGGTAATAGAATAAAAAATATCGGCGAGGCCAAAGGCTCCGCCGATTTGCATTTTTATGTATAGCGGAAGTCCCTTAAATGGAGAACTTCCGCTTTTTTGTATTTTAATTTACGCTTTTCCCTTTGCGCCTTTAAGACCGCCGAGCTTTACGCCTGAGAGGACGTTTGTGTCAAACGCGTAGGTTATCTTCGAGCTTTCGCGGGCGCGTTCGAGGGCGAGGGAAATCATCTCGTCGAGGAGCTCTGAATATTTTACCCCAGCAGGCTCCCAGAGGTAGAACGAAAGCGAGCCGGGAATGGAATTTATCTCATTGAGGTAAATTTCGCCCGAGTCGTTGTCGATGAGAAAATCAATTCTCGCAACGCCCGAACAGCCGAGTGCCTTGAACGCTTTCACCGCGAGCAGTCTGATTTTTTCGGTGTCACTGTCCGAGATGTCGGCGGGAATCACCCTTTTTGTCGACGCCATACCTTTAGCCGACTTCGAGCCGCCGAGGTATTTGTCCTCGTAGCTGAGAATTTCATCGCTTCCCACAGGTCTCTCGCAGACCGACGGGCGGGCTTTATGAGCGTTTCCGAGGACCGAGCAGTTGACCTCGGTGAGGTTTGTGATTGCGCGCTCTACGAGTACCCTGCCCGCGTACAGGAAAGCTTCTTCAAGGGCTTCCGATAGCTTTTCGCGGCAGTCCGCCTTTGAGATGCCCACGCTCGAACCGAGGTTTACCGGCTTGACAATAGCAGGGTAGCCTATCTTTTCCTCAACGTCGCGGATTACTGCGTCTTCGCCGTTCAGGTATTCGTCGGAGTCAATTACCGCACAGTCGAGTACGGGTATACCGTGGTCCCTGAATATGACCTTCATAGCGTATTTGTCCATTGAGAGCGCCGCCGAAAGCACGTCGCAGCCGACATACGGAACTCCGAGCATATTTAGGTATCCCGCCGCTGTGCCGTCCTCGACGTTGGTGCCGTGAACTACCGGGAACGCAACGTCCACATAATCGACAAGCGGCTTTTGCAGAAGCTTAGGCGATGTGCGGATTATCGCGGCCCTGCCATCGGTCCTTGCAAAAGCGACGGTATAGCTTTCGGCGAGCAGCGATTTTATGTCCTTATAGGCTTCAATGTCGCCGATTCTGTCGCCACAGTACATCTCGCCCGACTTCGATATGTAGACGGGTATGACGTCGTATTTTTCGCGGTCGAGGCTCTGTGCCGCCTGAAGCGCGGATATGATTGAAATTTCGTGTTCGACGGATTTTCCGCCGAACAAAAGCGCAACTTTGATTTTCATGTTACAACCCCTTTGTCAGTTTGCGAGCCGCCGTCAGTAGTTATCGGGCAGGTCGTTTTCGAGTAATATTATCTTCTTTTTTCCGTCGGTTGTCAAGGAGTATACGCGGCGCATCGCGTCGCCGAGGTCCTTGGCGAGATATGTTTTTTCCTCGGGATATCCCTTTTTCTCAAGTCCTTCGCGTATCGCCTCTGCGTTGGTTTCGCCCACTATAGCGACGTAGTCGCAGACCTCCGCCGCTTCGCTTCCAAATTCTCGGTTGAGTTCTCTGCTTTCGCCGCCAAGCTCCACCATTCCCGGCGTGACGAGGATTCTGTACCCGTCGAGCATCGAGAGGGTTTCGAGAGCGGCTCTCGCGCCGGAGGGGTTGGAATTGTAGGCGTCGTCGATAACGGTCACATCGCCGTTTTGCTTGAGTTCAAGGCGGTGAGGTACGCTTTCGAGGCGGCGTACGGCGGGTTTGAGGTCTGAAAGCGGTATGCCGAGGGTGTTCGCGGCGGCTATAGCTCCGCAGATATTGACAGCGTTGTGACGGCCTATCAGCTTTGTTTTATAGGAGCAGCGCTCGCCCGACGGCGATACGACGTCAAACTCCGAGCCTGAGGATGTCACACTGAGATTCTCGACATAATAGCCGTCACGCGAGTCGACGCCGTAGCCGATAAAGCGTCTGTTCTGCGAACCTTCGCGGATATTTTCGTTGTCCGTATTCAGCCAGAGGAAGCCGTCTTCGGGCAGGGCGTCGGCAAGCTCGAATTTCGTCTTCCTGACGTTTTCAAGACTGCCGAAGCTTTCAAGGTGCATAGGTCCGACAGAGGTGATTATGCCGTGCTTCGGGTGTACGATGTCGCAGATTTCTTTGATGTCGCCTACGTTCTTCGCGCCCATTTCGCAGAGGAAGATGTCGTGAGTCGCTCTCAGCTCGCCCCTTACCGTCTTCACGACGCCGAGCGGGGTGTTGAAGTTGCCGGGGGTTTTGAGGACGTTATATTTTACGCTCAGAAGCTCGTCGAGGAAATATTTTACGGATGTCTTTCCGAAGCTTCCGGTAATGCCGATTACGGTCAGGTTCGGACATTCGCGGAGGATACGTTTGGCGTCGTTTATATAGTGACGGTTTATAGCCTGCTCGACAGGACGGTTGATAACGTTGGCAAGAAGCACGGCAAACGGAGCCGCAAGTACCCACAGCGTATATGCAGCCGTGAAAACCACGGTGAAGCCCCAGTCATACAGCGCAAAGAGTGCGGCGGCGGGGAGAATATATATGACTGCGAGCGTAAATATCAGGCGCTTGACCCGTGCGGTATATTTCAAGGGAATTTTCGCGGGTATAGGCTTCATAGCGAGCGCCGAAGCAAGTAACGCAGCCGATATCAAAAGGCATAAAAATCCCTGCATAACCGAACTCATCGGCAGGACAACCGACAGCACGCCGCATACTATTCCGACAGCCGCTATGGCAAGATGCCCCGCAAAGAATCCGCGCGCGTTTTCTTTCAGCCATTTGAGCTGGACTTTCGGCTTGTAGGAATTGAGTTGGAACATATGGATAAAATGCCGCAGCGAGAGCAGCGACGCCGCGAAATAGAGTGCAGTCGCGAAAATCGCGCAGAAAAGCTTGAAAAGTTCCATATAAAGCCTCCGTCAGTTTATATTCAGAAACGACGCCACGACCCGCCCGACGTATTCCGGGGCTTCGAGGAAAGAATAGTGTCCTGCGCCCGTGACCTTTACCAGTCCCGCGTCGGGAATAAGCTTCTCCATAAGCTCGGCGTCTTTTAGTGGAGTGGCGGTGTCGGCAGTTCCCCAGATGAGCAGCGTCGGCGCCTTTATGCCGGACAGGGTGTGCTTAAGGTCTTCGTTCACGACCCTGACGAGAGTCTGACGCATAATCGGCGTCGCGGAATTGTAGTCCGCCGAGCCGCGCTTTTTGCGCATCTTTTCAAGCGCCTCGGGGAACGCCGCTTTTATCGGCGGCAGCGACAAAACGCCTTTTCCGGTTTTGTAGCATATAAGGCTGAGCTTCTGTTTTAAAGACTTCTTCGGTTTGATTCCCGCAGAATCTACGAGGATTATTTTTTTGATTTCAAAGGGCAGTTCGCGTTTGGTGAGCTTTAAAATCACCCTGCCGCCGAAGCTGTGTCCCAGAAGTATCACGGATTTCGGAGCGTATGGTTTTAAAAATTCGAGGATAAAATCGGCGTATTTTGAGACGTCCCACGGCTCTTTGGGTTCTTCGGTGCCGCCGAAGCCGGGCATATCCGGCGAAAGAACGCGGTATCTGTGGGAGCAAAGCTCAATTAGTCCGTCAAAAAGCTCCGCCCGGCTGCCCCAACCGTGCAGCATCAGGACGATATCTCCCTCGCCGCGCTCGATGTATTCTGTTTTAAGTCCCAAAACGGTTTTCTGCATAGCAAAACTCTCCGGTCGCATATTTTTTCATTATACATTATAGCACCTTCCCGTCGGAATTTCCACTGTTTTTTGAAAGATTGCCCAAATTATTTTTTCAGTGCAGAATAAAGCCGTCATTTTGCCTATTGAATTTT
>CANQVG010000027.1 GCA_947627235.1 uncultured Clostridia bacterium | reverse complement strand
GGGACATCAACATCTACTACAATTTCGTAGGCTTTGTGGAACTGTAAACCCGTCATGCTTTATGCAAGGTTGACTAATGAATGGTACGCCAAGGACACCTCGAAAAAAATCCGTGCCGTAGTTAAGGCAAAGGGAGAATCGGGCGAATACCTTTGCACAAACCCGCCGTACGGCTACTTGAAAGACCCCAAAAATAAGAAACGGTGGATAGTTGACGCGGAAGCTGCGGCGGTTGTTAAGGACATTTTCGGACTATGTGTCGCGGGAAACGGTCCTACTCAGATTGCAAGGATTCTAAAGAATCAGCAAATTGATACTCCAACAATTCACTATCAGAAAATCGGAAAACCCATCAAAAATTGTCTTCCGATGAATGATTATGATTGGGATCAGAAAACGGTCAGCGAAATTCTCGAACGTCCCGAATATCTTGGTCAAACAGTCAACTTTAAGACGCATAGACAGTCGTACAAAATCAAAAAGACCGTTGACAATCCCAAAGAACAGTGGCGAATTTTTCCGAATACTCACGAGCCGATTGTTGACGAAGATACGTTTAACCGCGTGCAGGAGCTTCGCAAGAACAAGCGCAGACCGACGAGGACAGGCAAGACGAATATGTTTTCGGGCATTGTAAGGTGCGCCGATTGCAAGGCGAAGATGTACTACTGCACAACCAACAACTTTGAGAAAAGGCAGGATTACTTTATCTGTTCGACGTCGAGGACAAAGGGTAAAGATGTTTGCAAAACCCATTTCATTCGAGCTGTAATACTCGAGCAAGGCGTTCTTCACCACATTCGCACTGTTATGTGGCTTGTTGCAAATTATGAAGAAAAGTTTAGGGTGGCACTCGGAGCTATGCAAAAATCCGAAATGAAAAAGGCTCTTGCAAGCAAGAAAAAGCAGGTCAATCAGATTGAACGCAGGATTGACGAGCTTGACAGGCTTTTCAAGAAAGTCTATGAGGACTATGCCAATCAAAGACTTTCAGAAGCAAGATATGAGATGCTTTCGGGCGACTATGAAACCGAACAGGCTGAATTGCGTGAAAAGCTGCAAGCGTTGACAGCAGAGATCGAGCAGCAGGAGGAGCAAGCGGACAGCATCGATAAATTCATCGCCAAGGTCAAGAAATATTTAGAGATGACCGAGTTGACGCCCGAAATGCTCAATGATTTAGTTAAGGCGGTATACGTCCACAAGCCTAAGAAAGTCAACGGCAAGCGGGTGGTGGACATAGATATTTCCTATAACTATGCGGGAATCCTGCCGAAAAGCCTGTTTGAGGACATAAAAAACGAACCGATGCAATAATACATCGGTTCGGAAAACAATTATAATGTTGTTTTATTAGGGGCTACCTTCAGCGGCTGCTTTTTATTTTGTTTGTCGGTGAAGGAATTACTTCTTCTTTTTCTTGAGAATGCTGAGAACTACGGCTGCGATAACAACCACAACAACTATGACGACGATAACTACGACGACGGTGATGGTGGTCTTGCGCTTAGCCTCTGCCTCGGCAGCGGCCTTGGCTTCTTCGTCGGCCTTGAGCTTCTTGGCGTCTTCGAGAACGGATTCGATCTCACGGACGGTGAGCTTCAGCTCGCGGGAAGCGGCGGTGATGGTGTTGTAGTCATTCTCGTTGGCTACGCCCTCGACATAGTCGCAGGCGGTCTGAGCTTCGGCAAGAGCGGCCTCAACTGCTGCAACGTCGGAGCCGGCGGCCTTAGCGGTCTCAAGAGCGGCATTGACGGTGTCTATGTAGCTCTGGATGCTCTCCATAATGGCGGCGGAAGCGGCGCTGGTGATGAGGTTCTTGATGGTCTTGACGTTGTCGTTGGCGGCGTCGAGAAGGGCAGTAACGCTCGGGAAACCGAGGGTTGCCTTTTCGGCGATGGCATCAGCGGCAGCCTGAGCGTCTGCAAGAGCGGCATCGCGGCCGGCATCGTCGGTGGCGGCGTTAGCGGCTTCAACAGCGGCGTTGGACTGATCCATAAACGGCTGGAGCTCTTCGGCTGCGCTGCCCTCTACCTCAGACATAGGAGCGTAGATGATTCCCACATAGGTGAGGGTGAGGTTTTCAAGCATAGAGTCATAGGACGGAGCCTTGAAAGCTACGGAGTCGGCTTCGGTGGCGCCGGTCTGGTCGAAGTCTTCGGCGATGAGCTCTATGTATTTCTCAAACTCGCAGGGAGCGGTGAGACCGTTGTCGGAACTCTTCCACTGGTTAGAGAAAGTGCGGTTTGAGTTCGTAGCGGCAAGGAGCCAAGCACGGAAGTCTCCGTCGCAGGTTCCCTTAATGTGAACAACGACTGTATCGCCGAGAGGAACGTTCTCGGGGATTTTAAGGCAGAACAGACCGATTCCGTCGGCAGTGATGCTGCCCTCAGCAAGGGTGAGTTCTTCTGCTTTTGAACCGCCGGCGCCTACGCTATCGGCAACGAGCGGAATTTCGATTTCATCCGCCGCAAAAACCAGCGAAGTCATAGACAGCGCAAAGGTCAGAGCGAGGATGACAGCAAGAATTTTTTTCATAGTGATCCTCCTGTAATAATAAACTTTTGCTTATTTTGCGGACATTGTCCGACAATAATATTATACTTTAGCACAATTCACAAATCCATAGACGAAAGCGCCAAATTTTTACTGAAAAATTTTTCTATCCGAGAGTTTCACGCAATATTGTTTGCACGAAATCAGCTTTTACTTGACTTCTTGACAATTACCACCGCTATTACCGCCGCAAGCAGAACTATAACCACAGCGATAATAATGATGAGCAGGATGGGGGAGCTTCCGCCTGCCTTGACAAGATCGAGCGTGAAGCAGTCGACGTACAGCTTGGAGGGCAGGTCTTCGTTGAGCCTTATTTCAACGGTGTTCTGACCCTTTTTCAGGTTGACGTTAAGAGGAACGGTGGCCCATTCGCCGTCGGTGTCTTCAAGCTCTACGGTTGATTTGCTTCCGTTGGCGTATACTGCGGCATTTCCGCCGCCGGCACGGTAGCGCAGGGTCAGCATATAGGTGCCTGCCTGCTTGATGTCGACGGTTTCGCGCGCTCTCGAGTCTTTATACATACCCAGAATGAGATAGCCCTGTCCGAGGTAGTTGCGGACATTTCCGCCCGCGCCGTTTTTGACTATCTGGTCGGCGTTCATCGTGTCGAAAAGCTCGCCTTCGTGCTGGAGCTGACCGGTATAGACCTCTGGTACCGCAGGGGTTTCAAGAGCGGCTTCGGTGTAGTCGGTGAGCCTGCCGGTTGCGGAGCCGGAGCAGTTGATGGTCACGCTGACAGGTCCGTTGTGGCTGACTGTGAGGGTATATACGCCGTTTGACCAGTCCTCGGAAGCCTTGGGCTTCATCGTTCCCACGCCTCTGTCGGTAAGCTCAAAGCTCGGCTTATCGGAAGCGCCGTTTATGGTTATAACGTCGTCTTTGTACTGAATGGGCGAACCCTCGTTGTAGTTATTCAGATAAAGGTCGATGTGATCCGAGTATTCGCTGATAAGTCCCGTAGAGTAACGCGGATACGATATGCCTATGCTCTCGGCGGTGTTGTATTTGAGGTTTATCGTCGAGCTGGCGGTCTGGTTTCTCTTGTACGGATTGTAGGTGACCCAGGTGTTCTCGAATCTGCCCGCGTAGGCGTCGCCGGTGTACTGCTCTTCAAACATGTCGTTGAGGTCGGCAACCTTGTCCTCGATAGTGGGCCAGAGGTCTTTGTATTCCGATTTATAGATTACTTTCTCAAACAGGTCCTCGTATTTTTTGTCTGCAAATCCCGCGGTGGTGGGCAGGGTGGGGTAGCGTCCGGAGGACTTGTAGAAGGAGTGATTGTCCTTGAGATAGCCGTCTTCTTCCATTTTATATACGCCGTCGAAGAAGTCGGCAGGGGTGCAGTATTTGTCGTCGTCCTTTCCGGTTTCAACGTCGTTGACGAGTATAAGCTTGGTGCGGGCGATTACCTCCTCGCGAGAGGGGATTCTAAAGTCGCCGTTCACGACCTTGCGGAACATATCCACCATAACGTTGGTGAACTGGGCGGTAGGTTCCCACTTTCTGATGCTGTAGCCCTTGCTGTCGACTTCGGGGTTGGCTTCGAGAATGTCGTCAACCCAAGTGAGCTCGGGACCGTCGATGACGGTCATACCGTTGAGGACAAATCTTTCAAACTGCAAGGGAAGACTGGTGGACAGGGCATAGCCGCCGGTTCCCTCGCCGCTCTCGTCGGTCCAGCCGCAGCTGTCGTAGCGGATTCCGAAGTTTCCGCAGTAACCGGAGAGATATGTGCCGAGAATAAAGCTCTCCATATCGTTTTTATAGCTTAATGTGGTATATTTTTCGAGCAGGATCAGGTTGTCGCTGTATTTGCGCGCAGCTTCCTCAAACTCGGGTATGCGCTTTATCATAGCAAGGGGGTTGATGGACTGCCCGTATTCGGTTCCGCACCAACTGTCCACGAGGTAGCCGCCGTATTTGTGGCACAGCTCCAGAAGACCGGTAAAGTGAATGTAACGCTCCTCGGCGGTGATGGGGAAGCCTTTGACGTAGTTTTCAAAGCCCCAGAACTGCTCTGCGTAGTTGAAGCCGAGGAAGTTGGGATATTCACGGAAAAATTCGCCGAATATGGTGTCGTCGTAGTTGATTTCGGCGGGGTCGTAGTCGGGAAAGTGGCAGGGTCCGCCGCTCGCGGGCTGAATCATCGCCCAGACGCCTTTTTCGGCGCAGGCGCGAAGCCACGATTTGGCAAGCTCATAACCGTATTCGACCAGAGTGAAACGCTGCTCTTCCTCGTTCCAGCTCACCGACATCGAGATGTTGAAGACAACGTACGGACGGATATCTTCGGGTATGGCATCTATGAGCTTTTCGGGGTCGGCGTTGACCCACGAGTCGATATGTACCAGCCACATCGGCTGCTCAGGCGAAACTACTCTTCTGAACGGTTTTTCCGCCGTGGCGACAATCGGCTGAGACGCGGAAGATGCGGATGCGTCCGCAAATACCGGAACCGCCGAAGCGAACAGGCTCATAATAAGTACCGCAAGAACCGTCACTGCGGTAAGCCTTTTGATAATGTTCATAATAAATAACCTCCTTGGGGGTTTAATGAAATAATTATATACTTTTTGACCAAAAATAGCAACCCTTTTAAAAAATATTTCACGATAGTGCAATAAATAATTACTATAATGCAAGAAAGCCGCCCTCGGGCGAGAGCGGCTTTGCAAATATATTTTATCACTTCTTATTTTCGCTGTCCTCGGTTGACCGGACGGCGTTGTTTGCCTGATTTCTGCGCTTGCGCGACTTCACGATCGCGGTTATAATCACAACTATTATAATAATGACGATTGCGTATATCGCGAGATAGGGGAGCGAGCTTACGAATCCTACAAAGAAGCTCTTTGCGTCCTCTTTAATATTGTAAAGGTTGTCGCCGAGTCTCTGGGAGATTCGCTCGCCGACAGTCTTCGGAGCGGCGGGAGTGACCCTTTTAACCTCACGGATGCTCAGGTTGACGGTGCTGTAGCTGACCTGATTCTTCAGCGAGTTGAGACGGGAGGTGTAAGATTCAATCTGATAGTTGACGTCGGTGAGGTAGCTCTGAATCTGCAAAATTTCCTCGACCGTTTCGGCGCGGTCCATAAGCTTCATAAAGCTGTCCCGTTCGGCGGTAAGAGCCGCGAGCCTTGCCTCGACGTCGATGTATTCAAGCGTTACGTCGTCTACGTATTCGCTCGACGATGTGACAGTCCCCATATTGCCGACAGCGTTTACAAAGGTTTCGTAGCGGGTAGCAGGTATCCTTACGGTGTAGTTTGAATAGCGGTTGCCTCTGTCGGCGCTTCCGCTTGAGGAGCAGTTCTGTATGTAGCCGCCGTTTGCACTCACGCTCGATTCAAGCTCTGAGATAAGTTCGTCGAAATCGGTGGTCTCGAGATCAAGAGAACCGTTTTTTATGAGCTTTCTCTCGGTTCCCTCCGGTACTTCCGAGATATCCGCCTCGCCTCCGGCGGTGTTCGGCGCGGTTGCTTCCGCAGGCGCCTCGACAAGTATATCGTCGTAATTCCCGTCATAGTCTTGCGTGGCGACGTCCGCTACGTCGGAGTCCCAGCCGAAGTAGCCGTTTTCCATCGGCGCAGAATCTTCATACATAGCTTTAGAGCCGCAGCCCGCGAGAATGAGTACCGCTGTGAGAGCGGCAAGGATAATTGCAAGTTTACGTTTCATATTTACCAACCTTTCTTATGCCTTGACTATACTTAAATAATAGACCGTCGCGGCTAAAATTCAAGAACATTTCGGTAACAAATGTTTAAAATTCGGTTACGGTTTTGTCCTTTCACCTGTAATACGCTTTTGAAAGGCAAAATATTGCACACGCCGAAAAAATTTTTTTGAGGCGGATTAACCTGCCCGCGAAATCCGACGTCTTCCGACCTCTATTCTCCGTTTTTGCGGCGGCTTTTTGGTTAATATCACCAAAAAATTTGCTGTAAAGGTCTTTTACTTGCTTGATGCGACGAAAATCGTTTTTCGGCAAAAATCTTCTTGACTTGGAGCAAAAGTTGTAGTATAGTCGATTATGTATCATAGTCAAAATGGCAAATAAGCGCTTTGTTATCAAAAACGGCATTTTTGCCCCAAAATGAAAAATTTTGTGGAGAAATTTTTAAACATTTGAGCCGCAAATTTGGCAACAATCCACAAAAGCGTTGAAAAGCCATACAGATTATTTTGTATTCGTTCTCTTAATTTCAAAAAGGAGTGAGCGCCAATGAATGTCAGGGACGTGCAGCTCGGCAAGAACGTCCGAAAGAGCTTCGCGAAGATAAACGAGGTTCTTGAGATGCCGAATCTCATTGAGGTACAGAAAAAGTCCTATCAGTGGTTCTTGGATGAGGGACTGAAGGAGGTATTCCGCGACGTTGCGTCCATAAAGGACTACAACGAAACCTTAGAGCTGAGCTTTATTGATTACAGGCTCGACGCCGAGCCTAAGTATTCGATAGCCGAGTGCAAGGAGCGGGATACGACCTATGCCGCGCCTCTCAGAGTTACCGCGAGGCTAAACAATCTCGAAACAGGCGAGATAAAGGACTCCGAGGTGTATATGGGCGATTTTCCGCTCATGACCCCGTCCGGAACCTTTGTAATAAACGGCGCCGAGAGAGTCATAGTCTCCCAGCTCGTGCGTTCGCCCGGCGTTTATTATGCCGTCGAGAGGGACAAGACCGGTAAGGAGCTTTTCAAGTCGACGGTCATACCGAACCGCGGCGCGTGGCTCGAATATGAAATGGACTCTAACGACGTGGTATACGTCAGGATAGACAAGAACAGAAAGATACCGATTACGACGTTTATCCGCTCAATCGGAATCGGCACCAACGACGAGATAGACGCGATGTTCAACAACGACCCGCGTCTGAAAGCGACGATAGTCCAGAAGGACGCGACTACGACCACCGAGGAGGGTCTTCTCGAGGTATACAAGAAGCTCCGTCCGGGCGAGCCTCCCACGGTGGACAGCGCGATCACCCATTTGAACAATCTGTTCTTCGACGCGGCAAGATATGACCTTTCCCGCTTCGGAAGATACAAATACAACAAGAAGCTTGGCATAGCTTCCAGACTTGCCGGACATCTGCTCTCAAGACCGATAGTCAACCCGATGACCGGCGAAGTGATGGCGGAAGCGGGCGAGACTATTTCTATGGACCGCGCGCTCGAAATCGAGGCGGCGGGCGTCAGCGAGGCTTACGTTACCGTCGAGAAGCGCGAGACCCTCACCAGCCCGACCGGCGAGGTCACCCACAAGGTAGACATCGACGAGGTAAAGATAATCGGCAGCGCGATGGTGGACATCGACCGCTTCATCAATTTCGACGCAAAGCCTCTCGGAATCAACGAAAAGGTATCATTCAAGGTACTGCGCGAGATACTCGAAACCGCTAACGGCGACGAAGAAATCGCCGAGCAGATAAGGCAGCGCCGCGAAGAGCTCATACCCAAGCATATTGTCATCGAAGACATAATCGCCACCATAAGCTACTTCCTCAACCTCTGCGAGGGAGTCGGCACCGTGGACGACATAGACCACCTCGGAAACAGGCGTATCCGCTGTGTGGGCGAGCTTTTGCAGAACCAGTTCCGTATAGGTTTTGCGAGAATGGAGCGCGTTATCCGCGAAAGAATGAATATTCAGTCACAGGACCTCGAGGTAGTTACCCCGACCGCGCTCATCAATATTCGCCCCGTGACCGCGGCGCTCAAGGAGTTCTTCGGAAGCTCCCCGCTGTCGCAGTTTATGGATCAGGTCAACCCTCTATCCGAGCTCAGGCATAAGAGAAGAATTTCGGCGCTCGGGCCCGGCGGTCTCTCTCGTGACCGCGCAGGCTTCGAGGTCCGAGATGTTCACTACTCGCACTACGGAAGAATGTGTCCCGTCGAGACCCCCGAAGGTCCGAACATCGGACTTATTTCCTACCTCGCCACTTTCGCAAGAATCAACGAGTACGGCTTTATTGAAGCCCCTTACCGCCGCGTAGACAAGTCTACGGGCGTAGTCACCGATGAGGTGGTCTATATGACCGCCGACGTCGAGGACAATTATATGGTTGCTCAGGCGAACGAGCCGCTGACCGAGGACAACAAGTTTGCCCGCGCAAAGGTCAACGGGCGCTACCGCGACCAGATTATGGAAATCGACCGCGAGAATATCGACTTTATGGACGTTTCCCCGAAGATGGTCGTATCGGTTGCGACGGCTATGATTCCGTTCCTCGAGAACGACGACGCAAACCGTGCTCTTATGGGCGCGAACATGCAGTGTCAGGCGGTTCCGCTTCTCGTCACCGAGAACCCGATCGTCGGCACGGGTATGGAATACAAGGCATGCCTTGACTCCGGCGTCGCGGTGGTTTCGGAGGCTGCGGGCGTAGTTGAAAAGGTCGACGCATCCACTATAGTTGTGCGCGAGGACTCGGGCGAGCTCAGAACCTACAATCTTACTAAGTTCAAGCGTTCCAACTCCGGCACCTGCACCAACCAGCGTCCGATAGTCTCAAAAGGCGAAAGAATAGAGGCTCATCAGGTCATAGGCGACGGTCCCGCGACCTGCAACGGCGAGATTTCGCTCGGCAGAAACGCTCTCATCGGCTTTATGACGTGGGAGGGCTATAACTACGAAGACGCCGTTCTGCTTAACGAGCGCCTTGTAAGAGACGATATTTACACCTCAATCCACATTGAGGAGTATGAGATAGAGTGCCGCGACACCAAGCTTGGCCCCGAGGAAATCACCAAAGATATTCCGGGCGTGGGCGACGACGCTCTCAAGGACCTCGACGAAAACGGCATTATCCGCATCGGCGCCGAGGTCAGAAGCGGCGACATTCTCGTCGGCAAGGTCACTCCCAAGGGCGAGACCGAGCTTACTGCCGAGGAAAGGCTCTTAAGAGCCATATTCGGCGAAAAGGCGAGAGAGGTCCGCGACAACTCGCTGAGAGTTCCTCACGGCGAGTCGGGCGTCATCATAGACGTCAAGATATTTACCCCCGAAAACTGCGATGAGCTGAGTCCGGGAGTCAACCAGCTTGTCAGATGCTACATCGCCCAGAAGAGAAAGATATCTGTGGGCGACAAGATGGCGGGCCGCCACGGAAACAAGGGCGTTGTATCAAGGATTCTTTCGCAGGAGGATATGCCTTTCCTCGCCGACGGCACTCCGCTCGACATCGTTCTTAACCCGCTCGGCGTTCCTTCGCGTATGAACATCGGTCAGGTGCTTGAGGTTCACCTCGGTATGGCGGCCAAGAAGCTCGGCTGGAAGATTATGACCCCTGTCTTCGACGGCGCTCACGAGGAGGATATCCGCGAGTGCTTCCGCCTCGCCGGAATGGACGAAGACGGCAAGACCACCCTCTATGACGGCAGAACCGGCGAACCGTTTGATAACCGCGTAACCGTCGGAATAATGTATTACCTCAAGCTCCACCACCTCGTCGACGATAAGATTCACGCGCGTTCCGTCGGACCTTACGCCCTCGTAACCCAGCAGCCGCTCGGCGGTAAAGCGCAGTTCGGCGGTCAGAGGTTCGGAGAAATGGAAGTCTGGGCTCTCGAAGCCTACGGCGCCGCGTATACTCTTCAGGAGATACTCACCGTCAAGTCGGACGATACTACGGGACGCGTAAAGACCTACGAGGCTATAGTCAAGGGTCAGAACGTTCCGAAGGCCGGAATCCCCGAGGCGTTCAAGGTTATGGTCAAGGAGCTTCAGTCTCTTGCGCTCGACGTCAGAGTGCTCGATGAGCAGGGACAGGAGATAGACCTCACCCAGAACTTCGATGACGACGCCGATATTATTCCCGCTCCGATAAGCGATTACGGAATGTCGTATGAGGCGGATACCGTTGAGGACGACTACACCGAGCAGGCCGACGACTACGACGACGATTCCGAGATAGACTTCGACGAAGAGTCCGACGGTCTCGACGGTTACTCGATAGTAGACGGCGATTCGGACAACGCGGACATAATGTAAGATAACGTCAACGTTTAAACTAAAGTAAAGAGGGTTTGTATTTTGGATTTTAACGTATGTGATTCTATAAAGATCGGGCTTGCATCGCCCGAGCAGATAAGAAGCTGGTCTCACGGCGTTGTCGAAAAGCCTGAAACCATCAACTACCGTACCCAGAAGCCTGAGCGCGACGGTCTTTACTGCGAGCGCATCTTCGGTCCGACAAAGGACTGGGAATGTCACTGCGGCAAATATAAGAAGATACGCTTCAAAGGCAAGATATGCGAGCGCTGCGGCGTTGAGGTAACAAGGGCGAAGGTTCGCCGCGAGAGAATGGGACATATCGAGCTTGCCGCGCCCGTGTCGCACATCTGGTATTTCAAGGGAACTCCCTCGAGAATCGGTCAGATGCTCGACATAAGCCAGAAAAGGCTCGAAGAGGTTCTTTACTTCACGAAGTATATCGTAATAGACCCCGGCGATACGGGTCTTGTAAAGAAGCAGATTCTCACCGAGCGCGAATATCAGGACGCGCGCGAGAGATATGAAGACGCCTTTGTCGCGGGAATGGGCGCGGAGTCCATCAAGAAGCTTCTTGAGGAGATAGACGTCGAGGAGCTGTCGAACAGCCTCAAAGCCGAACTCAAAGATTTGCCCACGGGGCAGAAGCGCATCAAGCTTCTCAAGAGGCTCGAAATAGTCGAGGCGTTCAGAACTTCCGGAAACCGTCCCGAGTGGATGATTCTCGACGTAGTGCCGGTAATTCCGCCGGACCTCAGACCTATGGTTCCCCTCGACGGCGGCAGATATGCTACCTCCGACCTCAACGACCTCTATCGCAGGGTCATCAATAGAAACAACCGTCTTAAGAGAATGCTCGAACTCGACGCGCCCGACATCATCGTCAGGAACGAAAAGAGAATGTTGCAGGAGGCCGTCGACGCCCTTATAGACAACGGCCGCCACGGCAGACCTGTCACGGGTCCCAACAACCGCGCGTTCAAGTCGCTGTCCGATATGCTCAAGGGCAAGCAGGGACGCTTCCGTCAGAACCTTCTCGGCAAGCGCGTCGACTACTCAGGACGTTCGGTTATCGTCGTAGGCCCCGAGCTTAAGATGTATCAGTGCGGTCTCCCGAAGGAGATGGCTCTCGAACTCTTCAAACCGTTCGTTATGAAGAGACTCGTAGATACCAACCCGAATATAAATATCAAGTCCGCGAGGAAAAAGGTTGAACGCGGCGAAAACGAGGTCTGGGACGCCCTTGAAAATGTTATTCAGGGTCACCCCGTGCTTCTCAACCGCGCGCCTACCCTTCACCGCCTCGGTATTCAGGCATTCGAGCCTGTGCTGGTGGAAGGCAGAGCCTTAAAGCTTCACCCGCTCGCCTGCACCGCCTATAACGCCGACTTCGACGGCGACCAGATGTCGGTACACGTTCCTCTGTCGGTCGAGGCTCAGGCAGAAGCGAGATTCCTTATGCTTGCCGCCAACAACCTCCTGAAGCCCGCCACCGGCGAGCCGGTCACCGTTCCTACTCAGGATATGGTTCTCGGCTCATACTACCTCACACTCGAGCGCGACAATGAACCCGGCGAGGGCAAGATATTCCGCGACGTCAACGAGGCTATGATGGCTTATCAGGCGGGAATCGTCACGCTTCAGGCAAAGATAAAGGTCAGGGTCACCAAGACCATCGGCGACAGGCAGGTCTCGAAGATCATAGACACTACCGTCGGCAGACTCATCTTCAACGAAAATATTCCTCAGGATCTCGGATATGTCGACAGGACGGACAGCTCGAAGCAGTTTGACCTTGAGATAGGCTTCCTTGTCAAGCACAAGCAGCTCGGCGACATCATCGACCGCTGCATACGCAAGCACGGAACCACCCGCACCTCCGAGGTGCTCGACTCAATCAAGGCTCTCGGCTTCAAGTATTCCACCAAGGCTGCTATAACCGTGGCAGTCTGCGACGCCGTGGTTCCGCCGGCAAAGAAGGACATACTTGCCGACGCCGACGCTCAGGTCGACAAGATTGACAAGCAATATAAACGCGGTATGATTTCAAGAGCCGAGCGTTCCCGCAAGTTCATCAGCATCTGGAACAAGGCGACCGACGACGTCACTGCGGCGCTTCAGAACGGTCTTGACAAATACAACCCGATTTATATGATGTCCGACTCCGGAGCGAGAGGCTCCATAGCCCAGATACGTCAGCTTGCCGGTATGCGCGGACTTATTGCAAATACGTCGGGCGCGACCATCGAAATGCCTATCCGCGCCAACTACCGTGAGGGACTTAATGTCCTCGAATACTTCATATCTTCGCGCGGCGCGAGAAAGGGTCTTACCGATACCGCCCTCAAGACCGCCGACTCCGGATATCTTACCCGCCGTCTTGTCGACGTTGCGCAGGACGTTATCATCACCGAGGAGGACTGCGGCACCGACGAAGGCATAGACGTATTCGAGATAAGAAACGGCAACGAGGTCATCGAACCGTTTGCCGACCGTCTGGTCGGACGTTTCCTCGTCCACGACCTTAAGAACAAGAGCGGCGAGGTGGTCGTTTCGGCTTCGAGATTTATGACCGCCGCCGACGCAAAGAAAGTCATAGAGACCCTCAACGCCGAGGGCAAGGACAGAATCGCGATCCGCTCAGTTTTGGGCTGCAAGGCGCACAGGGGCGTCTGCGCCAAGTGCTACGGTATGGACCTTGCGCACTTCACCGTCGTTTCGACGGGCGAGGCTGTCGGCATAATAGCAGCGCAGTCGATAGGCGAGCCGGGTACCCAGCTCACTATGAGAAACTTCCACACCGGCGGCGTCGCCTCCGCAGAAGATATCACACAGGGTCTTCCCCGTGTCGAGGAGCTGTTTGAGAGCCGTAAGCCCAAGGGCGCCGCGATACTCGCAAGAATCGGCGGAACCGTCAAGATAGACGAGATAAAGAAATCGAGAGTCATCATTGTGACTAACGAGGAGACCGGCGAAATAGAGCAGTATCCCGTCCCGTGGGACTACCGCATACGCGTTCACGACGGCGATGTCGTCAAGCCGGGCGACGAGCTTACCGCAGGCTCGAAAAACCCTGCCGACGTCCTTGCGATTCAGGGCATAGAGGCTGTCAGAAACTACATCATCACCGAGGTTCAGAAGGTATACCGTCTCCAGAGCGTCAACGTAAACGACAAGCATATCGAGGTCATCACCCGTCAGATGCTCCGCCGTGTGAAGATTGAGGACCCGGGTTCGAGCTACCTGCTTCCCGGAACTTTGGTCGATAAGAACGAGATAGCCGAAATGAACGCCCAGATTCAGGAAGAAATCGACGCCGGCGACACCGAAGCCCGTCTGATAACCACCAGTCCGGTAATTCAGGGAATCACAAAGGCGTCTTCGAGTTCCGAGAGCTTCCTCTCGGCGGCTTCCTTCCAGGAGACCACAAGGGCGCTCACCGACGCCGCTATCAAGGGCAAGGTCGACCACCTCATCGGTCTCAAGGAAAACGTCATCATAGGCAAGCTTCTCCCCGCCGGTACCGGTATGGAGTGCTACAACAACGTCGAGGTTGTCAAGAATGAGCTTTACTCGTCCGCCTCAGCCTCGCCCGTTCACGAGACTTCTTCGGAGACGGTATAAAGCTTAAAATATAAATACCCGCTGTATAATCAGTGGGTATTTTTATGTTTTGTAGATAATTATGACGAAAAAGCAGAACAAATATAAGAGTTGAAGTCCGAAATTATCACATAAAAAATTGAATTTGTGCCGCTAATTGACAGCAAAGCCGTCCGAATTATCGGGCGGCTTTTACAAAGACTATATACCGCATAAGTGCGGGACTTATTTTTCAACGCCGAATCTGTATACCGTGACGTGATGGTAGCGCTCGCCCTTTCTGAGAATCGGTTTTGTGAAATTGGCGAATCTCAGCGAGTTCGGGTAAAACTGCGTTTCGAGACAGAGACCGTCGCGTTTGTTTATCGGTCTGCCGCCCTTTCCGTACGGGTCTGTGCCGTCGAGGAAGTTTCCGCTGTAGAATTGTATCCCGGGCAGGTCGGAATATACCTCCATAAATCTTCCCGACTTCTCGGCTTTTAGCGTAGCCATATGCCTGAAGCCCTCGCCGTCGGGGCAGAAGTTGTGGTCGTAGCCTCCCGCGAAAACTATCTGCTCATGCTTTGAATTGATTCTGTCGCCTATGACCTCAAAATCGGTGAAGTCGAGAGGCGTACCCTCTACTTTCGCGACGTAGCCCGTGGGCAGGCACTCAGAATTGCCAACGGTGAAGTGAGTTGCGTTGAGCCTGAGAGAGTGTCCTTCTATAGAGCCGCTGCCCTCTCCGTCGAGGTTGAAGTAGCAGTGATTCGTGAGGTTGCAGACGGTGTCGCCGTCGCTCTCGGCGGAGTAATCAATCATCAGGGCGTTGTTTTCGTCGAAGGTGTAGCGGACGGTCACCCAAAGATTTGCGGGGAATCCCCCCTCGCCGTCGGGGCTGAAATATTTCAGGACAAGCGCCTCTCCGTCGATTTCTGCATTCCACATGCGCTTGTCAAAGCCTTTGAAGCCGCCGTGCAGGTTGTTTCTGCCGTCGTTTTTTTCGAGGAAGTAATTTTTGCGTCCGAGCTTGAACAAAGCGTTTTCGATTCTGTTTCCATGGCGGCCTATAAGCGCGCCGATGTATTTGCCCTGTTTTTCGTAGCCCTCCGGGGAATCGTAACCGAGGGCGACGTCGCCGAGTTTTCCGTCCCTGTCGGGAACGTTGATCGCGCGAATCGCCCCTCCGAAGTCGATGACCTCTACGCTCGCGCCGCTCGAATTTTTCAGCTCATACAGTGAAACCTCCCGTCCGTCTGAGAGCTTGCCAAACGGTCTTTTTGTGATTTTTGTCATAATTAGGTCGTCCTTTCCGTCAGTTTTAACAAATTTTAAATTTTACGGCAACCCGACGCAATATTTCGGCGTCTGTATTAGTATTACAAGTGTAGCACCTTTGAAAGGTAATTTCAAGTCAGAAACAGGGCTTTAGAAAATTTAATGCAACAAATATACAAAAAAAGTCTTAAGAAATGCTTAATTTTTCTAAATTTTCTAAAAACCCCTTTACAAATCCAAACAAGGGTGATATAATAAATTCAAACTTTTTAAAAGGAGTGTTATTTCAATGGCAAAAAGAATTTTAGCAATCGTTTTGGCTCTTGCTTTGAGCTTGTCCTTGCTGTCCGTTGAGATGTTTGCGGAAGACGTAACAGCAAGCGCAACCAGAGAAGATGGCAAAAGCATTATAACGGTAACTTATGGCGGCTGCAAGGGCGCTACAAGTTACACAGTGTCCTTGTACAGAAAGGGCTCTAATACACCTGTTCAAAGCAAGACAGGTCTTACAACAGCCAATGATGGTCAAGGAACAAATACTGTTCAGTTCACTGGTCTTTCCGGCGGAACTTACAGCGCAGATGTTATAGCTTACGCTGGACAGAGAAGCATAGGTCAGAAAACTACAAATGAAGTTGACATTCCCGTTACTGGCGGCAGTGGCAGTTATACAGTTGAAGCAACAGGTACAACCGGCAACGTTAAGGTTTCTTGGACTGCTTACACCCTTGCCAGCGGCGAGAGTGGAGAGGTAACCTATGAGGTCGAGTACAACTCCAAGGATACTGACGGCAAGTCTAAGGGCGCTCAACTTGCGACTCCTCAGAACAACGGCAAGAACACCTATGTTGATCTTACACTGGGCAGCGATGTTTTGACGAGTGTAACCGTTTACTACAAGGTCGGTTCTGCTGCACGTAAACAGCTTACTTCTATGACCGTTTCCGGCAGCACTACAAACGTCAACGGACTTTATATTGATTACGCAAGCTCCACTCTTCGTTGGACCAACGTTGGCACTTACAACAACTACACCATCAGCTATGTTGTAAACTTCGGTCAGTATTCCGGTTATACCAGTGTAAATACTAATTCCTTCTATTTCGGCGATATTCTTCGCAACTTTAACAACCCCACTATCACCTTTACTGTAAAAGCTTACAGCGGCGTTGATGTAGGCACCGTAACCTATTCTCCTTACGGCGGTTCAATGGGTTACCCCGGTTATCCCAACTACTACCCCAACTACAACAACGGTATTGTCGTCAATCTTAATGCCGGCTATGCCACCGTATCTTGGTCGCCTGTTTCCGGCGTTTCCCTCTACACTGTAACTTATATCGTCGGCGGTCAGACTTATACGAAGCAGGTTCAGGGCACGAGCATTAACCTTGATTACAGCAGAGGTCTTACCGTAACCGTTCAGTATTCTTATAACAATTCTTATTACGGCGGTTATCTCACCACTCTCGGCACAGCCACCGTTACTCCTAACGGACTTATAACCTACGGCGGCAGTTCTGTAAATTCGGGAAATAACAGCAACTACGTTACCGGTAGCAACTGCCAGCTCAATGTCGGTGTCACTACCTCTACTGTAACTTGGGGCGCATTCAGCGGCGCAACCTATTATGAGGTTATCTATACCGACAATGCTACCGGCAGAAGCCAGAGCAAGGGATTTGTTTACGGCACTACCACTGATATTCCTCTGGGATACAGCAATTCCAGCGGCTTCGCCGTCACCATTATCTATTATATGCCCAACGGTCAGCGTAATATCTGCGCTTCCGCAAACTACAGCGGCAATATTTCAAACAGCAATTCAAACTACACCGAGTCCTATACAAGAAATCTGACTCTCACCCAGTTGTCGGGCAGCCAGACGAGAGTTTCTTGGAACGCAGTAACCGGAGTTTCTTACTATCTGATAGTCTATAGCCGCATTGGCGACAGTGCCGCTATGGAGCAGCCTTTAGGCGTCTCTGCCACTTCCTTCGATCTTCCGTTCTCCAAGAACAACGGCTTTACCGTAGAAGTATATGCTTGGCTCACATCCGGCAGAAGTTCTCTTGTCGGTGAAGCGGTTCACATTGCGGGCGACAGCTTCGACAATAAGCCTCAGAGCAGCACCACTACCACTCCCGCTTATGTCACTAACTTCAAGGGCACTTCCGGCAACACCAAGATCAGTCTTTCCTGGAACGCTGCTAGCGGCAACCCGACCTACACCGTTTACTGGAAGAGGACTTCCGATTCTTCTTGGAAGAAGCTCGGCACCACCTCTAAGAAGGCAGTAACCGTCACCGGTCTGGTCAACGGTCGTTCTTACGACTTCAAGATCACTGCCAACGGCAAGGATTCCGGCATACTGACTCTCGCTCCTCAGGCTTCGGGCAGCAAGGTTGCTACTGCTACCGATCCCGATGGCAATAACACTTCTTCTAAGGTTCCCGTAATCACCTCCGCCACCGGCGGCAGCGGCTCCATCACCGTAAACTGGAACGGCGTTACCGGCGCCAAGTCCTATCAGGTTTGGGTAGCTGTCAACGGCAGCAACACCTACAACCACAAGGCTACCGTAAGCGGAACTTCCGCCACTATCAAGGGTCTTGCGGCCGGCACTTACAAGGTAAGAGTAAAGGCTTCTACCGACGGCAAGACTTGGCCGACTCTCGCTGAGGCGAGCAGCGACTACGTCACCGTAACCGTGAAGTAATCAAACCTTAAGGCAAAAAATTTCCCCCGACTGTCTTTTGACAGCCGGGGGATTTACTTTTTAATTTTAAATCTGCTCTCCGTCGTGGGGCTTGTAACCTTCGCCGAATACTTCGTTTGCGGTAGATACGATCGCAAAGGATTTTGTGTCGACGCTTTTGATGATTTTCAGCGCCCTGCCGAGCAGCCACTTTTTAACCACGCAGAGCACGACCTCTTTGTCGTTCCCCGAAAAGGCGCCGCGGCCCTCAAGAACGGTGGCCCCGACGTCCAGCTCCTGCAAAAGCCTCGCGGTTATTTCGCGGTTCATATCGCTTATTATAATTATCAGCTTCGCTTGGTCGCGACCGTAGAGCATCATATCCATTACCGACGACGAAACGACAATGCAAACCGCAGCATAGAGTCCCGCGTCGATGTTTTTTGAGACTATCGCCGAGCAAAGCACAATAATACCGTCGGTTATGAGAAAAAATTTTCCTGCTGAAATTGTTCGGATTCGTTTTCTCAGAAGCTTGACTATCACGTCGGTACCGCCGGTGGTAGCTCCCTGCAAAAGAACGATTTCGAGACCTACCGCCATAAGCGCTCCGCCGGCAAGGGAAGCGAGCATAAGGTTTTCGGTAAGGGGACCGAAAGGCATTATCAGATTCATCATAACCGACGAAACCGCGACGGAGTAGATGGTGGTACCCAAAAATTTAAATCCGAAGACGAATATGCTGAATATAAGCAGCGGAATATTGAGCATCAGTGAAAGAGTACCGGTTGAAAGCGGAACGAACTTTCCGATAATCATCGCGATTCCCGTGAATCCGCCGGGTACAATGCCGTTTGGGTCTAAAAACAGGCTGACCGCGGCGGCGTAGACCGAAGCGCCGACGGTACAGAAAAGTATCTGTCTGAGAGAGTCGGATTTGTTGTTTTTCATATTCGGTTCTCCTTTGATAAAATTTAATTCTTAATTTATTTTGATTTCTATTGAAAAAACAGTGAGTTTGTAGTATAATCACACTTGTATGCGATCGAAAAGCCCGTTTACTGTTATATTATACCACATTTGGGTGCTTTTCGGCAATATCTGTGATAAATAATCTTGCACCGGAATATCCGGCGGCGAATCTTTATTGAAAAGTAGGTAATAATTTTTATGGCAAAACTCAAATCCGGCAAAAGACTGTGGTTCGGCGTTGCGGTGATAGTGTTAGTCGCTCTGCTGACCGTTTGCAACATCTCCTCATTTAAGTCAGACGTCACATTAAATATAGACAATTACGTATCTTCAGGAGTATACACGGCTGCGGTGTTAGAACCGAGTTCGATAAATATAGGTGCGCTTCTGAACTATATAGCGTTGTTTGCGGCTATGTCGGCAGTGCTGCTCATAGAGTTTAACCTGCCCAAAAAGCTCGAAGCTGTAGTTGCGGGCGTGTTTTTTGTGTCGGGACCTTTTCTCGCCTTTGAAGTGGTCAAGCTTATAATCGGCGTCGAGAGCTATGCTCCTGATATCTATTTTACCAACCTTTTATTCTATGCGGTCTTTCAGATAGCGGTGTTTGTCTTCACACAGTCGACAAGGGTGTCGGTATGCGTTTCGCTGGCTGTCTGGAGCCTTCTCAACTTTGCCAATGAGATTGTACTGCTCGTGAGAGGCACTCCGCTCGTCCCCACCGATCTCTACGCCATAAATACCGCTATGAAGGTTACAAACACCTCTGACTGGCATTTTAACCTTGATATGCTTCTGGGGCTTCTGGCGTGCATACTTTTGATAGCACTCATTTCGCAGTTTAAAATAGTCTGGCCCAAAAAGTGGCTGAGACTGTCGGCAGCCGCTTGTGCGGCGGCGGTATTTGCCGTCGGATGCGTGGGCATCTATTATATAGATTATGAGAGCTTCTCAACGAGTACCTTTGACACGGAGTCCACAAACAACGTAAACGGAACCGCTCTAAGCTTTTACATCAACTTTCGCAAGATGAAATTTGAAATGCCGGACGGTTATTCAAAGCAGGCACTGCAGGATTATCTTGCAGGTTACACCGACGAGACTCTTACCGGCGACGAAGATTTGCCGAATATAATCGTGATTATGAACGAGAGCTTTTCCGACCTCGGTTACCTTGGCAGGCTCAGAACCGACAACCCGTATATGACGTTTTACAATAAGCTGTCGAACGATTACCCCGACGGAAGGGTGCTTGTCTCGGTACTCGGCGGCGGAACCTGCAATACGGAATTTGAATTTTTGACCGGAATGTCTATGATGTATATGCCGGACGGATGCTACGCCTATATGCAGCATGTCAAGGGCCCGGTTGACTCTATGGCGTCCTACTTAAACGGCTTCGGGTATCAGACGGTTGCTATGCATCCGTTTTACGAGATATGCTGGAAGCGAAATTCGATATACCCGTTTATGGGCTTCGACGATTTTGTAAGCGGCGAGGATATGACCGATGAAGCCGGAATGTACGTCAGTGCGGAGCGTTGGGAAAAAGGCTTTGGAGATGACGTTGAGTATATAAGAACTCTTATCAGCGACAGCTACTTCTATAAACAGGTCATAAATCAGTTTGAAAACAAGACTTCAGACAGGATATTTATCTTCGGCGTGACTGTTCAGAATCACTCTACATATGAATATGACGGCGATGACTTTGAAACCGATGTTCATATTCAGCGGCCCGAGGGCGAATATCCCCGCGCTGAACAGTATCTTTCGCTTATAAAGGATTCGGACGAGGCGCTTGAGGAACTTATAAATTACTTTGATGGCGTGGACGAAAAGACGATAATTGTATTTTTCGGCGACCACCAGCCGAATGTCGAGTCGGAACTTATAGACAAGCTTGCGCCGGACAGAGCAGTTTTTGTAAATTCTTTCCTGACCCGCTATCAGACCCCGTTCACGATATGGTCAAACTACGAGCTTGACCTTAACGGTTACATGGGTATAACAAGCGCAAATTATCTTGGTCTGAAGACTCTTGAAGCCGCAGGGATTCCGCTTTCCGCAAAATATCAGATGATACGCGACGCTGAAAAAATCGCTCCTGCGATGGCGGCTTGGGGCTATTACGACCCATACGGCATCTGGAACGACCGGCAGTTTACCTACAAAGACGAAGTACTTAATATGTATAACTTCTATACCTACTGGGCGCTCAACGATAATTAAAAACAACGCCGCGGCGAACTTTCACCGCGGCGCTTTTCTTATATTTTTCGGATTTTCACGTCAGAGTTCAGAAGCTCGTAGAAGCGTTTTTTTGAGCAAAACGCCGTTCCTTCAAGCTCTATCGCTCCCGCCGCGGCGCAGACCCCGTACTTAAGCATTTCTTCAAGCGAAAGACCCTGCGACGCCGCAAGACACGCACCTGCAACCATAGCGTCGCCTGCGCCCTGAGCGCTTTTCGGAGAGACCTTAATAGCGTCGGCAATATAGGCTTCATTTTTTCCGACGGCAATCGCGCCCTCGTCGCCGAGAGAAACAATAACATTCCCGACTCCGAAGCTGCGAATCGTTTCGCGGCAGAGAGTTACGGCTTCGGCGGCGCTCTCGAGCGTTACGCCGAAGCACTCTTCAAGTTCACGCCTGTTCGGTTTGATAAGAAATGGTGCGGCTTCAAGACCGTCTCTGAGCAGCGCGCCAGAAGTGTCGAGAACGATTTTGATTTCGGGGTTAGTCTGCTTTGCCAAAAATGCGAGCTTTTTGTAAATATCTACTTCGACGCCTTTCGGGACGCTTCCGGAAAGCACCATAATATCGCTCTCCCGAGCGGAGGTTTGGCATAATTTGCCGACCTCGGCAAGCTCCGTTTCGCCGACTTCGGGGTTCTGCTCGTTTATTTCCAGAGTTTTGCCGTCAGAGCGGTCAAAAATCTTGAGATTAGTCCGCACGGGTCCGCGGCATTTAACGGCTGCGATTTCTGCGTCGGCGCTTCTGAGAGCTGCATCTATAGGCTCGCAGCCGTCGAAACGGAGGTATAGCGCGCGCGTTTTTGTCCCGAGGGACGCGAGCGCAAGACATACGTTTATTCCCTTGCCGCCGGCGTCGGTGCGGGAGCTTTCCGCACGGTTTACGCCGTTCGGGTCGAGCCTTTCAAGCAGAACGGTTTTATCAAGACATGGGCTGAGTGTGAGGGTAGTTATCATAAGCATCACTCCGAAAATTTATTTGAGTATATTTTAAGCCTTTTGTGCGAAAATGTCAATATGCGCTTCGGTGACCGGCTCGACGGCGGGGAAGGAAGCGTTTGCTCCTGCGAGGGGGCGAAGCCCCCGCCGACCCGCGCGCGGGCGCGGGTCGGCGCGCCGCATAGCGGCGTGCGCGCTGCGCGCGCAGGGCTTCGCCCCGTCCTTTTGCGCAAAAGCCGGTTGAGAGCGGCGCTCGGAGCGCCTTATTTGATAATCACGCAAAAATTTTCTCGAAGATGTCAGATTTTGTGAAAAAAGCTGTCTATATAGGTAAAGGGGGATTTGTATGGACGACAGTGAGATAATCCGGTTGTATTGGGAAAGGGACGAAAAAGCTATCGAAGCGACGGATAATAAATACGGCGCCTATCTGCGCACTATCGCGAAAAATATTCTCGGCAGCGCCGAAGATACCGAGGAATGTGTCAACGACACCTACTTAAACGCTTGGAACTCTATGCCTGCGCAGCGTCCCGAGCGGCTGGCGGCTTTTCTGAGCCGAATCACGCGTAATCTGTCATTTAATAAGTATAATCGCGGGCACGCCGCAAAGAGATATAACGGCGAAATTTCCGCCGTTTTAGACGAACTTGCCGATTGCGTGTCGGGCGGGGAGGATACCGAGCGTGAACTCGAATCGCGTGAGCTGATAAAGGAACTCAGCGCCTTTGTGAGCGCTTTACCCGAGAAAAAGAGATATATATTTGTCCGGAGATATTGGTACACAGAGCCGGTCGGCAAAATCGCATCGGACGTCGGAATGGCACAGGGAAGCGTTTCAAAGATACTGGAGCGCCTGAGAAAACAACTGAAAAAACATCTCTTGGAAAGGGGATTTGATCTATGAAGTGCGAGGAACTGTTTTCGGCGATAGGCGAGCTCGACGGAAGATTTGTCGAGGAAGCTGCGTCTGCCCCAAAATTTAGCTCAAAAAAACAGATGATTATCAGATTGGGAGCGCTCGTCGCCTGCCTTATGCTGGCGGTGTCGGCGGCATATCTGCATAGCCTAAACAGACCCGAGGTTTCGTATGACGGCACAGTCGGCAGCGAACACGACGTTTTCCCGCTGACCGACAACGAGACTTGCTTAGAGCTTTCGATCGAAAAGGCATACGAATACGAGCCGCTGGGGGAGCTTTTGCCGAGAAAATGGGTTGACGGCAGGGCGCTGAGCGAATGTTTCCCCGATAAAACCGCACTTGTGGCTGAGCGACAGCAAAATATCCCCGGAGGCCGCACCGTGATGAAGCTTATACTCGACAGCCCTGCAATCAAGACTTCGATAACGCTGATTGTTTCGGACGAAGATTATTTTGAAGAATTTATGTCGGCTAACGGTTTCGAATATGACAGGGTTTACAGCCACGGCAACGACGGCTCGCGGATCTATGTAAAGAGCGGCGGATATGTGATCGAGTATTTCACCGAACGCGGCGACCTCGCCGATATCGACGAACTCTTTGATATGATATACTCCGCAGAATGTTTTGCCGAGACCGCCGAACCCGAGGCAGACCTCGAGACGCCGAAAAGAAGACAAGCCGTGAGTTTAAACTATGTTGAGAACCTCGACGTCGCGAGCGCGTTTATAAATCTGTCGGGTGAGGACTACGCCGCTATGACCTACGGCGAGCTGACGGAGTATTTCGGCATTGCGCCGTCGGTGGACGAAGTGCTGCCGTATCTTACCCGCACCGAGGGGAATTACGGGGTCTATCGAACTGACGTTCGGGGCATATATTACGACAGCAACGCTATATGCTTTGAGAGCGAAGACGGAACGCGCAGACTGAATGTAAGTCTTGCAAAGGTCTTCAGACACGTCTATGACTACTTTGACCTTATCTCAGACGAACTCGTGTTTACCGACATAAACGGCAGAGAACCGGCGATTTTTTGCTGCACCGACGAAAACGGGCGGAGCCGTCTGCACGCGGAATTTTTGATAGGAAGCGTCGCGGTCTATGCCGACGCGGAGAACATTCCCTATGAGGATTTCGTGAGTTGCCTTAAAGAGCTGGTCGGGGAATCGGGACAGAGTGCAGGCGGCGAACACACCGTCACGGGAACCGTCAATACGGTCGATTCCTATGCAAATCATATAGGAATTATCGTTGATAAAGGCGGCGAAAAACTTTCATACGGAATCTGTCTGCCCGACGGTATATCCGCCGATGATTACAGCATGGGCAGCACCGTGACGGTGACCTTTAAGGGCGAACCCGCGACGGTTCTGACGGTATGGAAAGAGCAGCTTATAAGCATCGAGACGAAGGGATGAGATTTTAAGAAGTTAAAAATATTAAAGCAGGAGCGGAAAAGCCGTTCCTGCTTTTTGTGTTTGAATGTTGAGTCACCGTTATTCCTCAAGCTGTCTGCCGAGGAACATAGCGGCGGTCTGGGCAAGGGTGAGCTGTAGCTGAGTACCCTTTGAGGTGCTTTCGGGTGCGAGGAAGCAGACTGCGCCTGCGATGTCACCCATAGCGATTATCGGGGATATCGCAACCGCGTGCTTCTGTACCCCTTCGACCGGCAGGAGCGGCTTGCCGTCGCCCTCGTAGATCCAGCCCTTGCGTGTCTCCAAAAGCTCCTCAAGTCCCTGAGAGAGTCTGCGTTCGGCGTATTCCTTTTTCTGAACGCCCGAGACGGCGACAACGTGGTCGCGGTCAAAGATTACGACGGGAGCCGAGCCGAGCTTGTGGATTACCTCAGCCGCCGAGCCCGCGTTTTCCGACATTTCGCTTATCGGTGAGTATTTCTTGAATATGACCTCACCCTCGCTGTTGGTGTATATCTCTAAAGGGTCGCCGTTATTGATAACATTGACATCGAAAACCTTGTCCGGACGCTTATTTGCGCTCTGGACTAAACGGCAATGTAAGATGTTTTCGATGTCCGAATTAAAATTTGCGGCTTCCTCCGGTATTCCGCACCTAAGCAGGGAATCGACGTCCCGCTGCAGCTTGATCTCCAGATGATCTTCAAAAACCAGAACACGGTCGATGATCAGTTCCAAATCGTTGCGGTCGAGCTTTTCTTTTGTCAGAATATCTGAAAAAACTTCCAATGCTGTTTTTGCCGCACGGTTGACCTTGATGACGGTGTTGCGCTTATCGGAGAGCAGGTCAATCTGGTGGTTCAGCCCATCGATCTTCTTTTGCAGTTCTTCTTCCAGTTCATCATAGGTCGCTTCGATCTCGGCTTCCTTTTCCGGCTTTTTCGTGATCTCACGGATACGCTGGCGCTTGGTGACTTTCATTTCCTCCATCAGCTCATCCAGCACCTCGGCCAGACGGTCGGCGGACTGCTCGGCTTCGGAAATGTCGTCATTCTCACGGGCAAGATCTCGGTTGAGCTGTTCAATCATAGCAGAGGAGTTTTCCATCAGCTTGCGTACATAGCTTTTCAGAAGTTCATCTAACCTGTCAACCCGAATGTGATGGCTGGTGCAACC
>CANQVG010000026.1 GCA_947627235.1 uncultured Clostridia bacterium | reverse complement strand
GAATCGAACCTGCGCGCATGCGGTCGGAGCGCATTGCTCTATCCACTGAGCTACGGACAGTTATGCTCGCGGCGGGTCAATCCCTGCCGCGGAGTTTTTTGGATAAATATAGCACTAAATCGTCATCGTTGCAGCAACTTTCATATTCGCCGCAGACCTTATTACGGTACCACACGCCGCTGCCGTCGGGGACATACCCGCGCTTGACATACATTCGCTGTGCGCTGCCGTAGCCCGGGTGCAGTCCCACGCCGAGACCTACTTCGTCCGCAAACCGCCCTGCAATTTCTTCTGCGACGTCCATCAGCTTTCCGCCAATGCCATGTCTGCGATATTTTTCAAGTACCGCAAAATCGACAATCATCGGTAACCGTCCTGCAAACGCGCCGTGTTCGCAGTTTGGGTAGACGCTCACATATCCCGCCGGCTCACCGCACCAGTCCGCCGCAAGACAGATTGCCCTGCCCGCCGCCTTGTCCTCAAGACGTTTTCGCAGCCCTGATTCATCCGATTGCCAGCCTTGCTCGCGCTCGGCTGCGGCAAAGACCGCGGGGTCATTCTCCGAGAGGTCTCGAACGGTGATTTTATCGTCAGAATAATATACCATTTGTCAAAAAATCTCCGATTTATACAATTTGTAGCTCAAGCTACAGTCCGAAATGTTCTTTTATGAGCCTTGCGGCGTCCGAAGCTGGGAGGTTTGAGTTATCTATCCTCAGATAGTTTTCAAATCCCGTTTCACCCGGATAGCTCTCGACGCGGCAGGTCTTTTCGTCGTTGATAAGCGCCTCCGAAAATTCAAGATCTCGCTTGCCCGGCTTGTTAAGCAGTCGGTTTTCGGTGCGGTTACGCCTTAGCCTTTCCTCAAAGTCGGCGACAAGCTCTACCAAATACACCTCTGCGCCCGCGTCCTCGAAAATTTTGCAGACGCCGCGGATATATTCGCCGTCCCTCGCGGATGAGAAGTCCCAGATGTAGGTAAAAACAAGCCCGTAATTGCCGCTCTTTGCAAACTCCTCAAAAACCGTCTGCCGAAGCCTAAGTATCGTTTCCGAATCATAATATCCGAAAACCTGAGTCACAAGGTCTATTGTCATATGGTTGTGAAACAGCCGCAGATCGGTGATTTTGCAGAGTTCCTGCCCGACAGTCATTTTCCCGACGGCTCCTCCGCCTATAATGATGACGAGCTTCACTTTATCTTATTTTTGCACCCGCCGGAACGCTGTCGTCGAGAAATACTACCTTTGCCGAGCCGTCCGGCATATCGGCTGCGCATATCATTCCCTGACTCATCTCTCCGCAGAGCTTCGCGGGCTTGAGGTTGGCGACGAACATAACCGTCTTTCCGACGAGGTCTTCGGGCGAGTACCATTTAGCGATGCCGGAAAGCACCTGACGTGTGCCGAAGCCGTCTTCGAGGGTGATTTTCAGGAGCTTTTCCGAGCGCCTGAGCTTTTCGCAGGCGATTATTTTGCCGGCTCTGAGGTCGACCTCGGCAAAGTCGTCAATAGTGATCTCCTCCGAAATCACGGGCAGCTCCGCAGCCTCGGCTTTTGCTTTTTCGGCTGCGGTCTTGGCTTTTAGAGCCTCCATCTCGGCGACAAGCTCGTCGAGGAGCTTCGGGTCGATTCTCGCGAATAGCGGAACGGCTTCTCCGACCTTGTTTCCGGCGGGGTATCCGCCGAAAGCGGAGAGAGAATCAAAGCTGTCGGCTCCGCAGTTTATCTGGGCGAAAATCTTTTCGGCGGTTTCGGGGATAAAGGGAGAAGCGAGCGTGCCTATGAAGCGTATCGCTTCGATAAGCTCATATAAAACCGTCTGAAGACGGGGTTTTGCGCTTTCGTCCTTGGCGAGAACCCACGGAGCGGTCTCGTCGATGTATTTGTTCGCGCGTCTGGCGAGCGACATAACGTCGTCCACCGCGTCGGCGATGCGGTATGCGTCGATGTGAGCCTGCATCTTTGCCACGGCTTCGAGGCATTTTTGCTCGAGGTCGGCGTCGGTCTCGTTTTTATCCGACGGCGCGCCGACGGTTCCGCCGAAGTATTTGTTTACCATAGCGACGGTGCGGTTGACGAGGTTGCCGAGGGTGTTTGCGAGGTCGGTGTTATAGCGTTCGACAAAGGCTTCGTAGCTGATATGACCGTCGGTTGCGGGCGGCATTTCGGAGAGCATATAGTAGCGTGTGGCGTCGGAGCCGAAGCGCTTGACCATTTCTCCCGCATAGATAACGTTGCCCTTAGATTTTGACATTTTATCTTCGCCCCAGAGGAGCCACGGGTGGGCGAAAATCTGTTTCGGGAGCTTTGCGCCGAGCGCCATCAGCCACGCGATCCAATAGACCGAGTGGAACCTGAGGATGTCCTTGCCGATGATGTGTACGCAGTTGTCCCAGTATTTATTATAGGTATCCGACGGATTGTCGGGGTCATAGCCGAGGGCGGTGATGTAGTTGTTGAGAGCGTCTATCCAGACATAGATGACGTGCTTGGGGTCGAAGTCGACCGGAATACCCCATTTGAAGCTCGAACGGGTGATGCAGAAGTCCTGAAGACCGGGCTTGATGAAGTTGTTCAGCATTTCGTTTTTGCGGCTCTCGGGCTGAATGAAGGAGGGGTTTTGCTCAAAAAACTCCTCGAGCTGCTTCTGATACTTTGAGAGTCTGAAATAATAGACCTCTTCCTTGGCCTTTCTGACCTCGGCGCCGCATTCGGGACAGCGTCCGTCCTTGAGCTGAACCTCGGTGAAGAAGCTTTCGCAGGGCAGACAGTACCAGTCTTCGTATTCGCCCTTATAGATGTCGCCCTGTTCATAGAGGCGGTCAAAGGCGCGCTGTACGGCCTTTTCGTGTTCGGGGTCGGTGGTGCGGATAAATTTATTGTAGCTTATCGAGAGCGAATCGAGCTCGGCGCGGATTTCGCCCGAGATTTTATCGACGTGTTGCTGGGGGGTTATTCCCTGTTTAACGGCTTCTTCTTCAATTTTGAGGCCGTGTTCGTCGGTGCCGGTGAGGAAGAAAACATCATAGCCCTGCATTCGGCGGGTCCTCGCAATTGCGTCGGCGCAGACGTGGTCATAGAGGTTGCCGATGTGCGGAAGTTTTGAGGCATAGGCTATCGCCGTGGTAATAAGATAGGGCTTTTTTTCCATAACGTTTCGTTCCTTTCGTTTTTTGAGCGGCACTCGCCGCGTCCTTTTATTATAACCCTTTTTTGGAAAATGTCAAGACTTTGGCGGGGAGGGGGAGCTAAGAGCGGGATTATGTGCATCCTGCGGGGATATTCTCCCACCTTGTCGTGGGAAGGCTCGTTCACTTTTCTGTTCGGGCAGAAAAGTGAACCGAAAAGAGCCCGCCAGAGAGAGGGATTGCGATTTCCCTCTCTCTGGACTCTCTCCTTAAAACGCTATCAGCAGCCGCGCCTGCTAAATGACTTTTGCCGAAGCGGTCACAGAGGGAAACGGCGCGGCGATGCGCATTCGCGCCCGAAAGAGCCGCGCCAAATTCTGGCCTTTGAACACGCTTTCGGGTCGCTCTTATACCATTTTCCTTGAGGGGTTGTGTCGTTTGTTAAATTTTCTGCTCGCAAAAAAGAGCGCCCGCAGGCGCTCTTTTTATGCCGGGAGGTTACTCCTCTATGAGTCTCGAATTTCTGAAGTAGAGCGATATGCACCATACCGCGCAGAGCGCTACTAAAACATAAATGATTCTCGAGATGAGCCCTGCCGAACCGCCGAACAGATAGGCGACAAGGTCAAACTTGAATATTCCGACCAGTCCCCAGTTTACGCCGCCTACTATCAGGAGAAACAGCGCGATTCTATCCAGTATTTTCACTTTTAAGACCTTCCTTTCATATCAAGGATTCCTTGTAATGCTAAGGTTTAAAGTACCGCCAAAAATGAACGCGGTCGCGTTCATAATCGGTCGACTTTAGTTTTGCCGCGTCGGCGGTTTTTATACCGTCGCAGACAAAAAACATTTAAGATTTTATTTACAAATGTATTAAAATATTGTATACTTATTTTGACCTTATATTATATGGGAGGTTTTTCATATGAAATTCGGTTTTTTCGACGATAAAAACAAGGAATATGTGATAACAAACCCAAGGACTCCGTATCCGTGGATAAACTACCTCGGCACCGACGGATTTTTTTCGCTGATTTCAAACACCGCCGGAGGCTACTGCTTCTACCGCGACGCAAGGCTCCGCAGAATTACCCGATACCGCTACAACAACGTCCCGACTGACGCCGGCGGACGCTGCTATTACATAAACGACGGCGGTTCGGTGTGGTGTCCGACGTGGGCGCCGGTCAAGGCGGAGCTTGAAAGCTACTCCTGCCGTCACGGCATCGGCTACACCGTCATAGCCGGCGAGAGGGGCGGTTTAAAGGCAGAAATTACCTTTTTTGTTCCCGTCGGCGAAAACTGCGAACTTCACAAGGTTAAGCTTGTCAACACCTCGCGTCAAACCAAGAGCTTTTCGCTTTACAGCTTTGTCGAGTGGTGTCTCTGGGACGCCAATGACGACGCTGTCAATTTCCAGCGCAACTTCAGCACAGGCGAGGTCGAGGTTGAGGGGTCGACTCTTTACCACAAGACCGAGTACCGCGAGCGCCGCGACCACTATGCGTTTTACCACTGCTCCGAGCCGATTTCGGGGTTTGATACCGACCGGGAAGCCTTTATCGGGCTTTATAACGGCTTCGACCGCCCCGACGCTGTCTTTGAGGACAGGTCCCGCGACTCCGTTGCCCACGGTTGGTCGCCTATAGCCTCACACCGCGTAGAGATTACCCTTGAAGCGGGCGGTGAGAAGGAAATCGTCTTTATGATAGGCTACGTCGAGAACCCCGTCGGGGAAAAATTCGCGCCCGACGGCAGCATAAATAAATCGCGCGCGCATAGTATGATTTCGCGCTGCGGCTCCCCCGAAAAGGCGGACGCCGCCCTCGTCGGACTTAAGGCTTACTGGGATTCGCTGCTATCGCGTTATTCGGTCAAATCCCCGGATGAGCGACTTGACAGAATGGTAAATATCTGGAACCAGTATCAGTGTATGGTAACATTTAATATGTCCCGTTCGGCGTCGTATTTCGAGAGCGGAATAGGCAGAGGAATGGGCTTTAGGGACTCAAATCAGGATATCCTCGGCTTTGTCCACCAGATACCCGAGCGCGCCCGCGAGAGGATAATCGACCTCGCCTCCACCCAGAAGCCGGACGGCACCTGTTACCACCAGTACCAGCCGCTCACCAAAAAGGGCAACGCCGAGGTAGGCGGGCAGTTTTCCGACGACCCGCTCTGGATGATTCTCTCGACCGCGCAGTATATCAAGGAGACGGGCGACTTTTCGATACTTTCCGAGCGCGTTCCATATGACAATGACCCGTCGCTCGCGGCGCCGCTCATCGACCACCTTACCGCGAGCTGCAAGCGCGTGACCTCTAACCTCGGACCGCACGGGCTTCCGCTGATTCAGCGCGCCGACTGGAATGACTGCCTGAATCTCAACTGCTTCTCGACGGTTTCGGGAGAGAGTTTCCAGACCACCGAGTCGAAGGACGGCAAGGTTGCGGAATCGGTACTTGTGGCGTGTATGTTCACCTTTATCGTGCCGGAATACATAAAAATCTGCCGCCGAATCGGAAAAAACGCCGAAGCCGACGAGGCTCAGGCTGAGGTGGACAAAATGGCGGAGGCTGTGATGCGCGACGGCTTCGACGGCGAGTGGTTCTTAAGAGCATATGACGATTTCGGAAGAAAGGTCGGCTCGAAGGAATGTGAGGAGGGCAAAATATTTATCGAGCCGCAGGGCTTTGCCGTGCTATCGGACCTCGGCAAAAAGCAGGGAGCAGACCTCAGAGCGCTCGAAAGCGTAAGAAAATATCTGAACTGCGAGCACGGACTGGTTTTGCAGCAGCCCGCTTATTCCCGATATTACGTAGAGTACGGAGAGATTTCCACCTATCCCGAGGGCTATAAGGAAAACGCGGGAGTTTTTTGCCACAACAACGCGTGGATAATCTGTGCCGAGGCGCACGTGGGTCACGGCGACCGGGCGTTTGAATACTACTCAAAAATCGCGCCCGCTTTTTCGGAGGACATTTCGGAAATACGCAGACTCGAACCCTACGTCTATGCGCAGATGATAGCCGGCAAGGACGCCAAGGGACGCCCGGGCGAAGCAAAAAACAGTTGGCTCACCGGCACCGCCGCGTGGAACTTCGTTGCCGTGTCGCAGTACATTCTCGGCATTATGCCCGACTACGACGGTCTTAGAATCGACCCCTGTATTCCGTCGGACTGGGAGGGCTTTGAAGTCAGCCGCCTTTTCAGGGGAGTCAGATACAATATTTCGGTAAAGAATCCCGATAGGGTCTGTAAAGGAGTAAAGGCGATTTTCTGCGACGGAGTGCGCTTAAACGGTTCTCTGCTGCCTGTTTTTACCGACTGCGGGGAACACTCCGTTGAGGTCATAATGGGATGAGTATAGGTCAATAATAGCCTTATAAATGAATATTCCCCGTTGTAATCACTTAAAGCGTTAAGAAAGCGCAGTGTTGAAAACTTTCTCGGAATTAACCTTCACGACCACAGAAATGCGGACTTTGTCAACACTTTCAACGGAGTTTTCAACAGATTTTGTGTATATACATTCTGTAAAACCAAAACAAACCCGTCTGAGAAGCATCTCAGACGGGCTGATTTTATATCAATTTGAGTTCCTGTGACCTATCCAGTCGTAGGCGAGGTCGAGCGCTTCAAAAAGCGAAGGCTTCTCGGCGGTTTTGGTGATTCGCTGCATCGGCGGGACGTTTTCGTCGGTCAGCATTCTGTAAAGCCGGACCTTTGACGCGGTCTCGATTCCTCCGACGGCCTTTTTGCCTGACAGTTGCATATACACAACCTCGGGGTCGCCCATAGAGCCGTAGTATATTTCGCTGCCCTTTCGCACAAGCGGCAGCCCTTTGTATTCAAAATACTTTGCCATAGCTAATCCTCCGTTTTCATATGATTTGATTCTTACCAGACCTGCTGCAATTCTTCGCCGGAAGCGCCGTTTTTGAACGCCTCGATGTTTTGCCTGAGAACGTTGAGGTAATTTTTAGGCTGACTGAAAGACGGCGTGCCGTTAAGTTTTATTCCGACGCGGTTTGAGCCCAAGTCATAAAATTCGAGAATGTCGCCGTCGCCGTCGGCGCAGTGCAATTCTATCCTTGCAATCGACTTATAGTCGTCAAGAGGACCGATATAGAGGTCGTCTATCGGGCATTTGAGCATAAACTGGTAGATGGCTTTGAATTTTTCGGGGTCGAAGTCGGCGCCGTCAACGCTGCCCGAGAGAGTCTGATCGTCTACGTTTCCCACAACGTCGAAGCGATAGCTCACGGGGTCCTCATAATAGTCTACGGTTATATAGTCGAGCGCGTAGATGTAGTTGCCGGTCATCATTGAGGTTAGAATGTCTATCGGCATAAATGTCGCCCACGGGACTTCGCTCGATGCAAAGGTATATATTATGTCTACGCCTCTGAAGTAGCAGTAATATTCTGCGGGAGCGGCGGTGGGGTTGCCGTTTTCGTCGAGCTGGTACTGCGAGACGTTTCCTATGTCGAGGTGGTAGTTAAGAAGCTCGGCGTCAAGGTCCACGGTGCAGAACGGGTCGTCGAGACCGTATGTCTTAAAGTCCTCCTCGGTAGGGTGAACTTTTACGACGTCGGTGGCGGTGAGACCCCAGAGTCCGTACATAATCGAGTTTGAGTTGGTAATGTCAAGATATGCGTAAACCGGCGAAATCATAACCTGCGACGACGCCAGAGAAACCTCGCCCTCGGCATAGTTTTTGGAGTCGTCCTCGAATTTGATTTCATAGTCGAGGTCTTTGCGGGTGACGGTCATATAGTCGATGACCGGCGTGGTGTTGTTATTGTTAAGCTCGTCGGTCACGGCAAGGCTCAGAAAATCGTCCTGACGGTTGTAGAAGTATCCCGAACTGTTGAGAAGCACGGTGTATACGTCGGAAGAGCCGCCGACACGCACATAGCGGGTTTTGTTATCGGGGGCGTCGATTCCGTAGAAGACCGAGTATTCGGTGCCGTCTTTCATTACTACGTCGCACCTTGCCTTTGGAGACTCCTCCGAAAGACCGTATTTGTCGAGGTTTTTGGCGTTCTCCTCCACAAGCGCCTGCGCGGTGAGCGAAGTTACGCATTTTCCCGCCGCCGCGAGGGTTGTGCTGTTCTGTTTGAATTCCGAGTATTCGTCGATAGTGAAGCCTTGGAGTCCGTTGCGGATAGTAAAGCTGCCGTTTTCGTTGGTTATGGTCATATTTGCGATATTGTCGCGCTCGTAGGCAAGAAGCGTAACTGTGCTGACCGACTCAATCGGGTCTTCGGCTTCCTCCTTGGGCTGGGTGAGAATAAGAACAACGAGAACGATAGCCATACTCAGGATAAACAGACCGATGACCAAAAGCTTTTTGACACGATTGCTCATGTTTATCTGTGTCTCCTTCCTATCCATACGGACGTACCGATTATCAGCACCGCAGCGGGGATTATCAGCGCAAAGGTGAGGGTGAGTATTCTGGTCTGCGCCTCTGTAATGTCGAAGTGTCCCGCTTCGACCACCTTCGGGGTTATGGTGATGCCCTCGGTCTTGCCGGTGATGTCGTTAATCAGGCTTATAAAGAGGCTGCCGTTGTTATAATAGGGACTTGTGAGCAGGGCCGGATCGAGCATAAGGTCGGAGCCGAAGACGATGACGTTTGTATATGTTGAGATGTGGGTGTCCTGATTTATCTTTTTCTGCTTGCCTATTACCAAGGTGTTGTAAACGCCGTGTTCGGCTGTCTCCGCCGACCATTCCGCGCTGTTGTCAAACATTTCTTTCAGCACCGCCGAACCCTCGGAGGCGATTACGGCTTCGCAGGAATAGATTGCGTCGACGTTCTGGAACCTGAGGGTTATCGGTCTCGAGTCGGGTACGAATACCGGCAGGTCGGAGTTGGTAACGTCGTCAAGGTGTTCTTCGGTGATTATATTCTGGAAAGTATAGGTATCGCGGTCGGAATAGCGCGAGGTGGAGGTCTCGTGAATTATGCTGTACTCCACGGTTATGCCGTATTTATAGAGCAGACCGTCGAGGTTCGGGGTTTTTGACTGCTCCGACGACGCTATATATATGAGGTCTTTTTCGAGCATACCGCCGCCCTCGAGCCACTTTTCGATTTTTTGAATCGCGTCGGCTGAGTAGTCCACCTTAGGGGCGGGGATTACGGCGAGGTCAATGTCGTCCGAAATTTCCTCCGCCTGAATGTCTATATTGGTCAGCATATAGCCGTTTGTATCCAGAAGGTCGGTGAATCCCGTGATATTGGCTTCGTTTGCGCCGGGATATGAGAGAACTCCGACTATGACGGGATTGGCGTCGGTGACAGCCATTATCGCGGAGGTGAGCGCCTGTTCTGCGTTTGACGACTGGATATAACCGTATGACGCAAATATCGAGTGAGCGTATGCGGCGCCCTGCATCTGAGAGTAATAGGTCAGATATCGCTTATAGTCGTCCGGCACTACGATTATGTCCGTCATCGAGACGATTTTTACCCGATCGTGGGCGCCGTTGTCAAGCTCGACTATAATGTCGCCGTTTTCGAGATCCTGAGAGTAGTTTGCTACGAAGTCGGGGTTTGAGAGCAGGTCGATAAAGCGGAGCGATATGCCGCTGTTGTGCTGGGTATAGTTTTTCATCAGCTCGGCGCACTGCGCGGTATAGGCGCTCACCGAGCGGTATTCCTCCTCGGTGGAGAGAACGGTTATCGAGACGGGCGCCGTGATTCCCGAAATGTATTCTATTGACTCTTCCGAGACGGTGTATATGCTGCCGGAGGTAAGGTCGAGGGTTATCGGGAAGCGGTCGAACAGCATAGTCGCCACTATGTTTATAAGCACGATCGCGGCGATAAAGAAGACGGTCAGCGCAGTTGCAAAAGAGCCGTATTTGAGTCTGCGGGGGTTAATATGCTTTTTAAGCGATTCTGTGAGCTTCATAATCGTCCCTCCTTATGACCATCTGCGGCGCTCGATGACGCGTATCGTCAGGAACAGGAATATGACCGTTGCGCTGACAAAGAACAAAACGTTTGAAAAATCAAAAACGCCGTAGGTGAAAGGACTGTAGCGTTCTCCGAAGGACAGGTTCGTGAGGATATTCGCAATCCACGGAACCGGAATTATCGAAGCTATGGCGCTTATCAGGAAAAGCGCGAGCATACAGGCAAATCCGCCTATAGCCGCTATAACCTGATTTTCGGTCAGCGAGGATATCAGCATACCCACCGCGACGTATGCCGCGCCGAGCAGAAGAAGTCCCACTACGTTTCCCAAGACGGTGAGCCATGACACCACGCCGTAGAATGATACGACAACCGCGTATACAAGGGTCATGCAGACGCCGATGGAATAAATGAGCATTGCCGCGAAGAATTTTCCGAGTACGAGCGAGGGTATGCTCACGGGGGCGGTCAGAAGAAGCTGGTCGGTTTTCTGACGCTTTTCTTCAGAGAGGGTGCGCATTGTGAGAATGGGAATCAAAACCAAAAGAATGTAAAACAGTCCGGAGTACATTCCCGACATATCCGTCGAGCCGAACTGAAGCGAGCTTACGCTGAACAGGATTCCCGAGCCTGCGAAGAACGCGGTGAGGAAGATGTAGCCGATAAGCGAGTCGAAGTAGGCGCGGGTCTCGCGCTTTAAAATTGCCGTCATTTGGATTCCTCCTTATAGTGTTCTTCAAGGTCGTCCGCCTTGTCGGCAAGAAATTCCGTTACGCTCTCGCCCATAGTGAGTTTCAGGAAGATGTCTTCAAGCGAAAGCTCACTCGAACGCAGCCCTAAAATATACCAGTTGCGCGACATCAGACGGCGGTTAAGCTCGCGTCGGATATCCGTTCCCTCGACGGCTTCGATGTTGTATTCCCAGACGCCTTTTTCGCGCTGCATGTCCGCCACTATCGAAACGACGCCCGGTATGGTCTGCACAAGCTTTATGACCTCGTCCTTGGGTCCGTCGATGCGGGCGATGAGCTTGTGGTCGGCGGTAAGCTCGCGCGAGAGATTGTCGGCAGTGTCGTCGGCGACAATCCTGCCCTGATTTATTACCACGATTCTGTCGCACACCGCCTGAACCTCCGAGAGAATATGCGACGAGAGAATAACGGTGTGGTTTTTGCCGAGTTTTTTGATAAGGGTTCGTATTTCGATTATCTGTTTCGGGTCAAGACCGACGGTCGGCTCGTCGAGAATAAGGACGTTTGGGTTTCCCACAAGCGCCTGAGCAAGCCCGACGCGCTGTTTATAACCCTTTGAGAGGTTGTTTATACGGCGGTCAAAGACGTTGTCAATCTTGACAAGCTCGCAGATTTCCTTTAAATGGGTGTTACGCGGCAGACGGCAGCCCTTAAGCTCGTATACGAAGTATAGGTATTCCCTGACCGTCATATCGAGGTAGAGGGGCGGAAATTCGGGAAGATAGCCTATCTCCTTTTTCGCGGCGATGGGGTCCTCTAAGATGTCATGACCGTTGATGCTCGCCTCGCCCGAAGTCGAGCTGAGGTAGCCGGTCAGAATGTTCATCGTGGTGGACTTTCCCGCGCCGTTCGGCCCCAAAAAGCCGAGAATCTCGCCGTCATTGGCTTTAAAGCTTATGTCGGCGACGGCGTGTTTGTCGCCGTAGGTTTTTACCAAATGTTTAACTTCAATCATTAAAAGCATCCCTCCAATATGGGAAAATTCAAGCCATGTTAAAGAACCGATGTATCACCGTTGGGCAAAGCCCGGTGCGCGAAGCGCACGAGGCGAACAGAAATGCCGAGAGGGCTTTGCGGAGCGGCGCTGACGGAAGTGCGCGGCTAATCAATGTTAGAGCGCCGCTTACTTCAATCATTCAATAAATCCTTGTTAAAGAACCGATGTATCGCTTTTGGGCTAAGCCCTGAGCATCTCAATCGAGCGCTTCATTCTCGCTGTTGTATCCGCCTTTCCGATTATATCGGCGATTTCGAGCGCGCCGCCCGGAGTAAACTGCTTGCCGCTTATCGCTACTCTCACCGGCCAGAGAACATAGCCGTTTTTCACGCCCATCTGCTCAATCAGCCCGAAGAGCGCCTCGTGAAGCCCGTCGACGGTCCAGTTTTCAAGACCTTCAAGCACCGGCAGCGCCTTTTCAAGCACCTCGAGCGCGGTCTCGCGGTTGGTCTTCATCTTCTTGTTGTCGTAGAGCGAGAGGTCATAGTCGGGCATTTCGTCTAAGAAGTCGACCTGCTCGGGAATGTCCGAAAGAACCTCGGTTCTCGGCTGCAAGAGCGCCGCGATCTTCGGGATATCGGCGTCTTCGCGCTTTACGGTCTGACGGATATACGGTTCGGCGTATTCTGCGAACTTCTCGGGGGTCAGCGCGCGGATATACTCGCCGTTTATCGCTCTGAGCTTTAAGGGGTCGAAGATGGCGGGCGACTTTGACAGTCCCGCTATGTCAAATTCTTCAACAAGTTCTGGCAGCGAGAAGATTTCGCGTTCGCCCTTTGGCGACCAGCCCAGCAGCGCGATGTAATTGACTATAGCCTCGCTGAGATATCCTTTTGCGATGAAGTCCTCATACGAAGCGTCGCCGTCGCGCTTTGAGAGCTTATGCTGCTTGTCGCGCATGATGTGTTCTACGTGGATATATACCGGCTCCTCCCAGCCGAACGCTTTATACAAAAGCGTATACTTCGGCGCGGAGGCGAGATATTCGTTTCCTCTGACAACGTGGGTGATGCCCATAGTGTGGTCGTCTATGACGTTGGCAAAATTATAGGTCGGAAGGCCGTCGGTCTTGAGCAGCACCTGATCGTCGAGGGTGGAATTTTCAACGGTGATGTCGCCGTAGAGGACGTCGTGGAAGGTGGTTGTCCCCTCGAGCGGAACCTTCTGACGGATAACATAGGGTACTCCGGCGTCGAGCTTCGCCTTTACCTCCTCGTGGGAGAGGTCGCGGCAGTGCCTGTCATACATCGGGTTCACGCCCGAAGCTTCCTGCACGGCTTTCAGCTCCGCAAGGCGCTCCTTATCGCAGAAGCAGTAGTATGCCCCGCCAAGCTCCACGAGCTTTTGGGCGTATTCCTTGTACAGACCGCGTCTTTCGGTCTGGATATAGGGGCCGTAGTTTCCGCCGACGTCGGGTCCCTCGTCCCAGTTGAGTCCTACGGCTCTGAGAGTTCGGTAAATGACTTCGTTCGCTCCCTCGACGTATCTCTCCTGATCGGTGTCCTCGATTCTGAGAATGAATTTTCCGCCCGCCTTTTTGGCGATGCAGTAGGTAAACAGCGCGGTGCGAAGCCCGCCGATGTGAAGATATCCGGTCGGACTGGGCGCAAACCTCGTTCTGACTTCGTTCATAGCTCAAATAACTCCTTTGCTCTTTTTATATCCTTAGCGACGGCTTCCCTGAGTTCTTCAAGTCCGCCGAAGCGCTTTTCTTCTCTCAAAAATTCCGTTAGCGCGACCTCTGCGCGCTTTCCGTAGACGTCGCCCTGAAAATCTATCAGGTGGGTCTCGATGACGATTTTTCCGTCCGTGTGAACGGTAGGTCGGGTGCCGATGTCGGTTACTCCCGCGTATGAAACTCCGTTCAAAGACACCTCGGAGGCGTAAACCCCCTTTTTCGGAAGCGCCTTTTGAGTATCAAACGCTATATTGATTGTCCTGATTCCCATCTCGGCGCCTATTCCCGAGCCGTGTTCTATAACTCCCCGAAAGCCGTAGCGGTATCCCAAAAGCAGGTTTGCCTCCGCGATTTCTCCGCTCTCTATGAGTCCGCGTATCCTCGTGGTGCTTATCGGGAGTCCTCCCTCGCATACCGTCGGGACGGCTGCCGTCTCGATTTTGTATTTCCGGCAAAGCTCTTTAAGTACGCCGACGTCGGCTTTTCCGCCTCTGCCGAAGCGAAAATTCTCTCCGCAGATGACCTTTTTTGCCCGAAGCTCCTTACATAGTATCTTTTCGACAAATTCGTCGGGCGTGAGGTCTTTTAGCTCGCCGAAGCCGCGCGATATCACTTTGTCGACACCAAGCTCAAGAAGACGGTCTTTTTTTTCGGCGTCGGTCATCAAAAGCCCGCGCTCGCCCTTTGTTATCATAGAAGCGGAGTCAAAGGTGAAAACGATTTTTTCGCCGCCCGACTTCAAAAGCTCGTCCACCGCGCGCATATGTCCGCGGTGAAGCCCGTCGAAAAGTCCGAGCAGAACGCTTACGTCACTCATTTTTTGCCTCCCGGAAGCTTTTATAGGGTCTCACAGCTCCGTCCGAAACCTTTGCTATCCCTATGAACTCTTTCCCGAAGACCCTTGCAAGCCCGTCGGGCAGAGACGCTTCGAGCGCGACGCCGTTAATATAAAGGCGTTCCCGCTTAGGGTCGAGGTCGAGCCTCGGGTATGCTTCAAAGCAGTTTTCTACAGGTATAATGTATTTTTCCGCGCCGCTTTCGAGCTGCGAAAGCTTGACGCACTGCGATATTTCAAAGCCCTGCGAGCGGGTTCTGCAAAGAGCGGTCATGATGCCCAGAGTGCCGAGGCGCTCCCCGATGTCGTTTATCAGAGTTCTGATATAGGTGCCTTTCGAGCAGTCTATTTCAAGGACGCCGCACTGGTTTTTCTCGTCGAAATCCGTGAGGACGAGCCTGTAAACCTCTATAGGGCGCGGCGCGCGCTCAACGGTTTTTCCCTCTCTTGCGAGGTCGTAGAGCCGTCTGCCGTTTACCTTTACCGCGGAATACATCGGCGGTATCTGACGGATTTCTCCGGTGAACGCTTTCAGCGCTTCCTCGATTTCGGCTCTGTCCGCACGCTTTTTGCTCTCGGCGGTTACGCTGCCGGTTCGGTCCTGCGTATCGGTCGAAAGCCCGAGCCTGAACTTTGCACGGTAGCTTTTTTCGGTGTCGGGCAGGATATCCACCGCCCTTGTCGCTTTGCCGATAAACAGCGGTAGGACGCCCGTCGCCATAGGGTCGAGGGTGCCGGAGTGACCTATCCTGCGCTCCTTTAAGATTCCGCGGCACTTCGCGATAACGTCGAACGAGGTAAAGCCCTCGGGCTTGTCCACGGGTATAACTCCCGAAATCATACAAACTCCGCCGCCGCTTCCGTAATCATTCTTTCGGATTCCTCCCTGTTATCGTTAAGGGTGCAGCCCGCGGCTCTTATATGACCGCCGCCGCCGAAACGCTGCGCTATCGCCGAGGCGTCCGCCGAAACGGTCCGCACCGACGCCTTGAAAACGCCCTCCGGCTGCTGCTTTAATGTGATGCCTATTTCCACGCCTTCGACCGTAAGCGGTATTCCCGCGAAGCCGTCGAGGTCTGCCCTGTCGATGCAGCAGCTGTCTATGAGGCTGTTGGTTATCGTTATCAGCGCGATTTTCCCGTCGCGGGCAAATTTCATTTCGCCGATTGCTCTTTGCTCTGCGAAAATCCTTCCGCGCGACTTCACCTGAAACATCTCGCGGTTGATATATGCCGCTTCTGCCCCCGCTTCTCTGAGCGCGGCCGCGGCGCGGTGAGCGGCGGGCGAGGTGTTTTCAAACATAAAGCAGCCGGTGTCGGTCGCGATGCCGGTGTAAAGACAGTTTGCTATCTGAGGGGTAAAATCCGCGCCGAGCGTCTTAAGAAGCTCGTATATTATCAGGCAGACCGCGCAGGAATCCCCGTCGACGTAGCTGTCGCCGGCGGACATTCTGTTTGAAAAGTGGTGGTCGATGCACAAATCAATCTTATCGGCGTAATCCGAAAGACCGTCGCCCAGAAGCTCTTTTGCCGCCACGTCGACCGATATCACGCTCTCTGGGTCGAATTTCTGCGGCGCGTAGTCTTTATATAAAAACGAAAATTTTGCGGGCAGCGGCTCGGAGTTGAGCACGTTTGCCTTTATGCCGACGCTTCTAAGATAGTAGCACAGCCCGAAGCCGGCTCCGAGGGTATCGCCGTCGGGGTGGGCGTGGGTCAGTATTACCGCGTTGCGGCAGCCCTTGAGCTTATGCGCCAGCTCGGAAATATCGGTGAGTCTCAAAATCAAGCCTCTTTTCCTGTAGTTTGAATTATTCTTCTCCCGAATCTTCGGGCAGATTCAGCTCCCTGAGCATCTTTGAGATGTGAGCCGAATATTCCGCCGAATCGTCGGGGATAAACCTCAGCTCGGGAGCCTTTCTTATCCCCAGAATCGAAACTATCTCGTGCCTCAGAAGTCCCGAAGCGCTTTCAAGCCCTTTGACGGCTTCTTTGGCGGCGCTCATTCCGCCGAGGTGTGAGACGTAAACCCTTGCCACCGAGCGGTCGCGCGAGACCTCAACGCGTACTACCGTCATTTTTTCGGCGTCGATGCGCGGGTCTTTAAGGTCTCTCAGCTTGCCGCCCACTATTCTCTGAATGTCGGATGAAAGCCTTGCGGCCTTGAAATCAGCCATAGTCTTATCCTCCGTTATTTTTTATCTATCTTTCTTCCTCGCTCATTACGTAGCCCTCGAAGATGTCGCCCTCTTTGAAGTCGCTGAACTTCTCGAGAGTTATGCCGCACTCAAAGCCCGCCGTGACTTCCCTGACGTTGTCCTTGAATCTCTTGAGGCTTGACATCTTGTCGTCGGCGATGATGATTCCGTCGCGGACTACGCGCACCTGATCGCTTCGTGAAATCTTTCCGTCGAGGACGTAGCAACCCGCCACGGCTCCGACGCCGGTAATCTTATAGACCTGACGCACCTCGACTCTCGCGGTGTCGACCTCTCTGAACTTCGGCGCGAGCATACCCTTCATAGCGGTCTGGATTTCTTCTATGGCGTCGTAAATCACGCGGTACAGGCGCATATCCACACCGTCGCGCTCGGCGTTGGCCTTGGCTACTGGGTCGGGTCTTACGTTGAATCCGACGATTATGGCGTTTGAAGCGGAAGCGAGCATAACGTCGCTCTCCGATACGGCTCCTACGCCTCCGTGGATCACCTTTACCCTTACTTCGTCGTTTGAAATCTTTTCAAGCGACTGCTTTACGGCTTCTACCGAGCCCTGAACGTCCGCCTTTACGATAATCGGAAGCTCTTTCATCTCGCCCTCGGAAATCTGGCTGAACAGATTGTCAAGCGTGACCTTCTGATACTGCTTGAAGACTTCCTCCTTTGCCTCCTGCTTGCGCTGTTCTACAAGCTCTCTTGCGAGCTTTTCGTCGGCAACGGCGTTGAAGACGTCTCCCGCGGCAGGCACCTCGTCGAGGCCGGTTATCTCAACAGGCACTGCGGGTCCTGCGGCGCTGACGCTTCTGCCCTTGTCGTCGGTCATGGTTCTCACCCTGCCGACGGCGGTTCCGGCTATGATTATGTCGCCGGATTTGAGCGTGCCGTTCTGCACGAGTACGGTCGCCACGGGGCCGCGTCCCTTATCGAGCCTTGCTTCGATGACCGAACCCTTAGCGAGTCGGTGCGGGTTAGCTTTAAGCTCCAAAACGTCGGCTACTAAAAGGATATTTTCGAGAAGCTCGTCGATGCCCTCTCCCGTCTTCGCCGAGACGGGTACGCAGACGACGTCGCCGCCCCACGCCTCGACTACGAGGTCGTGTTCGGTGAGCTGCTGCATAATTCTGTCGGGGTTGGCGCCCTCTTTATCCATCTTGTTTATCGCGACGATTATCGAAACACCCGCCGCCTTGGCGTGGTTTATCGCCTCAATGGTCTGCGGCATAATTCCGTCGTCCGCCGCGACTACGAGTATCGCTATATCCGTTACCATAGCGCCTCTGAGTCTCATAGCGGTGAACGCCTCGTGACCCGGAGTGTCGAGGAAGGTAATGTCGCGCCCGTTGATTGACACCCTGTAGGCGCCGATGTGCTGGGTTATGCCGCCCGCCTCGGTCGCGGTGACGTTTGCGTGGCGTATTCTGTCAAGAAGCGAGGTTTTTCCGTGGTCGACGTGTCCCATAACTACGACGACGGGGCTTCTCTCCTCGAGGTCCTCGGCTTTATCCTCCTCGTCGACTATAAGCCGCTCTTCTATAGTGACAACGACTTCTTTCTCGACCTTTGCGCCCAGTTCTTCCGCAACGAGAGCGGCGGTGTCGAAGTCGACGGTCTGGTTGATGGTCGCAAAGACGCCAAGGGTCATCAGCTTCTTGATGACCTCCGTCGCAGTGACTTTAAGGCGCGACGACAGCTCCGCCACGGTTATCTCGTCGGGTATGGTGACGCGAAGCTGCTGTTTTCTCGCGCGCTCAAGTTCGAGTCGACGGAGCTTTTCCGCTTCGGTTTCGCGCTTGGTTGAGAGCTGCTGTTTTTTCTGCTGCTTCGATTTCTGAACGAGCTTCTGCTTTTTCTGATAGTTTTCGTTGTTTTTCCTGCCGTTTTCGGCGAGATTGTCATACCGGTCGTTATACTTGTCGATATTGACATAGCTGCCCCTCGTATCGACGACGCGCTGCTTGCCGCCTGCCGCCGACGAAGCGCCCGTGCCGCTCGTTACAAGCTTTTGTCTCTCGCCGTGGTCCTGCTTTTTGGCGGGCTGCTTTTTCTCCTCTCGGCGCTGCTTCTGAGGCTGCTCCGGCTTGGGCGCGGATTTCAGCTCCGGCTTTGCTTCCGGTTTTGCTTCCGGTTTTGTTTCCGGCTTGGGCGCGGCGGGACTCTTTTCGGGCTGCGGCGCCTGCTTTTCGGGTTCCGGCTTTTTCGCTTCCGGGGCGGGCTTCTGCGCCTTGGGCTTTGGCTCGGACTTCGGCTTTTCCGGCTTCGGAGCCGGTTTTTCGGACGCGGTCTTGTCGGCGAAATACGGCTCGAAGCTGTCTACCTCGTTGCGGCGGGTAAACGTTTCAAGGACGTAGTTCACCTCCTCGGGAGTGAGAGACATCGCCGCCTTTTTCTGACCGAAATCGGCGCTGAGAGCCTCAATTATATCCGCGGGCTGAAGCTTTAGGTCCTTTGCAAGATCGCTCAGTTTGTATTTTGTAATCATAGGCATAACCCCTTATAGTGTTGTTTTATTTTTCGGAAAGCTTTTTGGTCACGGCGTCGGCAAAGCCTCTGTCCGTCACCGACATCACGCCGCACCGCTTTCCGACCGAGGCCGAGATGTCGTCCATAGTTTTCTGTATTTTAATCATCGGAATTTTTACTCTTGCGCAGATGCGTTCTATTTCGCGCAGGGAATTGTCCGAAAAGTCGCTTGCAGTGAGAACGCATTTTGCCTCGTGCCGAAGGCAGGAGGTCTTTACCTCGTCCATACCGAGGACGAGTCTGCCGGCTTTTCGGCACATTGAGAGAAGACCCGTGATATCAGCCATTTAGCTCCTCCTTGGATTCAAGCTCCCGCTCAAGGGCCTCATACACCTCGGCGCCTATCTCACATTCGAGGCTCTTTTCCAGACGTTTTGCCTTTCTCGCCTTTCTGAGACAGTCGGGATTCGGGCAGATATACGCGCCTCTGCCCGCCTTTTTGCCGACGGGGTCAAGGCTTATCACGCCCTCCGGCGAACGCACTATTCTGATGAGTTCTTTTTTGGGCTTCGATTCATAGCACCCGACGCAGGAGCGCATCGGAATTTTTCTCTGCTTCATTCTTCCGCCTTCTCATCCGGCAGTATGTCTATTTTGTAGCCCGTCAGCCTTGCGGCGAGCTTGGCGTTCTGCCCCTTGTTTCCTATCGCGAGGGAGAGCTGGTTTGCCGGCACGATTACCGTGCAGCTCTTCGAGCCGTCTTCCGCGAGCGTTACGCTTTTTACCTCGGCGGGAGCCAGCGCCTTAGCGACAAATTCCGCGTCGTCCTCGCTGTAGGGAATGAGGTCAATCTTTTCGCCGCCGAGTTCCGAAACTATGGCGGAGATTCTCGAACGCTTAGGTCCGATGCAGGAGCCTACGGCGTCGACGTCGGGGTTTTTGGAGCTTACGGCTATTTTGCTTCTTGAACCCGCCTCGCGGGAAATCGACTTTATTTCAACGGTGCCGTCGTAGATTTCCGGCACTTCGCGTTCAAACAGACGCTTGACGAAGTCGCGGTGAGAGCGTGAGACCTTGACGGTTGGCTTTTTGTCGGGGTTGACCACGCCGACGACGTAAACCTGAATTATGTCGCCGGGTTTAAAGCTGTCTCCGGGGATCTGCTCGGTTCTCGGGAAGTATATTTCGTCTTTGTCGATGGTGATTATCGCGTTGCCGGTAAGCGGCTCTATCTTCTGCACCTTTGCCGAAACAAGCTCGTGTTCCTTGTCTTTATACTGTTCTACGAGCTTGTCGCGCTCGAACTGCTTTATGTCGGAGCGTATAGACTGCTTTGCCGAGCTTGCCGCGACGCGTCCGAAGGCTGCGGGGTTGAGGATTATCTCACAGGTCTGACCGACTGCAATGTCGGGCTGATGGGCTCTCGCCTCGTCGAGGGAAATCTCGTTGGCGGGGTCTTCGGGCTCGCCCTCGACGACGGTCTTGAGGAGCGCCATCTCGAAGGTTTCGGACTCCGGGTCGAGGTCGATTCTGATATTTTCGGAGCCGGGGTAGTCCCTCTTGACCGCTTTGAGGATTCCGCTCTTGATTTTTTCAATCAGGTCGTCTATCGGTATGCCGTTCTGCTGCTGCATAATTTTCAGCGCTTCAAATATTTCCTTGCTCATAGTTTTGTAATCGTTCCTTCCCATTTATTATATAATAGTGTATTATTCGCCGCCGATTATATCGAACTCCGCGTCGTCGTACAGCTTTACAAACGCACATTCCGAAATCGGGATTTTTTCTTTTTCGCCGTCTTTTGAGACGGTCATAACGTCGTCCTCAAAGTCTTCAAGCGTGCGGATGATTTCCTTTTCGCCGTTTTTGGGACGGATAAAGCGTATTCTTATCTCGTCGCCTATGCACACCTCGAAGTGTTCGGGTCTTTCGAGCTTTCTGCCGAGGCCGGGCGAGCTGACCTCCAGAACATAGCTTTGAGGAATCGGGTCGTATTCGTCGAGGAGCTTATCGAGCGGGCGGTTGAGCGACTCGCAGTCGTCGAGGGTGATGCCCTCATCGCTGTCGATAAACACTTTCAGATACCAGTTTGCGCCCTCTTTTTCAAACTTTACGTCCCACAGGAACAGCCCAAGTTCGTCGCAGAGCGGTTGGGCGAGTTCTCGGACTTTTTTAACGGTTGCGCTGTCAGCCATTATCATTCTCCTTTTCGGCGCGGCTCTTAAATAAGAAAGGTCGGAACCTCATTCCAACCTTTCCCATAAACTTATTACGGTAATATTATAACACGTTTTTGCGGTTTGTCAAGGGCTTTAAGCAAAAAAACGCCTGAAAACCGCAATATTTCGCTTGTGGAAAGCGTCTCGGCTTTGTTTTACGCTTGACAACGTCGGGTAGAAGATTTATACTATGTTTGCGGTGCTGCCTGTTGAGACGCTCGCGGAGACTGAAAATAATTTACCGGAGATAATAAAAATGTCAAACGAAGTAAGAGCGCCGTGGCTCAGCAATTACGGCGACGTACCCAAAACACTCGAATATTTCAACGGCACTATGTGGGAAATGGTCGAGAGGGCGGCGCAGACCCGTCCCGAACACATAGCCTATGACTTTATGGGCAAGTCCACGCCGTATGCAAAGTTCAGGGCGGACGTCCACGCCTGCGCAAAGGCTCTCAGAGCCGCGGGAATAAAGCCGGACGACAGGGTGACTATCTGTATGCCTAACTGTCCGCAGGCGGTTGTCATGTTCTACGCGGTCAACCTTATGGGCGCGGTGTCGAATATGGTTCATCCGCTTTCGAGTGAGAACGAGATTCGGTTTTATCTGAATGTTTCAAAGAGCGTCTGCGCGCTCACCCTCGATCAGTTCTATCCGAAGTTCGAGGAAATACGCAAAAGTGTCCCGACGCTGCACACGCTTATCATCGCGGCGGTAAAGGACGAGCTGAAGCCGCTTTTAAAGCTCGGCTACAGCCTCACCGAGGGGAGAAAGCTCCCTAAGCTTCCTAAAAAGGGCGGCTATATCACTTGGAAGGACTTCATAAGGGCTGGAAAGTCATACGCCGGCGGGTACATCTGCCATAAGGACAGAAACGAGCCTGCCACCATTCTCTACAGCGGCGGCACCACAGGCACCACAAAGGGAATCCTGCTCTCTAACCTCAACCTCAACGCGCTTTCGCAGCAGGTCATATCGGCGAACCCTATCTACGAAAAGGACGACAAGATTCTTGCCGTTATGCCGATATTCCACGGCTTCGGTCTCGGCGTGTCTATACATACCTTCCTTTCAAACTGCGGCAGATGCGTTTTAGTGCCGCGCTTCACCCCCAAGACCTACGCCCACGATATCCTGAAGACGCGCTGCAATTTCATAGCGGGCGTCCCGACCCTTTACGAGGCGCTGCTGAGGCAGCCCGAAATGAAGGACGCCGACCTGAGCTGTCTTAAGGGCGTCTTCTCCGGGGGCGACACGCTCACTCCCGAGTTAAAGAAGCGCTTCGACAAATTCTTAAACGACCACGGCGCAAAGATAACCGTGCGCGAGGGCTACGGCACAACCGAGTGTGTAACGGCGTCATGTCTTACCCCGCTGCATCTCTATAAAGAAGGCTCAATAGGTCAGCCTTTTGCCGATACTTATTATAAGATTGTCGAAGTCGGCACGAATATAGAGGTTCCCTACGGCGAGGAGGGCGAAATCTGCATTTCGGGTCCCACCGTTATGCTCGGCTATCTCGACAACCCCGAGGAGACCGCTAATACCCTGAGACTCCACGGCGACGGCAGGACGTGGCTTCACACCGGCGACCTCGGAATTATGGACGAGGACGGGTTCATCTATTTCAGACAGCGCATCAAGAGAATGATAATCACTTCGGGCTACAATGTATACCCGTCGCAGCTCGAGAACGTGCTTGAGGGTTACGAAGCGGTGCAGATGGCGTGCGTCATCGGCGTGCCTGACCCCTATAAAATGCAGAAGATAAAGGCGTTTGTGATGCTCAGGGAGGGATATGAGCCCACCGAGGAGACAAAGCAGAAAATTCTTGCCTACTGCAAAAAGAACATCGCTAAGTACGCGATGCCCTACGATATAGAGTTCCGCGAAAGTCTGCCCACGACGCTTGTCGGAAAGGTAGCGTACAGAGTTCTCGAGGAGGAAGAAGCCGCGAAGCGCGGCGAAAAGCAGCCGCAGGCGGTGAGGTAGCCCTGAACGGAAGAAAGGAAAAAAGTATGTCGTCAATAGTTAAAGTCCTGAAAAAGGCAGAAAATAAACGGTATATCAGTATTTATCAGGCGGGCCCCGACAAATTTATGTACGGCAGAATACTTGCGTTTAACGAAAACGATACTGCGGTGATGCTTATATCGCCCAAAGGCGAATTTGACGGGATAGTTGCCGTGAAGACCGACAGCATAACAAGAATCGAATACGGCGGAATGTACGAGCAAAGAATGAGCATGCTCATTGACGAAAAATCGCTTGAACAATTTGTTCTACCACTCGACGGCGAAGATATTTTCGGGCAGCTGCTTGAGATGTCGGCAAAAAGCCGAAAAGTTGTATCGCTCGAGCTTCTTGACAGCGGATATGATGACATAACCGGCGTCGTTGAAAGCGTCGATAACGGCTGTGTGTGCGTCAAACTCGTAGACTTATACGGCGCTTCCGACGGAAATGCAATAGCGGCTCTCGACGACATCACACAGATTTCCTGCCTTGGCGAAAAAGAATTGGCAATCGCAAAGCTTATGTAACAAAAAAGCCCCATCAGTCGGGGCTTTTCTTTTTCTTTATATATCTTTCCTCCTCCGAGAAGACGCAGCCGCAGTATTTCTGCATATAAAAGCCCATTTCGCGGGCTTTCTGCTGTCCCTCGCGGAAGTATGGTCGGAAGTCGCGGTATAAAAACTTCACGCCAAATTCCTCGCCCGCACGCTCGGCGGTCTCTCTGAGAAGCTCATGGCGCTGATAGGGGCTTATGAGCAGGGTGGTCGAGAAGCTCTCAAAGCCGTTTTCACGGGCGAACCGCGCCGCCTCACGCATGCGCAGCTCATAGCAGACGCCGCAGCGGTCTTCAAGCTCGGGATATATCGCCCTCACAAATTCCCGCAGACCGTAGTCGTCGCGCAGGTGAAGCCCGAGGTTTATGTCTTTGGCGTACTGAATCAGCGTGTCGCGCCTCGCGCGGTACTCGGTCACGGGGTGGATATTTGGGTTGTACCAGTATCCGACGGGCTCTATGCCCTCGGCTCTGAGCGTTTCGATGCACATAACCGAGCAGGGCGCGCAGCAGATGTGAAGCAGGGTTTTTTCCATAAACTTCTCCTTAAAACAGTGAAACAAAGCCGTAGGATATCGCGGTGACGATGATTCCCGCTATGGCGACCCCCGCGACAATGCAGGGGAACGACTTTCTGCGGTCGAGCCGAAGAACCGTCGCGACGATGGCGCCGGTCCACGCGCCTGTCCCGGGGAGGGGTATGGCGACGAGAATTATCAGTCCGAGCGCCTTATATTTTTCGATGGCGGCTTTGTTTTTGTAAGCCTTGTTTTCGAGCCAGTTGGCAAATTTTCCGGCTATTCCCTGCCGCTTTTTCAAAAACTCGAGGAGATTATCGAGCAAAAGCAGTATAAACGGTATCGGTGCGATATTTCCGAGCATAGCCGCCAGAAGCGCCGCCCACGGGTTGAGTCCGAAGCCTACGCCGTAGGGGATTCCCCCGCGCAGCTCCACCACCGGGAGCATAGATATTACAAAAGTCGCGGCGAGCTTTCCCACCGTTGTTGAAGTGAGCCACTGAAGCATTTCATTTCTCCGTTCCGTCAAGAATTTCCGCGACCGCTGCCCAGACGTCGGCAAAAACCTCGTCGGGAGTGCGTGCGGCGTTGATAATTTTTACGTTGTGAGCGCCGGACAGTATTCCGAACACCTCAAAATATTTTCGCCTGACCCGCTCAATTGTCTTTGCCTCCTCAAAAATCTCGCGTGAGGCGCGACCGAGCGATATCCTTGTGTCGGCAACCTCTGTAGGAACGTCGAGGAAAATGCAGAGGTCGGGCTTTAATATCGCGGGACAGTTAAGATTTGCGCTCATCACCCAGTCGAGTCCGAGTTCCATTCCCTGATAGGCGAAAGAGGAGTAATAGTACCTGTCGCATATGACGTTTACGCCGCGCCCGAGCATCGCCGCGATGCCGTCGGCGGAGTTTTGGCAGTGGGCGATGCGGTCAGCTAAGAAAAGCCCCGCAAGCTCCGCAGATGTCCGCTTTGTGACGCCTCCGAGGGCGTCGCGGATAAGCCCGCCCGTAGCGTGAGAGGTAGGCTCGGCGGTGAGCTGAAAGTTCACTCCGCGCTTTGTTAGAGCATCGGCGAGGCGGGATATCTGAGTGCCTTTCCCCGAGCCGTCGAGCCCTTCGATAACAATAAATTTTCCCTGCTTTGACATAGCCGTCTTCCTTTCAGCGGCGAAAGTTTTTTGTTCGCGCTTCTGCGCGCCGGGCGAAGCCCCGGACCCCCGCTCCGCGGGGTCCTCCGCGCCTACGGCGCGGGCTGCGGACGCAGTCCGCAGGGGGCTTCGCCCCGCTCCGTGTCACAGACTCCGCAATAATTCCGCAATAATAATCTATTATAACGCCCGCGCGGAATTAAGTCAAGCGGTCGGCGAATATAATGCAGTAACCGTTTGCGAGGTGCTGCACAGTGTTTTCAAAGCTTTTCGACATTATAATCGGCGGACTTCTTTGGTTCGCCCTTCACATCGAGGAAAAAAACGCCTTCCCGAAGCCGCTTTCTCCCGCCGAGGAGAGCGAGCTTTTCGCGCGGCTTGCC
>CANQVG010000025.1 GCA_947627235.1 uncultured Clostridia bacterium | reverse complement strand
AGAGAGCCGCCGGGGTGACCGCTTTTGGCGTTATACACGCCCTCAATGATCCCCATTCTGACCTTGCAAGCAGTTATTTGAAGCTGCTTTTTCAGTAATTCGTCCATATTAAATACCTCCATTTATGTTGTATAGGAACGCATAAGGCTGACTGACCATTAAGCCCTCGCGTTTATTTACGGTTTTCAAGAATTCTAAGCGCCTCGGCGACAGCTCCGTCGTCGTTTGAACGCGTAAGCAGGATATCCGCTTCATTTTTCACACATTCCTGCGAGTTGGATGGGCAGAAGCTTAAATCTGCCGCTTTGAGGAGTTCAATATCGTTATCGTAGTCCCCTGCCGCCGTGACGAACATATTGTCGAATCCTGCCAAATTTACCGCCTTTCTGAGCGCAGCGCCCTTTGAAGCGCCTAACGGCAGGACTTCGAGAAACTTCGGACATGAACGAACAAACCGAACGTCGCATCCCTCATATTTCTTTACATAGATCTCAAGCTCGGTTATGACGTCAGGCTCGTCGGCAAAAAGCATTTTGCACCAAGAACCGGCGATATCAAGATGAGACTCGAGCTTTGTGTATCCGATGCCGAGTATGCTCTGATGCCATCTTTCGGCGTCGTTCAGAATAAAATAATACTGGTCATCAAAGGTAAAAATCTCGGGAGAGATGTTCGGAAATCTTTCGCGGACATCTGTGAGTATCGTACGTGCAATCTCGGGAAGATATGAGGCGTAAAGTATTTTCTCTTTACCGTGGTCGTATACGATACAGCCGTTGTAGAGAATCAGCGGTATGTCGCAGGGAAGCTTTTCAAGATATCTCACGGTAGTTTGGATAGGTCTGCCCGTGGCGATGCCGAAATGTCCCCCAAGCCGCCTGTAGCGCGTAATTGCGTTCAGATCGGCGTCGGATATACGCTTGTCGGTCGTAAGAAGCGTGCCGTCAAGGTCGGTAACAAAAACAGTCTTTGATAACTCCATTTATGTCCTCAGTGAGTCAAGAATTTTTTGAAAGAATTGCGGAGTCTCGGCTGAAAATTCTACATATTCACCCGTCCTAGGGTGGACAAAGCCGAGCATTTTAGCGTAAAGGCACTGACCTTTACAGCCTTTATAAGGTTTACCGTATACGTCGTCGCCCAGAATCGGGTGTCCTATATACGCGCAATGGACTCTTATCTGATGCGTCCTGCCGGTCTCAAGCGTAAACCTAACATAAGAGCAGCCTTTAAGGCCTTCGAGGACTCTGTAGTGCGTGACGGCTTCCTTGGAATTCTGCAGTGTGACGCACATTCGCTTTCTGTCTGACTTGTCTCTGCCTATAGGGGCGTTTATGGTTCCGCTCGGCTCCTTGAAATGCCCCACGCATATAGCCTCGTACTCGCGTGTAAAGTCATGTGCCTTTATAAGCTCGGCGAGCCTCTGATGTGCAAAATCAGTCTTTGCGACGACAAGCAGTCCTGCTGTGTTCTTGTCAATACGGTGGACTATACCCGGGCGCAGGACGCCGTTTATGCCGCTGAGTCTGCCCTGAAAGCGGTACAAAAGCGCATTTACGAGCGTTCCGTCAGGATTTCCTGCCGCCGGATGGACGACCATTCCCTGTGGCTTGTTCACTACCGCGAGATCGTCGTCTTCGTATACGACTTCAATAGGAATGTCCTGCGGAAGTATTTCAAGCTCAACAGGGTCGGGTATCTCGACCGTAACCTCGTCGCCCTCGGCAAGGGTTCGGCTTTTTGATGCCGACAAGCCGTTTACCTTTACAGCACCGCCATCAATCAGCTTTACTGCTGCCGAGCGTGTAATGTCAAATTCCGTCTGCTCGGTGAGCCATTTGTCGAGCCGTGCGCCAACGTCGGAGCGCTCGGCTGTGACGCTATACCTGTTCATTTTCCGTTTCGGCTTTTTTGGCGGCTTTTCTCGCCTTTGAATTTTTCGCCTCGCCAAACAGTATTACGATACAGAACAGAATAGCTCCTACAACAACGCAGCAATCGGCAAAATTGAAAACGGGATAGTTGATAAAATCGAGCTTTATATAGTCGATTACGCCGCTGAAAACATCGGTTCCTTCGACGAGCATCCTCACACGGTCAATAAGATTTCCTATTCCGCCCGCAGTAATCAGGCAGAGCGAAATGTATTCTGCCTTGCCGATGCTCTTTCTGCGGACAAACATATACACAAATATTGCTATGAGGACTACAACTGTAGAAACAGTCAGAAAAACAGTCTGCCCGCCGAGTATGCTCCAGCCCGCGCCGTCGTTGCGAATATGCGTGATGCTGAAAACGTCAAAATCTCCTATCGAGAAGGTCCAGTAATTTCTCAGCGCGCCTCGGCACTCTGCAAAATTCCTGACTATATAGAGCTTTATGAGCTGATCCTCTGCGACGAGCGCGGCAATCAGAACAATACACAAAATCAGCAAGTTTATCAAATCCTTACAAACCGACTGCCGCGGCAAAAACTGCGGCAATCGGCATATAGTATAGCTATTTTACGGTGTGTGCGCATCTTTCGCACAGGGTCGGGTGCTCGACGGACTTTCCGACTGTATCGGAGTATGTCCAGCAACGTTCGCATTTCTCGCCATCGGCGTGCTTGACGTCGATACCGAGGTCGGCGGTTTCGGTGTCGGTAAACTCTGCAGACGCTCTGTCGTCCTTTACGATCTCGACTTTAGAGACGATGAACACGTCTTTAAGTTCGCTCTCGCAGGTTTTAAGGCGGCTGTAAAGACCGTCGGAAGCGGCGGTGAGCTTTACCGACGCTTCAAGCGATGAGCCGATAACCTTGTCGGCGCGCTTAAGTTCAAGCGCTTTCTTGACATCGTCGCGAAGCTTCACAATGAAGTCCCATTTATCGCAAAATTCGGCTCCGAAGTCAAGCCCTGATACCTCCGGCATATCGTTTAGGAAGACGGACTCCGTATTGTCGCGCTTAGAATGTGGAATATATTTCCAAATTTCCTCGGCGGTGAATGGGATTATAGGAGCGATGAGCCTTGCAAGCGCCGAGAGAATGATATACATAGCGGTCTGAGCGCTTCTTCTTGCCTCGCTGTCGGGCGCTTCGCAATATAGGCGATCCTTGATGATGTCGAGGTAGAAATTGGACATATCGACGACGCAGAAGTTGTGAATAGACTTGAAGACAATGTGAAAATCAAAGCTGTCATAAGCCTCTGCGGTCTTCTCGATGAGACGGTCAAGCTTCATTATCGCCCATTTGTCAAGCTCTGTGAGCTTTTCAAGCGGGACGGCGTCGGTGTCAAAACAGAACCCGCCCTGATTGCAGATGTTTCCGAGGATATAGCGCGCGGTATTGCGCACCTTTTTGTATACCTCCGAGAGCTGTGCGAGAATGTCCTTGGAAATCCTAATGTCGGAGTGATAATCGCTCGAAGCTACCCAAAGTCTGAGGATATCCGCACCATATTTATCGTAGATTTCGCGAGGCTCGATGCCGTTCCCAAGGGATTTGTGCATAGTCTTGCCCTGACCGTCGACGACCCAACCGTGGGTGCAGACTGCCTTATACGGCGCCTGACCGCCTATGGCTACGCTCGTGAGCAGCGAGGATTGGAACCAGCCGCGATATTGGTCGGCTCCCTCGAGATAGAGATCGGCAGGAGAATGGAGTCCCTCTCGTTGGTCTAATACGGCGGTATGAGTGACGCCGGAGTCAAACCAGACGTCTAAGATATCCTTTTCCTTTTCAAACTCGGTACAGCCGCACTCACATTTGAGTTCGGGAACTATCTCAGAGACATCGCGCGCCCACCAAGCGTCGGAGCCTTCTTTTCTGAAAAGCTCTGATATTGCTTTTATAGTGTAGTCGTTTATAATCGGCTTGTGGCAGCTCTTGCAGTAGACAATCGGTATAGGCACTCCCCAAGTTCTCTGACGGGAAATGCACCAGTCGGAACGGTCGCGAACCATTCCCTTAATTCTCTCCTCGCCCCACTCGGGAATCCATTTTACGCTCTCGATTGCCTTTACAGCCTGCTCTTTGATGCTGTCCACCGAGCAGAACCACTGTTCCGTCGCTCTGAACAGAATCGGAGACTTGCAGCGCCAGCAGTGAGGATACTGGTGAACTATCTTTTCGGTTGCGAAAAGCGCACCGGTTTCAGCCATATGCTTTGCGATTACCTTATTGGCGTCGTCGGTCTTAAGACCTGCAAACTGCCCCGATTCCTCGGTAAGAACACCCTTGCCGTCGACACCTACAACAATTCCGACGTTGTATTTATTGCCGATTTCAAAGTCATCGACGCCGTAGCCGGGAGCTGTGTGTACGCATCCGGTACCGCTGTCAAGCGTGACATGGTCACCGACAATGACCAAAGACGTCCTCGGCATAAACGGATGCTGAGCGGTGCAGTATTCAAGCTCTTTGCCGGTGAATGAGCCGACGGTGGTATATTCCGTGATTCCCGCCGCCTTTAGAGTAGGTTCGATAAGCTCGCGAGCCATTATATAGTTTTCGCCGTTGGCCTGTACCACGGTATACTCATAGTCCGGACCGAGACAGATGGCAAGGTTGCCCGGAAGCGTCCAAGTGGTAGTTGTCCAGATTACAAAATAGGTCTTGTCAAGGTCTATTCCGAGGGCCGAAAGCACTCCCCTGTCGTCCGCAACCTTGAACTTTACATAAACCGAGTAGCAAGGGTCGTCCTGATACTCTATTTCGGCTTCGGCAAGCGCGGTCTGGCAGTCAGGACACCAGTAAACAGGCTTCAAGCCCTTATAGATGAAGCCTTTCTTTGCCATTTCACCGAAGACCTCAATCTGTCTTGCCTCAAATTCCGGTCTGAGGGTGAGATAGGGGTTCTTGAAGTCGCCGAGAACGCCGAGACGCTTGAACTGGTCTCTCTGCGAAGCGACATAGCCCATAGCAAATTCGCGGCAGTGTTTTCTTAGCTCAAGCGGAGGGATAGCGCCATTTTCCACGCCTATCGACTTCATAGCTTTCAGCTCGGTGGGCAAACCGTGGGTATCCCAACCGGGAACATACGGCGCGCAATATCCGCTCATATTTTTTTGCTTGATGATTATGTCCTTCAAAACCTTATTCAGCGCGGTTCCGAGATGAATGTCGCCGTTGGCATACGGAGGACCGTCGTGAAGTATATAAGAGGGCTTACCCTCGTTTTTGCGCAAGATTTTTTCATAAAGACCGCTCTCCTCCCACTCGGACATCATAGCCGGCTCCTTAGTGGGCAGATTGCCCCTCATAGGATAATCTGTCTCAGGGAGATTGAGGGTCTTGTTATAATCCTGTGGCATTGGTATAGTTGCTCCTTTCGTGTGTATGTATCAGTTATTGTGATTATTCTGACCGAATTTGAGTTCTTCGGCAGAATAGTTCTGTCGCTTAAAACCGGAAAAGCTGAAAGAGGCGCTGTCGTTTTTATGCTCTTCCTTTTCTTCGCGAGGAGCGGGCTTGGGCTGCTCAGGCTCCGGTGCGGTGGCAGGCTCGGGAGCGGCTTCGGTATTGAGTATCTCCTCAATCTGCTCGTCGGTGAGCTCGGGGAGAGTAACCGCAAGCTTTATCTGCTCATCAAGAATGAGAATGAGCTTCTTCTTAAATTCGGTAACCTCTTTTTTAAGGGAGTTGAGCTTTTCGGTCTGAAGCTCGCGCTGGGTCTTGGAAGCTGCCTCGACAGCGGCAAGTTTGTCGTTCTCAGCCTTGATAGCAGCGTAAATCTTCTCGATTTCCGAACGCTTAAGGGCGTCGCAGTCACTCTGTATGTCCGCAAGAAGAGCGTCGCGCTTTGCCTTTGCCTCCGAAACTATCTTCTCGGCTTCCGCCTTTGCTTCGGCGATTACCCTGTTGCCCTGCTTCTGGGCTATCAGCAGAGCGTCGCGAATGGCGTCCTCGTCGCTGCGGTATTCGTTGATTTTCTCTACGAGCTTGACGATTTTCAGCTCGTTTTCTTCCTTTTCCTTAACGGCTTTGGCATAAGCTATCGCCACGTCGCGAAGATATTCTTCAACCTCCTCGGGCTTGTAGCCTGCGGCGGATTTTGAAAACTTCTTGTTGGAAATGTCCTGCGGGTTCATAAGGTTACCTCCTGAATAAAATAATATCTTTTCCGTCACTTGAATTTCCTGACGGTGATGAAAATTCTGTCTTTTTTGGACTGCCCTCCGATTTCGGAAAGCTCCATTTTTCCGAAGCCGCGAATCGAAAACCTGTCGCCCTCTTCAACCCTATCGCTCGGGCTGAAAGTCATAACGCGGTTATGAAGCACGCCTTTTGACTTTATAAGCTCTGCCGATTTTTCGCGCGAAAGCCGTAGCCACGCTGAAATCACCGCGTCAAGACGCAGTGATGCAACCGTGGAGCGCAGCTCATCATATTCCTGCTCGGGTATATAGGCGTCGGAAAAATCTTCCGTTATTTTAACGCCGCAGCTTCCGACTTTTGTCATTTCCTTGACAAGCGGAATCGCCGTGTTCATAATAAACACAGCGGTTCTGCCATTTCCGACAAGAATGTCGCCGACAAGCTCGCGCTTGATTCCGAGAGACATAAGACTTCCGAGAAAATCGCGGTGAGAAAGATGCCTGTCCTCCGGGTAGTTGAAAACAACTGCTTTAAACGGCGGCTCCGCATCGGGCTCGTCATCAATCCCGAAAGCGATAACCCGTCTTTCGGCTTGACTGTATCCGCCGAGCATAGCAAAATTCCCCGCCTGATTTGACCTCAGAGCTGCTTCGCACATTGAAAGCTGCCTTTCGTCCAAAAATGCGGAATAAAGCGGCTTAAAACTCCGTTCGCTTCTTTCGGCAAGGTCGAGTATATGCCTCAGAACAAGCCTGTCCTCGTCATTTAAAGGGACTGCGGGATGCGGCATCGGTTTAGAAGCTGTATCCGTTGTTTTCGAGCTCGCTCATCAGGTCTACGCCGCTGAAGCCGACGTTCTTGGGCATAATGACAAAAGTCTTCTGCGCGGTCATCTTGATGGTAGCGTCGTTGGCATAGGCAACACCGGAAAGAAAGTCCATAATTCGCTTGGCGTCTTCCGACTTGACCTGTTCGAGGTTCAAAAGAACGGTTTTCTGATTGTTGAGATCGTCGCCGATAGACTTGACCTCAGAAAAGTCGGTCGGACGGGCAAGAACAATCTGAACGGTAGCAGTGGTGGCAATCTTAACCTCGCGGTTGCGGCGCTCCTCCGCTACGTCAACGGTCTGAGCAACATCCTCATAAATGGGCTGATACTCGCCTTCGTCTTCCTCGCCGAGAAGGAATCCCTTGATAGAATCAATAACGCTCATAATAATCCTCCATCTTTTTATACTGAAATTAGATTATCGACTTTTTTGACGCGGTTCGCAGCTTCTGCTCTCTGGTTCGCGGAAGTCCGTAACCGTGATACGGATACAATAAATCCATATTATTTTTATTATCTTATATTTGTGCGAAATTGTCAAGCATTTTTCAAAAATAACCCTCATTCAACGCCCGAATTGTCTTCCGTAGTGTTTTTTGGAGCGCTTTCCGGCGTATCTGCCTGAGTTACCTCGGGATCGCTTCCGGACTTATCATCCTGCGCGGCTTCTGTAACGCTTCCCGATGCGCTTCCGGGAAGCGCTGAAATCGGGTCTATGACTATCCTGTCGTAGAGATTGAGATACTCGTCGTCGGCGGTGTTAACGGAAAGAACGTAGTCGTCGCCCTCGTATATTACGTCGAGCTTTTTAAATTCGAGCTTTTCCCCTACCAGCACATACACGCCTTTTTCGCCGTCTACAAAGCGTATGGCGCTTCTCGGAGCGCGTATGCCGGTCTTCTCTACAAAGGTGAGTTCAACGTCGGCAACCCTTGATTCTGCAAGCTCGCTGTCAAGCTCGTTGCAGCTTATGATTATGACGGCTTCATTACCGTTTCCCGTAGGAGTAATGCTGTCGACGGTCACGGTGTGATATTTTTCCGATGAATCCATTGAAAACTGTAATACCTGATTCACAAAGTACCTGTTCGCAACGTCTATAACACCTACCATTTTCCAAGAGTATTCCTTAAAGACTTTTCCTATGGCGTTGCGCTGCGACTCATTTGAAATATCCGGATGGGCGATTATTTCTTTTATTTCATCGGCTGTCATACCGTCAGCCATTTCCATATTCAAGTGAGTTTCGTATCCGTCAATCTCAGAGGTAAAATATCCGGTGTCTAATGACGAAATAGTGGCGACAGGCTCGGTAAGAGAAGTGCTGAGAACATCTTTCTGACTTTGTAGATATGATATCCTTTCATCGAATCCGGACTCGATATTTGACGAGACGTTATAAATATTCATCAGTCTCAGCATATCAAGACTGTCATCGTATACGCTTGAAAGGTCGCCTTCGGTGAGGTTAAGAAGCAGGTTTTTATAGCTTTCGGATATCTGAGTATTTATAAATTCCGGCTGAGCATAGTCGGTTATACCGTGGTCCTGAGCATGCTCAAGATTTTCCAGCTCATCGTTAATACGCTCTATTCTGTAACGGTTGTATATCTGTGAATAGGAATCATATATACGCGCAATAACAGAGTCTTTTGACAGACGCGAACCGTCGCTCACGGCGTAATTCATAACTCCGCTGCCCACATAGTCGGAATATATCACGGTTTCGTCCCTGATAAATACCCCTGTAAAGCTAAGACTTTCCTTGCAGGTATATAGCACGGCGTCCTGAGTATTTTCGCTGCTGTTAAGCCTTATATATATCTGCGCCCCGATAAGTGCAAATATGCAGGCAAATATAAGAGCCATAAGCAGAGCGTCGCGTATTCTGTTATATCTCATTGCGTTCTTCCTTTCAAAAAGTCCCGCGCGATTTTCTCGGCAATATCGTATAAAGCTTCCACCGAACCGATTTCATCGGGATAAAGCCAAATTATATTCCTGTTTCTTCTAAACCAGGTAAGCTGACGCTTGGCATATCTGCGCGTTGCCTGTTTGAGCCTTAAGACACAGTCTTCCAAAGGCTCTGCGCCGTCAAAATAAGGGGCAAGCTCCTTGTAGCCTATGGCCTGAGCAGCAGTCCTGAGACCCGGCTCTCGCAGAATATGCTCCGCCTCCTCAAGAAGTCCGGCTTCAAGCATCATATCTATGCGCTTTTCAATGCGTCCGTAAAGAACCTGCCTGTCTTTATAGTCAAGTCCCAAAACGCAGGAATCATACGGGCTCTCCTCTGAGCGGCTGTTTCGGATATGTTCGCTCATAGTCTGACCGGTGGTCTCATATACTTCTAACGCGCGTATTATGCGGTTGAGGTTGTTTTGGTGAAGATGCGAGGCTGTTTCGGGGTCTATGTCTCTTAGCTTCTCAAGAAGATAGGCTCCGCCCTTTTCTTCGGCGAGTTTTTTTAATTTCTCCCTAAGCGGCGTGCTTGAAACGCTTTTTTCAAAGCGAATGTTATTGATAAGCGAGTCGACGTAAAGACCTGTTCCGCCGCAGATGACGGGAATCCTGCCTCTTTCGGATATGTCGGCGATGACGCGGTGCGCCATACCGACGTAATCAGCGACCGAAAATTCGCTGCCCATATCCAAAAAGTCAATTATATGGTGCGTTACACCGCGCATTTCCTTGGCGGTAGGCTTTGCCGTGGCGATATCCATTCCCCTGTATATCTGCATTGAGTCCGCTGAAACAACCTCTCCGCCGAGGCGCCTGCAAAGCTCAACGGCAAGTGAAGTCTTGCCGGAGGCGGTCGGACCGACTACCGCAATTACCGGTAATTTTTTCATACTGTTCTTTTAAATAGCTTTTCAAGCTCTGATTTTGTAAACTTGACAAGAGCCGGTCTGCCATGAGGACAATACTGAATATTATTTTCAATTACAAGCTCGGCAAGACGTAAAAGTTCTTCGTCAGAGGTAGAAGTGTTGGCTTTAATAGATGCCTTGCAGGCTATCGAATGGAACAGGTCGTCGTAAACTTCAGAGCCTCCGCTTTTTTTGCCGTCGGCAAGACTGTCGGCTATCTGGGTAAGCAAGTCCGCAGGGTCTTCGTCTGAAAGAAGAACAGGTACCCCGTAAACCGTTACCTCCGGAGCTTCAATTATATCAAGCTGAAAACCGAAGCGCTTCAAAAGCTCGGCGTTTTCCGACACCGCCGTGTGACCGTCATAGGAAAGCCGGACCTTAAAAGGCGTGAGAACTATCTGCGAATCAACGTCGGTGCTGCCGCTTTTCAGGCGCTCAAAATTGTATCTCTCATGCGCGGCGTGTTTGTCAATAAGATACATTTCCTCACCGCGCTGCGCGACTATGTACGTTTTGAAAACCTCGCCTATAACGGTAATGTCCGGCAAATGAAGTTCTGGCTTAGGCGTCTCAGGTTTTACAAATTCCTCAGGGGTTTTGTCTGCCCTTACAGTCGGAATGTATTTATATCTGAGCTTTGCTTCGGAACGCGGCTCGGCGGAAGAAGAAAACTCTTCGGAAACCGTTGACTTGCGCTCGGGCGGTTTTCCGTATACGGCAACGCTTGAATTGAGCATAGGACTGCTCTCAAAAACAGCGGGACTTGCAGAAAAGCTTAACTGTTCTATGGGCTTTTCGGGTTTTTTGTATATCTCGGCATATGAAAGCGGCTTTTTACCCGTAGCTTTTTCCGAAAGAGAAATCTCCGCCTCCATAGGCGCGTCGAATGTCATCAGGGAATTTTTTACCGCAAAATATACGGCGTCGTAAACCGGCTTCTCGTCGCTGAATCTTATCTCAACCTTTGCCGGATGCACATTTACGTCGAGATTGGCAGGGTCAAGCTCTATCATAAGAACACACCCCGGGAATTTTCCTGTCATAATTTCGTTGCGGTATGCTTCTTCAAGAGCTACCATACATGTGACGGATTTGACATAGCGGGAATTCACAAAAAAGTTCTGAAAAGCGCGGTTAGCTTTCGACATCAGAGGCTTTGTGACATATCCGCGGACGCTTACGCCGTTCAGCAAATAATCAACTGGAATAACCGAGCCGTGAAAATCTTTTCCGAGAACGGAGTATACCGCCGATATCAGCCTGCCGTCGCCCGATGTAACAAGCTCGGTTTTGTTGTCGCGGATGAATTTAAAGGATATCTCGGGATGGGAAAGCGCGATTTTTGAGACGATGTTGGCAACGGAATTGCCCTCGCTGACATCCTTTTTTAAAAATTTCAGTCTCGCCGGAACATTGAAAAACAGGTCTCTTACGGTGATAGTGGTGCCGTCGGGACAGCCGCTCTGCTCATAGCAGGTCTCCTCGCCGGCTTCCAAAGAGCAGTGTATTCCGAAATCATCAGGCTTGCATTTAGTGAGAACGTCGATTCGCGACACGGCGCACACCGACGCCAACGCTTCTCCCCTGAAGCCAAGGGTGTATATAGCCGAGAGGTCGTCTTTATATCTTATTTTGGAGGTGGCGTGGCGCATAAACGCAAGCGGAATGTCCTCCGGAGCGATGCCGCAGCCATTATCAGTAACGCGGATATAGGTGCGTCCGCCGTTTTTGATCTCGACGGTTATGTTAGTGGAACCGGCGTCGATGGAATTTTCAAGAAGCTCCTTGACAACGCTTGACGGACGCTCGATTACCTCGCCGGCGGCAATAAGCTCATAAACCGATTTGTCCAGTAAATGGATAACTGCCATCATATTCTCCTTAAAGATCCTTGATTATCTCGCAAAACAGCCCACGCAGCTCGGCGTCCGAAAGCTCGTCGGGGTTGGTCTTGCGAAGCCTGTTTATAACATAGCTCTCTTTGATTCTGTCAAACGAGACCTGCTCCGAGTCTTCCTGCTGCTTTGGTGCAATGGATTTTACCTCGAGCGTTGAAAGTATGCTCTTTGCGCGGTTGATAAGCTTCTGGGGAAGTCCTGCAAGCTTAGCAACCTCAATTCCGTAACTCTCGTCAACGCCGCCGCGAACTATCTTTCTCAAAAATCTTACGCCGTCTGAGGTACGCTTGACCGCGACGCTGTAATTAAGCACTCCGTCGACCTGACCCTCGAGGTCTATGAGCTCGTGGTAATGGGTCGCGAAAAGGGTCTTGCAGCCGATGAGCTTAGGGTCTGCTATGTACTCGGCGACGCTTCTTGCAATGCTTATGCCGTCAAAGGTAGAGGTTCCCCTCCCGACTTCGTCGAGAATTACAAGGCTGTTTCTCGTAGCGTGCTTTACGATTTCGGCAACCTCACTCATTTCAACCATAAATGTCGACTGCCCAGCCGCAAGGTCGTCGGACGCTCCTACTCTGGTAAATATCTGGTCTACGACCGAAATTTTGGCGTAATCCGCAGGAACAAAAGAGCCTATCTGCGCCATAAGGACTATCAGCGCAACCTGCCTCATATACGTCGATTTTCCGGACATATTCGGACCGGTGATTACCGACATTCTGTTGTCGCTGAGGTCGAGATATGTGTCGTTCGGGACAAACATTTCGTCCTTGAGCGTGAGTTCGACAACCGGGTGTCTGCCGTTCTTGATATTGATAATTCCGTCTATTGCGATATCCGGCTTTACGTAGTTATTCGCAAGCGCAACCGCGGCAAACGACGCAAGAACGTCAAGCGTCGCCAAGGCGACCGCCGTCCGCTGAACCTCGCCGAGCCTTTCGCCGCAGAAATCTCGTATTTCCGCGAAAATATCGGCTTCGAGCGAAGTTATCTTCTCGGAGGCACCGAGTATCATTTCCTCGGCGTTTTTAAGCTCTTCGGTGATGAACCGCTCACAGTTTGCAAGGGTCTGTTTTCTTATGTAGTCGTTCGGAATCATGTCGTAAAACGAGCGCGTCACCTCGAGATAATAGCCGAATACACGGTTATATCCCGCCTTTAAATTGCGTATGCCGGTGCGTTCACGCTCCCGCTCCACAATAGACTGTATTATACCCTCGCCGTTGTTCTTAACGTCTCTGAGCTTGTCCAGTTCCTCGTTGAAGCCGTCGCGTATGACTCCGCCCTCCTTATAAGAAACGGGTGGAGAATCCACGATAGCGCTTTCAATCAGTTCGGATATGCCGCTAAGAGCAGACATATCGGCGTTTAGCTCGGTTAAAAGCTGCGACTTGAACCCGGACAGAATCTCTTTTATCCCCGGAATCCTGAGCGCAGTTGCGGAAAGCGATTTAAGATCGTTGGGCGACGCAGTCTTATACATAACCCTCGTCATAAGGCGCTCAAGGTCATAAACCCCGCCGAGACGGTCGGTAAGCTCGCCGAGTTCGGAGCCGCACTTTGTGAGTTCCTCCACGGCGTCCAAGCGCAGCATTATCCTGAACGGGCTTATTAACGGCTGTTCAATAAACGAGCGCAACATTCTGCGTCCCATAGAGGTTTTTGTCTTGTCGATCACCCAAAGAAGCGAACCTTTTTTCTCGCCGCCGCGCAAGGTCTTTACTATTTCAAGATTGGCTCTGGCGGTGTATCCGAGACGCATTACCTGCTCGCCGTCATGAAGCTCAAGCTTCGAGAACCGCCCGATGCCGACGCGCTGAGTGTCGCATATATAGCCGCAGAGCGCAGCTACAGCGCCGAGCGCGGGGTCGCTTTCGCTTATGCCGATGCTCTCAATGCTCTCAGCCGAAAACTGCTTCAGAATGTCTTCCCGCCGATAAAGCGGGTCAAAGTCCTTTTCGGGAAGAGTACTAACACCGGCGCTGAGTTTGTTTTTTACAAATGCAATAACGCTGCCAAGCGATTCAAAACGCGGCTGACAGATTATCTCGGCAGGGTTAAAACGGGAAATCACATTGATAATCTCTTGCTCAAGCTCCTTGCCCGACGCCCTGAAAAGGTGCGCCTCGCCTGTCGACATATCCGCAAGGCAGATATAAGCGCTTCCGCCGTCAAGACTGACCGAGCAGAGCCAGTTGTTGGCGCCCTCGTCGAGCATGCTGCTGTCGATAAGAGTTCCGGGCGTGACTATCCTGATAATGTCCCGCTTTACTATCCCTTTGGCAAGAGCGGGGTCCTCCATCTGCTCGCATATGACAACATTGTAGCCGTTTTCTATCAGCCTTTTGATGTAAATGTCGCATGCGTGAAAGGGTACGCCGCACATCGGCGCGCGTTCGTCAAGACCGCAGTCTTTGCCGGTCAGCGCGAGGTCGAGGACCTTTGAGGCTAATATCGCGTCGTCAAAGAACATCTCATAGAAGTCGCCGAGACGGAAAAAGACGATCTTGTCCATATGCTGAAGCTTGAAATCGACATACTGCCTCATTCCCTGCGAAAGGCGGGATATATCAATATCTTTTAATGAAAGAGCCACGCTCATCACTCCGTATCGTAAAAAATCTCAGTGGCAGCCGCCGCATGTAGAGCAGCTTCCGGTGCAGCCGGATTTAGGATCGCATGTGGCAGGATCTTCACCGTTAGCGCAAAGCTCGATTATCCTGTTGACTTCGAGAATCATATCGTCAAACTCTGTTTTGGCGTTATTGTAAGCAGCCATATTTTCGTTTCTCATTATGTCGGCGTATATACCGCGAACCTTCTGATTGAGTTCGTTTATCTTATCCTGATTCTTGTCGCTCTTTGACATCTCGCGGTTGAGCTGCATTCTGCCCATATTAAACTCGCCTATCAGCTTCTGAAGCTCTTCATCGGCATCGTTTTTCTCGCGCGCCGCAAGATATGCCGCGTATCTGGGGTCAGCCTGAATAGCCTTTCCGAGTTCACGGGTGATTTCGATTACGTTCATAGTATTATCTCCTTTGCCTTTTTCGGCTATATTATAATCACAGATAGTATACCACAAATTATTGAGAATTACAATACTATTTTTTCTAAATATTGAGGAAATCGGCTTTGAAATAAAAAGCGAATAAAAATGTTGAAAAAAATCTTGTTATATGCTATAATAATCGCGTTGCGATTATTATAGTTTATTTTAATCGCCCTTTTGCTCCCCGACTTCGTCGGGAACCGCAAAAGATGGCTAATTATAGCACAAAGCCTTCGGCTTTATGCTATAATAATCGCGTTGCGATTATTATAATTTATTTTAATCGCCCTTTTGCTCCCCGACTTCGTCGGGAACCGCAAAAGATGGCTAATTATAGCACAAAGCTTTCGGCTTTATGCTATAATATATAAGATAATTTGTGCTCGGATGTGATTACTTATGATGCTATCGGTCAACAGCGCCGGTTGGAAAAGGTTTTTTTCTGTCCCCTGCGCGCTTGTGGACAATTACCTTAAACTTGCCGACGGTCCTGCGCTAAAGGTGCTTTTGTATCTTTTGTCAAGCGAGAACATACCCGACGCCGAGACTGTTGTCTCAGCAGCCGGAATAACGCGTGAAGCCTTTGACGAAGCGGTTTCGTTCTGGAAAGAACTCGGGGTCGTATCCGTTGACGGTGAAGCCGCACAGGCGATAAGCCGACCCGTGCAAAGCTCACCTACCGAACCGGTCAGAAAAGTGGTTCACTCACAGTATTCTCCCAAGGACATAGCGGAGATGCTTCAAAACAGCGCGGAGCTCAAGGGACTCTTTACGGAAGCCGAAGCGACCCTCGGACGGATACTGAAACATTCCGACCACGAAACCCTAATCAGTCTGAGAGACTACTACGGATTCAGTGAGCAGTCGATAGTGCTGATACTCGGCTACTGCGCAGAACGCGAAAAAACATCAGCGAGATATTATGAAACCGTTGCAAAAAGCCTCTTTGAACGCGGAATAACTGATTTTCACTCCATCGAAACGGAATTTGAACGCCTGAGGGAACTTAACAGCTTTGAGTCGGAGATACGCAGGGATTTCGGACTTGAAGTCAGACTGACGCCCCAGCAGCTTCAATTTATAGAGTCGTGGCGCGAAATGGGCTTTGGTCTTGATATGATTTCGCTAGCCCGTGAGCGCTGCGTAGATAATACCAATAAAATTAAGTTTGCGTACATAAACAAGATTCTTATGTCCTGGAAAGACAAGGGTATACTCACACGCGACGATGCCGAAAAGGAGCTTAAGCCTTCAAAGTCAAAGGACGAAGGTCACTCGTTTGACCTCGACGAATTTGATATGTTTACGCTGCGCAATTCGGGAAAGGAGACAAAATGAATTACACCTCGGATGTTATAAAGCTCGCATATGAGGAACTTGACCGTCGCCGCGAAAGGGCGATAGCAGTTCACGACGCAAGGGTCGATGAAATCAGGAAGAACTACCCTGAGATTTACGGCGTTTATTCCGAAATTCTCTCGACAAAGGATCGCCTTACCGACGCCATTCTATCGAAGAACGCAAACATAAGGGAGAAAATATCGGCGATTCGCGACGACAATCTCAGAAATCAGAACGAGCTAAAAGTGCGGCTTCGGCGCTTCGGATTCCCGGAGAATTATCTTGAAATAAAATATGCCTGTCCCCTCTGCGAGGACTCAGGCGTCAGAAACGGCAACAGATGCGAATGTGTAACCGCGCTTTTGGACAAATTTGCCGTGGAGAAGCTTAATGAGCAATGCAAAATCAGGCTCGGAAGTTTCGACGACTTCAATCTGTCTTATTATCCCGAAAGTTACAGCTATAAGGGAAGCGTAATAAACGCCAAGGAGCTTATGGCAGGAAATCTCAAGTTTTGTCGTGACTACGCCGACAGCTTCACCACAGATTCGCCGTCGCTGTTTTTATACGGTCAGACGGGACTCGGAAAGACGTTTCTTTCGGGCTGCATAGCAGGAGAACTTCTCAGAAAAGGCGTGAGCGTGGCATTTGACTCAATTCAGAACTACCTACGTGAGATTGAAAACGAACACTTCGGTCGCTCGGACGGAGATACTATGCAAATACTTCTCAACGCCGAACTTGTTATACTCGACGACCTCGGAAGCGAATTTACAACCGGCTTTACGTCGTCGGCGGTATATAATATAATAAATTCCCGCCTCAATATGGGTCGACCAATGATTGTAAGCTCTAACCTCTCTATTGAGGAATTGAACGCTAAATACGACGACAGGATAATTTCCCGCCTGACGGGAATGTTCCGCACACTTCGCTTTATCGGCGAAGATATCAGACAGATAAAACGCAGAAACTGCATCTTCGTTTAACCGACAAAACATAAACCCGCTCGCGGCATAAGCCCCGGGCGGGTTGCTTTTGTAAATGGGTGCAACGCTCAGTTGGTGAAATCGCCTTTATGCTTGGAGAGATAGAGAACGTCCACAATAAGGAAAACTACGGAAGAAATGGGAAGGAGCGCAGTGTACCAACCGATGAGCTGGCTGATCGGAAGACCGGTGATCATCATCGCCGCGAAAAGATAGATGACCGGAGCGGCTATGCAGGCTATATTGAAAATAATCACCAGAAGTGGCGCTATAGCCTTGCGCTTTTCGACGGTGAAAATAATCACGACTTCGAGGACGGCTATGGCAACAAGGCCGAGGCCGAACAGAACGTCGAAGAACTTAAGGGCACCGTACACGCCGTAGATCATTTCCTTATACTCGCCGTAGCTCGAACCCGTAAGGCTCGCAAAGCCAAAGATAAGGTTGAATACAATGGTGCCGCCGAGGTAAAACATCAGGATAAAAGACCAGAAGCTGGCTTTCTTCGGCGCGGGAGCCGCAATGTTAACATTGGGCTTAACATTCTGCTGAACATTAGGCTGAACGTTAGGCTGAACATTGGATTGTTGTGCATTTTGTTCAACTGTTGAGGGCTGCGTACCGCTTATAGGAGCGCCGCAGTTGACACAGAAACGTGCGCCGTCCTCGTTCTTGGTTCCGCACTTAGTACAAAACATTTTCGTTTCCTCCCTAATATGTACAAATAGATATAAAAGTGGGGTGGATAGTCGGACTCGAACCGACGATCTTCAGAACCACAATCTGACGCGTTAACCAACTACGCTATATCCACCATATTCCGCGCCTTTCAGGGCGCGAAGTGTATTATAACATATGCCGACAAAAAAATCAATAGGAAAATGAAAAATTTTTGCCCAAAATCATGAATTTTTAATTCGCAGTATCGTTCCCTCCGGAAGCACGATTTCGGAGCGTATCTTATAAGATTCAGCCGCCCTGTTGGCTGCTTCGGATGGCTCGCCGTTTTTATCCAGCAGCTCCGTAACTTCTATCTCAAAGGGCTCGGTTTTAGGAAGCAGAACTTCAAGCCTGTCTCCCCTGAAAAATCTGTTGCGCTGCGTCACCGAGATGTAACCGTCGGCACAGCTCTTAACGACCGCCGCGACGTCATAGCTGCGGATATAACCGCCGTCCCGGGTGTTCTGCGAATTTTCGGGCTGCCCGAAAAAGAACCCGCTTGAATATTCACGGTGCGAAACTTTATTGACCTCCTCGGTTATCCACTTTGGTGGACGGTAACAGTCGGGCATTTTGGCAAGCTCGTCGACCGCGGAACGGTAGGCATTTGTGATAACTGCGACATAATATGAAGATTTAGCGCGTCCTTCAATTTTAAAGCTCGTGACGCCGACACGGGCGAGCTTGTCGATATGCTCTATCATGCAGAGGTCCTTTGCGTTGAGGATATATGTACCTCCGTCCGCCTCCTCAACAGGGAAATAACTGCCCTCACGTGTCTGCTCCATAAGCGCATAGCTCCACCGACAGGGCTGCGCGCACTCTCCCCTGTTGGCGTCGCGTCCCGTAAGGTACTGCGACAGAAGACATCTCCCCGAAAAGGAAACGCACATGGCTCCGTGTACAAAAGCCTCTATTTCAAGCTCTGAGGGCGTATTGTCGCGGATATGCTTAATCTCGTCGAGCGAAAGCTCACGCGCAAGAACGATGCGCGAGGCCCCCATTTTGTAAAACTCCTTCGCTGAGGCATAGTTGACGATTCCCGCCTGAGTCGAAATATGAATATCTATATCCGGCGCGGCGTCTTTTAAAACTGACATCACGCCGATGTCGCTGACAATAAATGCGTCGACGCCCGCCTCGGAAGCCTCACGAGCAAAACCGGGAAGACTCGAAAGTTCGCGGCTGTGCGGCAGCGTGTTGCATGTAAGATAGACACGCTTTCCGAGCCTATGAGCTGTCTTACAGGCATCTGCAAGCTCCTCCTGAGTAAAGTTTTTAGGAGCCGCCCTCATTCCGAAGTCCTTTTTAGCGAGATACACCGCATCGGCGCCGTACATAAGAGCAGCTTTAAAGCACTCAACGTCTCCCGCCGGAGAAAGAACCTCCGGCTTGATAAATTCCTTATCCATCAGACGCTCAGCCCCGCAAGCTCGACGTTGGCAAGGTGTTCGTTGTACGTTTCGGCATAGTAGATTTCACCGGTTTCAACGTCGGAGCAGAAATAGTAGTAGGTGTTTTCATTGGGATAAAGCGCGGCGTGAATAGCGTCCGCTCCCGGATTGCATATAGCTCCTACAGGCAGGCCGCTGCACACATATGTGTCATAGGCGTCGTACATTTCCTGATACTCAACGGTCGAATTTGCCTTTATGACATTATCTATATATCGGTATGTCGTGTCGGACTGGAGCTTCGGGTATTCGGAAGGGTTTCTGAGACGGTTGTAAAAGACGCCGGCTATATCCTCCATATCGTTGAGCTTGCCTGATTCGAGCTGCAAAATAGATGCAAGCGTGACTATCTGGTCGAGGGTGTACCCGAGGTCGTTGCAGCGGCGTATAACACTCTCGTTCAGTATTTCGTCGGTGCGCTCCTTTATGCGCTTAACGATGTTGTAAACCGAGTCGCCGACGTAAAACTCGTAGGTGTCTGGGAAAAGATAGCCCTCGTATTTGTAGAACTTAAGGCTTGACGAACTGACATAGGTCTCAAAGTCGAAGCCGAAAATGTCGTTATTGAACTCAAAGATAAAGTCGCTCGCGGAACACACTCCGTTTTCCTCCAAAACCTTTGCCGCCTCGTCAATCGTCATACCCTCGATTATTGTTACGGTTACAGTCTCGTGGGCCTCGCGCATAACGGTAAGAGCCTCGATGATATCATCATAGCTCATAGACGGCATAACGTCGATATCTCCGGGATATATCACACCGTCAGAACCTATTCTGAGTCTTGCAAATTTCTCGAAAACATCAGGGTATTCGATGATTCCGTTGTCGTTAAGAAGCTGGGCTATGTCAGCAAGCGTAGAATTGGTCGGAACATAAAGCGTGGAGACATTATTGTTGGTGTCTATTCCCAAAAAGTCGCGCCCGACGACTATAACAAAGAGCGAAATCACAACAGAGCAGCAGAGTACGAGTGTTGCCATAACAATGCCGCCGTAGGCAGTATAGTTCGCCTTGCGGATAATTTTTCTGTGCCTTATGCGCGTAACGCGCGGCTCCTGCGCGGGATATGTGGCAAATTTTTTTGTTTCCCCGTTGGAAAGCCTTATGGTCTTCTCGGCAAAGTCGGCAATGTCTTCATCGACAGCAACGTCAGGCTGCGATGCAGGTTCTTCCGGCTTTTCCTCGGTTTTTACCGCGCCGCTGTTTACCGTACTTTCATCTGATGATTTATTCAGTATTGACGCAAGATAATCGTCAAATATATCGTCTCTCATAGTATTACTCCTGTATCACTTCTTATTAAGAGCTTTTAAAAGCAGTTCTGCGCGTTCTTTTGAAATAAGCTTTTTGACTATTTCGCAGGAAAACTCAAGCGCTGCTCCCATACCGCAGGCGGTGATGATATTGCCGTCTGTAACAGCGGGAACGTCCATAAGAACATTTGCGCCCTTAAGTTGGTCTTCAAATCCGACATAACAGACGGCGTTCTTACCGTCAAGCAGTCCCTTGTGTCCGAGTATCGACGGAGCGGCGCATATGGCAGCTATAGCGATTCCGTTTTCGGAGCAGTAATCAATCGCTCTCTGAACAGTTTCGCTTTTTTCAAGATTGAGCGTACCCGGCATACCTCCCGGAAGAATTATCATTTCTATGCTCGAGTCAAGTTTTACCTCAAAGTCGTCGATATCCGCGACCGTCTTTATTCCGTGGGAACCAGTTACGACTCTTCCGCCCACTCCGACGGTTTTAACCTCAATTTCACATCTTCTGAGACAGTCCACAGGGGTCAAAGCCTCTATCTCCTCAAAACCGTTTGCCAAAAATACCAGAACCATTTAAACTACTCCTCTCTTAAAACCGATAATAACTGTTCCTCGGCGTCGCGAAGGACGGTTTCGGTTATGTTGTCGCCCCCGAGAATACGCGCTATTTCAAGCTTTCTGCCCTCAAAATCAAGCGGCGTTATTTGGGCGGCGGTTCTCTGACCGACACTATGCTTTTCGATAAGTATATGGTTGTCGCCTACAATTGCTATCTGAGCAAGATGCGTTACGCAGATGACCTGTCTTCTGCGAGAAATTTCTCTTAGCTTTATCCCTATTTTCTGAGCCGCGCGCCCGCTTACACCGGAATCAATTTCATCAAAAATAAGAGTCGGAACGCCGTCGCGGTCGGCAAGAACGCTTTTAAGAGCAAGCATTATCCTCGAAAGCTCTCCGCCAGACGATATTCTTGCCATCGGCTTTGGTTCCTCGCCTCGGTTAGCGGATATCAGAAATTCAACGCCGTCCATACCCGTGCTTGTGAGCTTGCCGCGCTCAAACATTACTTCTATCTTGACATCAGGCATATTCAGAAATCTCAGCTCGCCCTCGACCTCGTTCTTGAAACGCTGTGCGGCTTCCTTTCGGAGCGCGCTCAGCTTTTTCGCTTTTTTTGACACCGAAGCAAGCATAGAATCGCGCCGCTTAATAAGTTCGTCAAGCTCAAGCTCCGAACCGTTAAGCTTTTCAAGCTCCTCAGCGGAATCGTTATAAAGCTTTAAAACTTCCGAAAGTGTAGGTCCGTAGCGCCTTTTTATACGGTTGAGCTCGTCTCGTCTGGCGGAAAGCCTCGCGTATTCCGACGAGTCGATGTCAAGCGAACCCTCAAGCTTTGAAAGCTCATCCGATATGTCGCCTACCTCTATGCTCACGGAGCCGAGCCTTTCGCATAGCGGTTTGAGCTTGGGCATAAGCTCCTGATTGTCTAAAATCTCGGAAAGCGCGCTGTCTATCAGTGCTGACGCTCCGTCGGAATCGTCGCCGCCTGTGAGAAGAGTTATCGCCGCGCGAACGGCGCGAGAAATCTCAACGGCGTTGTCTATAATTTTAAAACGCTCCTCGACTGCGTCGTCCTCGCCGTCTTCAATGGCAAGCGGACCGATATCGTTGACCACAGACTGAAGATACGCGCTTCGTTGCGCTTTTTCGCGCGCCGTTTGCCTTAGTTTTGATATCTCTCGTGCCGTCGACTGAAGCTCCCTAAAAGACGCCTGATAATCCGCAAGTACATCTTCGGTCTGCGCAAAGCCGTCAAGGATGCCGAGATGCTTTGAAGGGTCCAAAAGCACCTGACTGTCGTGCTGACCGTGAATATTTATAAGAAAGTTTCCTATATCGCGTATAACGGAAACGCTCACCGCACGGGAATTTATCCGAGCGGTACTCCTGCCGTCGGCGGATATTTCCCGAGAAATTATAAGCTGCTCCTCGGGTTCGATTCCCGCATCGCGAAGAACCTTAACCGCATCTGACGGAACATTGTCAAAAACCGCGCTGATATACGCTTTTTCGGCTCCTGCACGGACTAAGTCGCGCGATGCGCGCTGTCCCAAAACCGCGTTGATTCCGCCGATGAGAATGGATTTGCCTGCTCCCGTTTCTCCGGTAAAAACATTTAGACGCGAACCAAGCTCAATGGTGGAATTCTCGATTATGGCGAGATTCTCTATATGCAATTCTCTGAGCATTGTTGTCACCCTTTCGGCAGAATTACAGAAGCCCCTCCAGCTCCTTGAGCATAGACGCGGCGTCCTCTTCGGTGCGCATAAGCACAAATATCGTGTCGTCGCCGGCAAGTGTGCCAACCACGTTAGGATATCCGGCGGTGTCAAGCCGCGCACAGACCGCGTTTGCCATTCCCGAATGACACTTGACGACAACCGTGTTCATCGCCCTGTCAACTGCGTAAACGGCGTCGGAAAAGAACCTCATAAGCCCTGTCTTTGAACTGGCGTCATAGTCGCTGCGGGGCAGAGAATACTTATAGCTGCCGTTCTCACTCATAGTCTTTACAAGCGAGAGCTGCTTTATGTCGCGGGAAACAGTCGCCTGAGTGACGGAAAAACCGCGCTCCAAAAGAAGCGCCTGAAGCGTCTCCTGCGTGTCAACCTCATAGTGGCTTACAATGTCTAAAATTGCTTTTTTTCTGTCGTTTTTCATGTCTTGCTCCATTTTCTTGGGTCAAAGGGAATCGTTTTGCTTTACCGGCTGCATAAGTTTATGATTTATCGCGCTGAAATAGCTTCCGCCGCGAATGTCTATAAGTCTCAGACGCTGCTCGGAACGGCTGATAAATAATTTATCGCTTTCACTCAGGCTCACGGGCGGTCTGCCGTCCACGCTGAGCGCCGCTTTAACTGATTTTTCCGCCTTAAACCGCACCTCAATCATCTTTTCGGGAGAGAACAGCATTGTTCTCGCAAACAAAGAATGAGGACATATCTGAGTGAACTCTATGCAGTCAAGCGACGGCTCGATTAGCGGTCCGCCTGCCGAAAGCGAATATGCGGAAGCGCCGGTCGGAGTGGAGAATATCAGCCCGTCTGCGCGAAGAGAGGAAACCGTAAGACCGTCGGCAAGTACGGTAAAGTCTCTTATTCCGCTGCCGTACCCGCTTGAAATAACCGCTTCGTTGAGCGCCGTGAGAACGTTTTCCGCACCGTCTTCAGATATCACCCGAGCGCTGAGCATCATCCGCTCGTCTACCCTGTAATCGCCGCTTGTCAGGCGATTCAGCAGTGACAGCTCCTCACGTTCGAGAGTAGCCATAAAGCCAAGGCGTCCGCAGTTGATCCCGAGAAGCTTTTTGTTATACCGAGATGCATACCTTGCGCACTTGAGTATCGTGCCGTCGCCTCCTACCGATATCATAACGTCGCAGTCAAAAACGCCGGCGTCGATGTCAGTGTACCAAACTTCTTCGCGATTAAAGCGCTCACGGCAGCTTACAGGCATTGATATTTCACAGCCTAATGACGCAAGAATCTCATATGCCTGAGAGGTCGTGGAGAGAGAATGTGTCTTCTCAAAATTCGGATAGATAAAAATTTTTATTGCGCTCACCCCTTTTTATGTCAGTGAGAAATTCCGCAGATGCGGTTGATGTCAATGCTATACGGCGTAAAGCTATTACGCTTTACAAGATGAACCAGATATTCTGTATTTCCGTCGCCGCCTTTTATGGGCGACGGAACTATTCCCTTTATTTCAAATGAGAGTGAAGAAAAATATGCGCACAGTTCTTCAATGACCTTTGCGTGAATCTTTTTGTCTTTTACGATTCCGCCCTTTGAAAGATACTGCCTCCCCGCCTCAAACTGAGGTTTAATCAAAAGAACGGCGTCCGCACACACAGGAAGAATATTCTTTGCAGCCAAAGCGGCGTATTTACAGGAGATAAACGATAGGTCCCCACAGACAAAATCGGGTGTGTCCGAAATCATATCAGGTGTAAAGTCTTTTACATTTACGCCCTCAATATTTACTACGCGTGCGTCGGAAAGAAGCTTTTTGTCTAACTGATTGTGCCCCACATCTACGGCGTAAACTTTGCGGGAGCCGTTTTGTAAAAGACAGTCGGTAAACCCGCCGGTCGACGCGCCTATATCGAGGCAGATTTTTCCGCATACGTCGATTTTAAAGGATTTAAGCGCACTCTCCATCTTGAGGCCGCCACGTCCGACATACCTAAGCGTTTGACCGGTGACGGTGATAACGTCATCGTCTGAAACATTCTCCGACGGCTTCTGCGCCGCAGTGCCGTTGATTTCTACCATATGCTCTGATATATACTCTTTTGCACGCTCCCTGCTTTTTGCAAGACCTCGCCTCACAAGCTCGGCGTCAAGTCGCGGCGCCATTTTTTCCCCTCACAGTTTCTATCATTTTTTCCTCGGTAAGCCCGTAAAGCTCAAATGCTTGACGCTGAGTCATCGCAGGTACAAAACCGTCTACGGCTGTACACTCCGCCTGCGGCACTTCGGCTTTTATCTTCTCTCCCAAAGACCCGCTGCGCGCGCACTCTTCAAAGACAAACACATTATTGTGTGCTTTCATTATTTCAAGAGTCTCTTGCTGTAAAGGATAAATCCTTGTCAGCTTAAGGAAGTCACTGCCGAGCTTTTTCGACGCCGCCATCGCTGCATCTGAAATCCTGCCGTAGGTTACGATGAGAGTATCTGACCCCGTAGCTTTATATGAATAGCTTCCGGTAGCGGTAGAGTTTGCCGAGGTCTCGCAGCCCTTCGGAATCCTGACGCATACAAGCCCCTTATCCTCATAAAGAGCCTTGCTTAGACACATTTTAAGCTCCGAAGCGCTTGATGGTGAATATATTGTTACGTTAGGAATAGTTGTCAAAAACGGGATGTCGTACAGACCCTGATGAGTCTCACCGTCCTCGCCGACGATCCCCGCGTTGCAGACGGCGATTACCATATGCAAACCGTCAATAGAAATGTCGTGGATCAGCTCGTCGTAGGAGCGCTGCAAAAACGACGAATACACCGAAAATACTGGAATCTTACCCATCAGAGCGAGTCCGGCGGCAAATGATACCGCGTGTTCCTCGGCAATTCCGACATCAAAAAGCCGGGATTTGAGATTTCCGCGGAAATGGTTAAGACCGGTTCCGTATTTCATAGCCGCGGTTATCGCGACTATCCTGTCGTCCGCTTCGGCAAGACGCGCCAGCTCTCTCCCGAAAATATCGGTGTAGGTGCTGCCGGTATTCGGCTTTTCGCCGCTGTCTATGTCAAACGATGCAACGCCATGATACTCGCCCGGGTTCTCCTCTGCCGGAACATATCCCTTGCCCTTCACGGTGTTCACTTGTATGAGAACAG
>CANQVG010000024.1 GCA_947627235.1 uncultured Clostridia bacterium | reverse complement strand
GGCGACCGTTCCGAGCGCATCCGCACATATAATTTTCCCGAGAGCAGGGTATCGGACCACCGCATAGGGCTTACGCTTTATAAGCTCGACTATATTTTAAACGGCGGTCTCGACGAGGTCATCGACGCTCTTGCAACCGCAGATCAGGCGGCAAAGCTTGCGAAAGAGGCGCAGTCATGATAACCGAGATGCTCGACTGTTCGGAGGAGTCGCTCATAAAAGCGAGCAGGCTGATAAAGCGCGGTGAGGTAGTCGGGATTCCGACCGAAACCGTCTACGGTCTCGCCGCAAACGCCTTTGACGCCGACGCCGTAGGCAGAATTTTTGAGGCAAAGGGCAGGCCGTCTGACAATCCGCTTATAGTTCACGTCTCGGATTTTGAGATGATAAAGGAATCGGTATCAGAGGTTCCTGAGCTTGCATATAATCTGGCGGAACGCTTCTGGCCCGGACCACTTACGATGATAATGCCGAAATCCGAGCGTGTGCCGTACGTAACGAGCGGCGGGCTTGACACGGTAGGGATTCGTTTTCCGTCTCATCCGGCGGCTCACAGACTCATAGAACTCTGCGGAGTGCCGCTTGCCGCGCCCTCGGCCAATCTTTCGGGAAGTCCGAGCCCAACGACTGCAAAGCGGGTTTTTGAAGATATGAACGGCAGAATTTCTGCGATTATCGACGGCGGGGAGTCGCTTGTCGGCGTCGAATCCACGGTAATATCATTTGAAAACGGCGGCGTTAGAATTTTAAGACCGGGCGGAATCACCCGCGAGATGCTCCTTGAGGTTTGCGCCGCGGAGGTTGACAGGGGAGTTTTATCCGAAGTTGATAGCAAGGCTGTAGTCCGTTCCCCCGGAATGAAGTACCGCCACTACGCGCCAAAGGCATCGGTGAAGCTTATAAAGGGAGATATTGGGAAATACCGCGAATATGTCGAAAAAACGGCGTCTGCGGGCGATTTCTGTCTTTTGTTCGACGAATCCGAAGCGGTCGGCGGCGTACCGTTTCTCTGCTACGGCGACAGTGCCGAGGAGCAGGCACACGGACTCTTTGAAAAGCTGCGTCAACTCGACGAAATGGGCGCGAAGACCGTATATGCCCGCTGTCCGAGCGAAAATGGCGTAGGTCTTGCGGTTTACAACAGAATCCTTCGCGCGGCGGGCTTCTGCGTGATAGATTTGGAGGAAAAATGAACACTCTTGAAGGAATAACCGTAATCGGGCTTACCGGTCAGAGCGGCGCGGGAAAATCCACCGTTTCGGAAATATTTTCCGCCTGCGGCATACCGGTAATCGACTGCGACAAAATAGCACATCGTGTATCGGGCTTTCCCGACTTTCTCAAAGATGTTTCAAAGGTTTATCCCGACTGCGTTGACAGCAGCGGGCTTTTAAGAAAAAAGCTCGGCGCTGTTGTCTTTAACGACAGAGCCAAGCTTCGGGAATACGAAAAAATCATCTTTCCGTACATAACCGCCGAGATATTCAAAGAAATACGAACGCTTAAGCAAAGCGGCAAAAGACTTGTTATTCTCGACGCACCCACGCTTTTTGAGAGCGGAATGGATTCGGTCTGTACCGAGATAATAAGCGTTATCGCCCCGTTTGACGTAAAGCTTCAGCGCGTGCTTGAGCGCGACAATATCCCGGTTGAGTTTGCACGTTCGCGTCTTTCAAGCCAGATTTCCGAGAAATTCTTTTATGACCGTTCCGACACTGTCATAGTAAACGACAGTTCCCTTGAAGTGCTTACGGAAAAGGCAAGGACAGTCGCCGTCGAATTAAAGGAGCGGTTCAATGCGTAGGCGAAGACGTAAAAAAGCGCTCTTTCTGCTTGTAGTATTTTCGGCAGCGCTCGTGCTGATACTCTTTAAGTATCTTCCGGAGAAGATAGAGTCTCAGATATACCGCAAAGAATACGAGGAAGAAGTTGAGCGTTACAGTTCTGAATACGGAATTGAACCTGCGCTTGTGTATTCCGTGATTAAGGTAGAGTCTAATTTCAATCCGAAAGCGGTTTCCGAAGCCGGAGCCATAGGGCTTATGCAGATAATAGAGGAGTCCTTCGACTGGGTTGCATGGCGGCTCGGACGAACCGACTTGAAATTCGACGATATGTATACCCCTGAATACAGCATAATGTTCGGCTGCAATATGCTCGGCTATCTTTGGGAAAAGTATCACAGCATCGAGCTTGTGGCGGCGGCATACCATTCCGGAATGACTACGGTTGACAGTTGGATAGAGAGCGGCATCGTTGACCCGACTAATGTCGACGTTGAAGACATAGAGGGCGATAATACGCGCTATTACGTTAAGAAAATCAAAAGGGCCTATAAAAACTATTCAAATAAATAATCTTTTTGAAAGGATTGATTCAAAATGTCAAACGAAGAAAAATCTGTAGGAAAGCAGCTTGAGGAGAAGCTTTTCATCAAGCAGAAGAACGGTCTTATGAAGGTAGACGCCGACGAGACCGATCTTGCCGACGCGTTCTGCGAGGGCTATATGAAGTTTCTCGACGACGCAAAAACCGAGCGCGAGGCGGTAACCGCTTCGATAGCTCTTGCCGAGGCGAACGGCTTTATGCCCTATGACCCCAACAAAAAGTATTCTGCCGGTGAAAAGGTATACCGCAATATCCGCGGAAAGAGCCTTATTCTCTGCGTCTTCGGACGCAATTCTCTTGAAAACGGCGTGAGACTTCTTGCGGCTCACATCGACTCGCCCCGTCTTGACCTCAAGCAGCACCCCGTCTACGAGAGTTCAGACCTTGCTCTTCTCAAGACTCATTACTACGGCGGCATCCGCAAATATCAGTGGGTGACCATTCCTCTTGCGCTTCACGGAGTAATCTTCAAGGCCGACGGTTCCTGCGTCACCGTAAACATCGGTGAGGACGATAACGACCCTGTCTTCACGGTCACCGACCTGTTGCCGCATCTTGCTCAGGAGCAGTCAAAGCGCACCCTTGCCGACGGAATTAAGGGCGAGGAACTCAACGTTCTCATAGGCAGCCGTCCATTCAAGGACGACGATGTCTCCGAAAAGATAAAGCTGAACGTCCTTAAGATTCTCAACGAGAAATACGGTATCGTCGAAGAAGACTTCATTTCTGCGGAGCTTGAGGTTGTCCCCGCGTTCAAAGCTAAAAACGTAGGTATCGACTGCGGACTTATAGGCGCTTACGGTCAGGACGACCGCGTCTGTGCCTATCCCGCTCTCGAAGCGATTTTGGACTGCGACAACCCCGAATACACCGCCATAACCGTCCTCACCGATAAAGAGGAGATAGGAAGCGTTGGTCCCACCGGTCTGAACAGCGACTATCTCAGGCACTTTATTGAGTCTATTGCCGACAGCGAGGGCGTTCCCGCGTATGATGTCATACGCAACTCCAAGTGCCTTTCTGCCGACGTTACAGCAGCGTTTGACCCCACTTTCAGCGACGTTCTCGACCCTCGCAACGCGAGCTACTGCAACTACGGTCTTGCAATGTGCAAGTTTACCGGCTCCCGCGGAAAGAGCGGTTGCAACGACGCGAGCGCAGAGTTTGTGGCTTATGTCAGAAAGGTATTCGAGGAAAATAATGTTGTGTGGCAGACCACCGAGCTGGGCAGAGTTGACCTTGGCGGCGGCGGAACGGTTGCCGCATACATCGGAAATATGGACATAGAAGTTGTTGATGTAGGCGTTCCAGTGCTTTGCATGCACTCTCCGTTTGAGCTTACCTCCAAGCTCGACGTTTATATGGCATACAAGGGCTTCTCCGCGTTCATCAGGTAAAAACGATATTATCAAATAATCCCGCTGTAATATTACGGCGGGATTTTTATTTTTGTGTCCTCAAACCGACAGATTCCCCGCACCGGCGGCTGTAAAATTATTTTCGGTGATGGTTGTGGAGATATACATTGACGTTCTGGTAGTGTTGAATACATACATCGCTTGGATTCTGCTGAGCCTCACGTCTGCGCTGTCGCATACATATTCAAAACCTGTGTTTCGCGCAGCAGCATCTTTTTTGGGCGGACTCAGCTCGCTGATTATTCTGATTCCGCAGGCTGACAAGCTGTTATCCTTTACAGCATTTGCGTTAAAAGCCGCGTCATGTATTTTGATTTCAGTGACGGCGTTCTGGCGGCAATCCCTAAGAAAAAGCATAATTTTGTCGGCGCTTTACCTCGGAACGAATATGCTTCTGTATTCCGCACTCGAACTTTTGCAAAGGCTGGCAGGATTCGGCAAAACAGTGATTTACAGCGGGTTTGTGTATATAGATATCTCTCCGCTTACGCTGATTCTTTTAACTGCTGCAATATATCTTTTGGTATGCAAAGCTTCAAAGTTATTCTCAAGAAACCTCGGTGCTTCCAACTCCTACAGGGTTGACTTTAAAGTAGGGCATAAAGCGTTTTCACTTGACGGAGTTGCGGACACCGGTAACACCGCTCGTGACCTGTTTTCCGGACTTCCGGTGATAATCTGCACCGGTGTTGACATTGAAAGCGACGGATTCATACGGGCAGTTCCTTATAAGACCATATCCGGAGAGGGGATTCTTTACGCCGTGAACGCAAGCGATATCAGAGTGACCGATGAAAACGGAGTTTCAAAGGAAGTCTCGGCGCTCGTCGCCGGAATCTCGGGCAGCGAACGCAGAGCTGTCTTCAATCCGAAAATACTGACTACTTGAAAGAAAGGGAACAAATATGTTTAAGGAGATTTTTAACGCACTGAAAAATATGTGGAGAAGATTGCTCGGCGGGCGGGACTTTATCGACTACGTCAACGGGCCTGATACGCTTCCCGCGCCGCTGAAGCCCGACGAGGAAAAGAAGGTTTTCGATATGCTTTCCTCAGAGCCGAAAAAAGCGCGCGAGATACTGATAACCCATAATCTTAGGCTTGTCGTATATATCTCCAAAAAATTTGAGTCAACGGGAATAGGCGTTGAGGACCTTGTTTCCATCGGAACTATAGGACTTATAAAAGCGGTAAATACTTTCAATCCGGATAAAAATATAAAGCTCGCTACATACGCTTCGCGCTGCATAGAAAACGAGATACTTATGTATATCCGAAAGACGAGTCAGCAGCGCAACGAGATTTCGATTGACGAGCCTCTGAATATCGACTGGGACGGCAACGAACTGCTTCTTTCTGACGTTATAGGGACTGATGCGGACGAAGTTGGCAGCCGTCTTGAGAGCGAGACCGAAAAGCGGCTTCTGATAGAGGCTGTCGAAAACCTCAACGGCAGAGAGCGGTTCATAATGCAGATGCGCTTCGGACTGCTCGGCGGCAAGGAAATGACGCAGAAAGAAGTCGCCGACATAATAGGAATTTCGCAGTCGTACATATCGCGGCTTGAAAAGAGAATCCTGAAAGAGCTGAAAAAGGAACTGGAGGCAATCTGCTGAGCGGAAAATAATACCTGTTTTACCGCTGAATACCGACGGACTTCATTGGCAATAATTATCTCAAAACTTCTGTTTGGGAGATTATTGACCGATGCAGTACAATAAAGTTGAGATAAGCGGGGTAAACACCTCGAAACTAAAGCTGCTGACGGAGGATGAGAAGACAGATCTCTTAAAAAAGGCGCGTTCGGGTGATAAAAAGGCGCGCGACGAGCTTATTGAAGGCAATTTAAGGCTTGTTTTGAGCGTAATACAAAAGTTTATGAACCGCGGAGCGCCGCCCGACGACCTTTTTCAGGTCGGGGTAGTGGGACTTATAAAGGCGATAGACAATTTTGACCTTTCGCTCGACGTCAGGTTTTCGACATATGCCGTGCCTATGATAAGCGGTGAACTGAGGCGTTATCTGAGGGACAACAATTCGATTCGTGTAAGCCGTTCCACCCGCGACCTTGCTTACAGGGCGATGCAGGTCAAGGAGTCGCTTTCTGCGGGCAAAGACCGTGAGCCGACGGCTGAAGAAATAGCTAAGGCACTCGGAGTGCCGAAATCAGAGGTGGTATTTGCGCTTGAATCGATCAGCGAGCCGATATCCATTTATGAGCCGGTTTACTCCAACTCAGGAGATGTTCTCTATATGCTCGACCAGCTTGGCGACAGTTCGAGCGATGAAAGCTGGATAGACGAGCTTATGCTTCGTGAAGCGATAATGATGCTTTCCGACCGCGAGAAGAACATTCTTTATCTCAGGTTTTATCAGGGCAAGACTCAGGTAGAGGTAGCGCAGGAGATAGGCATTTCGCAGGCTCAGGTATCGCGTCTCGAAAAGAGCGCGCTGACAAGAATAAAATCAAAAGTATAACTCAAAAACCGCGTGTAAAAGCGCGGTTATACTTTTTATCGCAGTATTGACAAATCTTCGTTTAGATGTTAAAATGAGAAAAACTGTTTGGAGTGATATATATGAGAAGATTTTTAACGACAATAATTGCGATTATTATGGTTTTAACTCTTTGCGGCTGCGGGGAAAGCTCGTCGGATAACACCGATGCAAACGGCGCCGTCACAAATGAATCCGTTTCTTCCGAGAAAGTTCCTACCGTCGAGAGCATAAAGGGTACTTATAACGGCGATGTATACGAGAACGGATATATGGGCTATAAATTCACCAAGCCTTCCGATTGGACATACAGCACCGAGGAAGAAATCGCCGCTATGTTTGAGAACTCGGGTCTTGGAGACACCGATTTCTGTGACATGTTGGTCTTAGACAGCAGCACGGGCAATAACATAAATATTCTCTATTCGATAGCCTCCGATATCGACCTCGAAGATTACCTCGTTCAGAGTGAGAACGAAATCAAGCAGATCGGCGAAAGTCTCGGGATGACCTCTACATTTTCCTCTCACGAAAGCGTGAAGCTCGGAAATATTGACTGCCTGCGCGTTGAGATAGAGTCGGATATTCAGGGAACAAAAATGTATCAGGCATGCTATGCCGCATATGCAGACGGTGTGCTTATGAATGTCACCATAACCGTCAACGACGGTACTCCGATTGAAAATTTTGAGGCTATGTTCGAATAACAGTCGGATTAGGTCTTGACAACATTTCGGTTTTGTGTTAATATATCCGGCAGCATATGAAATCGACTGTGACGGGAGCAAGTAACCCCGGCATGTCCGCTTAAGAGAGCTTTCGGAAGGTGTGAGAAAGCGCGGCAGCCCCGTGTGAATACGTCCCCGAGTCCGTATCCCGAACCCTTGGCGCAGTAGGGATATGCGGGTGCGCCCGTTAAAGCGCGCAAGAGGCGGGCGCAAGCCTGCAAACTGAGGTGGTACCGCGGTATATATCGCCCTCTGACCGTTAAGGTCGGAGGGCGTTTTGCTATTAAAATACTTTTAAGGAGAATAAAAATGGGAATTTACGAAGAACTCAAAGAAAGAGGACTTATTGCGCAAGTGACCGATGAACCTCTTATACGCGAGCTTATTAACAACGGAAAGGCGACGTTTTACATCGGTTTTGACTGCACTGCCGACAGCCTTACCGCCGGTCATTTTATGGCGCTCACGCTTATGAAACGTCTCCAGATGGCGGGAAACAAGCCGATAGCTCTAATCGGCGGCGGCACCACGATGATAGGCGACCCGTCGGGCAGGAGCGATATGCGCAAGATGCTCACCCGTGAAGACATTGACCACAACGCCGAGTGCTTCAAAAAGCAGATGTCGCGCTTCATCGAATTTGGCGAGGGCAAGGCTATGATGGTGAACAACGCCGACTGGCTCCTGAATCTCAACTATGTGGATATTCTAAGAGAGGTCGGTGCCTGCTTCTCTGTCAACAATATGCTCAGGGCAGAGTGCTACAAGCAGAGAATGGAAAAGGGGCTTTCTTTCCTTGAATTTAACTACATGATAATGCAGTCCTACGACTTCTACTATCTTTTCAAAAATTACGACTGCAATCTACAGTTCGGCGGCGACGACCAGTGGTCAAATATGCTCGGCGGCACCGAGCTGATTCGCCGCAAACTCGGCAAAGACGCCAGCGCTATGACAATCACGCTCCTGACCGACTCGAACGGAATGAAAATGGGCAAGACCGCGGGCAACGCAGTCTGGCTCGACGCCGAGAAGACCGCGCCATACGACTTCTTCCAGTACTGGAGAAACGTCGCCGACGCCGACGTCATAAAGTGCATAAAGATGCTCACTTTCCTGCCTCTTGAGGAGATACGCGAGATGGAAAAGTGGGAGGGCAATCAGCTCAACAAGGCGAAGGAAATCCTTGCATATGAGCTTACGAAGCTTGTCCACGGCGAGGAAGAAGCCGAGAAGGCGCTCGAAGCCGCGCGCGCGGTCTTCGGAGGTTCGGGTTCAAGCGAGAATATGCCTACCGCCGAGTTTGACACCGCCGAAGTGAGCGTTATAGACGCGCTTGTCGCCTCAAAGCTTGCTCCTTCAAGAGCCGAGGCGAGAAGGCTCATTCAGCAGGGTGGAGTGAGCGTCAACGACGAAAAAGTCACAGACGTATCGAAGAACGTTGACATCTCCGACGGCGCGATACTCAGAAAGGGTAAAAAGCAGTTTGTGAAGCTTGTAGTCAGGTAAATATTAAATTTTCCGGAAAGCTTCCGATATTGCGTTTTTGCACTTGAATTGCAACTAAAAATATGTTATACTATACCCGTTAATGTAAACGGGGAGGTGCGGCATGAATATCTTCAAGAGAGCTGTTTGCGTTGTGTTATGCGCAATGATGCTCAGTTCCTGCGCGCACCGTGCCGCCAACGAAGCGGGTCCCGCACCGTCGGTGAGCATACAGACATTCGGAACCGCCGCCGTTTTTGATACCGAAGCGACTTCTGCCCCCGAAACCTTAGATACAGCGAGCCTCTCCGAACCGACTTTTGCACCGCAGACCACCGTTACTCCAAATACCGCTCCTATGCAGACCGTGACCGCGGCGCCGACCACAACATCTACCACTGAGACCGAGCACAACGGATACGACATTCAGCCGACGTCAGGCGTTATGTACGCGTCCTCCGACGTCAATATCCGTAAATTGCCGGACGCCGACAGCGACCGCGTCGGGCATCTCAACAGGGGAGACGAAGTCAGAATTACGGGGCTTGTGTCGAACGGCTGGGTGAGGATTGAGTTTAAAGACGGCGAGTATTTTGTCAATGGGAAATACCTGACCTATGAAGCCGAGACCGCGCTGTCCGTCACGACGGCAGAGCATACAACCGTTACGGAGCGGACCACAGGGGTCACGACGACGGTTACCGACGCAGTTACCACCGTCACAACAACAGAGGTTACCGAGACTTCACCGCCGCCCGAAACTTTAAATGAAAACCTCAACGTTCTCACCGGTTCAAACGGCTATACCGCACTGAATTATCCGGTTCAGAAGGCGGTGTGGTTTGCCTATCTTGACATCGACCCGTTTCTCAAGGATGCTTCGGAAAGCGGCTTTACGGAGTCTGTCGGCAGTGCATTTGACGAGGTCGTCAGCCTCGGATGCAACACTGTTTACGTTCACGTCCGCGCTTTCGGAGACGCCTATTACTATTCGCAGTATTATCCGTTTACCGCCGCCTACAGCGGCACTTTAGGCACCGCTCCGTCGTTTGATCCGCTTTATATAATGATAAACGAGGCTCATAAGCGCGGTCTTTCGTTCCACGCGTGGATTAACCCTATGCGCACCACGACAAAGGAGCGTTTTAACGAACTTGACTCTCTCTATACGCTAAAGCAGTGGTATGACTCGCCGTCTACAAACGGTACGTTTCTCGTATACGACCGCGACACCGACTATTACTGGCTGAGTCCCGCGTATTCCGCGGTCCGTCAGCTTATATGCAACGGCGTAGCGGAGATAGTCTCACGCTATAACGTCGACGCCGTTCATATTGACGATTATTTCTATCCCACCACTTCGTCTTCCTTTGACAAAGCTGCGTTTGAGGCTTCAGGCGCGTCCGATAGAGCGGCTTGGCGAAAAGGCATTGTCAGCACTCTTGTCGGCGAGATTTACCGTACGGTTAAAACCTGCAATCCGAGCGTGCTGTTTGGCGTATCGCCACAGGGAAATATCGACAACAATCTCAACCGTCTCTATGCTGATGTTGGGGTATGGTGTTCTTTGCCGGGATATCTTGACTATATCGTCCCGCAAATTTATTACGGTTTTAACGATAAGCTTTCTTTCACTGCCGCTTTTGAGCAATGGGAAAAGCTTGTGACTCTGCCGTATGTTTCGCTCGTCTGCGGAATAGCTGCATATAAAGTCGGTATCAACAAAGAGTGGTCGAGCGGAAAAATACTTTCTGACCAGACCGAATATATTTCCGGCTCTAAAGTGTTTGACGGCGTCGCGTATTACAGATACGGTTCGCTGTTCGGTTCTGCAAATTCCTCCGAGAAAAGTATGAAAAAGGAGCTTTCGGCGCTGAAAACCGAGCTATCAGAATTTAAAGGATTTTGAGGATTATTATGAAGAGGTTTATTTCACTGCTTCTGACGATTGTAATACTCTTTGCGCCTTTGGGTGAGGCGGGCATTTTTATGCCCGTTTTTGCCGACTCCTCTGAGGAAAACTCAACCGAAGCTCCTATAGATGGCTACCTTGCTTTTCCCGACAATATGCGTGCGTCGGTTATCACGATAGGCTCCGACTTTTTCACAGATCCTGAGCAGAGCGCCGAAACAACGCAGTCTGAAATAGACGCAATTCTCAACGATTTTGAGAGCTACGGTTTTAACTCTGTAATAATAGAAACCTGTTATGACGGAGTTATTTACTACGAAATTGACGAGCAGTTATTTACCCGAGGCTCCCCGCTGACTATGCTCATAGATTCCGCCGTTTCCCGCAATTTTTATATTTACATTACATTCGACATCAACGCCGCGCTTCGTTCGGAGGAGAGCGACAGTCTCGGCGACAAAATAAACTATCTCAGCTACTGTGTTCACAGGCTGACGAACCGCTACCTCATAGACGGCATAATTCTGACCGATTATTATGCTCAGAAGGACGCCGACAGCTATCGCGATTACCGCAGAAACGGTGCGGGAATGGGCTATGAGGACTGGCTTACCGATAACAGAGCCTATGTTTTCGGTCTGGCTGCCAAGGCTATAAAAGCTACCAATAATTCAATCGCGGTCGGTATCGGGATTGACAACGCGTGGCTCAACGATTCCACGGATTCCCGCGGTTCGGATACAAAGGACGATTTTGAGGCGCTTATCGACGGTTATTCCGACACAAGAGGCTACATTCTCGACGGTCTTGCAGACTTTATGATTGTATATTGCTATGGCGGTCTTGAAAGCGTAGAACTCAAGTTTAAAAGCGTGGTGTCGTGGTGGAACGACCTTGCCGAACAGGCGGGGATTCCTATGTTTGTCAAGCACGCTAATTCCCGCATCAGTTCAACCGATTCGCGATGGGATGTTTCACAGATAATCAAACAGATAGACGAGTGTCAGAAATACAAGGGCTACCGTGGAAGCATATTTGAGTCCTATGAACAGCTCAAGTCCAACGAAGTCAGTACCGACGCTCTTGTGAGATATTATTCCGGTCAGATAAACGTCAGCGACCTTTATAACCGCCTGCAAATGGTACTTCCCAAGAAGACGGAATTTACCACCTATGAGCCTACGGTCAAGTTCCAGGGCTCGTTTGACTCAAACTTTGACGTATACTTCAACGGCAAGCCAATCACCCTGAACGAAGCCGGAAACTTCTACTTTGAAGAGGAACTTGACGTGGGTATGAACACCTTTACGTTCAAGAATAAGGCAGATACCGTAAAATACCGCATTACAAGAAAGGTCAAGGTTCTGCAAAGCATTGAACCCGTTGAAGGCGCGACGATGTACGTCGAGGGCGAGACGAGGATCGGCGTAAATGTTGTAGCGTATAGCGGTTCAAAGGTCACAGCTACCTTAAACGGCGAGACAATCACGCTCACCGAGGAGGAAATTCGCTCCGACGACCTCGATTCCAACACTAACTACACTCACTTCACAGGATATTTCACAGCTCCCGAGGGAATTGTCGGCGAGGAACAGGATCTCGGCATTATCAAGATTCGCGGAAGATACGGCGACTACAGCAGCGAAAGCGCCGACGGTTCTCGGGTGATAGTCAATGCGATATCCCGCCTTGCCGAGTCCGCGCAGGTCATAAGGATAAAGCGCGACAACACTCTCACTTACGACTACTATACCACCGACAGCATCCCGAATCCGACTTCTCCGAGGCTTCCCGCCGGAACTATCGACTTCCTTGTCAATTCAGTAACCTATAACACCACATCCGAGGGCGTTAAGCAGAGCATCGATTACTACCTCACCGCCTCGGGTCTGAGAATCAAGGCTTCCGACTGCGACCTCACCGACGGCTATACCGTGGTAAACAACACCGCCGTCTTCAACGGAGCTTACAGTACCGGCGGAGATACCGCACTGAATTTCAGACTCGACGTCCAGACGCCGTTCACGGTGTCCTTCTCGCCGCTGAGCTACGACAATCCCAACAAGGGCTCCTATCTCATCAACAATTTCAACCCAGAATATGTTCTGATAACCTTCGACTATCTCTCCGGCGCCTCCGGGGCTCCCGTTTTCTCGGGCGACAGCCTGTTCAGCTCGGGAGAGTGGCAGACCGTGAACGTAAACGGCGAGCAGAAGTATCAGCTCAGGCTGAGGCTGCGCAGGTCGGGCGTGTATATGGGATATTCAGCGAAATATGACGGCTCCGGCGGTCTGACTATAACATTCAACGGTTATAATACAAGTCTTTACGGCACGGTTATAGTCGTCGACCCGGGTCATGGCTACAACACGTCCGCTTCGAGCATCGACCCCGGCGCGGTAGGTCACGTCGTCGAGCAGAAGATAAATCTTTCTATTGCCGAAAAGCTCACCGACCAGCTCAGAAACGCCGGCGCGACGGTCTATATGCTCCCGAGCGACCGCGAATTTATCAGCGTATACGACCGCTCCGAGTATGCACGCCGATATAATCCGGACATTTACATTTCCGTTCACTGCAATTCCGTCGAAAACGGCGAAGGCGTGCGAGGCGTCGAAGCGTATTACTTCACGCCGTTCAGCCAGCCGTTGGCAGCGCTCGTGAGTGAAAAAATGGGCAGCTATTACAAACATAACGTCTACGGCGACGGCAAAAACCGTAACCGCGGCGCTAAATATAACTATTTTGCCGTTACTCTCGAACAGGAGTTTGCGTCGATACTTGTTGAGTGCGGGTTTGTCACCGACTACGACGAGGCTATGGCGCTAAACAATTCCTCGCACCAGAACGGGCTTGCGAGCGCAATTGTCGACGCAGTTACGGAGTATCTTGCAAGAGGCAGATAAGGAGGAAATATTTTGTTTAAAATTCTCGGAAAGCGCGAGCTTAACACTCAGGTCACACTTATGGAAGTCGAAGCTCCGCTTATAGCAAAAAAGGTCCGCGCAGGGCAGTTCATCATCTTTAGGGTGGATGAATTTGGCGAACGCGTCCCGCTGACGGTGGCAGACTGCGACCCTGAAAAGGGGAGCATCACCATCATTTTTCAGAAAGTCGGTCGTTCGACGATAATGCTCGGCAATCTCTCCGAGGGCGACTTTATACTTGACGTCGTCGGACCTCTCGGCGTTCCGACGGAGATTCCGGAGGGCGCGAAAAGGGTCGCAGTTATAGGCGGAGGCGTGGGCTGTGCTATTGCATATCCACAGGCGAAGTCACTCTATAATTCGGGCGTAGAGGTAGACGTTATCGCGGGCTTCCGCAATAAGGATATCGTCATACTCGAAGACGAGATGCGCGCCGTCAGTACGAATTACTATATCACCACCGACGACGGAAGCTACGGGACGAAAGGCTTTGTCACGAATAAGCTTCAGGAGCTTATAGACGCCGGAAATCACTACGATGCCGTCATCGCGATAGGACCCGTTCCGATGATGAAATTCGTCTGTGCGGTCACAAAGCCCTACGGTATCAAGACAATTGTCTCGCTCAACCCGATTATGATCGACGGCACGGGAATGTGCGGAGGATGCAGAGTAAGGGTCGGCGGAAAGATAAAATACGCCTGTGTAGACGGTCCGGATTTTGACGGTCACGAGGTTGATTTTGACGAACTTATGAAGCGTAATTCCGCCTACCGCGATATCGAGCAGCACGACCGCGAACACATTTGCAGACTTACGGGAGGTGTCGTAAATGCCTAATATGCAAGCGGAAAAGACTCCTGTCAGAGAACAGGAGCCAAAGGTAAGAGCCCGCAATTTTGAGGAGGTATCCTCCTGCTATACCGACGCCGAGGCGCTCAACGAGGCGCAGAGGTGCTTAAATTGCAAGAATAAGCCCTGCGTAGGCGGATGTCCCGTCGGAGTGCGGATACCGGAATTTATCGAAAAGATACGCGAGGGAGATATCCCCGCAGCTTATGACATAATCAAGACTACAAACGGACTGCCTGCCGTCTGCGGCAGGGTATGCCCGCAGGAGTCGCAGTGTGAATCCAAATGCGTAAGAGGAATCAAGGGCGAGCCGGTAGGTATCGGACGGCTTGAGCGCTACTGCGCCGACTATATGGCTGATAAGGCGCCGAAGCCCGAAAAGCCGGTTCCGAACGGTCACAAAGTTGCGATTGTCGGCTCGGGGCCGTCCGGTCTGAGCTGCGCTTCAGACCTTGCTAAGCTCGGCTATGAGGTGACGGTATTCGAAGCGTTTCACACCGCCGGCGGCGTTCTGATGTACGGCATACCCGAGTTCAGGCTGCCCAAAGCCACTGTTCAGCGTGAGGTCGACGGTCTCAGGGCGCTCGGAGTCGACATAAAAACAGATATGGTCATCGGAAAAATTCTCTCTGTCGACGAGTTATTTGAAATGGGCTACGAAGCGGTGTTTATCGGAACGGGCGCGGGTCTTCCCAACTTTATGGGAATCGCCGGCGAGTCGCTTGTCGGAGTTTATTCCGCAAACGAATATCTGACGCGCACTAATCTTATGAAAGCCTATCTTGATGAGTACGATACACCTATAAATCACGAAAAGAGAATAGCCGTAGTCGGCGGTGGAAACGTCGCTATGGACGCCGCGCGCTCGGCACTGAGGCTCGGTGCGGAAAAGGTGTATATAGTATACCGCCGCTCTGCCGACGAGATGCCCGCGAGGCGCGAGGAAGTCCACCACGCCGAGGAGGAGGGCATCGAGTTCAGATATCTGACTAATCCCGTTGAAATTCTCGGCGACGAAAGCGGAAAGGTTAGGGGACTCAAATGTGTTAAAATGGAGCTTACTGAGCCCGACGCGAGCGGCAGACGAGGCGTTAAGCCGATAGAAGGCTCTGAGTTCGAGCTTGAGACCGACGCCGTCATTATGGCGATAGGTACCTCTCCCAACCCGCTTATCCGTTCCACGACCCACGGTCTTGAGACTAACAGACGGGGCTGCTTCATCGTCGACGAGAATATGCTCACTACGCGCGAAGGGGTTTACGCCGGAGGAGACGCTGTTACCGGTGCAGCTACTGTTATTCTCGCTATGGGCGCGGGAAAGAGCGCCGCAAAGGCAATCGACGAATATATAAAGTCGAAAAATAACTGTTGAAATATTTTCCACAGTGTGCTATACTTAAATAAATCTGAAAATTGGAGGACTTAAAAATGTTTTCTTTTGTAATTCCAATGGCTGCCGAAGCGCCGGCAGGAGTTTCCGCCGCCGGTTCTATGTATACGCTAATATTTATGATCTTAATGCTTGTGGTTCTCTACTTCATTATGATCCGCCCACAGCGCAAGAAAGAAAAAGCCGACGCCGAGATGCGCAAGAACGTGCAGGTCGGCGATGAAATTGAGACCATCGGCGGAATTGTCGGTATAATCACCAAGATTGAGGACAAGACCGTTGTCATCGAGACCAGCAGCGACCGCTGCAAAATGAGAATCAAAAAGTGGGCGATAGCCACCAACGTCTCCGCCGACGAGGAAGCCAAGAGCAAGGCGGAAGCCGCCAAGGCAGAAAAGGCGGAAAAGACCGAAAAGAAGGGCAAAAAGGACAAGGAAGACGACAAGCCCATCGAAAAGGACTAAGCTTATTCTAAACTGCACGTCCCCCGAATATCGTTTAACAAAACGGTGTTCGGGGGATTTTTTATGTCCGGTATTAAAATGAGTGTTCTTCGCGGGATGGCGGCAGCTTTTGCTTCAGTCGTCATTATGAGCGCGGCAGTCGGCGCCTTGAGTCTTTTTATCAACATTTCCGACGAAATCATTGATTTGATATCTTCGGTTATTCTCGCGGCGGCGGCATATGTATCGGCATATACTGCAACTCAGATTCATCGCTCAAAAGGGCTTATGCAGGGACTATTATGCGGTGCGGGAGCTTTTTTAGCGGCGCTGCTGTGCAGTATTGTTTTCGGTGAGTTTTGCTTTCGCGATATCGCGGTTGTAAAAGCCGTCGCATGCATAACTGCGGGAGCCGTCGGAGGGATAAAAGGAGTAAATACCAAAAAAACCGGACTAAGACATTAAACCCGATATTCGGGCATAGAATTGTAAAAAGGACAAGGAGGGTAAAATGAGCATAAGTGGTGCTATTGAACTGCTCAGCGGTAAACCGCTCGAAGCATTAAAGAGCCTTGACGCCGATAAACTCGCCGAAATAGACGAGATACGTCTTAGGGTGTCGCGCCCAGTGTCGCTTTCGGTTGGGCAGAGAGACATTGTTTTAAATAACGCTATTGCATTGTCGGAGGACATCGAACACACATTTAAGACCGCGTTTTCCTATTCGATGCACAGCTATTCAAAGGAGCTTTCGCTCGGCTATATAACCACGTCCGGCGGCAATAGGGTCGGCATATGCGGAACTGCGGTCACTGCGTCGGACAAATACACAGTCGATACGCTTAAATACATTTCCTCGGTAAATATAAGAATTGCACGCGAGATAAAGGGATGCGCCGACGGAATAGTCGGAAGCTGTTTTCGCAGCGGTCTCAGCGGACTTCTGATAGTGGGACCGCCGTCAAGCGGAAAAACAACGGTTTTAAGAGACCTCTGCCGACAGCTCGGAAATCGCTATAAAATATCGCTTATAGACGAGCTGAACGAGATTTCTGCGACCCACCGCAACTTTGCTCACAACGACGTCGGATGCCTTACCGACGTATTTGTCGGGTATCCGAAGCACATAGGCGTCTCGACGGCAGTCAGGGTTATGTCGCCGCGGGCGATAGTGGCAGACGAGATTGGTTCCGAAGATGACTGCAAAGCTCTCGAATACGCGCTTCATTCGGGCGTTAAGCTGATAACCGCAGTTCACGGTGAGAGCGTTTCCGACGCGCGCAAAAAGCCCGCCGTAGAGCGTCTTATACGCGACGGGGCTTTTGACTGTGCCGTTGAACTGAGTCCTCTGCGTGAGATAAGGACGGTAAATATTGATTAAGCTTATGCTGTGTTCCGTGCTGTGTATCTGCTCGCTGATGTCGTCGTATGAGGTGTACAGCGAAAGACTAAGGTCCGCTGAGAAAGTCAGAGAGCTTGCAGATTCAGTATACAGAATGATATCTCTTCTGAGGTTTGAAGCCGCTGACGTATACGAAATATGCCGTTCGGCGTTTAACGGTTCGGAATTTGTTGACTTCAGCGAATTTAAGGGAATAGACAGCGGGGATTTCACGGAAAAATGGCATAACGCCTGTCTGAATCTAAGGGCGGATAAAGACGCCGTGAGGATTTTTGAGAGGGTAGGAAGGATTCTCGGTTCCTGCGACTGCGAGTCTCAAACAGCTATGCTTGCCGGGATATCGAGTGAGCTTTCGGAGCGGGCAAAGTCACTTAAAAGCAGTGCCGAACGCTCTAAGAGACTTTACATAACCTTCGGAGCAGCAATAGGCATTGGAATTTCAATCATTATTATATGAGGTGGATATGGACGTAACTCTCGTTTTTCAGATAGCCGGACTCGGAATAATCGTTGCTGTACTCAGCCAGCTGTTAAAGCGTGCCGAGCGCGACGAACAGGCGCTGATGATAACAATTGCGGGACTTGTAATTGTGATGCTTATGCTTGTGAATGAGATTTCCGAGCTTTTCGACACCGTGAAAAGCACCTTCGGCTTCTGATGGACATACTTAAAATCGCGGTAATATGCCTTGTCGCAGCGGTAATGGCAAAGGTCATACAGCCGTCCAACCGCGACCTTGCGGCGCTGCTGTCGATATCGGCTATGATTTTTTCGGCGTTTATTGCCGCCGACGGCATCTCGCAGGTTTTTTCGGGAATAGGCTCGGTGTTCAGCGGTACGGGCATAAACAGCGTCTATATAGCGACGGCATTTCGCGCGCTTGGCATCTGCTATATCAGCGAACTGTGTTCGTCTTCCTGCCGCGACTGCGGCGAGACAGCGCTCGGAAGCGTGCTTGACATTTCGGGAAGAGTGGCTGTGGCGCTCATATGCCTGCCGCTTTTAAGGGAATTTACAGAGGTAGTAAAAAGCGTTTTGGAGAGATAAATGAAAAGATTTCTGATTATATCGGCGGCGGTAATTGTCTTGGTACTTTTGATGACGGTTTCCGTCCACGCACAGGTACCGGACTTTGAAGATGAAGTTCGTTCTCAGCTTTCAGGAGCGGATACGGGTGAGATTTCCGGCGAGCTTGAAAGAATCGGAATAGAGCCGGACAATCCCGAGAGCGTCAGTAATCTGAGCGTCAACGGGGTTATTGATTATATCATCGGGGTACTTAAAGAGGCGCTGACGCGTCCGGTCAGAATAATGCTCATCATTGCGGTAATTGCCGCGATAAGCCGTGTCGCGTCTACGCTTTCCTCAAAGGCCGGTCTTTACGGAGAGCTGTTTGTGATTATATGCTTTATCGCCATAAGTCCGTATGTTGTAGATACATTTACTTCCGTAATAAACTCTATGCTCAGTTGTCAGGCGTTTATGGCATCTTATATACCGGTATTCGCTGCCGTAACCGCCGCTTCCGGGAATGTCGCCGCTGCTGTTTCATATAACGCGGTTGTTCTGTATTTCTGCGAAGCTGCGGCAGCCGTCGCGACTACTGTGCTAAGACCGATACTCGCGTGCATGCTTGTTATGTCGGTCACTCAGGCGGTAAATCCTGACCTATACGGTCTGACTGCGGCTGTAAGAAACGCGCTTACCGTGATAATCGGGTTTATTATGACGGTTTTTCTCGGCGTTATAGGTCTTCAGACACTCGCAGGCAGGGGAGCCGAGGGAATTGCAGTAAGGGCAGGAAAATACGCTGTTTCAAGCTTTGTGCCGGTAATCGGGTATTCGCTTTCCGAGTCATATAAGGCGGTCAGTCTGAGCCTGAGCGCCATACGCACCACCGTGGGTACATTCGGAATGGTCGTACTCTGTCTGTTTATGCTTTCGCCTATAATCACCGCCTCGGTTTATAAGATGTCGTTTCTTTTGTGCTCTTGGCTGTGCAGACTTTCTGGTTCCGACGGCATAGCCGCTATGACTAACGGGCTTGCAGATGTTTTTGGTTTTGCCTCAACGGTTCTTACGATGTTTATGCTTATGCTCACCGTTTCCACGGGTATGTTGATAATCCTCGGGGGCGATATGCTGCTATGAAATTTCTGAGCGAAATAACTCTTACTGTCTGCGTGCTTTCGGTGATATGCACTGTTATGATGATGCTCGTTCCCGACAGATACCGCCGCGACATACGCTCTGTAGTTTCGCTAATCGCCGCGATTGCGATAATCGCATCGGTGCTCGGTGCGGATTTTTCGGACATCGGCGCTGATTTTGAAAGCATAAGCCTTCAGAGCGGAGTCGAAACAAGAAACAGTCTTATACAGTCCGACGTGGAAAAAAGGCTTGAGGACTATATGACCTCATTTTTGGCCGAGAAAGGCATAAAGTGCAAAAATATCAGGGTAAGGACTACTATTGACGAGCAGAACAGCATATTTATTACTGAGACCGAACTTCTGCTTGACTCTTCCTATAAAGAGCGAGAGCCTTTTATACGCAGTATTCTGGCGGAAAAAATCGGAGAAATAGATGTAAAAATAAGTTATGGGGACAGCTAAATGGGAATCATTCAAATCAAAGAAAAATTTTTCGAGACACTCAAGCGTTCGCCCAAGCTCACAGTATATCTATGCGTGGCGGCTGTCTGCATAGCTGCTCTGCTGTTTATGAGGGCTCCTCCCGAAAAGGAGGAAACTTCGCCTAAAACATATGAAACGGTAGAAACGGCGGTGCAGCAGAGCTACGAACAAAGGCTTGAAAGCGAGCTTGAGGGAATTATTTCAAAAATACAGGGAGTAACGAATGTGACGGTAATGCTAACGATAGACGGAACAGAGGAAAAGGTTTATGTTTCGGACATATCAGAATCCGACTCTAAGTCCGAAAGCAAGACCGTCATTACAGGCTCGAAGGAGGCGCTTTTGCAGTCAACGAAATATCCTAATGTAATGGGCGTACTCGTCGTTTGCGGCGGCGGGAACAGCGCCGCGGTTAAGGAAAAGGTGGTAAATGCGGTTTCGACCGTGTTGGATATACCCGCAAGCAAAGTTTATGTAACAAACGCAAAATAACATTCTCAAGGAGGATAACAATGAGAAAACTCAACAGAAGCTTTAATTTGAAGGTAAACAAGAAGCACATTATTTTGGCATGCCTTACCCTGTTTCTCGGGATAACGGTGTATGCCAACTACAGGCTTTCAAAGACCGAAATACCGGTTACAGACGTTGTTGACGGCGTTGATATTGCCGGTACATACGGTGAGGTTCAGTATGTCAACGGCACTGAGCTTTCTAACTATTCGAGCGAAGATTACTTTGCTCAGGCGAGGCTCGACAAGCTGACCTCGCGCGATCAGGCGGTCGAGACGCTCAAAATGGTTCTTGACGGTCAGGACATCACCGACGAGGAGATGGCTGCCTACACAATGAACGCCGTAACGCTTTCGTCTCTGATTGAGAGCGAAACCACGGTGGAAAACCTGATTCTCGCCTCGGGCTATGAGGACTGCGTAGTCTACTTAGACGGCACAAATGCGAGCATTGTTGTCAAGTCAGACGGTCTCAGCTCTTCTCAGGCAGCGGAGATTAAGGATATTCTTCTGTCGGAAGTGGACGTTGCGAATGAAAATATTAGAATTTTTGAGGTAAAGTAGTTGTTTTCTCTGAAAATAAATGCTATACTATACAGTGTATATTTAATCAGAAACGTGTATAAGGTTAAAAGCCGTATGCAGGAAGTATAAAAGGAGGGCCAAAAGCCTATGGAAAAAACAGCAACCCCCAAAAAAGGTACACTCAGAGTTTCTGAAAGTGTGATAGTCACCATTGTAAAGAACACCGCTTCGGAAATAGACGGTATCTTTAAGATCGCCGCTAAACCGATAAGCATCAAAAGCCTTTTGCAGAGCAGCGCCGACCCGAGCGACATAAAAATTTCTATGCTCGACGGCGTATGCAAAATCTCGATGTCGGTTATTACAAAGAGCGGTTATAATGTAATTTCCGTCTGTGAAGAAGTGCAGGAGAGGGTCAAGGCAGCGGTTCAGTCTATGACCGGCGTGACGGTTTCAAAGGTCGACATTTCGGTTGTCGACGTAAGCTTTGCACCCGAAAAGTAAACAATACAGCAGGCAGGCCGAGCGGTAATAATACCGCTTGGCCGCGACCGCATCTTAATATGGGAGAGTAAAATGACAAGACATGAGGTTAGAGAAGCTGAATTTTTGCTGCTCTACGAAAAGATGTTCCGCGAAGAATCCGTCGGCGAGATAATCACAATTCACGAGACCGACTACGATTTTAAGTGCGATGAGGAAATCGAGACTACCGTAAATGAGGTTATGGACAGGCTTTCGGAGCTTGACGCCGTTATATCAAAATTCAGCGCCAAGCGTTCCGTAGAAAGAATCCCTAAGGTCAATCTTGCGATACTGCGTCTTGCGGTTTTTGAGATTCTGTATCGTGCGGACAAGGTTCCGCAGAACGCGGCAGTCAAAGAAGCTGTCGGTCTTGCCGAGACCTACGGATTAGAACCGGACGTCAAATTCGTCAACGGTGTACTGGGCTCGTTTACCCGCAGCCTGAAAGAAAATGTCTGAGTATCTTGGAATCGACACATCAAACTATACCACCTCCGCCGCTGTTCTCGGCGCTGACGGACATATCCGTCAGCGAAGGAAGCTTCTGCCGGTAAAAGAGGGCGAGAGAGGTCTTAGGCAGTCCGAAGCGCTTTTTCATCACACTAAGATACTTCCCGAGCTTCTGGAAGAGCTTCTTTGCGGGAACGCTCTTAAAGCCGTCGGGGTATCGACGCGGCCGCGAAATGCCGAGGGTTCGTATATGCCCTGTTTTATGGCGGGACAGACCGCCGCGCGGGCAATCTCAGCCGCCTGCGGGTTTCCGCTTTATACGACCTCGCATCAGGTCGGTCACATTCTGGCTGCGCTCTATTCCTGCGGACGCCTTGATCTTGCGCTTGGAAAAAGCCCGTTTATCGCCTTTCATCTCAGCGGCGGCACTACCGACTGTCTGCTCGTCACGCCCGACAGAGATGAAGTAATTGCTTGCCGCGAGATTACGTCTTCCTCCGATTTGAAAGCGGGACAGGCAGTAGACCGCGTTGGCGTGATGCTCGGACTGAAGTTTCCCTGCGGCGCCGAGCTTGAAAAGTTAGCATTGCAGTCTACCCGAAGCTTTAAAATCAGACCTTCGGTCAGAAACGGACGCTGTTCGCTCTCGGGAGTTGAAAATATCTGCCGAAAAATGCTTGAAAGCGGTGAGGACAAATGCGACGTCGCTCTTTGCTGCATAAAGCACATTGAGGCAGCGACTGTCGCTATGACGGAATACGCGCTTAAAGAAGCAGGGAACCTGCCGCTTGTTTACGCCGGCGGGGTAATGTCGGACAAAATAATCAGGGACTCGGTGCAGAGCCGGTTTAGCGCATATTTTGCCGAACCCGCGTTTTCTGCCGACAATGCCTGCGGAATCGCCGTTTATGCCGCAATAAAGGACGGATTTATAAATTGAGTTCAATTCTTACAGTTTCACAGATTAACACATATATAGCGCTGAAGTTCCGCAGCGACCAAAAGCTCAGGGGAATCGCCGTCAAGGGCGAGATAACCAATATGTCGCGCAACCGGCGTTCGGGGCATATATATTTTTCGCTTCGTGACAACGCCTCTTTAATCAAGGCGGTGATGTTCAGCCGTCAGGCGGAAAAGCTCAGATTTGCGCCGTTTGACGGAATGTCGGTCATCGCATACGGCAACGTCGACGTCTATGAGCGCGACGGAGTTTATCAGATAAACGTCACGCAGCTTCTTCCCGACGGCGAGGGCAGCGCCTATCTTGCTCTTTCAAAGCTTAAGGATAAACTCGACGCGCTCGGGATTTTCAGTGCGCCCAAGCGTCCGATAGCTCGCTATCCGGAAAAAATAGCGCTTGTGACCTCTGCCGACGGCGCGGCTGTCGGCGACGTAACGAGCATCGTGACCAGAAGATATCCGGCTGCAAAGCTTGAGCTTTTCCCCACGCTTGTGCAGGGTGCCGATGCGCCTCAGAGCATCGTAAAAGCTCTCGAACAGGCGGATGCGAGCGGTGCCGACACGATAATTCTCACTCGCGGCGGCGGTTCGGCGGAGGATCTCTCGGCGTTTAATGTCGAGGCGGTAGTTATGGCTGTCTACAACTGCCGCACGCCGGTCATTTCCGCTGTGGGACACGAGATAAACTGGTCTCTCTGCGACCTTGCCGCCGACCTGAGAGCGCCTACGCCGTCGGGAGCGGCAGAGCTTGCCACACCGGATATAGTGGATATGCGCAGAGAACTTTCGGCTCTCAGAGCTATGCTTAATCACTGCGCAAATGCTAAAATTGTATACTTCCGTGACGTCTTAAAAAGGTATGAATATGCTTTGTCGGCATTTTCGGTAAAGGAAAAGCTTGCGTCAAGGCAGGCCGAACTCAAGTCGCTAAGAGACGCCATCGAGCGCCAGACCCGTCACCGCTTCGACGTCGCAGAGCTTACTCTTGCCGGGCTTCGTGAGATGCTTTCAAGCCTAAGCCCGCAGAATGTTATATCGCGAGGATACGCGCTTGTATACAAGGAAGGCGAGATAGCGTCGGGCGCCGATAAGCTTTCGGAGGGAGACAGTATAAAAATCCTTATGCGCGGCGGTTGCGCCGACGCTGAGGTCAAAAAAATAAACATTGGTGATAACGATGAAGTATGAAGAATCCGTAAAACGCCTGCGCGAAATATGCGACAAACTGCGCGACGAAAACACTACCCTTGAAGAAACCGCAAAGCTCTACAGGGAGGGTATCGCCCTCGCCGACGATTGCAAAAAAATGCTTGACGGCTTCAGCGCGGTGCTGAGCGAGGAAAAGCCCGATGAATAAAAAATACGAAGAGATAATTTCCACCGAGATTGCGAAAATAAACAGTTTTATAAGCCGCTGTCCGCAGCTTAAAACCGTGGAAGGCTCACCGTGGGAGACTGTTCTTGAAGCCGAAAAATACGCTCTTTCGGCGGGCGGAAAGCGTATAAGACCGCTTTTGGCTGTTGAATTTTACAAGCTCTTCAGCGAAGCTGATTCGGTGCCCGACCTTGTATACGAAGCCGCCGTTACCTTGGAGATGACCCACACATTTTCTTTGATTCACGACGATATGCCCGAGATGGATAACGACGATCTAAGGCGCGGCAAGCCCGCGACGCATGTTAAGTACGGTACAGCAACGGGACTTCTTGCGGGCGACGGTCTTGCGATATTGCCATATGAAATTCTCGCGGATATGGCTCTTGACGGCAGGATTTCGCATCTGACTGCGATAAAGCTGATAAAACTTCTCTCGGCGAACGCCGGAAACAGGGGAATGATAGCGGGTCAGATGCTCGACCTTTGGTCGGAGGAGAAAAAAGACGGAATCAATGAAGAATTTCTTAGGAAGATGTCGGGACTAAAGACAGGATGTCTTCTGAGCGCCGCATGTCTTTTCGGTGCGGTTCTTGCCTACGCAAGTGAGGAGCAGTGCCGTTCCGCAAAAATATATGCGAAAAATGTCGGACTGGCGTTTCAGATCGTCGACGACGTTCTTGATGTCACATCAAGTCCCGAGGCGCTCGGCAAACCGACCGGCAGCGACTCGGAGCGCGGCAAACCGACCTTTTATGATATTCTCGGTCCCGACGGCGCGTTAAAGGAAGCAAAAAGTCTCAGTCAGGCAGCCGCCGACGAGCTTGATAAATACCCTAACAGCGGTCTGCTGCGTCAGCTTGCGCTCTCGCTCGCGGTAAGAAACAAATAAATGAAAAGAATGTGATTTTATGGATTATAAGCTCCTTTCGCGGCTGAATCTTCCGCACGACTTAAAAAAGCTCACCCTGAAGCAGGAAGAGGAGCTTTGCAAAGAAATAAGGGCTAAAATAATAGAGACGGTTTCTCATAACGGCGGCCATTTAAGCTCCAACCTCGGAACGGTTGAGCTTAGCGTCGCTATACATAAGGTTTTCGACTCGCCGAAAGACAAGATAATTTTCGATGTAGGCCATCAGAGCTATGCTCATAAGCTTCTTACCGGCAGATACAAAGATTTTGACACTCTGCGTCAAAAGGGCGGTATTTCCGGTTTTACGCGCCCGTCGGAGTCGGTTCACGACGCCTGTGTAAGCGGACACAGCTCAAATTCAATATCGGTAGCTCTCGGCATTGCCGAGGCAATGAAGCTTTCGGGCGACAATCACCACGCGGTGGCGGTAATCGGCGACGGAGCGCTGACCGGCGGTCTTGCTTTTGAGGGACTGAACAACGCCGGCAGAAGCGGTACAAACATCATAGTCATTCTCAACTACAACGAGATGTCAATTTCCAAAAATATCGGGGGGATAGCGACGTATCTTTCCGAGCTTCGTACACAGGATAGTTATAAAAAGCTGAAATCAGGAGCAAAAAAATTCCTGTCCTCAATTCCGATAATAGGCGGTGGCCTCAAAAACGCTATCAGCGCCTCAAAGGACAGCATAAAGGAAATGCTTCTTCACAGCACTATTTTCGAGGATTTCGGCTTTGAATTTATCGGACCGGTAGACGGGCACAATCTTGAAAAACTCGAAGCGGCTCTGCGTTCTGCGAAGGCTGAAAACGGTCCTGTTCTCATACAAGTGAACACCGTGAAGGGCAAGGGATATGTTCCGGCAGAGGAGAACCCGGGCGAGTATCATGGAGGACATGATCGCGGAGCTCAAAGCGAAAGCAA
>CANQVG010000023.1 GCA_947627235.1 uncultured Clostridia bacterium | reverse complement strand
GATGCGCTCGGAACGGTCGCCTGTTCCTATCTGCGAACGGCGCTCGCTGGCATATGCCTTGTCAAGCTCGGCCTGCTTCATCTCCAAAAGGCGGGAACACAGAACCTTCATCGCGCGTTCGCGGTTCTTCTGCTGGCTGCGCTCGTCCTGACACTCGACGACGAGTCCAGTCGGAAGATGGGTGATTCTTACTGCCGACTCGGTTTTGTTGATATGCTGTCCGCCCGCGCCTGACGAACGGAAAACGTCGATTTTAAGCTCTTTGTCGTCTATCTGAAGCTCGGCGTTTTCCGCTTCCGGTAGTACCGCGACGGTTGCCGTAGAGGTCTGAATCCTGCCCTGCGACTCTGTTTCCGGCACTCTCTGAACTCTATGAACGCCGCTCTCGTATTTCAGACGCGAATAAGCTCCTTCACCCTCGACCGAAAACTCCGCTTCCTTTACGCCGCCAAGCTCGGTCTCATTGAGGTTCAATATCTCGACTTTCCACCTTTTTGAATCGGCGTACATCGTATACATTCTCATAAGCGAATGGGCAAACAGCGCGGCTTCCTCGCCGCCGGCTCCCGCCCTTATCTCCATAATTACGCTTCGGTTGTCGTTGGGGTCTTTGGGAAGAAGCATTATCTTCAGCTCGTCGGAGAGCCGTGCGATGTCCTCCTTTGCGGTCTCGTACTGCTCGTCGATCACCCTGAGAAAATCGCGGTCGGTTTCCTCGCGCCTCAGCTCCTCAGCCTCTCTGAGCGACTCCTCTGCCGCCGTATATTCCCTGTATTTTTCGATGAGCGGTGTGAGATTTGAATACTCTTTCATCAAATCACGGTACAGCGACGGATTGTTCACCGTCTCGGGCTGCATCAGACGCTCGTTAATCTCACTGTATTTTTCTGAAAGTGCCTTAAGCTTTTCAAACATTTATAACATCCTATCAATTTAATTTTCAGACGGCTCGCGCTCAGAAGAATCAACCGAGCGCACATTTTTTTCGGCTTTTGAGCGCGGAATCATAAACTCCCTGCCGCAGCCGCAGCACCTAAGCTTGAAATCCATCCCCGAACGCAGGACTTTCATCCTGTCCGATCCGCAGGGATGCTTTTTTTTCATAGTCAGAACGTCGCCCTTTTGAATATCCATATCGCACCGCCGTAACTCATCAGTAATATTCTGAATCATTATATCACCGATTTTCCCGAAAAGCAACTGTTTTGCGAAGTTTTTTACGTCACGGGCATATCGCCTTTTTTCCGAACATAGTATATACAAATTCCCGAAACGAAAGGAAAGATATCAAATGAGAAGCTATATACCCGAGGGCGGGATTATAAATAACGAAGAAAATTTGGGATACCTTGCAAGCATATCGGGGCTGTACGAGGCCAAAAGCAGAGGTGTTATCCTTGAAGCGAGAGCGGAGAGCTGTTCGTCGGCGCACGACCTGACTCTGAGTTTACCTGCCTGCCGCGCCGTTATACCGAGAGAGGAATGCGCACTCGGCATTTCAGAGGGAAGAGTAAAGGACATCGCGATAATTTCACGCGTGGGCAAGCCGGTAGCCTTTACGGTAAAGGACATTATTGAAGAAGGCGGCGAAAAAACCGCTGTGCTGTCACGCACCGACGCCCAAAGACTGTGTTTGGAAAACTATCTTCTAAAGCTCGAAATCGGAAGCGTTATAGACGCTTATGTAACTCATATTGAACAGTTCGGCTGTTTTGTGGACATCGGCTGCGGAATAAGCTCGATGATTCCCATAGACGCCATTTCGGTGTCGCGAATCAGCCACCCGTCCGACAGATTTTCCGTAGGCGACAGAGTAAAGGCAGTGCTAAAGGGCTACGACGGTGAGAAGTTTTATCTTTCGCACAAGGAGCTTTTAGGTACTTGGGAGGAAAACGCGGGAAGATTCAGCGCCGGCGAAACTGTCAAGGGAATAGTCAGAAGCATAGAACCTTACGGAATTTTTATCGAGCTTGCGCCGAATCTCGCCGGACTCGCCGAGCCGCGCGGAGATATCTACGCAGGTCAGACCGCAAGCGTATACATAAAGTCGATAAATCCGGAGAAAATGAAAATCAAGCTTATAATCGTGGATACATACGACTACTCGCCCGAAAAAAAGTGCGAATACTTCATCACAGACGGCATCATAAAGCGCTGGAGGTACTCGCCCGTCATCTGCGACAAGGTGATCGAATCGGTATTCTGAAAAAACCGCTCTCCGCAATGGAGAGCGGTTCTATTACTTTTTCTTCTTTATCGCGTCCCAGTAAGCCTTCGCCGCTTGCTCGGTCTTGTTTTCTCCGTATACATAGTATACCTTGTCCTTGATTGCGTCGGGCAGATACTGCTGCTCAACCCAGTGGTTCGGGAAATCATGCGGATAAAGGTAGTTCTGACCTTTTACCTTCGCGCCCTCGCCGTCAAAGTGCTTGTTCTGAAGCTGCCGCGGAAACTCCTCGCCGCCGTACTCTTTCAAATCGCCGAGAGCGGCGTCGATCGCCATAATCCCGCTGTTTGACTTTGGAGCAGTAGCCAAAAGTATAACTGCGTCACCGAGAGGCAGCCTCGCCTCGGGCATACCGAGCTGCAGCGCGCTGTCGACGCACGCTTTGACAATAGGTATAGCCTGCGGATAGGCAAGACCTATGTCCTCGGCAGCGATGACCAAGAGCCTTCGGCAGAGCGATATTATATCGCCCGATTCCAAAAGTCGGGCGGCATAGTGGAGCGCGGCGTTTTCGTCGGAGCCGCGAATCGACTTCTGAAGCGCCGAAAGCGTGTCGTAATGCTCGTCGCCGGCGCGGTCGTAGCGCATATTTGAACGCTGGGTCAGAAGCTTTGCGGTCTCAAGGGTGACGCTGACGGTATCCCCTGTCTGCGAAGACAGCACGCAGAGTTCGACCGTATTGATCGCCTTTCTGACGTCTCCGCCGCAGCCGCGCGCTATATGCTCCGCAACGCCGTCCTCAACCTCGAGCTTAAGCCCAAATTCCTCGGCTGCAAGTTTGAAAGCCCTTTTCACCGCAGGCAAGACTTCCTCGGCGGAAACCGGCTTAAATTCAAACACCGTCGAACGGCTTATTATCGCGTTGTAGACGTAAAAATAGGGATTCTCGGTGGTGGACGAAATCAGCGTAATTCTGCCGTTCTCTATGTGTTCCAAAAGCGACTGCTGCTGCTTTTTATTTAAGTACTGTATCTCGTCGAGGTAAAGGAGTATGCCGTTGTAGCCGTCAAGGGTGTCGGTATCAGCGATGATGTCTTTTATATCCTGAACCGAAGCCGACGTACCGTTGAGCTTGCACATTTTAAGATTGGTATTTTCGGCGATGATTCGCGCAACGGTGGTTTTTCCTACTCCCGACGCGCCGTAAAAAATCATATTAGGTATTCTGCCGCTCTCGATTATCCTGCGAAGAGGACGTCCCCTGCCGAGAATATGAGACTGCCCCACGACGTCGTCGAGGGTTTTCGGCCGTATCTTATCCGCCAACGGAGCCTGCATTTTAACTCCTCCTTTTACCGACTTATTGCAAATTGAGGAGCAGCGGACTGCCCCTCAAAATGTTATTTCTTTGTCTTCCTGCCGTTTTTTTCGAGCGTGACTTCCGCGCCGTCACGGATAGTCTCGGCGGTTACGATGACCTTTGAAACATCTTCCTGCGAAGGCGTCTCGAACATAGGCTTTAACAGCGCACCCTCGACTATGGAGCGAAGTCCTCTAGCACCGGTCTTCTGAGAAAGCGCTTTTTTAGCTATCTCCCTCTTGGCTTCATCGGTTATCTCAAGCTCTATGCCGTCGTACTCAAACAGCGCCTTATACTGCTTCTCAAGCGAATTTTTAGGCTCGGTGAGTATGGATATCAGCGCCTCCTCGTCGAGCGGAGAAAGCACCGTTATTACCGGCAGACGGCCGATAAGCTCGGGTATGATTCCGTACCGGACAAGGTCCTGAGGGACAACCTTCTGTAAAATCTCCTCGGAAGTATGCTCGGCTTTCCTGCCGTTGCCGCCGAAGCCGACGGTCGAAGTATCGGTTCGGCGCCGGATGATGTCTTCAAGACCGTCGAAAGCTCCGCCGCAGATAAACAGAATGTTCTTGGTGTCTATCTGTATAAACTCCTGTGTGGGATGTTTGCGCCCGCCCTGCGGCGGCACGTTTGAAACTGTACCCTCGATTATCTTCAGAAGCGCCTGCTGCACGCCCTCACCGCTTACGTCGCGGGTTATGGAGACATTTTCGGACTTGCGCGAAATCTTATCTATCTCGTCGATATAGATGATTCCGTGCTCTGCGGCTTCGATATCGTAATCCGCCGCCTGAATCAGTCTAAGAAGAACGTTTTCCACGTCGTCGCCGACATATCCCGCTTCGGTCAGGGTGGTAGCGTCGGCAATCGCAAAGGGTACATTGAGTATCTTGGCAAGAGTCTGCGCAAGGTGGGTTTTTCCGACGCCGGTAGGCCCGAGAAGCAAAACGTTTGACTTCTGTATCTCGACCTGCTCGTCGGGATTCTTGCCCTCCGGCGCTGTTACTCTCTTATAGTGGTTGTAGACCGCGACGGAAAGAGCTATCTTCGCCTTTTCCTGACCTATTACATACTCGTCGAGAACCTTTTTTATTTCCGAGGGCTTGGTCAGAGTGATTTCCTCATGGGCTGCGTTCTGAGACCGTCTTCCGGAAAAGTATCCTTTTTCTTCCAAAAGGTCGTAGCAGAATAAAACACACTCGTCGCAGATATGCACATCTCCCGCGGAAAACATATTGCTGACACGGTTCTCGGTTTTTCCGCAGAAGTTGCACCTCTTGAGCGCGGTTTCGTTTCCTGCCATATGACCACTCCTTTACTTATTAGCTGTTACTTTGTGATAATTTTGTCCGCAAGACCGTATGCGACGGCTTCCTCGGCGGTCATATAGTAGTCGCGCTCGGTATCGCGCTCTATCTCCTCTATCGACTTGCCGGTATTCTGAGCCAGAAGCTCATTGAGCATCTTACGGGTGCGAACCATATGGTCGGAATGAATCTTGATGTCGGTACACTGACCCGAGAGTCCGCCGCCGATTAGAGGCTGATGAATCAGTACCTCGCTGTGAGGCAGGCATATCCTTTTGCCTTTGGCTCCTCCGGAGAGAAGCACCGCCGCCATAGAGGCAGCCATACCCACGCATATCGTGGAAACGTCGGCCTTGACATACTGCATAGTGTCGTAAATAGCCATTCCCGAGGTTATAGAGCCGCCCGGGCTGTTGATATAAAGGAAGATGTCCTTTTCGGAATCCTGACTGTCCAAAAACAGAAGCTGCGCAACAACTATTGATGCTGTGGCGTCGTTGACCTCGTCGGACAAAACTATTATTCTGTCATTCAGAAGCCGCGAAAAAATATCGTAAAATCTCTCTCCGTGGCCCGTCTGTTCGATTACGTTTGGAACTAATGCCATATAAAATCCTCCTTTGGTTTGCAGGACTGCTCTCAGGCGTTTTCAATAACCGCAGCGGCCTTAATCTGGTCTACAGCCTTTCCGACCGCTATATCGAGCCTGAGGTCATCCTCACGAATATACTGCTTTACGGTATCAACCGGCATATTGTACTGCTCGCTGATCTTCTTGTATTCCTCTTCGACGTCCTCGTCCAAAACTTCAATCTTCTCATCGGACGCATACTGCTCGAGCGCAAGACGAAGCTTTACCTGCTTCTCAGCCTGCTCCCTGTAGGTATCGCGAAGGCTCTCCATAGTCATACCGGTGAATTGCAGGTACATATTGAGGTCCACGCCCTGATGAGAGAGACGGTGAGAAAGGTCGTCTATCATTTCGTTGACCTTGTTCTCATACATAACCTCGGGAATTTCCCCCTCGAGCTTCGAGATGACGGCGTCCATAATAGCGCCCTCAACGTCAGCCTCCGCATGCTCCTCGGCGTGCTCCTCAAGATGCTTCCTTACATCCGCCTTGAGCTCATCTACGGTTTCAAAATCGGTGGTGTCCTTTACAAAATCATCGTCAAGCTCAGGGATTTCGGACATTCTGATTTCGTGGAGCTTGATCTTGAATACGGCATCCGCGCCGGCAAGCTCCTTGGCCTGATAATCCTCGGGGAAAGTGACGTTGATGTCGAACTCGTCGCCGATGCTGTGACCGACAACCTGCTCCTCAAAACCGGGTATGAACTGACCCGAACCCAGTCTCAGGCTGTATTTTTCCGCCTTGCCGCCCTCAAAAGGAACGCCGTCTTTATAGCCGTCGAAGTCAATAACGACATCGTCGCCGTTCTGAGCGGGACGGTCGTCGACATTTATGCTCCTCGCCTGACGCTCGCGCATATGTTCAATTTCGTGTTCTACCATTTCGTCTGTAACAGCATTGACGGTTTTTGTGACCTTTATTCCCTTGCAGTCGCCTACCTTTACGACGGGTTTTGTAATACATACAGCCTTGAACTTAACGCCGATATCCCTACCGACATCGGTAACCTCAACCTCGGGAGGAGCTACAAGCGTAAGCTCGGCTTCCTTGACAGCGTCTTCAATGGTATCTCCGTAGATTGAGTTGACGGCTTCCTCATAAAAAACAGCTTCGCCGTATTCGCGTTCGATTATTTTTCTCGGCGCCTTTCCGGGACGGAAACCCGCCACATTGATCTTGGACTTGTTCTTGAGATAAGCTTTCTGAACAGCTTCCTCAAAGACCTCGGGAGATACCTCTATCTCCAACTCGTATTTGTTGGTCTCCAGTTGGTTTTTTGACTTCAGCATATTGTTGCCTCCTGTGATTTACTTTATTTGCCGGATTTATTATCTAATTATTGCATGTTTAATAAGTATATCATATGCGCAAGATTATTTCCACACAAAAATTTTGATTTTCTATTTTTCGTGCTTTTTAACAATATTCGTAATATCTGTCGGTGAAAAATGTAAAAAATCACTTGATATAAGCCTAAATTCGATGCCTTCGCGTTCACCGACAACTGCGTTTTTGTGCGCGTAACCGTGAAGATGCCCGTAAAAACAGTATCTGATGCCGTATCTGTGAAGAACCTCCATAATGTCGTCGTTGCGGTCATCGCAGAAAAGCGGCGGATAGTGCAGAAATACTATCGGCTCAAGCTTTGCATCCACGGCTCCCTGTATCGAACGCTCAAGACGCTGCGCTTCCCTTAGAATCACCTTTTTGTCCTGCGGCTCGCTGCCGTCGTTGATCCAGCCGCGCGTTCCGCATATGCCCGCGCCCTCATACTCGTAAAAATTATTGTGAAGTATCTTTATTGAAGTAATGCCGTTTTCCGCGAAGAATTTCTCGGTCTTTGTAACGGTGGACCACCAGTAATCGTGATTGCCCTTTGATATGATTTTATTGCCGTTTAAGCCTTCTATAAACTTAAAATCCTCAAGCGCGCCTTTAAGACTCATCGCCCACGAAATGTCGCCCGGAATTACGACTGTGTCATCAGGCGAGACTCGTTCCTGCCAGTTTTTCTCAAGACGCCCGACATAACTGTCCCATCCCGAAAATACGTCCATAGGCTTATCGGACGACAGTGAAAGATGTAGGTCGGCAATTACAAATAATGACAAAACTTCACCTCCGTATAATGCTCCCGCAAAAGTATATACTATTACGGCAAGCGATTGCAGATTTTATGCACAGATGGAGATCACTATGGAAAAAGAAAGAATCTACGGCATCAAGTGCGGCGTTTCGAGCTGCGAGTACAACCGCGACGACTGCGAATGTGTCGCCGGAAAGATTGACGTTTGCTGCTGCGGGTGTCAAAACCCCGAGTGCAGCGCTCAGACGGAATGTAAAACCTTCAAACCGAAGCACTGATCTCGGATCCCTCCGAATGTCGGAGGGATCATTTTATTCCGAGAGTTTCATATACATATCCGAGCATATCGCCGCGCTCGACTGATCCCGTGAACCTCGGTTTCTTGGACTTTAGTTCTGAAAGCGCCTTGGGTATCGGCAGTCCGCTTTTTTTGCAAAGCACATCTGCCTTTTCAAACTCGTCGCCGCTGCCGCATGACGCTCCGAGTGCAGAAAGCACAGCATCTGGGAACTTGTACGGGCTCGCGGTAGAGGCTATGACGGTGCAGGTTTGGTTGCCGGTTTCGTCTGTGTATTTTTTGTAAACTCCTACCGCTACGCCGGTGTGGGTGTCAACGGTATAACCGTAACGGTCATAGGTTGACGCAATGGCGGCTTTGGTCTCGTCGTCGGTACAGAAGTCAGCCCAGAACAGCTCTCTAAGACTCTTTTTGATCTCCTCCGAAACCTCAAAGCGTCCCTTTGAAGAAAGCTCGGCAAAGAGTCCTGCGATATATTCGGAGTCGCCGCCGCTGAGGTGATAAAGAAGCCTCTCAAGATTAGAGGACACGAGAATATCCATCGACGGAGAAATCGTGGTGTAGAACCTGCGGTTGCGGTCATAGACGCCGGTGCGCAGGAAGTCGGTCAAAACATTGTTGGAATTTGACGCGCAGATAAGCTTCCCGACGGGAACGCCCATACGCTTTGCGTAGTACGCAGCCAAAATGTTTCCGAAATTGCCCGTCGGGACAACGACGTTAAGCTTCTCGCCGAGCGATATCTCGCCCTGAGCAACAAGCTTCGCATATGCAGCCACATAGTAAACTATCTGCGGCGCGAGACGTCCCCAGTTGATGGAGTTCGCACTTGAAAACATTATCCCGTTCTCGGAGAGCTTTGCACCGATGGATGGGTCTGTGAAAATTTTCTTGACGCCGGTCTGAGCGTCGTCAAAATTGCCCTTTATCGCGCATACTCCTACGTTTGAACCGTCCTGAGTTATCATCTGGAGCTTCTGCATAGCGCTCACGCCGTTTTCCGGATAAAATACCAGAATACTTGTGCCTTTGGCATCCTTGAAGCCCTCAAGAGCCGCCTTTCCGGTATCGCCCGAAGTCGCGACAAGTACGCATACCTTTTTGTCGGTACCCGTCTTGCGGACGGATGTAGTAAGAAGATGCGGCAATATCTGAAGCGCCATATCCTTAAAAGCGCAGGTGGGTCCGTGCCAGAGTTCGAGAATGTTCAGACCTTGCCGAAGGGTTTTAAGCTCGTCTACGTTTTCGGTCTCAAAGCTGCCTGAACAGTATGCGCTTTCGACGCAGGATTTAATCTCATCGGCGGAAAAATCGGTGAGATAAAGCGAAAAAACCTTTTCGGCAGTCTCGGGATAACTAAGCTTTCCGAAAGCAGAAATCTCGCTTAGCGAAAGCTCGGGAATACCGTCGGGTACAAACAGACCGCCGTCCGGACTTATTCCCTGTACTATCGCTTCGGCAGAAGTGATTTTTAAAGTGCTGTTTCTTGTGCTTTCATAATACATACAAATACCTCTTTAGCTTTATTGTCAGGCGGTGAACGCCCGCTGAATATACTCGAATTTTACAACCTTTGAGCCTTCAAGCTCAACTATGGCAGCGTCAAAAACGCAGCTCGTTTCAAAACCGTTTGCGTCTATGTATGCTCTCGCCGCTTTTACTACCCTCGAAATCTTCTTTGGGGTTATCGCCTCTTCGCCTCCGGAAAGAGCGCCTCGCTTGCGCGTCTTGACCTCGACAATGTGAATAAGGTTGCCCTTTTTGGCGACGATATCAAGCTCGCCGCCGCGTATACAGTAGTTTCGGGCTAGAATCTCGCAGCCATTTTCACGCAAAAACGCAGCCGTGTATTCCTCTCCGATGTTTCCGATTTCACGCGAAGTCAAAGCGCTCACCCTTTCAGTGCATCTTTCTGAGAAAGCTCGGTCTGTGAACGGGACTCGGGCCGTATTTTCTGAGCATCTCGTAGTGAAGCTTGGTGCCGTAACCTTTGTGCTTTGAAAACATATACTCGGGATAAAGCCTGTCGAGTTCAGCCATATACCTGTCCCTCGCCACCTTCGCAAGGATAGATGCGGCGGCTATTGACTGCGACGTCGCGTCGCCCTTTATGACGGGTACGCACTCAAAGGCGATATCCGGCGTTTTGTTGCCGTCGACAATCACAAGTCCGCAGTCGGTCTTAAGACCCTCAACCGCCCGCTTCATAGCAAGCATCGCGGCGTTGAGTATGTTTAGCTCCTCGATTTCCGCCACAGAAGCAGTCGCGATACAGTATGCCGCAGCTCTCGAAATTATTTCGTCATAGAGCGCTTCCCGCTTTTTCGCAGTGAGCTTTTTTGAGTCGTTTACCCCCTTGATGACGCAGTCCAGCGGTAGAATCACGGCGGCGGCGTAAACGTCGCCGGCAAGGGGACCTCTGCCCGCCTCGTCGACCCCGGCGATGACGCCGTATCTTTGAGTCAGCGCGAGGTCGTACTCATAAAGAGTCATAAATTACACCTCCGGAACTTCGAGGGATATCCTGCCGAGTTTGCCGCTGCGAAACTCGTCAAGCAGAATAAGCGCCGTTCTCTCGGTATTTATCTCCCCGCCCGATACCAAAAATCCCCTTCGGCGGCCTATCGCTTCAAGAACCTCTGCATCGGTCATTTCGTCGGTGATTTCAACGCCGTAGCGCGCCTTAAGAGGCTCTGCGCCGAGCGCTCTGAGCTTTCGGATGAAGATGGTCGCAAGTGTCTCGGTATCGAGAATATTGTCTTTTATCGCGCCGGTGAAAGCAAGACTAAGAGCGGCGTCCTGATTTTCAAACTTAGGCGCCAATACTCCCGGGGTGTCCAAAAGTTCAAAGCCGAGGTCGAGTTTTATCCACTGTTTTCCTCGCGTGACGCCCGGTCTGTCCTCGACCTTTGCACGCTTGGAACCGGCAAGACGATTTATCAGAGCGCTTTTGCCGACGTTTGGAATCCCGACAGCCATAATTCTTATCGGTCTGCCGGTCATTCCCTTTTGCTCCCACCTCTTTATTTCCTCCGACAGCGCCAAGCGCACAAGCGGCAGAACCTTTCCTACGTTTTTGCCGGACTTGCAGTCGGTAGCGGCGGCGGTAATGCCGCATTTGCGGTAATACTCAATCCAACGGGCAGTGACGGCGTCGTCGGCAGTATCGCACTTATTTAGGAGCAGTATGCGGGGCTTGCCGCTCAGAAGCCTTGATATCTCGGGGTTGCGGCTCGAAGACGGAATGCGCGCGTCTGTAACCTCAATCACGGCGTCGACAAGCTTAAGGTTTTCCGAAATCAGACGGCGGGTCTTCGCCATATGGCCCGGAAACCACTGAATGTTTATTTCTTTATCTATTTTTATCAGTCCTTAACTAAACTCATAATTACGGGTTCTTACTATAAAGCGAGCCGAACTTTTCCAAAGGATACAGCCTGATTACGGCTTTTCCGAGAATATCCTCGCGGTCGATGAACCCGACGTAACTGCTTCTGGAATCGGTTGAGTGCTGACGGTTGTCGCCCATAACGAAGTACTTTCCCTCGGGAACCTTTACTGGATAAACGTAATTTGATTCGCGGTCGGTGGTGACGTTTTCAAGTCCGTCAACCTCGTAAAGCTCGCCGTCGACATAAACCTTTCCGGCGTCAAAGTCGATATTTACCTCCTGACCGCCTACGGCAACCACCCGCTTAACAATGATTTTGCCGAGACCCTCGCAGTTTGCGGCGACAATGTCGCCCTGCTTAGGCGTGTAGCAAAAAGACCAGAGAATAAGAAAATCGCTGTCGATAAGAGTGGGCTCCATTGAATGGCCGTCGACCTTTGCCGTGCGTATAGCAAATGTAAACAGGAGAATAACGATTATAAAAGCCTTACAGAGCGTTTTGAACCAATCGAGCAGCTCATCTATAAGGGAAAGCTTTTTTTCGGGATTTTTTTCGGCTTTATTTTTTTTAGGCATAATGTCCACTCACCTTTAAAGTAAAATTGCATACGCATTTATTGTAGCAAAAACAACATAAAAATGCAAGCGATTACGGAAAAATAATCCTCGGAATTTAAATTTCAGAAAAAATGCAGGGATCCTGCGACCCCTGCATTTTTCGGTGACAAACTTATCTGAGAGCGTCTTTGGTCTTGGCGGCCTTGCCGACACGGTCTCTGATGTAGTAGAGCTTGGCTCTTCTGACCTTACCGCGCCTGATGACCTCAACCTTCTCCACAACGGGAGAATGAAGCGGGAATACACGCTCGCAGCCGCATCCGTGCGCCACTCTGCGTACGGTGAAGGTTTCGTTTACGCCGCCGTGCTTGCGGGCAATAACGGTTCCTTCAAAGGCTTGGATTCTGGACTTGTCGCCCTCCTGAATCCTTACGGAAACACGTACAGTGTCGCCTACGCTGAATTCAGGGACAGTCTCCTTGAGACTGGATTCCGAAATGATTTTCAAAGCATCCATTGTTGAAAATCCTCCTTAATTTTTTCAGATGTTCATACGCTTCAGCCGACCTCATCGGGGCCGCATTATAATAAAGCCAGAGGACTATCCGCTTTAGTATTGCAACTAAACCCTACCGAATAAGTAAGAATCTCATACGGCAGACTCAAATGCCTTAATATTATATCACAAGCCTTTCAAGGAATCAATAGTATATTTTGTAAAATTGTGATGATTTTTTAAACTCAAATTTGGAAAACTTGAACATTACCTGTCGAGTATCCACGAAAAAGCTATGAATATAACCGTCATCAACGACGACGGGTTTATTGCGCCGCCGTATAAAAACAGCGCCGCAGCAACAGTCGAAATAAGAATAACATACGACAGCACACTTAAAACAGCGCAAATCTTTGAACGCTCGCCTAAAGCAAGCGCTAAAAGCTGTCCGCCGTCAAAATAAGAAATCGGCAGCAGATTAAAAAACGCGAGCGAGAAGTTTATAAGACGCATGTCATCACGAAAAATCAGCGCGAGCATCAGATTTACCGTCGGACCGCCTAAGTAAATAAGCGCGCGTTTTGATTTTGAAAGGCACGTGATATCCTCCGACGAAATACTGATTCCCGCTCCGTAGAATTTTATCTCGGCGGCGCATGCGCCGAAAAGCTTCATTGCGGCAAGATGTCCGAACTCGTGCAAAATACAGAATATAAGCGACTGCGCCCCGAGTGAATTACCACGGAGCGATGTAATTGCAAGTATGAAGAAAAAACCGAAAGTGAGGCTTATCCGCAGTTTTCCGAGCGCAAATGTGATCATACTCAAGTATATTCGCACTGATCAGAAAAATGCGGGCTGTATACAAATTTTCTTAGACCAAAAATTAGTATACAAGCCCGCCTGATTTTTTATGCAGCGGTTGAATCCTTTGAAACGCCGAAAATAAGGCGAAGTATCCCCGCTATAATTCTGCCCGGCTTTTTGACTATGACCTTCATATGCAATCCTCCATAATATGTAAACTAAACGATTGCTCGCTCTTTACATAATATTCAGAGGGTGCGAAATTGTGTTTACCTCCGGACGTCCTTTAACTCCCACGGGCGGATTTTAAGCGCTTCGTCATACATGTCGCAGTAACTTTGATAACGCGTTCTGCCTATAAGACCATCCTTAACGGCCTCCAGAACAGCACACCCCTGTTCCTTTGTATGAGAACAGTCAGGAAAACGGCAGCTTCCGATATAATCCTGAAATTCGGGAAAACAGCCGGCAAGTTCTTCCTTGAAAATTGTATCATATCTTTCGGTAGAAAACGCGGCAAATCCGGGAGTATCGGCAATATAGCCCCCGTCAGTAAGAGGATAAATTTCAGTTCGGCGGGTGGTGTTCTTTCCCCTTTTCAGCTTGCGGCTTATTTCACCTGTGGCAGCTCCTGCTTTTGGGCATAGGTTGTTCAAAAGCGAGGACTTCCCTACGCCGGAATTCCCCGCAAACGCGGAAAAGCTCCCCTTTAATACGTCGTAAAGCTCACTTACGCCTTCGCCGGTCAAATTGTTCACCGAAAACACGGGAAAAACTCCGCGGTAGATTTTTTCAAAGCTTTCACTTTTGCACTTATCTGTCTTTGTGAAAACTATAACGGGGCTTATGCCTTTATAGACAGATACCGCCGTAAATTTATCGAGCGCTCTGAGGTTTGGGACGGGGTCGACGGTAGAACACACGAATACAAGTCTGTCGAGATTAGCGAGCGGCGGACGGACTATCTCGTTTTTTCTCGGAAATATTCCGGATATGACCGCCTCTGCACCGTTTAATTCAACCGATACAAAGTCGCCGCACATTGGGCTGACGTCTTTATTGCGCAATGCTCCCCTTGCGCGACAGACATATTCCTCGCCGTCGGCAAGTACCCTGAAGCTGTCGCCGTATGAACTGATTATTATTCCGCGCATATCAGAATGTTGCAAAGTTATCGACGGTGCGGAAAGCGGATTCATTGTAGTCTTCACAGGTGTAGGTTTGGTTGTCAAAGTCAATTACATAAGTCGCCAGCCTCAGAGTTACGCCGTAGCGTATAAACGCTTCGACCGTCACAACTCCGGTGCCGGTAAGCTGAACGGGATAGCTGAGTCCCGCCCACTGCAAAGCGACTACAGTGCTTGAATCGCCTATCTGAATCGTTGTCCCCTGATAATAGAAGATGAGGAAGTAGGTATTCTCGGCGTTGGACGGAATGTCAACATAAACCGTCACCGTGTGCTCAGTGAAGCTGTCGGAAGAATTATCGCCGAGGTTTTCATTCGGATTATCTTCGGGATAATCGGTATTTTCTCCGAAAGGTCCTTCATATTCGGGAAAATCATAATTTTCCTCGGGCATCTCGCCTGATCCGTCGGAAACCATAAGAGTGATTACTGTATCTCTTGCTACGTTAGAACCTCCCTCGATATTCTGCGAGACAACAAGGTCGCGCGGCTCGCTGCTCGTGATATACTGCGGCTTTACCGTGAGATGCGCGGCTTCAACCTCAGCGGTTGCGGTTGCTAAATCCTTTCCTACAACGTAGGGAACGATGGTGTCTTCGGTCATCGGGCCAAGGCTGACAAAGATTTTAACAACCGTCCCCTCCTCGACCGACGAATTAGCGGCAGGGTCGGTTCTGACAACATAGTCTGCCGCTATGTCGTCGCTCTCCTGCTGAACCTGAACATAGGAAAGACCGACGTCTTCAAGCGCCTTTATCGCCGAGCTGACGTGATAGTTCTTAAGGTCGGGAATGTCGACCATTCTCGTACCCTTGCTTACCGTAACCCTTATTGTATCGCCTACGGTGACCATTCTGCCCTCTGCCTTTTCCTGATAGAAGATTATACCGGAGTCATATTCGTTGTTGTATTCTTCAGTGGCTACAAGCTGAATATCGGTATACTGCGCTCTTGCGTCGTAGAAATTCATTCCTATGAGCTTCGGCATCTTGTATTCGTTGGAATTTGACGGCGCAGTCTTGAAAGCTCCCAGAATCACGTTTGCTACAAACAGCGTGGCTACGATTATCACCGTAACCGTTACCGCCGCAAGTATCGGGAGCGCGTAATTATGACGGACTTCTACCTCGTCATCGTCGTAATACTCCTCAACATAATACTCTGGTTCGTCCGCCGGCTCAACCTCGCGGACGTTTACCGGTTTTTCTTTCCTCGGTCTGTCCTTTTTGACCGACTTTATCGCCGACAGCGCCGCCGCAAGCTTTTCCTTTGCATCATGCACCGGCTGTTCCTGCCTGTTCTCCGAGTTCTTTTCAAGATAGCCGAAAGTTACGCTCTGGTCGAGTTTAAACGCTTCTATGTCGCGAATCATTCCGGAAGCCGACTGATACCGCTTCGCAGGGTCCTTTTCCATGGCATGCAGAATTATTTCCTCAAGTCCCGGGTAAATAGAAGATACATACTGGGTTGGCGGAACGGGAGCGTCATGCATATGCTTAAGAGCGACAGAAACCGAAGTGTCGCCATTAAAAGGTTTTCTGCCCGTGAGCATCTCGTACATCATAACTCCGACCGAGTAAATGTCGCTCCGCTCGTCGGTTCGCGTACCGCTCGCCTGCTCTGGCGAAACATAGTGAACAGACCCCATCGTCTTTTCGGAATCGGTATTCTCTACCTCACGGCTGAATCTCGCGATGCCAAAGTCCATCACCTTTATGCTTCCGTCGGACAAAAGCATTACGTTCTGCGGCTTTATATCCCTATGGACTATTCCGCGGTCATGGGCGAGCTGAAGCGCCCTGAGAATCTGTATAGTAAAGTGAACGCAGTCGCGCCACTTAAGCATCCCCTGCTGCTCTATATACTCTTTCAGCGTTATTCCGTCAATATATTCCATTACGATGTACTGCATATTGTTCTCGTAGCCTACATCATAAATCTTTACGATATTGGGATGCGAAAGCACGGCTATTGCCTTACTTTCATTGCGAAAACGGCGCACAAACTCTTCGTTTTCAGAATACTCGCTCTTGAGTATCTTTACGGCGACAATCCTGTTTTCCATTATGTCGCGTCCGCGATAGACATTAGCCATTCCGCCTACGCCTATAAGCTCGGTTATCTCATATCTTCCGTCAAGCTTAAGTCCTATATATCTGTCCATATAAACCTCTCTTTCTTTAGCGTCCGCTAAATCGCTATCAAAGCAACCGTTATATTGTCCTTGCCGCCTTTTTGATTGGCATAGTCTATAAGCCTGTTGGCAGCCTGCTCAAGAGGCGCCTTGTAAACCGTTGAATAAAGAAAATCGTTTGAACAATAGTTGGTAAGACCGTCGGTACATATCAGCAGCACAGCGCCCTGCTCTGCGTCAAGCTCGAAGTAGTCGACGTCGACCGTTGGCTCCACGCCTACGGCACGTGTGATGACGTTTTTCATCCGAGTGAGCTTTGAGTCGTTTTCCGACATTCCGTGAGCTTTCAAATATTCCACCACCGTGTGGTCGTTGGTTATCTGACGGATTCCGGAAGAGTCGAGCAAATACGCCCTTGAATCGCCTACGCTTGCCACCGACACCGTACCGCTATGTACCAAAGCCGCGACGCATGTGGTTCCCATTCCGCGGTTTTTCTCGTCTTCACAGCTCTTGTCGTAAACTATTGTGTTAGCCGCTGTGACAGCCGAAATCAGCATGGATTTTACGGCTCTCGGCTCCATTCCGTCGCGATAGCTGAGACATATGCGGTCGTAAACGGCGTTCGACGCGATATCGCTCGCGATGCCTCCTCCGTTTGTGCCGCCCATTCCGTCGCAGACGACTGCCGCCGCAGTTAAATCGTCAAGCTCGCACAGACGAAAACGATCCTGATTTTCGGTTCGGGTTTTGCCGATGTCGGATTTTGCCGTCATTATCATTTAGCCTTACACCTCGATTTTTAATTTATGCCCTCGTATTCGCGGCGAAGCTGACCGCACGCGGCGTCTATATCCGCGCCGAGAGTTCTGCGCACCGTGGCGTTAGCGCCGAGGCGGCATAAAAGCTTGCAGAAGCGCTGCGCCGACGCACGGTCGGAACGGTAGCTGCGCTCGCTAATCTTATTTACGGGAATTATGTTGATGTGCGCCGGCATACCGCGCAATAGTGTTACAAGCGCCTTTGCGTCGTCATAAGAATCGTTCTCGCCCTCTATCAGAGCGTATTCAAACGAAATGCGCCTGCCCGTCTTATCAAAATAGTCGCGGCACGCTTTCATAAGCTCAGGTATATGGTAGCGGTTGTTTATCGGCATAAGCTCGGAACGCTTTTCGTCATACGGACTGTGCAGCGATATCGAAAGGGTCAGCCCGAGATTCAGCTCGCAAAGGCGGTATATCCTGTCTACAAGGCCGCAGGTCGAAAGCGACACGTGCCTAAGACTCATATCCGTACCCTCATGACTTGAAAGTATCCTCAAAAACTTCACGACATTGTCAAAATTGTCGAGCGGTTCGCCGATGCCCATTAAAACTATACTTGAAATCTTTCTCTGAGTAGCGCGCTCGGTCTCGTAAAGCTGACCGAGAATCTCGTTAGGCTCAAGATTCCTTTTGAAGCCCGCGATGGTCGACGCGCAGAAGCGGCATCCCATACGGCAGCCCACCTGAGTCGAAACGCAAAGCGAATCTCCGTGCTCGTAACGCATAAGCACCGTCTCAACGTGGTTGCCGTCGCATAGCTCGTAGAGAAGCTTTACGGTGCCGTCCGACTCGGATTTCAGAATCCTGACCGGTTTTATTCGGACAAAATCAAAGTCGGATTTTAGACGCTCACGAAGCCCAAGAGGAAGGTCGGACATATCGTCAATGCCGCAGACCCGCTTTTGGTGCAGCCATCTGAATATCTGCACTGCTCGGAAAGGTCTCTCACCGATGCTGTCAATATAAGCTCTGAGATCGTCAAGGGTCAGTGACAAAATATCGGTAATATCGCTCACCGCTTTCTTTGGAGTTTTGCGATGAAAAATCCGTCGCTTCCGTACTTATACGGCATAATCGTTGTATGGTAATCCGTAAAGCTGTCAAGCTTTACAGGCGAGAAATCAGAATGTTCGGCAAGAAATTTTTCTACAATATCCTCGTTTTCACATCGACGGAGTGTGCAGGTGGAATATACGAGTGTCCCGCCCGGCTTTAAGTATCGCGAAGAAGTCGAAAGTATGTCATACTGCGTGTTAGGGAGCGCTGACAGCTCGGTTTCCGGACGGTATTTTATCTCGGGCTTGCGGCGGATAACGCCGAGTCCGGAACAAGGAACGTCGCAGAGAATTCTGTCAGCAGCCGGAATATTTTCATTAAAAATCTTTGCGTTATTCACGCCCGCTGCTACACAATTCAGCCCGAGACGTACGGCGCCGGAAACAATCAGTCTTACGCGGTTTGGGTGTAGGTCGTATGCCAAAACCCTGCCGCTGTCGCCCATAAGCTCGGCTATAGTAAAAGCTTTCCCGCCCGGCGCGGAGCAGAGGTCAAGAACCGTCTCGCCTTCTTTCGGAGCAAGCTCGCGACAGCATATCTGGCAGGACAAATCCTGTATATGAAACATTCCCATTCGGTATGCTGAGAGCGACTCGATTGAACCGCAGCCCGAAAGCTCGACGCAGTCATCTGCAAAGGGAATATCCTTTACAGTCACATTCTGCTCGGAAAGCTCCTCGATAATTTCATCATAGGAAAACTTGCAGGTATTGAGCCTTGCGGTCATCGAAGCGCGTCCGAACGAGCTTTGAAGGATTCTCAGCGCGGCGTCATCGCCGTAATCGCGGATAAATGAACTCACTATCCATTCGGGGCAGGAATATTCCACCGACAAGTCTTTTAGCTTTACACCGCTTTTTGGCAGCTTACAGCCGCCTCTTATGAAGCTGCGCAGAAGCGCGTTGACAAACCCTGCCGCGCCTTTGTTTTTCATCGACGAAGCAAGCTTTACACTTTCATTGACGGCGGCGCTCTGAGGAACAGAGTCCATATAAAGTATCTGACATACGCCCATTCTAAGGATCTGCCTAAGCTCCGGTGAAAGCTTGTCAGACGGTCTGTCGCAGAGGCTGTCTATAACGGAGTCGAGAGTGAGCCTGCGCTCCAAAACACTGTAATACAGCGCGGAAACAAACCGCCTGTCAATATCCTTAAGCTCGGGATAGCGCTTCAGCGCGGCGTCGAGCGCGAGGTTGGAGTACTCCTGACCACGCTCAGTTGAGACAAGAAGCTTAAGGCAGATTTCCCTCGGGGTATTCATTATCTTCTCCTCGTGCGGTTGTTGGCAATTAGAAACAGCCTAAAGACCGTAGATATAGAGGAAATCAGAGCGGCGACATAGGTGAGCGCGGCAGCGGAAAGCACCTTCCTCGCCATAGGAAGCTCGTCTTCGTCAAGAATGAAGTCCTCGCGAAGCGTTTTAAGGGCGCGAGAAGAGGCGTTGAACTCGACTGGAAGCGTGACCGCCTGGAAAACTGCAACCGCAGAATAGAGCAGCACGCCGAAAATCGCAAGTGAATGGCTTGAAAAAATCAGACCTACGAGAAGCAGTATCACGCCGAGACTCGAACCGATATTCGTGATGGGTATAATCGCGCTGCGCAGTTTTATAGGCGCATAGCCCGTAGCGTGCTGGACAGCATGACCGCATTCGTGGGCAGCCACCCCTATCGCTGCTACGGAAGACGAAGAATAGGTGCTATCGGAAAGCGAAACTGTGTTGGTCTGGGGGTTGAAATTGTCGGTGAGATTTCCCGCAATGTGAACAACCTTGACGTTCCATAAACCGTTTGCATCGAGGATACGGCGGGCAACATCGGCTCCGGTAATCCCTCTCGCGTTTCTTATCTTGGAGTACTTGCTGTAGGTCGAATTTACCTTGAATTGCGCATAGAGCGCAAAAAGCATCGCGGGAATCAGAAGAAGATAGGTGTAATCAAAATAGTAATATCCAAAAGGCATTTTAAACTCCTTTCAATCATTCGGCGCTTAATACGGCTCCCTTTGACAGAGGGTGTCCGAGAAGGTAGTCTTTTGCCGACATTCTCCGCGAACCCTCGGGCTGGACTTCCAAAATCCTCACCGAGCCTTTGCCGCAGCCGACTGTGAAGTCCTTTTCGTCAAGGATTTCGCCGGCACGGTGGGCGCCGCTCTGCGAGACTTCCTCGCAGCGGTACAGCTTGAGCTTTTTGCCGCCGAGAACGGCGGTGGCGCAGGGCCAGTCGGAAAGACCGTTGATGTGGGAGCGAACCTCTTTCGCGGTTGCCGAAAAATCCGTCGGGGACATTTCCTTTGAAAGCATCGGCGCAAGCGTGGCTTCGTCCGGATTCTGCGGAAGTGGCGCGACGCTTCCCGATTCAAGTCCCGAAAGCGTCTTCACCAAAAGCTCTGCGCCAACATATGAAAGCCGGTCGTAAAGCTCGGCGGATGTCTCGGTTTCGCCGACTTTTACCGAGTTTTGCATAAGAATATCGCCGGTGTCCATTCCCTCTGCCATAAGCATCGTGGTTACTCCGCCGTACTCGTCGCCGTTGAGGACGGTCCACTGTATAGGCGCGGCGCCGCGGTATTTCGGAAGCAGCGAGCCGTGAACATTTACACAGCCGAAGCGCGGTATCTCAAGAATCTCGGACGGCAGAAGCTTTCCGTAGGCGACGACTACTATGCAGTCAGGTTCAAGGCTTTTTATCAGCGGGGTGACGGTCTCGGTCTCGCGTTTCAGGGATTGAGGCTGATAAACCTCGATTTCCTGAGAAAGCGCATACTCCTTGACCGGCGGAGGCGTAAGCTTCATTCCCCTGCCCTTTGGTTTGTCGGGCTGGGTGAACACCGCTCTGACATTATGCCCGCCCTCGATAAGAGCCTTTAGCGACGGCACCGCAAAATCGGGAGTTCCCATAAAAACTATATTCATATGATATCAAGCTTTCCTGTAAAATATACTATTTATCGTCATCGGACTCGTAGGGCGCCTCGATGTTGTCAGGCAGAACACGGCCGTCAAGATGGTCGAGTTCGTGACAGACAGCGCGCGCAAAGAGGTCGCTGACCTCTTTCTCATAGAAGTTGCCGTGGCGGTCCTGAGCGCGGAATTTCACGGTCTTGGGACGTGTGACATAGCCGTAAAGCTCGGGGAACGAAAGACAGCCCTCTGTGCCGTACTGAGTTTCTTCGGAACGCTCGGTTATCTCGGGATTGACAAGCTCTATAAGACCGCTTCGGTCGCCCGAAACGTCGATGACGACTACACGGCGGATTATCCCGACCTGCGGCGCGGCAAGCCCGAGACCGTCTGCGTTATACATTGTCTCCGCCATGTCGTCCAAAAGCTCGGCAAGACGGGAATCAAACTTTTCAACCGGCTTGCAGTGCTTTAAAAGCACAGGGTCGCCGTCGGTTACGATTTTTCTAAGTGCCATATTTACTGTCCTTTCAGATCAAATGTTTTCGGGATTTATGTCCGCCGTCACGCGGATATTTGCAAACCGCCTGTCCTTCGATACGGTGACGAGAAGCTCCGATATAAACGAGCGGAAAACCTTTGTATTGCGGCATTTTACGGTAAGCGCACAGCGGTATCTGCCGTTTGCCCTGCCCTGCCCAGACTTTGCCGGCCCAAGTACCCGAATCGGGAATTTTTCGGTGAGATTTTCAAGTCTTTGCTTCATAAGCTCCACAAAGGTATTTGCAGAACGTATCGCATCTGACTCGAGAACAGCGCTGAACACAATGGAACAGATATCGCAGAAAGGCGGATATATCAACTCACGCCGAAGCGCTATTTCCTGCTCAAAAAAGCCCTTGTAGTCCTGCCGCGAGGCAAGCTCTATTATGTGATGGTCCGGCAGAAAGGTCTGTATATACGCAACCCCTCTCTCGCCGCCACGTCCGCCTCGTCCGACCACCTGAGTCAGCAGTGAAAAGGTTCGTTCGTAACTTAGGTAACTTCCGGCAAAAAGCGAACTGTCAAGCGAAATGACACCTACAAGCGTGACATTCGGGAAGTCAAGACCTTTTGCAATCATCTGTGTGCCGACCATTATGTCGTACTTGCCGTCCTCAAAGTCACGGAATTTTTCGTCGTACCGAAGCCGCGACGATGTGGTGTCGGCGTCCATTCTCAAAATTCGCGCGCCGGGAAAAAGCCTTGAAAGCTCCTCCTCCACGAGCTGTGTTCCCACGCCGGAAGTGCGCACATTCTCGCTTCGACACTGCGGACATCTGCCGTCGAACTTTACGCTGTAGCCGCAGCAGTGACACATCAGTCTGCCGTTTTGCTTGTGATATGTCAACGGCAGAAGGCAGTTGGGACACTTTATCGCCCCGCGGCAGTTTCCGCATACCGCAAAGGTATTATACCCGCGGCGGTTAAGAAGAAGTATCGACTGTCTGCCGTTTTTTATGTTTTCGCCGACCGCTCTGACAAGATCCTCACAAAACAGCGAGGTATTGCCGTTGTCCGCCTCCTGAGCCATATCCGCAACCACTACCTGCGGAAGCGGTGCGTCGTTATAGCGGTTATTCAGCTCGAAAAGGCTGTATCTTCCGGTCTTGGCGTAGTAATAGCTTTCGAGCGACGGTGTTGCCGACGCCATCAAAAGAACGCAAGAATGATATCCGCAGCGCTGTATAGCTACGTCGCGCGCGTGATACCTCGGGGAGGACTCAGATTTATAGGTACTCTCGCCCTCCTCGTCCATAATTATTATGCCGATGTCCTTTAATGGCGCGAATACGGCGCTTCGGGTGCCTATCGCTATCTTCGCGGCGCCGCTTCTTAGCCGCTTGAACTCGTCGAGACGCTGCCCCAGTGACAGCGCGGAATGTATCACCGCTACGGTGTCTCCGAACGCAGAGACGAACCTGCCCACGAGCTGCGGAGTGAGCGATATCTCGGGGACAAGGAGCAAAGCAGTCCGGCCGCGCTCGATGACCGAGGCTATCAGACGCATAAACACGGCTGTCTTTCCACTGCCAGTCACTCCGTGAAGCAGAGCTCCGGCGGGCTTTCCCGAATCGACAAGCTTAAGGATTCCGTCATAAGCAGCCTGCTGCTCGTCGGAAAGTACGATATCGTCGGGACTTATGCACTCGCGCTTTGAAATCTTCGGCGCGCGGAAAACCTCGTATTTATATTCCTCGACAACGCCGTGTTTCAGAAGACTTTGTATAACCGTCCGCGTGACGCCGACATAATACATCACTTCTTTTAACGACGCAGCTTCGTTTTCCGAGAGAAATTCCTCTACAAGCCGCTGCTTTGGGGTGAAGTCGCAGTGAATTTCGCCCGAAAGGTAGCCGTCGGAAAGGCGGAGCATAGTGACGGTTTCGTCGCCGACGCGGCGGTGAAATTCGTCGCTCTTTTCCAAGAGCCCTTTATCGGCGAGGCTGTTTAGCAAAGAGCAGTCTGCCGACGATATCAGCGCGGAAAACTCCTTCGCGGTCTTCGCGTCAAGAAGCTTGGAATATAGCTCTTCCTCGGCTGCGGTCAATGGGTCGTCTTCGGTGGGACGCTGCGGCGAAAGGCAGTATGCGGTTTCGACTGAAACGGAATACCCCGAAGGAACCATAGTCCGAAAAGCCTCGAAATATGTGCAGAACGTGTGCTCCTTTAGCCAGCGGATAAGCTTAAGATGCTCGTCGGAAACAAGCGGCTGCCTGTCAATCAGCGAGAGAACAGGCTTGATTCCGTCCTCGTCCTCACGCTCGTAGACTCGCATAACAAGCCCGACGCGCTTCGAGTTTCCTCTGCCGAAAGGCACCAAAACCCTCATTCCTTCGCGCAAAGTCCCCTGCAAAACAGACGGACAGCGATAGGTATACTCAATGTCGTAACCGTAGGAGGTGCCGGAAAGCGCAACCTTTGCGGCAGTTATCATTTCTTTCTGAGAGACGGGTCCTCAATAAGCCTGTATTCGCCCCTTGCAAACTGGTCAACTGCGGTTTTTACCGGCTTTTCGTCGATGATGATTTTTTCCTCAAACGCCTCGTCCAAAATCTGACGTGCGCGGTGAGCAACTGCGATAACGAGCGAATAGTTGCTTTCGCCGTTCTTTAAAATCTGCGAGCTTGACGGTCTTAACATTTTTGAAGCACTCCTTCTATCATATTTTGATTTAATCTTGTTAGCTTTTTTGATGCATACATAACGGTCTTTATGTCCCCGACTGCCACGCTCAGGTCGTCGTTCATAATTACGAAATCGTAGCCCTTGGACTTTTCAATTTCCGCCCTCGCCTCGGCTACCCTGCGGGCGATTACCTCCTCGGAGTCGGTTCCACGCGTCTGAAGTCGGCGTCTCAGTTCGGAAAGAGACGGCGGGAGAATGAATATGCTCACCGCGTCGGGACAGACAGCTTTGACATTCATAGCGCCTACGGTCTCTATCTCGAGTATTACGTCGCGCCCGGCGTCAAGCTTGTCATATACTGCCTTTTTCGGAGTCCCGTAAAGGTTGCCGCAAAACTCTGTGTGCTCAAGCATTCCGCCGGTTTTTATCAGCCCGAGAAATTCCTCGCGCGAGATGAAAAAGTAATTTACGCCGTCTTTTTCGCCCTCGCGGGGAGCGCGGGTGGTCGCGGAGACGGAGAAATATATCGTCGGGTCGCTTTTAAGAATCTCGGAGACTATCGTCCCCTTTCCGGTGCCGGAAGGCGCGGAAATTATAAAGAGCGTTCCTCTATTCACCGTCATCACCCGCCCCGTTATTCAAAATGTATTCCGGCGAACGCGCCGAAAGTATCACATGGTCGCTGTCGGTAACTATTACCGACTTGGTCTTTTTGCCGTAGGTGGCGTCAATCAGCGTACCCTTATCGCGGGAATCCTGAATCAGCCGCTTTATCGGCGAGCTTGAAGGCTCTACTACGGCAATTATCCTGCCCCTTAAAACATAACAGGAATATCCGATGTTTATTACGTCTTCCATTTGCAACACCCGCTATTCGATGTTCTGAATCTGCTCGCGTATCTTCTCAATCGCGGCTTTCATCTCAAGAACGAGCTTTGTGATTTCAAGATCGCTGCACTTTGAGCCTATGGTGTTGACCTCACGGTTGAACTCCTGAATCAGAAAGTCAAGACGCTTTCCTATAGGCTCGTCAAGCTCAAGAAGCCCACGGTACTGCGAAATATGGCTGCGCAGCCTCACTATCTCCTCGTCGACGGCGGTTTTATCGGCAAATATTGCCGCCTCGGTGAGAATACGCTGCTCATCAATGTTTTTATCCTCCAAAACCTCGCGGAGCTTATTGTAAAGACGCTCGCGGTAAGCTCGGGTCGCTTCTTCAGAACGCTCAGAAACTTTATTGACATCGCTCTCGATTTCGTCAAGTTTTAGAATGATGTCTCCGCCGAGCTTTTTGCCCTCGGTCTCACGCATAGCGATAAATCCCGAAAGCGCTTCCTCGGCGGTAGCTTTGACCTCCTGCCAGATCGCCTCTTCATCTTCTTCGGTCTTTTTGACAGTGAAAGCGTCGGGTATTCTCAATAGATGCGAAAGCGAGAGGTCGTCCGCAACGCCGATGCTGTCCTTTATGCTCCTAAGAGCGTCGACGTAGCTTCCGATGACAGATATATTCGGCTCAACAGTCTCTGACGGGTCGGCGGACTCCGAAACAGATACGTAAGCCTCGACCTTTCCGCGGTTAATTTCAGCGGACAGAAGTTTCTTAAGCCGATCCTCCAAAAAAACATACTGCCTCGGTGTGCGCGCGCTAAATTCAAAAAACCTGTGATTCACTGCTTTCAGCTCGACGGTTATTTCCCTTGTATCATAGGTTTTCACCGCTCTGCCGTATCCGGTCATGCTTCTCGGCATATATACAGTCCTTTCCATAGCATAATAATCCATAATCACTGTATAGTATAGCACAGTCGGAAAAATAAAGCAAGTTTTTTGAGAAAATTTAAGGATTACAATACGGTTACAGACTTTACTTTCATCCCGGATTCTGCTATAATGTAAAAAAATCTGAGAGGTGCGAATATGGCAAACGAATTTAAAGAGAGATTCATAAAGATATACAGCGAAAAAATAAAGCGTTCGGGCTCGGAAAAGCTGCTGGACTACCTTATGTCCGACGGGTGCGACTTCTTCACCGCCCCCGCTTCCACGAGGTTCCACTGCTCCTATGAGGGCGGACTATGCGAGCACAGCCTTAACGTATACGACTGCTTAAAATCATATCTTGAGACGGAGCGCGCAAAAGAGACCTTCGGACTTGAATTTTCGGAGGAATCGGTGGCGATAGTCGCGCTGCTGCACGACCTCTGCAAGATAAACACCTACAAAGTCTCGACCAGAAACGTAAAGGACGATAAGACAGGCGTTTGGTCGAAGGTTCCCTATTACGAGTATAACGATACCTTGCCCTACGGTCACGGGGAAAAGTCGGTTTACATAATCAGCGGGTTTATGAGGCTAACCCGCGACGAAGCTATGGCTATTCGCTGGCATATGGGCTTCTCGGGAACCGAAGACCAGAAGCTCGTAGGAAACGCACTGCATATGTATCCCCTCGCGCTTGCGCTTATGATAGCCGACTGCGAAGCGACAAGCTTCGTTGAGGAAAGAGCGGACAGAAAGTAAAAAGCAACCGCAGAAGTACATACAAAAAACCGGATTCTTTATGAATCCGGTTTTTGCTTGCAATTATTTGCCGCGATATGTCATAACCATCGGCGGACAGCAGTAGTCGATGTCGCTGAGCCAGAGACCTCGGTCGAACGCCTCGCGCACGGCGCTCATAGCGGTGTAATCGAACGGACTTCTGAGCCAATCGGGAACGCTTTTGAGGTGCGGCGGGATAGGTTCGAGGGCGGTATTGAGATATTCGCCAAGCTCATTTCCGAGCTTTTCAGTCAGAAGCTTCTGCCAAGGTCTGATGAGCTTTAAGATGACGACGTATTCGCTTTCGGAGAGGATAGGTATATCGGCAATAATTTTGCCGTTTTCGCGCGCCAATATTCCCCATATTATCAGGCTTTCTG
>CANQVG010000022.1 GCA_947627235.1 uncultured Clostridia bacterium | reverse complement strand
GTCTTACCGTCAGCGAAGCAGACGGCGAAGTTTGCATGAAGGTCAGCGCCGACAAGGGAAAGGACGCAGCCGAACTGTTGCAAATGCTTACCGCTTGGAAAGCGCAGGCGGACAAGCTCGCAGCGGGGGAAATCAGCCGGGAAGATTACGACAGGTGGCGCTATCATTATCCGAAGTACGATGATACCGAAATTCGGGCAAGCGTCCCACCCAAAGAGCTTAGCGATACTTTGGTTGAGGCTTTCAAGGACAAACTCAAAGCGTAATACAAACGGGATTTACGGAGGAAAAATGAATCTGTCTATAAGAAAATGGAGAATCGATGATAAATCTGATCTGGCAATAAACCTAAATAATCTAAAGGTTCTGAATAACCTTAGAGATGGATTGCCTTATCCGTACACGGAACATGACGCAGAGGATTTTATCCGAACGATGTTATCGGCGGATCAAGACAGCACATTTGCATTTGCGATAACACTTGACGGTAAAGTGATTGGAAGCATCGGGGTATTTCGGCAGGATAATATCCATTTCAGGACTGCCGAAATGGGCTATTACATAGGAGAGCCCTACTGGGGAAATGGCTACATGACAAATGCTATTAAACAGGTCTGTGAGTATGTGTTTGAGAATACAGATATTATTCGTATTTTTGCTGAACCATTTGCGCACAATAAAGCTTCATGCAGAGCGTTGGAAAAGGCAGGATTCCAATATGAAGGAACATTAAAGAGTAATGCTGTGAAATGCGGCAGTATCGTTGATATGAAAATGTATGCACTCGTCAGAGAGTGATTCAACTGCCGGTTTGTTGATTCCCCCATAACGACAAAAAGCCCTTAGCCGTGTTATCCACAGCTAAGAGCTTTTTGAATATGGATTTTTCAGCCGCAAGCCATCAAAAAATACTCTGATAGCCTGTAAACCACTGGGTAGCAGGAATGATGCCGCCGCCCACGGCTGTTATCAAATTGTTATCAAAAGGCACTTTGAAAATCCGAAAACCCGCATGGTTACTGGCTTTTTCGGGCTTTCACAATCATTCCCACTCAATCGTTGCCGGGGGCTTGGTGGTAATGTCATACACTACGCGGTTGACGCTTCTTACCTCACCTACGATGCGGCTCGCGGCGCGCTCGAGTACCTCATAGGGTATCTTCGCAAAGTCGGCGGTCATAAAGTCGCTCGTCGTGACCGCGCGTAGCGCCACGGTATAATCGTAGGTTCTGCCGTCGCCCATAACGCCCACCGAGCGCATATTTGTAAGCACGGCAAAGTACTGGTTTATCCCCCGCGCCACGCCGCTCTTTTCAAGCTCCTCGCGGAAGATGTAATCGGCGTCTCTGAGTATATCGAGCTTGTCCTCGGTTATTTCTCCAAGAATCCTTATGGCAAGACCCGGGCCCGGGAACGGCGGTCTCCAGACAATATTTTCGGGAAGACCGAGCGTTGTCCCAAGTGCGCGGACCTCGTCCTTAAAGAGCAGCCTCAGCGGTTCGATTATCTCCTCAAAATCCACGTGGTCAGGCAGTCCCCCGACATTGTGGTGACTCTTTATTACCGCTGCGTCCCCTGCGCCCGACTCAATTATGTCGGGGTAGATGGTTCCCTGCGCCAGAAAGTCGACCTTGCCAATCTTTTTGGCCTCGTCTTCAAATACGTTTATGAACTCCTCGCCTATGCGCTTACGTTTTGTCTCGGGATCCGACACCCCGCAAAGCTTTGAAAGAAATCTCTCCGCAGCGTTTACTCTGACAAAATTGATGTCCCAGTCTTTAAACGCCGCCTCGACCTCGTCGCCCTCATTCTTTCTCATAAATCCGTGGTCGACAAATATTGCAGTGAGTCTGTTTCCGACCGCCTTTGCCAGAAGCGCCGCCAAAACCGAACTGTCAACGCCACCGGAAAGCGCCAGAAGCACCCTCTTTGAGCCGACCTTTTCCCTTATCTGCTTTATCGCGGTCTCGGCGTAGCTTCCCATAGTCCAGTCGCAGACGCAGCCGCACGCCTCCGTGAGAAAGCGCTTTATCATATCCGTACCGTTTTCGGTGTGGTTAACCTCGGGGTGGAACTGAGTGGCATAAAGCTTCCTGACGCGGTTTTCCATCGCCGCGACAGGGCAGACCGGCGTATGCGCGGTTATCTCAAAACCCGCGGGAACTTCCGCAATATAGTCGGTGTGGCTCATCCAAGTCACCGACTTTTCGGGCAGGCCCGCAAACATCAGCGAAGCGGTGTCAAACTCCGTCTCGGTCTTGCCGTACTCACTCGTAGGAGCGGTGGCGACTTTTCCTCCAAGGGTATGCGCCATAAGCTGGGCGCCGTAGCAGATTCCGAGAATCGGTATGCCCAGTTCAAAAACCTCAGGCTCTATATGCGGCGACGTATCGAGGTAAACGCTGTTCGGTCCGCCGGTGAAGATAATGCCCACAGGCGCTTCACTCTTCAGCATTTTTGCAGTGATTTTTTTGAACGGTACCACCTCGCAGTACACCCCGCACTCGCGAACCCTGCGCGCTATCAGTTGGTTATACTGTCCGCCGAAATCAATGATGACAATTTTTTGGTACGACATAATATCCTCCGATTAAATTTATTTTATATACTTTTTTATTCTTCTTCAGTAGATTCGGGCGGCGCGACGTATTCTGTCATATTTCCCTCGCCGTCAAACGCGAGACCATAGGGATTACAGAGGTCGTTCACGAGTTTTATTATCTGCCCATATCTGCCCTTGAACTTTCCATCGCCGTCTTGCAGATAGTATACTTTGTAATTTTTGATAAACAGCGGGTGAAGCTTAAGTCCGACAAAGCCGCTTTTGTCGACGGTTATATCGAATATCGCGGTGAGACCGTCGATGTCGTCGTCAACGTGCCAGAAAATGAAGTTGCCGATGCTGTAAAATATCGGTTTTCCGCTGTAAAACTCTATCGGCTGTAAGGTGTGAGAGTGTCCGCCGACGACGATGTCCGCGCCGGCGTCGATAAAGCTGCGCGAGGCGGTCTTCTGATAGTCGGTGGCGTCAAATACCTCCTCCTCGCCCGCGTGCAGGAACACTATCAGCACGTCGCACATAGAGTCGTATTCCCTGAGCTTTTCTATATAGGCAAGAGTCCGTTCGCTCTGAACATTTCCTATCTGATTGATTCCCGCGTGACTGTCACCGGCGGCGCAGTCGTCGGGAAGATAGACTCTGTTTGCGCCGGTAAAGCCGATTTTAACGCCGTTTTTCTCGATTACGAGCAGACCCTGCGCCTCGCCGAGGTCGCTGCCGGCTCCGAAATACCCGATTCCGCGGGAACCGAGGTTTTCAAAAGTGTCCAAAAGCGCGTCGCGGCCAAAATCGCGTGTGTGGTTGTTTGCGAGGTTCACGGCGTCGATTCCCGCGTTTACAAAGCCTTCGAGCATCTCGGGAGGAGTGCGAAAGCCGTAGCCTTCCCTTTTCTCGGATACTCCCCTGTCGCTCACGCAGGTCTCGAGATTCACAACTGCGATGTCAGCCGCGTTCATCACATCCGAAATTTCCTCCCAAGGGTAGTCCACGCCCTTGTAAGCGGCAAAGTCGGCAAACTCGCCGTTTATCGAGGTATCGCCGCCGATACATATGCGCACCGTACCCGACTCCTCGGGCGCAGGCTCGGAGTCCTCCGACAGGGTCTCGACCTGCCCGGTCACAGGCGGTACTGCCGAAGTTTCGGGCGGCAGAGATACCGTATTAGCCATGGGAACGGTGTTGTCGGGGATACTTTCTAAAAAGTCGGTTACGGTCGTCTGCGGCTGTGTCGTCAGAGACTGCTCTCCGGCTTCGCCACGCATACCCACGCGCAGCGAAACGCCGACGATGACCGCCAGAAGAAACGCGGCAAAGAATACTGACACAAGCCATTTGCGCTGCAATAAACTCACTTCCGTTCGCTCTCCGAATTTTCGGAGGGTTTTTTCTATTTTACCACATTACTCCTCGGTTCGTCAACACAAAAAACCGGGAACATTAGTCCCCGGCTGAGGCTGTCGAAAAAGTTCGACAGCCTCTGACGGAAAACCCCTAATGGGTTTTCCGTAAACTTTTCCTGCATCGCCTGCGCATACGCTCACGCTTATAAACCGCGCGTTTGCGCGGTTTATAAGCTGCGGCGATTAAGGTATAAAAATCGCGGCAAAGCCCCGATTTTTATGTTTTTTGAAAAAAGGTTTATCATCAAACTGAATCGGCAACCTTAGTTCCCGGCTTTTGATTCAGTCAAGCTCCTTGACGCCTGTGTAAAGCTCGTAGTATCTGCCCTTCATAGCAAGAAGCTGATCGTGGTCTCCGCGCTCGATTATCTCGCCCTGCTCCAGAACCATTATGGCGTTGGAGTTGCGGACGGTCGAGAGCCTGTGTGCAATGACAAACGTCGTACGGTTTTTCATAAGCCTATCCATACCGTGCTCAATGTGACGCTCGGTTCTCGTATCTACAGAGGAAGTCGCCTCGTCGAGAACAAGTATCGGAGCGTTGGATATAGCCGCTCTTGCTATATTGAGAAGCTGACGCTGCCCCTGCGACAGATTAGCACCGTCGCCTTCGAGAACCGTGTCGTAGCCTTTCTCAAGCCTCATAATGAAGCTGTGGGCACTCGCGGTCTTTGCCGCGGCGACTATCTCCTCGTCGGTGGCGTCGAGCCTGCCGTAGCGGATATTCTCCTTTACGGTTCCGGTGAACAGGTGTGTGTCCTGTAAAACCATCGCGATATTGTCGCGCAGGAAGTCGCGCTTATAGTCCTTTACGTCCCTGCCGTCAATCAGTATCTCGCCCTCCTCAATGTCGTAGAAGCGGTTGAGAAGATTTGTAACGGTGGTCTTGCCGGCGCCTGTTGAGCCGACAAAGGCTATCTTCTGTCCCGGATGCGCGTAGAGGTTGATGTGCTTAAGAACGGTCTTGTCGGGAACATAGCCGAATGAAACGTCATTGAATACCACGTCGCCTCTAATCGGCTCCTCCGAGGCTTCGGGAGAATCGGGGGCTTCGGGAGCGGTGTCCATAACCTCAAAGACTCTCTCCGCGCCGGCGAGCGCCGCAAACAGCGTGGTCATCTGCTGAGATATCATATTTATCGGCATTGAGAACTGCCGCGAGTAGTTGGCAAACAGATGAAGCGCGCCCGGTGAAAGCCTGCCGAATACCATAAGTATTCCGCCGACGCCTATCGTCACACCAAAGGATATCTGAGAGGTGTTGCCCATTATAGGACCCATAACGCCGCCCCAGAACTGCGCCTTGAACTGCTTGTCGCGCATGTCGTCGTTGAGTTCGTCAAATTCCTCGATGCATGTCTGCTCGTGGTTAAAGACCTTTATTACTTTCTGACCGGTAACCGTCTCCTCGGTATAGCCGTTGACCGCGCCGAGAGCCGCCTGCTGACCGCTGTAGTAGCGTGAGGAAAGCTTTGCTATAGCGCTTCCGCCGAGAGCAAACACCGGTATAAACAGCACCGTGATGAGAGTGAGTATCCAGTTTGTCGTTATCATAAAGACAAACGTGCCGACGAGCGTTACGGTTCCCGAAAACAACGATGTAAGCGAGTTGTTTATCATAACGTCGATATTGTCGATATCATTGGTAAAGCGGGACATCACTTCGCCGGTGGGGTTGGAGTCGAAATACCTGACAGGAAGCCTCTGAAGCTTTGTAAAAAGATCGTTTCTTATTTTCAGAATCGAGCCTTGCGATATAGAAAGCATAAGTCTCGCCTGTAGATAGTTTGAAATTATGCCGATTCCGTAAATCACTGCGAAAAACGAAATAACGGTGAGAATATAGCTGAGTATTTCGCTCGCCCCGGCGTTCATTCCTACCGGTCCTGAAAATTTATCTATAATGCTCTCAGCCATACGTTCGGGCGCCGACATATTTTCCATCTCTCTGCCCGTTGCGAAAACGGTGAGCTTATTGATTATCGGCGCGAGCATATAAGAGCCGAGCAGAGAGGTAACGGTGGAGCAGAGCATACATACCAGCACGGCTACAAGCCTGAATTTATAGGGTTTCAGATAGCTGAGCATCCTCGCTATTGTTGCGCGGGAATTTTTCATCTTTCCGCCGCCCTGAATCCTCGGACCGCCTCTGCCTCCCCCCGGGCCGCGTCTGCGCTGCTGGGTGGCGTGTTTATTGTACTGCTTCTGAAGCTGTTCAAGCGACCTTGCCATTATCTTCCCGCCTCCTTTCTCTCGGAGTCGTTCTGAGAATAGTAGATTTCCTGATAAGCCTCGTTATCGGCGAGTAGCTCTTCGTGGGTTCCCGTGCCGGTGATTCTGCCGTCGTTCATAACCACTATCATATCCGCGTCCTTGACGGAAGATATTCTCTGAGCGATTATGATTTTTGTGGAATCCGCAAGCTCGTTTCTGAACGCCTCGCGAATCTGCTTTTCGGTAGCGGTATCTACCGCGCTGGTGGAATCGTCGAGTATAAGAACCTTAGGCTTTTTGAGCAGCGCCCTTGCTATGCAGAGTCTCTGCTTCTGACCGCCCGATACATTGGTGCCGCCCTGATCTATCATCGAATCGTAACCGTCCTTGAAAGAGCTTACGAATTTATCCGCCTGAGCGCTTGAGGCTGCTGCCGCCACCTCGTCGTCGGTGGCGTTTTCGTTGCCCCAGCGAAGGTTTTCGGCAATAGTTCCGCTGAAAAGAGTGTTGTTTTGCAGAACCATTCCTACGCCCTCGCGCAAATTGTAAATGGAATAATCCTTTACGTTGACCCCGTCGACAAGCACCTCTCCCGCGTCGACGTCATAAAGACGGGATATGAGAGAAACAAGCGTTGTCTTGCCGCAGCCGGTAGAGCCGACTATGCCGACCACCGAGCGCGCGGGAATCTTAAGGCTGATGTTGTCGAGAACCGGGTCCTCGGAATTTTTGTAGTAGCGGAAAGTGACGTTCTTAAACTCTATCTCTCCGTCCCTGACGGTAAGATCCTTTCTCCCTGCATCGGCGTCGGAGATATCGGGGACCTCGTCGAGAACTTCACCGATACGCTTTGCCGAAGCCAGAGCGCGGGAAGTCATCATAAAGAGCATCGAAACGGTCATCAGGGAGGAAAGTATCTGCATAGCATAAGTGATAAAAGCAGAAAGGTCTCCTACCTCCATTCCGCCGTCCAGAACAATTCTTCCTCCGAAATATACGATGCACATGACCGTGACATTCATAACAAGCGTCATGACCGGCGACATAAATATCACTATCTTCATAGCGCCCATAGCCGTGTCTTTGAGGTCGGTATTGGCACGGTTGAATTTTTCGATTTCAAATTCCTCACGGGTAAAAGACTTCACAACCCTTACGTTGGTGACGTTTTCCTGCACCGCCGAGTTGAGTCCGTCCACCTTTTTCTGAACCATAGAGAACTTTGAAAAGCTTGAAACTATGATTGTCGATATCCCCAAAATCAGAACCGGCACCGCGACAGCGAATATCACCGACAGCGACGGCTGAAGCGTTATAGCCATTATAAGAGCGGCTATCAACATTCCCGGGGCGCGTATCGCCATTCTCAGAACCATATTTATAAAATTCTGAAGCTGAGTGACGTCGTTGGTCATTCGGGTGACAAGCGAACCCGTGGAGAATTTGTCGATGTTGGCAAAGGAAAAGCCCTGAACCTTTGTGAATATATCCCGTCTGAGGTCGCCGGCAAAGTTTACCGCCGCCTTTGCGCCGAAATATGAGCCTCCTACTCCTCCCGCCATCATCAGAACCGCCATAGCAATGGTTCCCAGCATAGCGAGAACACTGCCCTGCCAAGTCAAGGTGCCGTCATTTGCGCTGTTAATTATAAACGCAAGTATTTTCGGCATTATCACCTCGCCGACAACCTCGACTATCATACACAGCGGACCTGCGATAAAGAATATCAGATAGGGCCGTATGTACTTGAACCAGTTGTGTTTCAAAATAAAGTTACCTCCTTGAGGTGGGAAAATTATACGCGCTTGGGCGAAATTGCCTTGAGATTTTCAGTCATCTTTTCGAGAAGTCTGTCCATAGTCTCCATTTCTTCGTCGGTGATGCCCTCAAACGACTTCTCGTCGATTGTGCGGAACATCTCCTTGGTAGCCTTGAGAATCTCGTTGCCCTTGTCGGTGATGGTTATGTAGTTCATTCTGGCGTCGTCAAACGAGGGATTTCTTACAATGAGTTCAGCGGCTTCGAGCTTGTTGAGAGTGACCGCGACCGCAGCCGAGGAAATCTCAAGCTTCTGCGCAATCTCTTTCTGACAGATGTTTTTGTTGTGGGCAATAAGCATAAGCATATTGTGCTGGCTGCAATGAATCCCGAGCCTGCTGACCTGCTCCTCAACCATAATTCTGCGAAGTCTGTTTACATGAAGGAATGAATGGGTAAGTCCTGCCATCTTGTGTTGTCTCGCCGTCTCTTTTTTCATTTTAGTCTTCCTTTCCGTAATTTTTAATATTAACCCATTAACGATTAACAGGTTAATCCTACAACATTTTTTTAATTTTGTCAATATTCTATTTCATTAAAATGTTACAATTTTAATCCGATTTTTTGTTCAAAACTGCCAACAATGAAATCCCACTGAATTATCTGTTGCGTTTTTTTATCTTTTCGGCTATAATCAATCGGAGACAGCGCCGTACGGCGTAAATACAAGACGGAGAAGATTATGACTTTAAAAGAATTAGGAAAAAAATATGTGGGAGACCGCGCTTTTTATAAGCGGCTTGCGGCAGTTGCGCTTCCCATAGTGGTGCAGAATGCAATAACCACCTTTGTCAGCCTTTTGGACAACATTATGGTCGGCAAGACCGGCACCGACCCGATGACCGGCGTCTCGATAGCGAATCAGCTTATATTTGTCTTCAATATACTCGTCTTCGGAGCGATATCCGGCGCGGGAATATTCACCTCGCAGTATCACGGCTCGAAGGACTCGGACGGCGTGAGATTTACTATGCGCTTTAAGCTCATAATCTGCACGGTGATATCGCTGCTCGGGCTTTTGACGTTCGGACTTTTCCGCGAGGAACTAATCTCGCTTTACATCTCGGACAGCGCCGCCGTAGGAGACCCCGCGGCAACCCTCGGATATGGTACAGAATACCTTAAAATCATAATGATAGGTCTTATTCCGTTCGCGGTGACGCAGTGTTACGCCGGAACCCTCCGTGAGACCGATGAGACTATAATTCCTATGCTCGCCGGAATAGCGGCGGTAGCGGTCAACCTTTTCTTCAACTGGGTGCTGATTTTCGGAAAGCTCGGCGCGCCGGCTCTCGGAGCTGCGGGAGCCGCTATCGCTACGGTTATTTCGAGATACGTCGAAATGCTCATTGTGGTGATATGGACCCACTTGCACAGTAAAAAAAATCCCTTTGCAAAGAAGCTGTTTGCAAGTCTTTACATACCGAAAAGCATTGTCGCGGCGATAGTGAGAAAGGGTACACCTCTGCTTCTCAACGAGACTCTCTGGAGCTTCGGAATCGCGGCGGTAGCGCAGTGCTACTCGGTAAGGGGACTTGAAGTGGTCAGTGCAAACAACATCAGCGTGACGGTTATGAACCTGTTCAACGTGGTATTTTTATCTCTTGGCAGCGCAATTTCGATTATCGTCGGACAGTCTCTCGGAGCGGGAAGAACAGATGAAGCCGTTGACCTCGACAGAAAGCTTCTGTTTGTTTCCGTGATATCAAGCGTGTTCACCGGTGCTGTTATGGCGGCGGTGGCGCCGCTCTTCCCGCAGTTTTATAACACCGAGCCGGAGATAAAAGAACTTGCGACTCAGTTTATACTCGCGGTGGCGGCGGGTATGCCGATACAGTCCTTCCTAAACGCCTGCTATTTTACACTGCGTTCAGGAGGAAAGACATTTATCACGTTCATATTTGACAGCGGGGCAGTCTGGGCGATAAACTACCCTATAGTGTTTGTTCTGACGAGATTTGTTCCCGGTATGCCGGTTGCTCTGATAATGCTCGCCGAACAGCTTTCGGGACTCATCAGGTGCGTTCTGGGATACATACTCGTCAAAAAGAGAATATGGGTCAACAACCTCACAATAGGGTCGGAGAGACTGTGAAACCGGTTTTGCGTCAAAATTCGCTATTGTAATTTTATTTTAAATATGATATAATATTCTTAATAAAGTGTCGGAGCGCGGGACAGCGCGCTTGGGAAAAAGGGGTTGTTTTGAATGATAAAAAGCAGACTTGAAGCGAGAGCCTTGAGAATATGGCTTTTGTGCGTCGTCATATTTGCCTCGGCGGTGCTCATAACCGCACGGCTTCTCGGCTTTTACTCCGAAGCCTCGTTCTATCGCCTGCTGCCGTTTTTGGACTTCAAGCTTACGCTCAGCGGAAGCATCGCGGGCTATGACCTCCCCGCTTGGCTCACCGATAATTTCAGCTTTGCCTGTTCTCTCGCCTGCGTTATAGGCGCAATCGCGCTCGCGGCACATCTCATATACGTTTTCGTACTAAACGTCTACCGCGCCCAGCGCAGAAAGGCAGCTAAAGTTCTCCGCAAAACAGGCTACTCGAAGGAGTATTACGAGCTTCTGGAACGCAAACACCGCAAGCTTTCGGGAAGCTCCCTCGGCGCACGAAACGATCTCTGTCTTGCAAAGGCATACATCGACGGCAGACGATACGACGACGCGTTTTCTATCCTACGCGACATAGATCTCGACCGCTTCGACGCCAAAATGGCGGCAGACTATTATAACCTCTACACTTATCTGTTTCTACTTACCGGCGACATTGAAAGCGCCCGCTCGACGGTTGCCCTCGGAGAACCTTTTTGCTCGAAGTATTCCTACAGACCGGAGCAAAAGCTTACCGCTGCGATTCTTAAATACGCCGACAAGGACTATGACGGTGCGAAAAAGGGCTTTAAGGAACTGCTCGACTGCCGTCCTATTGAGGTAAGAGTATGGGCGGGACTTTATCTCGGACTTGTTTATCTGAGACTTCACAAAAAAGAACGCGCGAGAAAGCTTGTGGGCTTCCTCGGAAAATATAAAAAGACCCCGCGTCAAAGCGAGGATATGATAAAGCTTCTCAAAAAACTTGAGACCGCCTACGCCCTGGAAGCAGAGGAGCAGGCTGAAGCCGCAAAGAGCGCTGACTCATCAGCGCCGCAGCCCGCCGACAGCACTGCCGTTTAACCGTACAAATTCCCCTCCCCGTTGAATTTTTCGGGGAGGGATATTTTATTATATAAGTAGTGATTTTATGGCAAAATAAAAAACGCGGCTTTGACATTACTTTTTCCCGCCGCGGCGCTGATGCTTGAAATCCCGCCGCTCGGCGCTCTGTTGCTCTTAAAGCAGGGTAAAAAGCTCCTTTGAGCGCGGTGATGGGTTGCTATCGCGGCGTTTATCGCTTCGGTTCTGCCGATAATATACGGCGCGCGGACTGCTTAAACCTATTCGGCACGATAATTTCGGCGCTGCTTTTCGCGCAGAGCCTGCTCGGATTGGCTTGGGAAGATTAACCTGCACACACAGGCTTTCGTCCGCATAATATATCCCGAGGGGACAAATCCCCCTCGGGATATTTTTTGAAAGGAATGGTTATTACAATGAATCTTACGGATATGCTTGCTCAAGAGCCGGAGAAGACCTGCGTCACCTGCGCCCGCAACAACTCTATGAGCGCGTTTCCCGCCGAGACTCCCGTAGGTATGGCATATGTGCCTTATCAGCAGTGGAAAAATGTCTACGAGCCGTCGGTAGCGCTTGAAAGAGGCACAATCTTTGAAGACCTCGACAAGCCGTTTTTGGGGGAGAAAGCAGTATGAGCGACAGACAGAAACTCCTTAAAAAAGTGCAGATGTACTCGTTTGCGGTCACGGATTCCGCGATGTTTTTAGACTCGCACCCCGACTGCGCCGAAGCACTGGCCTACTATAACAAATACAAAAAGCTCTGCGAAGAGGCCAAAAAGCAGTTTGAACAAACATACGGACCTCTGACCATAGAGTCAGAACAGAACGATACCCGCTGGGCTTGGGTCGACGCGCCCTTCCCTTGGGAACTCGCAGCAAACTGAGGAGGTTAAGCATTTATGTGGAACTATGAGAAAAAACTTGAATACCCCGTAAAAATAAAGACGCCCAACCCGACCGCTGCCAAAATCATCATTTCGCAGTTCGGCGGCCCCGACGGCGAGCTTGGCGCCTCTATGAGATATCTCAGCCAGCGCTACACCGCCCCGCTTCCCGAGGTCAAAGCGATACTCAACGACATCGGCACCGAGGAGCTGAGCCATATGGAAATGGTCTGCTCGGTCGTCTATCAGCTCACGCGCAACCTCACGCCGAAGGAGATAAAGGAAAGCGGTTTTGACGTCTACTTTGTAGACCACACCAACGGTCTTTACCCTGTCGCAGCATCGGGAACGCCTTTCTCCGCTGAAATTTTCCAGTCGACCGGCGACCCGATAGCCGACCTTATGGAGGATATGGCGGCGGAGCAGAAAGCACGTCTTACCTATGACAACATTCTCAGACTTGTCGACGACCCGGACGTCCGCGATGTTATCAAATTCCTCCGCGAACGCGAGATAGTTCACTTCCAGAGGTTCGGCGAAGGTCTCCGTCTCGTCACAGACACGCTCGACGCTAAAAACTTCTACGCCTACAACCCGAGCTTTGACGTTAAAAGATAAATGAGAATTTTAACTTTACGCCCGTGCCGCAAAGGTGCGGGCGGTTTTATGCGCTATAACAGCTTATGTAACTTTTTGTCGAAATAAGCACAAATATTATAAAAAATCAAAAATATATTGAGATTGTCTATAGATTTTTGGAAATATTTAAACTATAATGATATTATCAGTTAAATCTGAAATTTGTTTAGGAGGAACAGTATGAAAAAGTTTTTATCCGTTATCATCGCACTTTCACTCGCTCTTTTGATGACCGTCTTTGTATCAGCGGCGGAGGAAATTGAAATCCCGCTCGACGCTGACCACATCGGTCCCTGCACCGCAGGCGGCGCTGAGATTGTCACAATTTCGGACGGAAGCATTACTGCAAACGAAATCGCGCTCTTTGCCCTTAATCTTCCCCAGAACGTTGATCTTGACAACACTGTAGTGCTTCATATCAAGGGAAGCTGTGAAGGAGATTTCCGCGTCTGGCTTCTTGCCGACGGTCAAACCGAAGAAAAAGGCATAGAGATCACATTCTCTAACCAGTGGAAGGCTTCTGAATACGGAGTAACGGCTCCCGCCGAGTTTGAAAAGTACATAGAGCTCACCGCAGAAGACTATGATGCACAGAATATGACCACTGCAAACCGTATTGCTTTCAAGGGCCCGTCTTACGGCGTAAACCTTACCAACCTTACTATTGACTATGTAGGAGTCATTTACGGCAGCATTGAAGAAGTTGAAGCCGACGCCGTCGCCGAGGCTCAGCCCTTTGCCGACGCAGCCGCTGCAGCACTTGAAGCCGCAAACGCCGCCACCGACGAAGCTTCCCTTAACTCCGCGCTTGCCGACGCTCAGTCCGCTGTCGATTCTCTTACCGAGAAGTCGGCTCTCGGCTTCCCGGGCGTAAACGATTTGCTCAAATCTGCCAAAGACGCCGTGAAGCAGATTGAGGGCATCATAAACGCCGCTGCTGCCGAAGAAGCTCTTAACGCAATTCAGGGCGACATTGACGCCGTAAACAGCGCTCTCACCGCAGCTCAGTCCGCAGGAAACGATATTGACGCCCTGACTGCCGCTCTTACAGACGCCCAGTCAGCCGCCGCAAAAATCGAGGAAGCTGCCTCCGCTAACAACTTCAGCGTCATCTCTGACGCCTCTAAGGAAGCCAAAAACACCGTCAGCGAGATTGAAGATCTCCTTAAAGCCGCCGAGGACGCCAAGAAGGCTGAGGAAGAAGCAGCAAGAAAGGCCGCTGAAGAAGCAGCCGCCAAGAAAAAGCAAACCATTATCATTACCGTGGTTATAGTTGCGGTTGTCGCTATTATAGCGGTAATAGCCGTTGTAGCAGCCTCTGCCGTCAAAAAGAAGAAAAAATAAGCCGCTGAAATAACAGTTTCCGGCGCGGAAATTTCCGCGCCGGGTTTTTTATTTGCCAAAACTTCTTCGTTTCGCCCACCTCTGACCAACTCTGCCAACGTCTTTACAATAGCCGACAAAGAGCACTAAGGCAACCGGCAAACCGTTTTTGGAAGCATATACCTGCCGTATCGGTGGTTTTCTATCCAAACATTGTGCCTGTGCCGACTAGTCTATAGGTTCGTCTATGTTTTTTCGTTTACACGTAAACCCTGCCACTGCTGAAATGACTCTTTGCATTTCCCGATAAATTGCGATAAACCAACCATTCGAATTGTCGGCAATACTCGCTTTAACGGATTATTCAACCGATCAACGCTATCGGTTCTTTCGACGGTTTTCTTTACATAAAAAATCCCGCGGGAAGCGCTCGGCCTCCCGCGGGACATTTAATTATTATCTTCTCTTTATAAGAACTATAGCGGCGAGAATTGCCGGAATAACCGAGAACGCAATACCGGTTTTGGGGTTGGTTTCGTCAGGGGTTTCAACAGGAGTAACTTCGGCAGGATTGTCACCCGAATCTCCGGCGTTCATTTCGTCTTCCTTGTCGTCGGTGATCTGCTCGGTATCCTGAACAGGAGAAACTACGTCAACAACGTCTTCGGGTTTTAGAGTGTCGGCACCCGGAATCTTATAGCCGCACAGCGCGCAGAAGCCGTATTGATTGAAAGTATGCGGCTCGGTATATATAAGACCGCAAAGCCTCTCACAGTAAACAACGTGTGTATACTGGTTGTTAAAATCGACCGAAATAATATGTCCAAGATCGGTACAGTCTTCCTGATACTTTACAACAAAACTGTCGGTATTTTCAAAGTCTCCAACCTTTTTGCCGTTTTCGTCAAGGAAGTATCTATTGCAGTCGGGGCAGTACCAATAGGCGTGATTTCCGTCGTGCTTGGTGCCGTCTTCATCCTTTGAAGGCTCCACAGCAGGAGTCAGGGTAGCGTTGGTATGAGCGTCAAAGTCGAGCTTCTCGTCGCACTTGGAGCAGGCATTCCAGTGTCCGCTCGCGTCATGAGACAACGCGGACGACTTATCATGATCTGCGTGAGTCTCTTCCTTTTGGCAAACTTTGCAGACGCGCCAGTGACCATCGGCGTCGTGCCTGTAGTCATCCGACCATTCATGAGACCCGACATTCACTTTTTGCTTGCAGTTATTGCAGACGTGCCAGTGCTCGGTGTCACTTTTTTCCCAAGCAGTATCTACGCCGCCGTCGTGATTATTCTTATCGACGTCGCCATACTCAACCTTGCAGTCTTCGCAGACCGCTTTTTTGGTGCAGGTAGCGGTGCCGCCGCTATGTTTTTCGGTTTCAACGGCTTTGCAATCATTGCATATGCGGGAATGATGGTCCGCATCGGGCTGTGTATAAGAACCGTATGTATGGTCAACAGCGGTTTCGTCCATCTTAACACCGCAGCGCTCGCAGACGCGCCAGTGCTGAGCGCTTCCTGCTTCGGTGACCCACTTTGACGTGTCAGCGCTGTGGCCGAGAGCGTTTACGTCTTCAATCTCTATGGTATCGGTATAAGTTTTGCTGTCAAACTCGGCTTTCGCGGTGTACTTGGTAGTACCCTTTTCGGTGCAAGTCGGGTCTTTGCCCTTAGCCGATTTAACCTTGCCGCTAACCTGCTGAGTATGTGCGTTGTCGTTCTGGCAGGTCAAAGTCAGAGTAGCGGTCTTGCCGTCAGCTGACCAATCCCACTTGCCTCCGTCCCAACTGTGACCGGTAGCCTTGAGGGTTTCGCTGTCGGTCTTGGTATCGGTATAAGTTTTGCCGCCAACCGTTACCTTTGCGGTATAGGTGATTGTGCCGTTTTTATCGCAGGTCGCTTTGACCTCTTCACTGGTTATTTCAGCGTTTTCGGTATGAACATGTTCTTTACTTCTTTTGCAGGTAAATGTAGCGGTTGCCTTTTCATAGCCTTCCCACTTCCACTCCGGTGCGCCGTAGTCGTGAAGATTGCTGTTTTTTCCGCCATAAGGCTGACCGCAGACATCACAGACGGCTTCATGCATGCAATCGGCATTTCCGCCGGAATGAGAAGCTTTAGATTCAAGTTCCTGCCCGCACACACTGCACTCTTTCCAGTGAACGTTCGCATCATGCATCTGCACGGAATTGTGAGATGCAGAAGCTTTCATCGGATATCCGCAGGTTTCACATTCTCCTGCCACGCAGGGATGTTCACTGTTCGAGACATGAGACTGCTCAGTTTCCTTGTTGCCGCACTTTTTGCACTCCTGCCAGTGATTGTTTTCGTCGGACTTCATTTCATAGTCGTGCTTGCCCTTTTCGCAGGCAAGCTTAATCTCGGAATCGGAATTCACGGTAAAATCGGAGCCGGGTGCAAGGGGTAAGCCGTTATCGTCACTGATATCGCTCTTTGTAAAGCTGAACGAAAGGTCGGAGTCGGGCGTTATTTTGCTCTCATCAACCGTGAAAGTAAGCGTTGCAATCGTTCCGCTAAGTTCAATCGGCGAAACTTCCGGACTCAAAGGAGCAGCGGCAAACAAAAGGTAAACTGTGCCGTCGACAAAGTTTTTCACTTTGCTCCCGATATAATCGTTGTCCATATCAGCACTTGCAATTTCTCCGTTCCAAGCTATATCGTTACGGACGTCAAGCGATAAACCTTCGGGGCATTTGATATTAAGGTCGATACCGTTGACCTCAACGCTTCCGTCTACAACTACCTGCACGGTAAGCTTTCCCGTGCCGAAAGTATACGTTCCGGCGTCAATCTCGAGGCTGAACGGCGCAGAAGACGCAGCCGCCGAAACAGACACGGTCATAATACATGCCAGAGCCGCTAACGCCAGTATGATTGCCAATAGTTTCTTCATTTAATGTTCCTCCTTTAATATATCGAATACATTGCGTATTATCAGTCAGGACGGGCAGGCAAAACCTTTAAATTAAAACAGAGCGCCTGCAATTCCTAAAAACGGTGATATAAGCCATAAATCCGACTATACAAATGAATTATATCACAATCATTTTGAATATGCAAGCGCTTTTTTAAAATATACGACGAAAATTTTAAACAAAATACTGTAAAATTTCCCGAATTGCAAACAAAATGTCAGATTCTTTCAATTTCATATTCGCGGCTTCCGATTCCAAGCTCTGCCGCTGCCTCTATCGTGTGAACTCCGTTGCGGCTCTCGATGCGCTCCAAAAGATGCTTCTGTCCCGGGTCGTCCGTCGCGGCATAAACGAGGTCGAGACATGCCTGATCAATAGCTACGGGGTCCAAAGAGGCAAGTATGCCGATATCGCGCATGCAGGGATCCTCCGCAACATCGCAGCAGTCGCAATCGACCGACATATTCATCATCACGTTCACATAGGCGATGTTACCGTGGAAAAAGCTTATCACCGACGACGCGGCGTCTGCCATTGACTCTAAAAAGGCGTCGTGCGGCGCGCGCCAGATGTTATGCTCGGTATCGCCCGAGCCGTGGATATAAGCCTTTCCGAAGCTCGAGGCGCAGCCTATCGAAAGCTGCTTGAGCGCTCCTCCGTAGCCGCCCATCGGATGACCCTTGAAGTGGGATAGAACGAGCATAGAATCGTAGTTCCTGAGATTTTTGCCGACAAAGTTCTTCTTTATGACTTTGCCGTTCGGGATATCCAGAACAAGGTCGGGTCCCTCGGCGTCCATAAGGTCAAAGTCGAAATAATCGTTCCAACCATGTTTTTTTATCGCTTTAAGATGCTTCTCGGTGGTATCGCGTTCGCCGTCGTAGGCGGTGTTGCACTCGACCACCGTACCGCCGACAAAGTCCACGACCGGCTTCCAGAACGGCGGACGCAGAAAGTTCTGATTTCCGACCTCGCCGGAATGAACCTTGACGGCTACCCTGCCCTTAAGCTCAACGCCGAGCCGCTTATATACCTCAAGCACCTTTTCGGGCGAGATTTCTCTTGTGAAGTATACCTTTGATTTCATGACCGTTTCCTCCTTATTATTTATTACTTTATGAAGTATTGTCTTCACGTCACGCCGATATTCCTCGACCTTCCAATTCGGCTCAGATTCGTCGGGTCTTGCCGGTATCATAGCGCCAGTCATTCTTAAGATTTTCTATCTCTTTTGCCGTCATATCACTTTCCGAACCTCTCCATAAATATGTCCGGCCACATAAGTGCATCGGCGTTTTTGTTAATCTCCTCCGGAGTCCACTCCCACCACTTCGTTCGCAGAAGCGTGCGTACCATATCCGGCGGATAGCGGTATTTTATTACATTCGCCGGCACCCCTACCACCACCGAATAAGGCGGAACGTCTTTCGTCACAACCGCGCCCGCACCTATCACAGCGCCGTCGCCTATCGAAACGACCTTTGAGCAGTTTATGAATGTATGCGCGCCTATCCAAACGTCGCTGCCGATAGTCACCTTCGGCTTTCCAAAAGCGTACGGGTGCTTGGGGTCGAGGGCGCAGAGCTTCTCAAACTTCGCCTTGTTTTCGGGTGTGAATGAATCCGAAAGCTCGTCGGTAACAAAGGCCATATTAGAATGGTGGTCGCAGTGAATTACTGCTGTGGAGTTTATAGAGGTGTATCGCCCGATGCTCTCAATATAGCCGTTTCTGCAAGCCTCCACAACGCCGTCTCCGAAATAGGTCTGACGTCCTATCTTCGCACCGTAAAGCTCCCAGTCAAAGGGAAGCTCCTGCCCGACGTCGCTGTAAAGTATATAGTCCTCGACCCTGCGAAAGCCGCAGCCCTCGCGTTCTTCAAGGAAATCGGCAAGATCGTCATCTGTCGCCGCGACCACATAATGCTGCTTCGGGTCAACCTTTTCGGTGAAAACAAAGTTGTAAGGCTCAAGCCGCCTCCTTAAGAGATTGTCCGGTTCGCCCCATACGACGGTTTCGCGTCCGTTTATTAAATGCAGCCTCGGGTCAAGCCTTTCGGCAAAAGCAAAGCCGTATGGCTCGAGCTGTCTTTTGAGAAGCCTGCTCGGTTCGCCCCAGACAACGATTCTGCGTCCGTTAAGGCAGTGGTCGAGTATCTGCGCAAGTCTTGTCGTCAAGTTTATCCCCCTCACTTTATCATTCTGTAAAGCTGTGATTCGTCGGCTTCCGGCAGAACCTTTTTCAGATGCTCAAGTATCCGTTTGAGAGACTCCGCCGGCTCCCGCGAATAGGCCGATGTCACCGCATCACGTCCGAAAAGCTCTTCGGGCGTGGAATATCTCGCCACTCCCCAGCCGTACTGATTTCCGTATTTATCGCGCATATACTCAAAGTCGGAAACGCAGATATAAGTCTGCATCTGAAGACGCGTTATCACGCCGTCGAAGCCCTTTTCACCGCCTCTCGAATAGCCGCAGAGACTTTTCAGCTTTTTTGAGAGAAGCGTTCCGTAGCGGGAAACGGTGTCGTAAACGTTCAGATCCCTGCGCCCTGCGAGACCCGATTCATAGCGCGAATCGAAGTCAAAGCCGTCGCGGCGGTAGTTGGCGAAGTCTGCAAACCACTCGGTGCTGATAAAGCCCGCCTTGCCGCCGAAAAACTTGCCGTAAAGGCACCTTTTTGTGCGTGCGATGGGTCCTTTCCACTCCCACGGACCGTCGGCTTCGGTAAACCACAGCTCGCGCGGGGTATGCTCCTCAACCGAAAACCCGGTAATCTTATTTGCGAAAAAGGGCAGAAAGCCTAAAGCTTCGGTCAGCGCGGCGACGTCCTCGGGACACCTGAGAAAATCCATTCAAATCATACTCCTTCTGTCGGGACAATTATACACCATTTTTGGAAAAAATGCAACCGAAAAAAGATAACCGGAAGCGGAAAACGGATTTTAAAGCGAATCTGAGAGGATAAATGCTCCGCGGGTGTTCCGACTAACCTGACTATTCTATAACACGGTTCTAGAGGGCAAGAGCAAACTGTATGGCGTCGAGTGATAGTTTTTGCTAAAGCTTGCAGGTTTTCACTTCCTCTCCCCAAACCCCTCCCCCTCATAGAGAGGAAGGGCAAGCGACGCCCAAACTGTGACGAAAAAGGAAATAAAGTCAGCGTCGCTAAGTCGTTCGCTTTGCTCTCGACCGAATTTATGCGCTCGGTCGCTCGCCGTTCGGCGAACGACACGACCCCTCCCCTCAAGGGGGAGGGGTATCAAAGTTCCCTAAAGTTGGCTCAGCGGTTAAAATTTGATGTGGCTATTTATATCGTTTTAAGCGAATAGTCAACGTCTGGCAGGAAGCGAAACGAATAGCAAAAGCTATGAAACCCAAAATTACGTTCTCTGCTTTTTGTGCATTAAATTCAAAACCCGCAGGGTATTTCAATAAAATTCGGGCAAAAAGGCGATTGACAAAGCAGAGCTTATACTTTATAATTAAAGCGTTCATTTTAAAGGCGATGACGAAGAAGGCTGAAGATGTGCAGATTCAGAGAGCCGGTGGTTGGTGAGAACCGGTTGGCGCGCGCCGAAAGCCCCTCGCTTCCGAGCCGGAAGCCCCCAAAATACCGCAAGGTGTGAGTAGACGTTTCCCGTGACTGCTGCGTTAATGCATAGGAATTGTTGGATTCCAAGAGTGGCGGGATTCCCCGCAATTTGAGTGGTACCGCGAGTGCAATTTATGCACCCGTCTCAAAGAAAACCTTTGAGACGGGTTTTTGTATATCCGCCGGAGGTTTTACAGCATCCAACACAAATATCACTTTACAACAGGAGAGAACGCAAAATGATGAACTGCAAAAAGTATTCCCCGGGGTATTACCTGCCTCCGGAAATGAGCTACGACTGGGTCAAAAAGGACCACATCGAAAAGGCGCCCGTCTGGTGCTCGGTCGACCTCAGAGACGGCAACCAAAGCCTTGTCATACCTATGAGTTTTGAGCAAAAGCTCGAATTTTACAGGCTCCTCGTGAAAATCGGCTTCAAGGAAATCGAAGTAGGATTCCCCGCAGCGTCGGATACCGAATATGACTTTCTCCGCGCTCTCATCGAGCAAAACCTCATCCCCGAGGACGTCACCGTTCAGGTGCTGACACAGTGCCGCGAGCACATAATCAGAAAAACCTTTGAGGCGGTAAAGGGCGCACCGAGCGCCATAATCCACTTCTACAATTCGGTAAGCGTCGCCCAGCGCGAGCAGGTCTTCCGGAAATCAAAAGAGGAGATAAAGAAAATCGCCACCGATGGCGCAAAGCTCGTCAAGCAGCTCGCCGCCGAATATGAGGGCAACTTCCGCTTTGAATACTCCCCCGAAAGCTTCACGGGAGCCGAGCCGGAGTATTCGCTCGAGGTCTGCAACGCGGTTCTCGACATTCTTGAACCCTCCGAAACAAATAACGTAATCATCAATCTGCCGGTTACGGTTGAAATGAGCCTGCCTCACATCTACGCCTCGCAGATAGAATACATGAGCCGCAACCTGAAATACCGCGAATTTGTCACTCTGTCGCTTCACCCGCACAACGACCGCGGCACCGGCGTCGCCGACACCGAGCTTGCCCTGCTCGCGGGAGCGGACAGAGTGGAGGGAACGCTCTTCGGAAACGGCGAGAGAACCGGCAACGTCGATGTAATCACCCTCGCGATGAATATGTATTCCCACGGTGTAGACCCGAAACTCGACTTTTCGGATATGCCGGCGATCTCCGAGGTGTACGAAAAGTGTACGGGTATGCGGATTCACGAGCGCACCCCCTACGCCGGAGCTTTAGTCTTCGCGGCGTTTTCCGGAAGCCATCAGGACGCCATAGCAAAGGGTATGAAATGGCGTGAGGAAAAGCATCTCGAACAGTGGACCACTCCCTACATCCCTATAGACCCGACAGACATAAACCGCACATATGACGCCGACGTTATCAGAGTCAATTCGCAGAGCGGCAAGGGCGGCATCGGATATCTTCTCGAACGCACCTACGGCTACTCGCTCCCGCCCGCAATGAGAGAACACTTCAGCTATCTCTGCAAGGGAATCTCGGACAGAGGTCACCGCGAGCTTAAAGCCGACGAAATATACGACATCTTCCGAAAAACGTATTTCCACGTCGTGACGCCCGTATGCGAGAAAGAAATGAAATTCACCCAGCGTGAAAACGAAGTAGAGGTCACAATAACGTTCGAGATGAACGGCGTGCAGAAAACCATGACCGCCTCAGGAAACGGCTCCATTGACGCGGTTTCAACAGCCCTCAAAGCCCTCACCGGCGACGACTACACGCTTCAGATATATTCCGAACACAGCCTCCAGAACCAGACTTCGAAGTCGGAGGCGATAGCATACATCGGAATAAAGGCAGCCGACGGCAAAATGTACTGGGGAGCCGGACATCACACCGACATTCTGAAATCGAGCGCCTACGCGCTCATCAGCGCATACAACAACTCTAAGAAACAGGAGGCGTAACGCTATGGGAATGACAATGACACAAAAAATCCTCGCGGCGCACGCGGGGCTTGACAGCGTCGAGGCAGGACAGCTCATCTCGGCTTCTCTCGACATCGTACTCGGCAACGACATAACCACCCCCGTCGCGGTGAACGAGTTCAAAAAGGCGGGCTTCGACGGAGTGTTCGACAAAGACAGAATTGCCATAGTCCTTGACCACTTCGTCCCGAACAAGGACATAAAGGCTGCCGAACAGTCGAAACAGTGCCGCGAATTTGCCTGTGAACACTGTGTCAGCCACTTTTACGACGTCGGCAAAATGGGAATAGAGCACGCTCTTCTTCCCGAGCAGGGAATAGTCACCGCCGGCGACTGCATAATCGGCGCGGACAGCCACACCTGCACCTACGGCGCGCTCGGCGCCTTCTCGACGGGCGTCGGCTCTACCGATATGGCAGCCGGTATGGCGACCGGTATGGCGTGGTTCAAAGTCCCCGCCGCGATAAAGTTCGAGCTTACGGGAAAGCTCCCCAAAAACTGCTCCGGCAAGGACGTTATCCTCACGATAATCGGAAAGATAGGCGTAGACGGCGCGCTTTACAAGAGTATGGAATTTGCCGGCGAAGGCGTCGCTTCGCTCTCTATGGACGACAGACTCTGCATCTGCAATATGGCGATAGAGGCGGGCGCCAAAAACGGCATATTCCCCGTAGACGACGTCACACGCGCCTATATGAACGGCAGAACCGAACGAAAACCCGTGGAATACTCCGCAGACCCCGACGCGGTCTACGAACAGGTAATAAAAATAAATCTTTCCGAGATTGTCCCGACGGTCAGCTGCCCGCATCTTCCCGAGAACACCAAGCCCGCAACCGAGCTTTCGGACATAAAAGTTGACCAGGTAGTCATAGGAAGCTGCACCAACGGCAGAATGGAGGATATGGAGGCAGCCTATAATATCCTAAACGGCAAAAAAGTCGCCGACGGAGTAAGGTGCATCATAATCCCCGCAACTATGAAAATCTACCGCGAGTGCATAGAGCGCGGATACATAACCGCCTTTATTGACGCGGGAGCCGTGGTCTCCACACCGACATGCGGTCCCTGTCTCGGCGGATATATGGGTATTCTCGCCGAGGGTGAGAGGTGCATAGCCACCACAAACCGCAACTTTGTCGGCAGAATGGGACATGTAAAGAGCGAGGTCTACCTCGCAAGCCCCGCGACAGCGGCGTCTTCCGCACTCACGGGCTACATCACCGCACCGAAGGAGGCAGAAATATGAATACCAAAGGAAAAGTCTTCAAATACCCCGACAATGTAGACACCGACGTAATTATCCCCGCGAGGTATCTTAACACCTCCGACGCAAAGGAGCTTTCAAAGCACTGCATGGAGGACATCGACAGGGATTACGTCAATAACGTCCGCCCCGGCGACGTTATGGTGGCGGGCTGGAACTTCGGCTGCGGCTCGTCCCGCGAACACGCACCTCTCGTTATAAAGACCTGCGGCACCGGCTGCGTTATCGCAAAGAGCTTCGCGAGAATCTTCTACCGCAACGCCATAAATATCGGTCTGCCGATACTCGAGTGTCCCGAAGCCGCCGACGGCATCTCGGCGGGCGACGAGGTATCGGTCGACTTCGACACCGGAATAATCACCGACATCACCACTCAAAAAACCTATCGGGCGCAGCCGTTCCCCGAGTTCATACAAAACATCATTTCGGCGGGCGGGCTGCTAAAATCGCTGAAAAAGTGAGGTAATAAATATGAAAAAACATATTGCCGTCATACGCGGTGACGGCATCGGTCCCGAAATAGTCAACGAGGCTATAAAGGTTCTGGATACCGTCGCGGAAAAATACGGTCATACATTTGAATATGAAGACGCCTATATGGGCGGCTGCGCCATCGACAAATTCGGCGATCCGCTCCCCGAGAGCGAGCTTAAAAAGTGCGTAAATTCCGACAGCGTGCTTCTCGGCGCCGTAGGCGGGAAAAAGTGGGACTCCGTCCCCGGAAATATGCGTCCCGAAAAGGGTCTTTTAAGACTCAGAGCGGGTATGGGGGTATATTCAAACAACCGTCCCGCAAAGATATGGCCGCAGCTCGCGGCGGCGTCTCCGCTCAAGCCGGAGATAGTCGAAAAGGGCATTGATTTTATCATTGTGCGCGAGCTTATCGGAGGAATCTACTTCGGCGACCACAAGACCTATGAGGACGGCGAGAAGATTTCGGAGGACGTTATGAAATACTCCGAGAGCGAAATCGAGCGCATCGGCAGAATAGGCTTCGAGACCGCCCGCAAGCGCCGCAAAAAGCTCTGCTCGGTGGAAAAATCCAACGTGCTGGACACTTCGCGCCTCTGGAAAAGCGTAATTCACCGCCTTGCCGACGAGTACCCCGACGTTGAGCTTTCGGATATGCTTGTAGACAACTGCGCGATGCAGATAGTAAAGGATCCGTCGCAGTTTGACGTTATCGTCACCGAGAATATGTTCGGAGATATCCTTTCCGACGAGGCTTCGATGATAACCGGCTCGATAGGAATGATACCCTCCTCAAGTCTCGGCTCGACCTCCTGCGGGCTTTACGAGCCTATTCACGGTTCGGCGCCGGACATCGCGGGTCAGGACGTCGCCAACCCGATAGGAACAATCCTCTCTGCGGCGATGATGCTCCGCTACAGCTTCGATATGACGAAAGAAGCAGACGACATCGAGGAAGCCGTCGGAAGGGTGCTCGGCGCGGGATACCGCACAGGCGACATTATGAGTGCCGAGGACGGTCTTAAGCTCACAAAGTGTTCCGAAATGGGAACACTCATCGCAAATGCGGTAAAAGCAATATAGAAAAGGAATGATACAATGAAATTATCCGGCTCGGATATAATCGTCAGAACGCTCATAGAGCAGGGAGTCGACACGGTATTCGGCTACCCGGGCGGACAGATACTGAATGTATACGATTCGCTCTATAAATATCAGGACGAAATTCTGCATGTTCTGACCGCCCACGAGCAGGGCGCCGCTCACGCCGCCGACGGCTACGCGAGAGCTACCGGCAGACCCGGCGTCGTTATCGCGACATCGGGACCCGGCGCCACAAATCTCGTCACTGGAATCGCGACCGCTTACCTCGACTCGGTGCCTATGATTGCCATAACAGGCAACGTACCCACCTATCAGCTCGGCACCGACAGTTTTCAGGAAATCGACATCACGGGTATCACCCTCCCGATAACCAAGCACAACTACATCGTCGGAACCGTTGAGGAACTTGCCGACACCATAAGAGAAGCTTTTCGGCTCGCGGCTTCGGGACGTCCGGGACCCGTACTTATAGACGTCCCGAAGGACATTCAGATAGCTTCCTGCGAATACACCCCGCAGGAGCCGGTTTCGGCGGAACCGAGGCGTCCCGCTAAGGACATAAGGATTGAAGCTGCGGCGGAGTGCATCAACCAGTCGCAAAGGCCCTTTATCTACTTCGGCGGCGGGCTTATAAATTCAGAGGCTCAGGAAGAGCTTTATGCGCTCGCGGAAAAGCTTGACGCGCCCATCGGCTGCTCGCTTATGGGAATCTCCGGAATACCCACCGATCACCCGCGCTTTTTGGGAATGCAGGGAATGCACGGTCACTACGCATCATCTATGGCTATGCACCGCGCAGACTGCATAATCTCGCTCGGCGTAAGATTCAATGACAGAGTCACCGGCAACCGCGCCAAATTTGCTACAAACGCAAAGATAGTCCACATCGACGTCGACGGCGCTGAGCTTGACAAGACGGTGAACGCTGCACATTCTATGCGCGGCGACTTAAAGCTCACTCTGCAAAGACTTATACCGCTCCTCTCGCAGAAGAAGCTCCCCGAATGGCGCAGGACGATAGAGAACCTCAAATTTGAGGAACACCGTGTAACGGACAACCGTGAGGGACTCACTCCCCGCGCGGCGATGCTCACTCTGAATAAGTTTCTCGGCGAGAACACACCTGTCGCGACCGACGTCGGGCAGCACCAGATGTGGGCGGCACAGTCGCTTATGTTCAAAAAGACACGCAGGTTCATATCCTCCGGAGGTCTCGGAACAATGGGCTTCGGAATGGGCGCGGCTATAGGCGCTTCCTTTGCCTCAAAGGAAAGAGCGGTGCTTGTGACGGGCGACGGCGGCTTCGGAATGTGCCTAAACGAGCTTGCGACCGCAGTCACCTATAAGGTTCCGCTCGTGATTCTTATTATGAACAACGGCGTCCTCGGAATGGTGCGCCAGTGGCAGACGCTTTTCTTCGACAGGCATTATTCCAACACCGTCTTAGACAGAAAAACCGATTTTGTAGCCCTTGCTAAGGCTTTCGGAGCCGACGGCGCCTCGGCGTCGACGGTTGAGGAGCTTAATAAAGCGCTTGAAAAGGCGTTCTCAAGTGAAGGTCCGTTTGTGGTTGAGTGTATGATTGACAAGGACGAATTTGTCCTGCCGATGCTCCCGCCCGGAGGCTCTATGGATGACATAATCACAAAGGTTGATATCGGAGGTGACTCAAATGACTAACTTCACGGTTGCGGTGCTTGTAAGAAACGAGTTCGGCGTTCTGAACCGCGTCACGAGCATGTTCCGCCGCCGCAGGTTCAATATAAGCAGCCTCACGGTGAGCGAAACCGAAACTCCCGAGCTTTCAAGAATCACCGTAAGTTCCTCCGGCCTTGAGACCGATAAGAAGCAGCTCATAAACCAACTCTACAAGCTTCCGGACGTCTGCTCAATAAAGGAGCTGGACATCGTGGAATCGGTATCATGCGAACTTTTGCTGATAAAGGTCAAAAACGACCCCGATAACAGGGCGGACGTAAGAGACGCGGCGCAGGCTTTCGGCGCCAAGACCCTTGACTACACCCGCGACTCGG
>CANQVG010000021.1 GCA_947627235.1 uncultured Clostridia bacterium | reverse complement strand
GGCGCGGAGACCGAGCCTATGAGTATGACCGAAATCGAAGGCTTGGCGAAGATGTACTTTATTCAGCAGCACTTCGGCATAGACGATTGCGAGGTAGAAATCATTCAGCATGACCGCGACGGAATGACCGTAATAAATGTAACTGCCGTTGACGCCGACGGCAGCGAGATAACGGCTCAGTATACCGTAGATTCCGAAACCGGCATCGGCTGGGATTCCGACGATGCCCCCGTCTCGCTGAAAAGCGCCAGAAGCAGGCCCAACGTCGAGAATATAGTTAATAATTTCCTTCTTTATGAGAGAATTTATATCTACGACTCTTTGAGCTACCCCTCCAACGACCCCGCCGACGGCGTTGAGATAGACGGCGAATATTACTTCCCCGTCAACGAGGAGAGATTTACCGAGTGGCAGCAGCTCTATGACTTTATGCACGAACTGTTTACCGACGAAATTGCGGAGGAAAGCCTCTCCGACGGCCACTATCGCGAATACGAGGGCAAGACCTATTCCCGCGACGCAGGAGGCATAGGCTGGAGCGTCAGCAGCGACTGGAAGTCTGCCAACGACATGGTCGATAACAACACCGTGAAGTTAGAGGTCTACCGCGAACTGCTTTCCGAGGGCGACGAGGGCGAATATATGATAAGCGTCCTTTGGCTTGAAAGAGACGGCAACAACTGGAAGATAACCGACTACGAGACCCACTACACCACCGACGCCGACGGCTATGAAACGCTGATAAGCCTCGAGAGTATCAGGGCGCAAAGCGCTGCTTCGGAGCCGCCGAGCCGCGAAGAGCTCGAAAATATTATCGAGGAATACCTCTCGGAGCATGTCGAGCTTTCGGATGTAAACTGGTCGTATGATTACACCGCTGATGACGAAACGCAGGGCGGCGTAATACCGGTGTTGTTCGCCAACGGCGTTTATGTGATGATAGAGATAGAAAAGCAGGACGGCGGCTGGCGGGTGATCGATACGACGGAGTACCGCGACATTATAGAATATCTCGATGAGGTGGGCGGAGTTCCTGGCATAACACATCGGACATACGGCGTTCTCATGATTGCCGGAAACGTCAGAAAGGGCGAAAACGGCTGGGAGCTCTATAGAGATCTCGGCAAATCCCAAGTAGATTTTACCCTGCCCGCCGAATGGGAATATAACGGCGCTACCGTTGCCGACCTAAACGGCGCAAAGGTATTTGAAATAAGCCCGCCCTTCCCGGCGGAGGATTACGAACCCGATATCTTCCGAAGCTTCCCCGCAGGTACGGAATACCCGCAGACGTTTAACCCCAACGAGGGCGAGTACTCGGACATAACGGTATATGAGGAGACCGAACACGTCCCGACCGAGCAGGAGCCCTACCTTATGGTAAGCCGCAGCCGCGCCGACGGCTATTATGGCAGCTTTGAATATGTCAGTTATGTCGTTGAGACGCAAAACGGCTACTGCACCGTGGCGACATTTTACGCAGCGGGCGACTTTGACCTTGACGAAGACACCTGCCTCGACGTTCTGAGGTCGATAAAGATAAATCCGTTCGACACCCCCGAATTTACCGACGAAATAACCGACTCTCTTATCAAGTGCGACATCGAGATTGTAAAGGCGCTTTATACCGATTATCTTTCGGTCGATAAAAGCGACTCGGTCGTCCGCGACGGCGTGATCTATTACAGAGTCCTCGATGGGCAGTGGTTCAAGTCCTACGACAGCACCGTTGCGAAAATGAAAGAGGTTTATAACGAGGGCTTTGTCAAAGACATTCTGAGCGGTTTATACGGCAAACTCGCGATAATAAACGTCGACGGAAAGCTTTATCGGAGCGATGGAATAAAGCTCGACATCCCCGACAGCTTCAAATTCACCTCCGACGCCGGAAACAGCATGTATATTCAGGGCGAAATCGAAGACGGCACAAGGTATCTGTTTGAGCTGACCAACGACGGCTGGAAGATAAGCAACCGCTGGGAAGGCCCGTGGACCGCTGCTCTGCTCGCTACGTCGGATTACGTGCAAGCGGGCGGCGATTAACCCGACTGAGGGATAATAATTTCAAGAAGTGTTTAAAAATACCGTCCCCACGTTATGCACGCGGGGACGGTAAATTTTCAGTCTTTGCTTTCCGTTTTATCTTCGATATACTCGCGGTATTCTTCCTCGCTGACAAAAAGCATATACTTTCCGTCGACGTAGCCCATATAGCCGTTTGAAGTGTCGTAACCTTTCATAGAAAACCTCCGCTGTCGGTGTCCGTTTTGCTTCTATGATTTGATTATAACACTATTCGAGTCCAAAAGTACGGACTTATCAGATAATAAACGGCTGTTTTGCGCGATTTTGTGAGAAATTTTGGAATGTTATCTGAAAATCATTCTGAAGAAGTTATAGAGGTGGGGCATAACTATGGTGTGGTCGTGCCGAAGACCGTTCATGTGGAGCCAGAGGTGTTCGACGCCGTTTTTTGTCAGCATTGCGCGGTAGTTGAAGGGCGAATCGTCGGTTTCGGAGTAGTCCGCCGCCGCGCAGAGAAGCAGGACCTTAGGCTTATACTCTTTGAAGGTAAGCTCGCTGCGCTGCATCTGACCCGGGTGAGCGGGGGATTCGGGTATGGGAACCAGTCCGGGAGCCGGGTCGACGGCGCCGATGCTGCCGAAGATTTCGGGGTGCTTAAAGCCGATAAAGAGCGACTCCCTACCGCCCATTGAGAAGCCTGTCAGAGCGGTGTCCTCCCTCTTTTCCGAAACGGGGAAGTGAGAATTTATAAACGGAATGACGTCGGTCACGAGGTCGTTGATGAAATTGTCGTAATTGAGGGAATTTTGCAGGTTCATACCGGTGCAGGCGGGCATATCCTTGCTGCAATAAATGTATGGCACGACTACTATCATCTCCTTAGCCTCTCCCTTGGCATAGAGGTTCGGTAGCATCGTGTCGATTTTCACGACGTCACGGGTCATCCAGTCCTCGTTGTCAAAGTATCCGTGCAGAATGTAGAGAACGGGGTATTTTTTATTCTCGGAGAAGTTCGGAGGCAGCAGAACGTTTATCGGAGTGTCGCGTCCGGCGGTGCGGGAATAGTAGAAATACTTTTTGAAAGCGGGGTATTCCCTGCCATCTTGTTTTGTGAGAACGTCTTCGGGGACGTCAAGCGTCAGAATGTCCTGAAATCTTTTCATATGTCTGCCTCCTTGAAATTTTATAAGTATATTTTAACATAAAGCCGTCGAAATTGCAATATGCGACGAAAGATAAGCGAAATTTCCGCCGGACGCGGTTTTGCTATGGACATTTTTTAACGGTTGTGTTATACTTACCACTTAACAGATAATATCATAAGGAGAGATTTTATTGGAAAAAGTCACGCTTGACAATGTATACAAGGCGAGATATGCACTGAAGGACGTCGCAATTCAGACCGACGTGCTATACGCCCCGAAGCTCAGACCCGGAGCCGAGCTTTATCTCAAAACCGAAAATCTTCAGATAACCGGTTCGTTCAAGGTGAGGGGAGCTTATTACAAGATGTCCCGTCTGACCGATGAGGAAAAGAGCAGGGGAGTTATCGCCTGTTCGGCGGGAAACCACGCGCAGGGCGTGGCGCTCGCGGCGCAGAAAAACGGCATCAAGGCGGTAATCTGTCTGCCGGACAGCGCACCCATCTCAAAGGTAGAGGCTACAAAGAGCTACGGCGCAGAGATCTGCCTTGTCGAGGGAGTTTATGACGACGCTTACCAGAAAGCTCTGAGTCTGCGGGACGAAAAGGGATACACCTTTATCCACCCGTTCGACGACCCGGACGTCATCGCGGGTCAGGGAACCATAGCGCTCGAACTTGCCGAGCAGATACCCGATATGGACGCGGTCATCGTCCCCATCGGCGGTGGCGGACTCATCTCGGGCATCGCCTATACTATCAAAAACCTCAATCCGGACATAAAGGTCTACGGCGTTCAGGCTTCGGGCGCGCCGTCGATGCAGAAATCCATCGACGACGAGCAGATAGAAAAGCTCGACAGGGTGTTTACCATCGCCGACGGTATAGCCGTCAAGGAGCCGGGAACGCTCACATATGATATATGCCGCAAATACGTCGATGACATTGTCACCGTAACCGACGACGAGATTTCGGCGGCTATACTCGCTCTTATGGAACAGCACAAGCTCGTCACGGAGGGCGCGGGCGCGGTTGCCGTAGCGGCGGCTATGTTCGGCAAGGTCGACCTTGCGGGCAAAAAGACGGTATGCATACTCTCGGGAGGAAATATCGACGTCACGATTCTTTCGAGGGTGATAGCGAGAGGTCTTTTGATGTCGGGCAGGAACTGTCAGCTTATGATTGAGCTTGTAGACAAGCCGGGACAGCTTATGAACGTTTCGCGCATCATAGCCGAGCAGGGCGGCAACGTGACCGCAGTCTTCCACGAACATTCGGGCGCGGGCGCCGACGTAAACGGCTGCTATCTGCGTCTTAACATCGAGACCCGTAACTTTGAGCACATCGAGCAGATTAAAAAGGCTTTAACCGATTACGGCTTCAAAATTTTATAAGGAGGACAATTCTATGTCGGAAAAAATATTCACTCCAAACGCGCCCAAAGCGATAGGACCCTATTCGCAGGCGATAAAAAGCAACAACCTGCTCTTTACCTCGGGGCAGATAGCCATTGATCCCGCGACCGGAGAGCTTGTGAAAGGCGGCATAGCCGAGCAGACCGAGCAGATAATGAAGAACCTTTCGGCGGTGCTATCGGCGGCGGGAACGGATTTTGACCGCGTAGTCAAGACCACATGCTTTCTCGCCGACATAGCCGACTTCGCGGTTTTTAACGAGGTCTACGGCAGATACATAACCTCAGCACCGGCAAGAAGCTGTGTGGCGGTCAAAGACCTGCCCAAGGGTGCGCTTGCGGAGGTCGAGGCTGTGGCGGAAATTTAACAGAACTCATAAGACAGAAGTCGGAAATCAGTACATAAAGGTTTCTGACTTCTTTTTCTGTTTTCTTCCAACTGTTTTTCGGTTATATCGCTTTACAAATTGCCTGCGATATGTTACACTGTAGTTGTCGGAAAAAGAATAAAGAAGTGGCAATTTGTCGCGGAAAGGAACAAGCTATGCCCGATAAACTTGAATTTACATCAGCCGCAGTCCCTGAGAACGCTCAGGAGACCCCCGCTGAGACTCAGAAGCCCGCCTCTGCCGCGCAGGTGTATGAAGACCTCGTTGCGCTGTCGAAGAAGACCGAAAAAAGCCGGGAAAACATTTTGCTGAAGGGTTATGCCGCGGCTGTGACATGTCTCGGCGCTGCGGTAATACTTCTCGCCGTTGCGCTGACCGTTGCGGCGATAGGTTGGAACCGTGAGCAGGGGACTATAGTACCAGAGGTGGTAGAGGTCGAAAAAGAGGTAATCGTCGAGGTGCCGGCGATAACGATAATAGAGCCGTCGGAGGAATACAACCACGCCCTCGCTTCGGACAGGTATCTTTTGAACGACGCCAATTACGGTCCCATATGGATGCCGCTGCTCGATTCGGTGCCGAAGAATACATATAATCCCGAGATGTTTGTCAAGGATGAACTTACGGGTCGCGTATCCTATAACGACGGCAGTGTTTATTCCGTCGCGGGTATCGACGTTTCGGTATATCAGGGCGAAATCGACTGGCAGCAGGTCAGGGATTCCGGCGTCGAATTTGTCATAATCCGCTGCGGAAACCGCGGCTACGTTACCGGCTCGCTCAACGAGGACGTCAATTTCAGACAGAACATAGAGGGCGCGCTCGAAGCCGGCCTTGACGTGGGAGTCTATTACTTCTCGCAGGCGGTGGATATGCAGGAGGCGCTCGATGAGGCGGAGTTTATCGTAGGACTGCTCGACGGCTACAACCTCACGCTGCCGGTATTTTATGACTGGGAGGTCGTCATCGACCCGGACGGCGACGCCGTACGCGCTTCTGATATCGACCCCGACCTGCTCACGAGCAACTTCCTCGTATTTGCGCAGCGCCTCGAACTTGAGGGCTACAAGGCGGCTATATACGCCAATAAGAAGACCGCCGTCTGGAAGTATGACCTTTCGAGGCTTGAAGGCTACGATATCTGGTACGCCGAGTACTCAGACGTCCCCAATTTCCCGTATGATTTCGATATGTGGCAGTATTCTTCAAAGGGCAGCGTACCGGGAATCAACGGAAATGTCGACCTCAATATAAGGTTTAAAAGCGTCGAAGAATAATTTTTGCGGCGGGGTATTGACAACTCCGCCGCTTTGTGTTATACTACATTTAACATTTAGGCTAAATGTTAAATGATAATTCAGAAAGGAGGAACGCAATGGGACTTCAGGCGACGCTTCGAGCCCTTGCCGACCCGACGAGGCGCGAGATACTTAATCTTTTAAAAGGCGGGGCTCTTTCTGCGGGCGAGATATGCGAGAGGTTTGATATAACGGGAGCAGCTATATCGCGACATCTCTCGGTGTTGAGGGAAGCCGATCTTATACGCGACCGCCGCGAGGGAAAATTCATTTATTACGAACTCAACGCCTCAGTGCTTGAGGAAATTATTCTCTGGATAAAGGATTTAGGAGGTAACGACAATGATTAAAAAATATCTGCCTACGATAATAATAACTGCTCTGCTCACGCTTTTGCCGATAGCCCTCGGCCTGATACTCTGGAACAGGCTGCCCGACCCTATGCCCACCCATTTCGATGCCGCAGGCGAGGCGAACGGCTATATGTCCAAGGCGGTTGCGGTCTTCGCGCTGCCGGCGGCGATGCTTTTGGTGCATATCTTATGCACGGTGATGACGCTCATCGACCCGAAGCGCCGCAATATCGACGGCAAGCCCTTTCTCATGGTGCTGTGGATATGCCCGGTGATGTCAATACTCGTAAGCGGCTTTATGTATGCCTACGCCCTCGGAATGAAGGTAAACATAACTACCGGCATGTTCATCGCTATCGGGATAATGCTTATCATACTCGGAAACTATCTTCCGAAGTGCGGACAGAACTACTCGATAGGCATAAAAGTCCCGTGGGCTTTAAACGACGAAGCCAACTGGCAGGCGACCCACCGCTTCGGCGGAAAGGTATATGTAGTCGCGGGCGTGGCAACGGTGATCCTTGCGTTCTTTGTAACTGCCTCGCCGGTGCTGTTCTGGGTATATTTTGCGGTGGATATGGTCGCCTGCGCGGCCCCGGCGGTGTATTCCTATGTCTATTATCTGAGGCACGGGAAGAAGGAATAGAGAAACGCTTTTGTGCTGACAGCAACAACGCCCGGATATAGTTCCGGGCGTTCTGTTTTTTATAAAATCAGTAACTTTTTCTTGAAGCCTCTTGACAAGTAAACTTGGCAGTGATATAATTATATTGACAAGAAAACTTGGCAAATTTTCAGGAGGTTTTGATATGGACAAAGAAGAAATTTTATCAAAGAGCAGAGCGGAGAACAAAAACAAAGATATGTACGAACAGGAAGTCTCAAAGCTTGCGGGCTCAATTACAGTCGCGGTAATGCTGGTTTTTGCCGGCGTCTTTTTCATAGCGCAGATAGTTACCGGCGGCGGATTGAACTTTGGGCTGTGGGCGCTTGTTTTCAGCGCAGAAATGACAAATCACTGGGTCAAATACATAAAACTCCGCCTTCGCGGCGAGCTCTTAGCGGCTTTGTGCTATACGCTGCTTGTATCCGTGATGTCGGGATACCATATCTACAGCTTGATCGCGTTGATGTAGGGCGGTGAACCGTTTGGACGACATACTTGTTTTAAAAAACCGACTGAAAGAGGCGCGGGCGGAGCGCAGGCTTTCGCAGCAGCAACTCGCGGATATGGTCGGCGTTTCGCGAAACACCATAAGCTCGATCGAAACAGGACAATTCAATCCGACGGCAAAGTTGGCGCTTATACTCTGCATAGCGCTGGACAAAAAGTTTGAAGACCTGTTCTACTTCTGAGCTAACATAGCTTCTTTCATCGACTTAACGTATTCCCCGACGTATGGCGCGGAATCCCTGCCGTATTTCTCGATTATCTTTATTATCGCAGAGCCGACTATAGCGCCGTCCGACAGCGCCGACATCTTTGCCGCCTGTTCAGGGGTGGATATCCCGAAGCCCACGGCGCAGGGAATGTCGGTGTTTTCGCGTATCACTTTCACTATTGAGCCGATATCGGTGTTTATCTCGTTTCTCATTCCGGTGACGCCGAGGCTCGAAACTACGTATATAAAGCCCTCAGCTTCATTTGCTATCATCGCGATGCGGTTTTCTGAGGTGGGCGCGATGAGAGATATCAGCGCTACACCGTATTTGCGGCATAGCGGCAGAAACTCTTCCCGCTCCTCAAAGGGCAGATCGGGGAGAATCAACCCGTCGATGCCTATTTCGCGGCAGGTCGAGATGAAGCGCTCGGCTCCGTAGCTGAACACGACGTTTGCGTAGGTCATAAATGCCAGAGGTATCTTTACGTCGGTGCGAAGGCTCCTCACAAGGTTAAATATTTTGTCGGTGGTCACGCCACCCGAAAGAGCGCGGATATTAGCGCCCTGAATTACGGGGCCTTCGGCTGTAGGGTCGGAAAAGGGGATGCCGAGCTCTATAAGGTCGGCGCCGTTCGCGGCGGCAGCGCGGACTACCTTTGCCGTGGTCTCAAGGTCGGGGTCGCCGCAGGTTACGAAAGGTATAAACGCCTTGCCGTTTTCAAACGCGGATTTAATTCTATTCATTGATGTTTTCACCTCTGTATCTCGCGATAGCCGCGCAGTCCTTGTCGCCGCGTCCCGAGATGGTTACGACGATTATTCTGTCTTTGCCCATTGTAGGGGCGATTTTTTTTGCGTACGCGACGGCGTGAGCGGATTCTATCGCGGGAATGATGCCTTCGGTTTTCGCGAGGTATTCAAACGCTTCAACGGCTTCGTCGTCGGTTATGGGAACATACTGCGCACGCCCTATGTCGTGAAGATGCGCGTGTTCGGGACCGATTCCGGGGTAGTCGAGTCCCGCCGAGATGGAATAAACGGGCGCTATCTGTCCAAATTCGTCCTGACAGAAGTATGATTTCATTCCGTGGAAGATTCCGAGACGCCCGGTGTTGACTGTAGCGGCGGTTTCAAAGGTGTCGATACCGCGTCCGGCAGCTTCGCAGCCTATCAGCGCCACGCTTTCGTCATTGATGAAGTGATAGAAGCTTCCTATTGCGTTGGAGCCGCCGCCCACGCAGGCTATCACCGCGTCGGGGAGGCGTCCCTCCTTTTCAAGGAGCTGCTCTTTTATTTCCCGTGAAATCACCGACTGAAAATCTCTGACAATTGTCGGAAACGGGTGCGGTCCCATAACCGAGCCAAGACAGTAATGCGTGTCTGAGATGCGGCGGGTCCACTCGCGCATCGCCTCGCTGACGGCGTCCTTGAGGGTGGCGGTACCTGTCCTGACAGGTACGACTTCTGAGCCCAGAAGCTTCATTCTGTAGACGTTAAGCGCCTGACGTTTGGTGTCTTCCTCACCCATAAACACCACGCACTCCATGCCCATGAGGGCGGCGGCTGTGGCAGTAGCCACTCCGTGCTGACCTGCCCCGGTTTCGGCTATTAGGCGGGTTTTCCCCATACGCTTTGCCAAAAGCGCCTGTCCGAGAACGTTGTTTATCTTGTGAGCGCCGGTGTGGTTGAGGTCTTCGCGCTTGAGATAAATCTTTGCGCCGCCGAGGTCACGGGTCATTTTTTCGGCATAGTAGAGCCTCGACGGCCGCCCCGCGTAGTCGTTCAAAAGCGCGTTAAGCTCCCGATTGAAGTCGGGGTCGTCTTTGTATCTGTCATAGGCGGCTTCAAGCTCAATGACGGCGTTCATCAGCGTTTCGGGAATATACTGACCTCCATGAATCCCGAAGCGTCCTCTTGATGATGACATATCAAAATCTCCTTTTATATTGTATTTCTTACCGCGTCCGCGAAAGCTTTCATCTTCGCGAAGTCTTTGATTTTATCGCTTTCGATTCCCGAACTCACGTCTACGGCATAGGGACGGAGCATTTTTACCGCCTCCGAGACGTTTTCGGGGGTCAGACCGCCGGCGAGGAAGTAATCCCGCCGAAAGCCCTGTATCAGCGACCAGTCGAAGCCCACTCCGCTGCCGGTGCCAGCGTCGAGCAGGACGAGGTCGGCGGGCGAACGTTCCGCTCGCTCGATATCGCTCTTCGCGGCGATTTTAAACGCCTTGATAACCGGCTTTCCGGTCGTTTCGCGAAGGCGGGCGATATAGTTTTCGTCCTCCGAACCGTGAAGCTGCGCGATGTCAATTATGCCGCTGTTTAAAAGCTCCGAGACCTCCTCAAACGGGTTGTCGACAAATATGCCGGCCGCTCTGATTTCGGGTCTGAGGGCTTTTTTCAGCTCGGCAGCTGTCCTGTGGGATATGCACCGCCAGAATTTCGGCGCAAGCACAAACCCGACATATTCCGGCAGGAGCAGATTTACGTATCCTATGTCGCGCAGCGAACGCATACCGCAGAATTTAATCCCTGTCATAATCCTTTCAGCTCCCGAAGCTTGGCGCTTTTGTCATCGGCCCGCATCAGCGCTTCGCCGACAAGTACTGCGTCGGCGCCGATTTTTCGCAGGGCGTCAATGTCGGCGGCGGTATTCACTCCGCTTTCCGACACAAAAACCTTATCCTTCGGAACGAGATTCCGAAGCCTTTGGCTGTTCGAGCTGTCTACCGAAAAGTCCTTTAAATTGCGGTTGTTGACTCCTATCACTCTTGCTCCGCATTTAAGCAGGGTCTCTATTTCACGCTCGTCGTGAGCTTCGCAGAGCGCCGACAGTCCGAGCCCGTTGCAAATCTGAATGTAGTCGTGCAGGATGGTCGGCTCCAGAATGGCGCATATCAGCAGTACAGCTTTTGCGCCGAGAAGCCGAGCCTCATAAATCATATAGCTGTCAACGGTGAAATCCTTGCGAAGACAGGGCACCGATACATTCTCTGTTATTTCACGGAGATATTCGTCGCTGCCGAGAAACTTTGTAGGCTCGGTGAGTACGGATATTGCGTCGGCTCCGGCGGCTTCGTAGTCCTTGGCAATACGAAGATAGGGAAAGTCGGGAGCAATAAGTCCCTTTGAGGGCGATGCCTTTTTGCATTCGCAGATAAAGGCGACGTCCTCCTTTTTGAGCGCGCGCTCGAACTCAAAACCGAGCTTCGGCAGATTTACGGCTCTGCGCTCGGCTTCCGCCGCAGAGACGCAGCGCTTGCGGCGCTCGGTGCGTTCCTTGGCGCTCGTTGCCAAAATGTCAAGTATACTCATTATCAAGCCTTCGACGCCGCGGCAAATTCCTCGAGCTTGCGGTACGCCGCGCCCGAATCAACGGTATCGGCGGTAAGCTTAATTCCGTCGGCTATTGACGCCGCTTTGCCTGCTATGCAGAGCGCAGCGCCCGCGTTCATAAGGATTGCGTCGCGCTTCGGACCTTTCGCGCCCTTGAGTATCGCACGGGTGATGTCGGCGTTTTCGGCGGGAGTCCCTCCGACAAGGTCGGACTTTTTGCAGGTACTGAAACCAAATTCCTCAGGGGTGATTACATATGTTTTTGTTTTGCCGTCGGCAAATTCGCAGACGGTGGTAGGCGCGCTCAGCGATATCTCGTCGAGCTTATCCTGTCCGTAAACCACCATTCCGCGCTCTACGCCGAGACTCATAAGAACCTTTGCAAGCGGTTCGCAGAGGTAGTCGTCGTAAACGCCGAGAAGAATCATCTTGGGGTTGGCGGGGTTTGTAAGAGGTCCCAAAATGTTGAAGACCGTCCTGAAGCCCAGCTCGCGCCTTATCGCGCCGACGTATTTCATCGAGGGGTGGTATTTTTGCGCGAAGAAGAAGCAGATACCTACGGTGTCGAGCAGCTTTACGCACTTTTCGGGGTCGAGGTCGATGTTTACGTCCAGAGCCTCGAGGCAGTCCGCCGCCCCGCACTTTGAACTCGCCGCGCGGTTGCCGTGTTTCGACACTTTAACTCCCGCAGCCGCGACGATTATTGCCGAGGTGGTGGAGATGTTGATTGAGCCGGCGTTGTCTCCGCCTGTGCCGACTATTTCCAAAAGCGGCTTGTCGTATTCGACCTTGAGAGCGCGCGCCCTCATCGCCGCCGCACAGCCCGCTATTTCGTCGATAGTCTCCGCCTTGGCGCTCTTTGTCGAGAGAGCAGCAAGAAAAGCGGCGTTTTGCGTAGGGGTGGTCTCACCGGTCATGATTTCGGTCATAACGGCGTAGGCTTCGTCGTAGGTGAGGTCTTGCTTGCCGACTATTTTTGTGATTGCTTCTTTAATCATTGATGTTTCCTCCTTGAAAAGTTTCTTATATGCCGTAAATAAAGTTTTTAAGCATCTGTTTGCCGTCGGGGGTCATTATGCTTTCGGGGTGGAACTGTACGCCATAGATGGGGTATTCCCTGTGTTCCACCGCCATTATCTCGCCCTCGTCGGTGACGGCGGTCACTCTTAAGCAGTCGGGCATCGTTTCGGGAGAGGCGGCGAGTGAGTGATACCGCGCTACAAGCGCTTCGTCGGGACAGCTCACGAAAAGTTTGGAATCGGTGTCGAGCCTGACTTTTGACTGCTTGCCGTGCATCAGGCGCTTAGCATAGGTGATTGTCGCCCCGTAAGCGAGGCATATGGCCTGATGTCCGAGACAGACACCGAGGGTCGGTATCCTTTTTGAAACCGTACCCGCGACCTCCGCTGTAATTCCGGCGTCTTCGGGGCGGCCCGGTCCGGGCGAAAGGATTATCCGCGACGGATTTAGCGCCTCTATTTCCGGAACGGTCAGCTCATCGTTGCGTATCACCTTTATGTCGGGCGATATGGCTCCCACGAGCTGGTAAAGATTGTATGAAAAACTGTCGTAATTGTCGATAAGAAGAATCATAGCCGAACCCCCTCCGCCTGTTTAAGAGCGCTCAGTACCGCAGCCGCCTTGTTGAGGCACTCCTCAAATTCCTTTTCGGGAACCGAATCCGCGACGATTCCCGCGCCCGAGCGGACGAACACTTTTCCGTTCTTTTTGTATGCTATTCTTATGGCTATGCAGGTGTCGAGGTTGCCGGCAAAGTCGATATATCCTATCGCGCCGCCGTAGATGCCGCGCTTGTTGTTTTCAAGCTCGCCTATCAGTTGACAGGCTCTTATCTTCGGCGCTCCCGAGAGCGTCCCCGCCGGAAGCACCGCGCCGACGGCGTCAAGCGCGTCGAATCTGTCCGAATCTATCTCGCCGCGAACTGTGGAGCCGATGTGCATAACGTGTGAGTAACGCTCTATTGAATGGTACTTTTCCACCGTCACGCTTCCGAAGCGGCTGATCTTTCCGAGGTCGTTCCTGCCGAGGTCTACAAGCATATTGTGTTCGGCAAGCTCCTTTTCGTCGGCAAGAAGCTCTCGCTCAAGTTCCCGATCCTCACGTTCGGTCTTTCCGCGCGGACGGGTTCCCGCGAGCGGGAATGTGTGGAGTACACCGTCTTCAAGTTTTACGAGCGTCTCGGGCGAAGCTCCCGCCACCTCGACGTCGGTGCCGCAGAGGTAGAACATGTATGGCGACGGGTTTATCGTACGCAGAATCCTGTAGGTGTTGAGCAGGCTCCCTTCAAATTCCGCGCTTAGGCGGTTTGAAAGGACAATCTGGAAGATGTCGCCCTCCCTGATGTAGTGTTTTGCCTTTTCCACCATCGAGCAGTAAGCCTCGCGATCAAAGAGCGGTCTGACCTCGCCGGTGAGCTTTCCTCCGCTCTCGGCGGAAAGCTCGCCTCGCTTTGAAAACAGTAGCCGCGAGAGCGCCGTAAGCTCATCCGATGCGGTTTTATAGCCCTCTTCGGGGTTGTCGAGCGCAATATTTGCTATCAGGATAAGCTTCTGGCGGAAGTTGTCAAAGGCGATGACCTTGTCGAAAAGCATAAGGTCGAGGTCTCTGAAGTCCTCCTCGTCGGTCACGTCAACATGCGCGGCAGGTTCAACGTCTCCGAAATAATCATATGCGAAATATCCGACAAGTCCTCCGGTAAATGGCGGCAGACCTGCAATTTTCGGACTTTTATGCTCCGAGAGGATTTCACGGATATATTTTGCCGGGTCGGAGGTCTTGACCTTAAGGTCTCCCGCACAGAAGACGCCCTTTGAATATGTCAGCTCCAGCTTCGGCTCAAAGCCGAGGAAGGTGTAACGTCCCCACCTCTCCTTGCCCTCTATTGATTCGAGAAGATAGCAGTGGCTCGAAACGGTTTTGAGAATTCTGAGAACCTCAATCGGAGTAAAGCTGTCGGAAAGAAGCTCGAGTGAGAGAGGACAGAGCCTGTATTTTCCCTCCGCCGCGATTTTTTTAACGGTTTCCAAAGACGGTAAAAAGTTCATATAATGCACCTCGTTATTCCAGTATATAAAAAACAAACGCCCTCGGACAGAAATTCTGCCAAGGACGAACAGCATTTTGCTTATCCGCGTTGCCACCTTGATTCGCCTTGATAGGCGCGCTTTGCGGAGTACGCTTCCGAAAAAGTTATACTCCCGACAACTGACGTATGTCCACACGTTGCAGAATACTCGGATTTTGACCTTTGACTGCACCCTCGGCGGCCCATTTGACGAACAGCATCTGATCCGGCTCTCAGCGCTCCGGACTCTCTGTGCAGGCTTTTTCGCCTTTACTCCCGCTTCATCGGTTTACACCGGTATTATACACCGCAGTCTGCGTTTTGTCAAGCGCTTTTTAAAAAATTTAGGAGCAATAAAAAACAAATCGCCTCCGGCAAAAACCGGAGGCGGAGATTTTACTGGTTGTCTTCAATAAACTTTACCAAATCGGCAACGGTTGAGATATTTTCCAGAGCGTCCTCCGGGAACTCAACACCGAACTCATCCTCAATGGTCATTGATATGTCGACCAAGTCAAGAGAATCAGCGCCGAAATCTTCCGAGAGAGAAGACTCATAGGTTATATTCTCGGCGTCGATATCGAGCTGTTCGGCGATAATCTTCTTTAACTTTTCAAATACCATTCTTCAAAACCTCCTGTCAAGTTGTTATCGTATGTCGTTACTAATAGTGTAGCGTGAGATGCTTGATTTGTCAATAGTGTTTTTGAAATTTATATTTACGACGTCAGACTGATTATCTCCTCAAGATTCAGTCCGGGGTGCAGCGCGAGATTGAGCGCCGAGGATATAAGCTGTGCGGAACAGCTTATCAGCTTATCCACCGAGCGTGGCGTGACCATAAGCGGCCCGTTCTGCGCGTTGGTGCTGAGGTCGGCTATTGTCGGAACCCCGACGGCTATGCAGGGTATCCCGAGCGTAGAGAGCGAAAGCTCCTTTCTCGAATTGAGAACTCCGCTTCCGGGAGAAATGCCAGTGTCGGTGAGCTGAACGGTTTTACCAAGGTGGGAAAGCTCGGAGCATGCGAGGGCGTCTACCGCGATGACAAGAGACGGTTTTACCGATTCGCAGACCGATTTTATAAGCTCGCCGACTTCTATTCCCGTCTGTCCCATAACCCCCGGAGAAATTGCGCATACCTCGCCGAGATCGCTGCTGAACAGCGTAGGCGCGTTTGTCTTTATATGACGTGTCGAGAATATATGGGATATCACCCTCGGGCCGAGACTGTCGGGAGTGATTTCCTCGTTGCCAAGTCCTACCACAAGTACGCTTTCGGGACTTTTCATCAGCGAGCATATCTCCTCGGCAAGGTCAATGGCGCTCTGCTCGAAATTTTGCGGACGCATATCAAGCCGCGATGAAGTCTCAAGAGTGATATAACGTCCCTTGGGCTTATCTATCTTTTCCGACGCGGTGTCGGTGGTGACCGATACGTCCGTTATTTCAAAGCAGGAGGTCTTTTTTGAACTGACGTTTATGCCGTCGGGCAGAGGGGCTTCGGATTTAATGGAGTTGGCGCGTTCGAGGGCTAAATCGGTTCTTTGCGATGTGTTTGGCATAATAAGCTCCTTTAACCGTAAAAAATTCGGAAACTGAGAGAAAAAATTTCAAAAAAGGCTTGCATTTTTCGGAAAGGAATGATATATTAAATGTTGATACTTGTTGAATAAGTAAGGAGTCATTAACCTTATTGCATTTTCTCTCAGTCATGCAAGTAGCTTATCCAAATAAGTGCATTTCATACCCCTGCAACGGGGCGCTAAGACGAAGGAGGTGTCTTAATGGCAAACATTAAGTCTGCAAAGAAAAGAGTAGAGGTTATCAAGACCAAGACCCTTAGAAACAAAATGGTTAAAAGCTCGCTTAAGACCGCAGTCAAGAAAGTCGATAACGCTGACGCCGCTTCTAAGGAAGCCGCTGTAAGAGCAGCTATCAAGAAGGTTGATCAGGCCTGCGCCAAGGGTATTCTTCACAAGAACGCCGCTGCGAGAAAGAAGTCTCAGCTTGCCAAGAAGCTCAACGGCTGATTTTTGAAAGTGGCTCCGTCGGGAGACATTCTCGGCGGAGTATTTTTTCGCACCGACAGCAAAGAATATTGTCACATTGCGCGATAAAATTCCGCAGCGAAAGGACCGAAAATATGAAAAAATTACTGACAGCGGCAGTTGTGCTTGCGCTATCGCTCGCATTTACTGCCTGTGGGCCCGACAGCAAAGGGGACACACCTGATACTCAGGACGCTTCTGCAACTACGCCGACCGTAAGCATAGGCGAATCTGAACCTACGCCGGCGGAGACTTCCGTGATGATTGAAACTGCGGCGGAAACAACCGCCGAATCTGAAGCGACTTCCGCCGAAACGACCGAGGCAACTACAGAAGCGACAACCGAAGCCACTACTGCCAAGACCGAACCCACAACTGAAAAGGTCACAACTACAAAGGTGACTACTACTAAGGATCCCGAGAAGACCACCGTCAAGGAGACTGAGGCTACCAAGGCGACCGAGGCGGAGGAGCCAGAGGAAACCGCCGGTGAGGGCGAGAGCGAAGAAATCGGCGAGTGGGAGGATATCCCGAATCTCGACGAATATCTTGCGAACCTCGGAATCGAAACGGGCGGACTGGACGAATAAAAGCATAAAAACAAAAATCTCTTCCCGGCTTCGGGAAGAGATTTTTTGCGTTTTTATTACCCGACGGGTATTTGGCTTGTCAGCACTTCGATTGCGCGTTTGAGCGCGGGGTCGGTGGTCTCGTCAAGGAGTGCAAGCTCCTCGTCGGTGTCGTCAAATGTCACGGGGGCTTCGTAGTCGGGCTTGAGTCCTACGCCCTCTATCGCGATATTTACCGAACTCAGCGTAGAGGTAGGAAGGATTATCGCCGTGCCGTCGTAAAGCGGATAGGACTCAAACAGGTTTCCTTCACCAGCCGTATTCACACCCACGACCGACGCCGAAAGCTGGTCCTTTAAGACCGCTGCCATAAGTTCCGCCGGACCTTCGGTGCGGGAATTTACAATTACGCATATCGGAATGTCCGATGTGCGTGAACCCGAAGCCGTGTCGTAAACCGTAATGGTGCCGTCGCGGCTTTCGTTCATAGCCACCGCGGTACCTGCCGGAAGAAGCGCACCGAGGATATTCACAGCAGGGTCAAAGAGCTGACCGCTGTTGTTGCGCAGGTCGATAAGAAGCCCGTCTATGTTCTGCGAGCGAAGCATAGAATACGCTGCGATAAACTGCTGATAGGTCTTTTCGTTGAACTCGGTAACTTTTATATATCCGAGCGAGCCGTATGTCGCCGTCTGCACCGTTGCGACGGTCATCTGTATGGTGGAGACTACCGCAGAGCGGTCTACTCCTCCCGAACGTAGGACAAGCTCAAGCTGAGTTCCGGCGGCGCTTCTCAAAAGCTCCGTAGCTTCGGAATATCCTATATCAAGCGCGCTCTGACCGTTTATTTCTACTATGCTGTCTCCCACGGTTATCCCTGCGGTGGCGGCAGGACTGTTCGCCAAAACTTCTGTGACCGTAGGATATCCGCCATCTTCCTTGGTGTAGACACCTATGCCGAGATGCGTGCCGCTTAAATGCTCGCGGTAAAGGGCGTATTCCTGCGCGGTCATATAGCGGGCGTCGGCATTGTCGAGGATTGATATATAGCCGTTGGCGAGGGCCTCAATAAGCTTGTCTTCGTCGATGGTGCCGTCGTAGTAGGCGCGGACATAAGCGTCTATCTGTTCAAGCTTCTGATACATCTCTGCTCTCTGCTGAACATCGGGTATGAGGCTGTTGTAAATACCCATTGAGTAGCTCGTCGAGATGATAAAGGTGATCGCAGCGGCAATCGCCATAAGGGCTATCGTCAGTCCGAGCGGTATTTTTCGGTTCATACTGTTTTCCTTACTTTACGATGAGATTGACTTTCGAGCCCTGCGGGTCTACCCTGTCGCCGTCGATTCTGGTTTCAAAGTGTAGATGCCAGCCGGTGGAGTCTCCCGTTGAGCCTACATATCCCAAAACGTCGCCTGTGGAGACTTTCTGCCCGACCTTGACTATGATTTTTTCGGCGTGACCGTATACGGTGGTATATCCGCCGCCGTGGTCGACTATGCAGTAGTTGCCGAAGCCGCTTCCGCAGCCGCAGGACTTTTTCTTTCCGTAGTTATGGGTGCAGGAGTTGTTTACGAATATTACCTCGCCGGAGTTGGCGGCGCATATCTCGGCGCCGTGAATACTGCCGTCGGATATATCTATGCCGCGGTGCATCCTTCCCGAACGCATACCGTATTTGGATGTTATGGTATAGTGACCGGGGCAGGGCCAGAGGAAGGTTCCTTCGGGCAGGTCTCCCATATACTGCGCGCGCGAAGCCTTGCGGATTATATCCTGAATTTCCTTTTCGAGCTTGTCCGCCTCTTTGTCGAGGGCGTCCTTGTCGTCCTCATAGGCGTCTTCTTTTTCCTTGAGCGCGGCAATTGCCTTTTTCGACTGCGAAAGCAGGTCCTGAAGACCGACGAGTTCCTCGCTCCATTGCGCCTGAAGGTCTTCCTGCTCTTTTTTCTTGCCCTGTGTTATCTCGACGGTCTCTTCAAGCGAAGCAACCTGATTCTCGAGTTCGAGTTTATCCGCCTCATATTCTGCGGCGGTGTCAAGCATCGACTGGATAAGCTGGGCGTCGTTCTTTGAGACGCGCTTTACGAGTTCTATCTTCATTAGCATATCAAAGAAATCGGTCGAGCCGAGGACTATCGAGGCAACCGAGTCGTTTCCGCTGAGATAAATTGCTCTCAGACGCTTGCCGTAAAGGTCGGTGTTCTCCTCGATTTCGACTTCCTTTGCCTCAATTTTCAGAGTCTGTATCTCGATTTCGCCTTCGAGCGCGGATATATCGTCCTCAAGAGTTTCTATCTGAGAGGTATAGTCGCCTATAAGCTCGGCGAGGGTCCTTATGTATTCCTCGGTGGCTTCTATCTGCTCGTCTATTGCCTCCTGATTTTCCTTTTCCTTAGCGATGTCGTTCTTGGTTTCCTTGATTTTCTTGTCTATCTGCTTCTGCTCCGCCTCTATTTCTTTGAGACGCTGCTCAAGCTCGGACTGTGTCGAAGCTTCGACTACGGTAAGCTCGGAAGCGGAATATGACGCCATGCTTATAACCACCGCCAGAGCGGTTAGGGCTGTGAATACTTTTTTGAAAAAACTGCGGTGTTTCAATGTCGGCTCCTTTCAACAGTCTGTTACAAATCAGACGTTTAAATGCTTGCGTGTGGAGACGACCGTGCCTACGGCGCTGAGAAGTACGCCGAAGGCAAGATACGCGAGGCCTGTTTTCAGCGCGATGCTCTCAAACGGAATTATCGCGGAAAGCCCGAATATCGAGAAAACGTTGGCGTCGGTCGAGAGCATTCTGAATATCTCGGTGTAGGCAAACCATGTCAATCCGAAAGCGATGGCAGAGGAGACTATTCCTATCACGAGTCCCTCCACAAAGAAAGGAATTTCTATGAAGGATTTCGACGCGCCGACGTATCTCATAATGCTTATCTCGCGCCTGCGGGCGTAAACGCTTGCGCGGGTGGAGTTGGAGATTATGACGAAGCAGACGATTATCAAAGCTATGGTTATCGCTGAGAAGAGTATTGCGCAGACGTTTCTTATGCCCGTAAGAATACTCGCGAAGTCGTTCGGCGCCTGCACCGATTCCACAAATTCAAGCTGCTGAATCTGCTTTACGGTTTCGGAAAGCTTTGAAATGTCGGTTATTCTTACCCTATAGGTGTCGGGCAGAGGATTGTTGTGGATATAAGAGGCGAAATATGCCTTTTCGTCCTCGGTCATAGTCTCCTGCATACCGGCAAGAGCCTCGTCGCGGGAGTAAAAGTTCACCTCAAAAATATTCGGGTTCTGAGCGAGCTGTTCGCCCAGAAGTGTGACGTTATTGTCGGGCGTGCCGTCGAGAATGACTACCATAACCTCGTTGCGCTTTTCTATAGCGCCTATCATCTTGGTTATGTTGAACGACACGAGGACGGATATTCCCACCATAAGCAGGGAAATCGTTATTACGCAGAGGGAAGCAAAGGAATTAACGCGGTTGAACCACAGCCCCGCAAAGCCCTGCCTCACAAGATATTTAAAACTATTTAGCCTCATCTGCTCCCCCTATAACTTCGTCAAAGACCACGGCGCCTGTGTTGATATTGATTATGCGTCCGCCGAAATAGCGCACAAGGTCGTGCTGATGCGTTACCATAAGTACGGTGGTGCCGCACTCGTTTATGGCTTTTAAGAGGTCGACTATCTCGAAGCTCCTCGCGGGGTCGACGTTGCCGGTTGGCTCGTCCGCTATGATGAGCTGAGGGTCGTTTACGAGCGCTCTCGCCAGAGCGACGCGCTGCTGCTCGCCGCCCGAGAGGTCATTTGGATAGGATTTTGCCTTTTGCGTCAGTCCGACAAGGCTTATAACGTAGGGAACCCTTGCCCTTATGTATTTCGTGGGCGCGTCGATTACCCGCAGAGCAAACGCTATGTTGTCATAGACGGTCATATTGGGGATGAGGCGGAAGTCCTGAAAAACAACGCCTATGGTGCGCCTCAGCTTCGGAATCTTTCTCTGCTTCATAGTCGAGAGATTGAAGCCGTTTACTATGACTTCGCCCTCGGTGGCTGTAAGCTCCCTGAGAATCAGTTTTATCAGAGTAGACTTGCCCGCGCCGTTGGCTCCGACTACGAATGCAAACTCGTCGTCCTCTATTTTGAGGTTGACGCGGCTGAGCGCCTGCTGGCCGTTGGGATAAGTATATGAGACATTGCGAAATTCAACCATTAGGGATAACTGCTCCTTTCAGGCAGGTAGGTAGGCATCAGTATTTGGTAGGCTCTGAGGAGAGATATTTCTTCACCATAAGCGCAATCTTGAAGATGATTGCGTGGTCAAACTCGCGCAGGTCAAGACCGGTGAGCTTCTTTATCTTTTCAAGACGGTATACAAGAGTGTTTCTGTGAACAAACAGCTTGCGCGAGGTCTCGGAGACGTTGAGGTTGTTTTCAAAGAACTTCTGAATGGTAAAGAGAGTCTCCTGATCGAGCGACTCAATAGAACCTTTCTTGAAGATTTCCTTTAAAAACGTCTCGCAGAGGGTGGTGGGAAGATGGTAGATAAGTCTTGCGATGCCGAGGTTTTCATAGCTTACGATCGTCTTATCGGTGTCGAATACCTTTCCGACTTCGAGCGCAATCTGGGCCTCCTTGAAAGAGACGGCGAGAGCGCGCACGGTATCGACCACGGAGCCGATGCCTACGTTTACTCTTGTGTAAAATTCGCTCGAAAGGGTGTCCGCAATGGAGAAAGCAAGCTTTTCAAGGTCGGCAAGCTCTATTGACGGACGGACTTCCTTTATAAGAACTATGTCCGTTTCGGAGGTGGTAAACACAAAGTCCTTATTCTTGTCGGGGAAGAGGTTCTGTATGACATCAAACGCGGAGACGTCGTTTGAAGATACGATTCTTATGAGAAGAATCACGCGGTGAGCCTCGTTGTTGAAATGAAGCTCTCTCGCTTTTATCATAATGTCTCCGGGGAGAATGTTGTCCAAAACCACATTCTTCACAAAGTTGGTGCGGTCATACTTTTCGTCGTAGAACTGCTGCAGGTTGGACAGCGCCACACAGAGCATCGAAGCGGTCTTGTAGGCAGACTCGTCTGTTCCCTCAACAAATACGGCGTACTCGTTCCTTGTCTTGGCGCCGAAAGGCTTATAGGTGTAGCCGTCGCGTACGAAGTAATCGAAGGTTTCGTTCATATCCAACGATACAAATTCGTTCGCGGTGCCGATTTTTGAGACGTCGCTGCACGCCACGATTACGGCGCTCTCATCAACGACGCCGATTTCGCAGCCAACCGTCTCGCTCATCTGATGTACGATACCTTGGAAAAATCTGTTAGGCATAGTAGTTACTCCCCGTAAAAAATTTTTTCAACACTCAGTTGTGCCAATGCCGCAAAAGAGGCTTTGCCCAATTACGTATGTGACAGCGGGCGCTCTTCGGTGCCACAAATTGACCTTAAGGCCAAATTTTCGTGTCGCGACTAATTATAACATTATTTTTTTCCCGATGTGTTAATAAAGTGTGAATAACCACAAAAAAATATTCACTTTTTTATACAGAATTACCAACGTGCAAATTTTGACTTCTAAAAAAGGCAGGATATCTGTGAAATTACACAAAATAAGACGGCTTCGCAGAAAAGCGAAGCCGCTTACAGGAAAAATCACTGATGTTAAGATGATGGCTTTTATGATCTTGCTTCTTCGGAGAACTCGCTGTCCACTAAAGAGACAAGGCTCGAAACGGCGTTTTCTTCGTCAGCTCCGTCGGCAATAATGCGAATTCCGGTTCCTCCGATGATGCCCAGAGACAGTACGCCGAGAAGGCTCTTGCCGTTTACACGCCTTTCTTCCTTTTCGACCCAAATCGAAGACTTAAATTCGTTTGCCTTCTGGATGAAGAAAGTCGCCGGACGGGCGTGAAGACCGATTTGATTCTTAACAACTACATCTTTAACAAACATAACATACTCTCCGTTTCAAATATTAAAATGTACCTGTCGTATTAACGTGATGTTAGTATACAAACTTTTTGACCCATAGTCAACGGACAAAACCGATGAATCAAAGCTTTTCCTCAAAATTTCTGCCATTTGCCGACGTGTCGCCAAATCTCAAGTCATTATTTTGTGCAATTTGCTATAGTTTTTTTAGCGATTGAGAGCACAATAAACAAAGGAAAATTTACTTATTATCTAAAAAATCAGGCAAATCCTCATATCTTGCTTTCAGCTCGGACAGATATGCTCTGTCGGCGTCGGTAAGCGGCGCGGTGTCGAGAAGCTCTGGGCGTCTGAGGTAGGTTTCCTCGAGCGACTTTTCCCGCCGCCACTTCATTATATTCGCGTGATGACCCGATATGAGTATGTCCGGCACCGGCATGTCCTGCCAAATTTGGGGCTTGGTATACTGGGGGTATTCAAGCAATCCGCTGTAATGGCTCTCGTCCACAAAGCAGTCTTCCTGCGAGAGGGTGCCGTCGAGAAGCCGCACCACTCCGTCCGCGAGAATCATAGCGGGCAGCTCTCCGCCGGTGAGAACATAGTCACCTATAGAGATTTCCTCGGCACCAAGCTTGTCCAGCACGCGTTGGTCGACCCCCTCATAGTGTCCGCAGAGGATAAAAAGGTCTTCTCCTGCCAAGGCAAGCTCTTTCAGGCGCTGCTGATTGAGGGTCTTGCCACGCGGAGACATATAGATGACGTGCGGTTTGCGCTCTCCCGCGACGGTTTTGTAGCACTGCCATATCGGCTCCGCCAGAAGCAGCATACCCTGCCGTTCGGAATAGGGCGTGTCGTCCACGCGGTGATGCTTGTCAAAGGCATAGTCGCGTATCTGGTGGCAATATAGCTCGAAGACGCCCTTGTTGCGCGCTCTGCCGACTATGCTCTGTCCGAGGTAGGTTTCGCAGATGTCGGGGAAAAGAGTTGCTATGTCAATCCTCATCAAAAAGTCCCTCCATCGGGAATATTGTCATTTTTCCCGCTTCGACGTCGGTTTTCAGAACCACCGACGGTATCGCGGGAATGTAGTATTTGTTCCCGTCCTTTGTGACCTCGTAGACGTCGTTTGCTCCGGTGCTTAAAACGTCGGTTATACTGCCGTAGGATTGTCCCTTTTCGTCGACGGCTTCAAGACCTATAATGTCGGCGATGAAGTAGCTTCCCTCCGGGAGTTTTATATCGGCGCGGTCGGCATAAAGGACCTTGTTTCGCAGCGTCTGCGACGATTCGGGCGTATCGAAGCCCTGAAGCTTCAGTATTGCCATACCCTCGTTCTTCGGACGGGCGCGTTCGACCTGATAAAGCGTTTGACCGTCTTTGGAGTAGAGCTTTTTAAGCTTGCAGAGTACGGAGGGCGAATCGCACCACGCCTGTGCGTTGACCTCGCCTCTAACGCCGTGAACGGATACTATTTTTGCGATTTCAAGATATTTTTTCATGATACCTCATTATGAAAAATGCGGCTCAAAGACTGAGCCGCGTTTTCTTTAGTCGATTTCCACCATTATGTCCTGATTGTTTCTGGCGGCGGCGGAGCGCATCAGAGTGCGGATAGCCTTGGCAATTCTGCCCTGCTTTCCGATTACCCTTCCCATATCGTCGGGTGCAACGTGAAGATGAAATACGATAACTCCCTCTTCATTGGGTTCGTCCTGAACCACCTCGACGGCGGTCTTATCGTCGACAAGGCCGACGGCGATGTTCTTTAAAAGTTCAGTCATTTTTAAGTTCCTTTCCGGTTGATTATTGTTCAGATGATACCGTTTTTCTTGAAGAGCGCCTTGACGGTATCGGTCGGCTGGGCGCCGGTTTCGATCCACTTCTTTGCCTTTTCAGCGTCCGCTTTAAGAGTGGCGGGCTCGGTAGTGGGGTCGTAATAGCCTATTTCCTCGATGAAGCGTCCGTCGCGGGGATAACGCGAGTCAGCCACAACGATGCGATAGAAGGGATTCTTCTTCGCGCCGATTCTTCTGAGTCGGATTTTTACTGCCATATTATATTCACCTCCTGATAGTGATTAGAAATCAGCGATTTGTTTATTGACTTTAAGGCGCGGTTGAGCGCCGTAAAAGACTTATTTGAAGTTTGCAAGGTTCTGCATAAGCTCTTTCGGTATGGCGGGCATCTTTTTGCGCTTGCCTTTGCCGTTTCTGCCCGAGCCTGTTATACCCATCTGCTTCATAAGCTTCTGCATCTGTTCATACTGCTTTAAAAGACGGTTCACGTCCTCCACTCTCGTGCCGCTTCCAGCAGCGATTCTGCGCTTGCGGGACGGGTTGATGAGCGAGGGTTTTGCGCGTTCGGCGGGAGTCATCGAGAGGATTATGGCTTCGGTGCGCGGTACCTGCTTTTCGTCTATCTGATTCTCGTCTATCTTGTTTCCGCCCGGCATCATCTCAAGCAGTGACCGCAGCGAACCCATTTTTTTAATCTGACGCATCTGGTCGAGCAGGTCGTTGAGGTCAAAGCCTCCCTGCTGCATTTTTCCGGCGAGGCGCTCTGCCTCCTTTTCGTCAAAGGTGTTCTGCGCCTTTTCAATCAGCGACAGCACGTCGCCCATTCCGAGTATCCTCGAAGCCATTCTGTCGGGGTGAAATACCTCAAAGTCGTCGAGCTTTTCACCGGTACCGACGAATTTTATCGGCTTGCCCGTAGCAGCAAGAACCGAAAGCGCCGCGCCTCCGCGGGTATCCGAGTCGAGCTTTGTGAGGATAACGCTGTTTATGTTTATCTGCTCGTCAAAGGTCTTGGCGACGTTCACGGCTTCCTGACCGGTCATAGCGTCGACCACGAGAATTATCTCCGACGGTTCCGCAATCTCTTTTATGTCCTTAAGCTCCTGCATCAGTTCTTCGTCTATTTGCAGGCGTCCGGCGGTGTCGAGAATCACTATGTCGTTGCCGTAGTCGCGGGCGTGCTTAATTGCTTCGCGCGCAGTCTTGCGTGGGTCTGTCTGACCCATTTCAAAGACGGGAACTCCCGCTCTCTCGCCGACGATTTTGAGCTGTTCTATCGCGGCGGGGCGGTAGATATCGCAACCTACCAGAAGCGGACGGTGTTCCTGCGCCTTAAAGTATTTTGCGAGCTTGGCAGCGTGAGTTGTTTTACCGCTTCCCTGAAGACCGCACATCATAATAACGCAGGGCGGCTTAGAGGGAAAGTTTATTTTCGAGCTGCTCTCGCCCATAAGCGCGATAAGTTCCTCGTGGACTATTTTAATCACTTGCTGAGCGGGTGTCAGGCTTTCAAGGACTTCCGAACCCACGCAGCGCTCGGTCACTTTAGCGACAAAGTCCTTGACCACCTTATAGCTTACGTCCGCTTCCAGAAGCGCCATGCGCACCTCGCGCATACACGCCTTTACGTCCGCCTCGGAGAGCTTGCCGCGGTTTTTCAGCCTTTTGAAAACGGCGCCGAGCTTTTCCGACAAGCCTTCAAATGCCATCTGGCTTCGCTCCTTTTTTATTTATCTGTTGGACTTTTCTATCACCGATTTGATTTGTTCGAGCTTTTCGATGACGCTTTTTGTGGTGGTATACGAGCGGCAGTCGGCGATTATTTCGTCGCAGCGCGCATTCACTTCCTCAAGAAGCCTGTCGTATTTTTCCGACATTTCCACCACACCGATTTTTCCGTCAAGATCCAAAAGCGTCTCTTCGCCGCGCTTTATGCTGTCGCGGACGCCTTGGCGGGAGATACCGTCGTTGGCTGCGATTTCGGAGAGAGATAAATCCTCATTGTAATAAAGTTCAAGCATTTCGCGCTGCTTATCCGTGAGAACACCGCCGTAAATGTCAAGCAAAGAGGAAAACTTCAAATCCTTAGCCACACAATATCACCCTTTCGGAATACGCTCGGAACACTAAATGTCGTGCTTAATGTAAAGTCAAACTGCTTTACAGTGGTATATTATATACCATTCCGCCGCCGTTGTCAAGGGGGTAAGAAAAATTTTCAGAAAATTATACTTTTTGTAATTTATCGGCGGCGTTTTGGTAAACAAACTGTTGATTTCAAAACAATAAATTGTTAATTGACTTTAAGAAAAACCGATGATAAAATGATATCACACCGGTGAATAAGACTTTGGAGGAATTAAAATGTCATTGGAAATAGGAAAGCAGCTTAAAGAGCTGAGGACACGCGACGGTCGCACTCAGGACGAAGTCGCGGCGGCGCTCGGAGTAACCGCTCAGGCGGTGTCGAGGTGGGAGAAGGCAGTCTGCTGCCCCGATATCGGGCTTCTGCCCTCGATAGCTAACTACTTCGGCGTTTCTATCGACTGTCTTTTCGGCTATGACGTCGAACGCAAAAGAAAGATAGACGCGCTCTGCAAAAAGCTTGCGGATATGAACCGCGAAAACAACGGCGAGGACGTTTCGATGAGCGAGTGCATACGCCTTGCGCGGGAGGGGCTTCTCGAATTCCCCGGGAACCCGCAGGTGATGCTCGCACTCGCAGATATCCTCTATAACGCGGGATATGTCCGCTACGGCGAGTTTCACCTCACCGACGAGGAGGGGTATGATGTTTTCGACGTTGAGCGGCACAAAAAATACGCCGAGTGGCAGGAGGCGATATCGCTCTATGAGCGGGTGATACCTCTGCTTGAGGACGGCGACGAAAAGTTTGGCACAGTAAATTTGCTTGTAAATCTTTACGCAGTGACCGGCGAGACCGAAAAGGCGGCAAAGCTCGCCGAAAGGGTGCCGACAATGTGGGGCTGCCGCGAATTTCTGAGTATCGGCGGGCTTTGCGGCAAAAAGCGCTCCGAAGCCTTTGAAGACGC
>CANQVG010000020.1 GCA_947627235.1 uncultured Clostridia bacterium | reverse complement strand
CAGAAAAAAGCGGAAGAGCATATCGAGTCCGATCTCGTTGCCAAGCCTGCTGTAAAGCTCCCGACAGCGGAAAGCTTTGGTCTTACTCCTGCTAAAGAAGAACGGCTGTCTGAGATTATCGCCGAAATCAATAGCCGAATGGGAAAGAATTATGACAACGACGTGGCGGTAAAGGCGATGCTTCAGATTCGGGATATTCTTCTGAAGTCGGAAAAGCTTAAAACCAGTGCCAAAAACAACACAGTGAAAGACTTTGAGTTTTCTTATTTTGACGACATCGACGACGCTCTGATCGAGGGGCTTTCGCAGAATCAGGACTTCTTCTCGCTGCTGCTAAGCGATGACAACGTAAAGAAGCAGGTATTGGGAATATTTACTGAAGAGATTTATAAGAGCCTGAGGAATGCATAGCGGAAGGAAAGGCAGACGTTATACTTGAAATGTCCTTTTTGCGGTTCTGAAATGAATGTTCAACTGATTGAAGATTTTTATATTGTTAATGACTGATAAAAAGTTATTCGAGTAAGCAAAGATACTGCAGGTTAGGCATTCGCCCAAGCGATTGCATTATAAAAGCATCCATTGCAAAATAAAGCACGTAGTACCAGATAATCTGATACTCCGTGCCTTTTACTTGCCAAATTCCACTTGACGGATGCCGTAAATCGAATTTTTGATTGAAAACTTCTTTATGGACACCCATCATTTGTACGGGGATTTTTCTGAGCTATTCGATCGGTTCAAAATCGGCGGCGCCGTGTTTGCAGAGCGGGCATACAAAGTCCTCGGGAAGCTCGTCGCCCTCATAGACGTATCCGCAAATCTTGCAGACCCAGCCCTTTTTGCCCTCTGTCTTCGGCTTCGGCTTGACGTTTTTCTGATAGTAGGTGTAGGTCATAGTCTCGGCGTCGGAGATTACCCGCGCCTCGGTCACAGAGCAGATGAACATTCCGTGCGTGCCGAGGTCGACGTACTGCTCGACCTTGAGCGAAAGGAAAGCGTTGATATATCTCGGCAGGAAGACAAGCCCGTTATCTGAGCGAAGTACGTCGCAGCCCTTGAACTTGTCGACCGCTCTGCCGCTCTGGAAGCCGAATGTCTCGAACACCTTGAACGGCGCTTCGGTGGAGAGGCAGCAGACGTTCATCTTTCCGGTCTGCTTTATGACGTGGTGGGAGTAGTTTGACTTGTTTATGCTCACGGCGACACGGTAGGGATTGTCGGTGAGCTGGGTGACGGTGTTGACAATTAGACCGTTGTCCTTTGTGCCGTCGTTCGAGGTCACGACGTAGAGTCCGTAGCCTATTTTGAAGAGCGCGGTCATATCCTGCTTGTTGGCGGTTTCGGCGCTCTGAGCGATGTAGTCGCGGCAGAGTTCTTCGGCAAGCTCCTCGATTTCGCGGCGGCTGTCGTCGTTAAGAGCCGAGAGAATCTTGACGGTAGTCTTGGTATAGTTGATGTTCTTGCAGGACTCGAGCATCTTAAGCATAGTTTTCGCGGCAAGAGGCGCCCACGAACCGTTTTCCATCAGCGCTACGGTGCGGTTCTGGAAACCGCGTTCGGTGAGGTGGTTGATAAATTCGCGCATAAACGGGAAAATCTCGGCGTTGTAGGTTGTCGTCGCGAGGACAAGCTTGTTGTATCTGAAAGCGTCTTCGACCGCCTCTGCCATATCCTCTCTGGCGAGGTCGGTGACGACTACTTTCGGGCAGCCCTTTGCGGTTAGTTTGTTTGCGAGAAGCTGAACTGCTTCCTTGGTGTGACCGTATACCGAGGTGTAGGCAATCATTATGCCCTCGGACTCGGGGCGGTAGCTCGACCAGATGTCATAGAGATTGATATAGTGGGCGAGATTTTCGGTGAGAACGGGGCCGTGGGTAGGGCAGATGATTTGAATATCGAGTTCGGAAGCCTTTTTGAGGAGCTTCTGGACCTGCGCGCCGTACTTTCCGACAATGCCGATGTAATATCTTCTTGCTTCGCAGTCCCATTCCTCCTCGACGTCGTTGGCGCCGAATTTTCCGAAGCCGTCGGCAGAGAACAGAACCTTGTCTTTTGAATCGTAGGTGACGATTACCTCCGGCCAGTGAACCATAGGCGCGGTCACAAACGTGAGGTTATGCTCGCCGAGCGGGAGGATGTCGCCCTCGCCGACAACGATGCGTCTGTCCGAGTAATCGGTTCCGAAGAACTGCTGCATCATAGTGAACGCTTTAGCCGACGAGACAATCTTTGCCTCGGGGTAGAGGTTCATAAAGTTGGCGATATTTCCGGCGTGGTCGGGCTCCATATGCTGGACGATGAGATAGTCGGGCTTGCGGGAACCGAGCGCCAAGGCAATATTGTCGAGCCACTGATGTGAAAAGCGGATATCGACGGTGTCCATAATCGCGACGTACGCGTCAAGAATGGCGTATGAATTGTAAGCCATTCCGTTCGGCACGGTGTACTGACCCTCAAAAAGGTCGATATCATGGTCGTTCACGCCGATATATCTTATGTCATCGGTAATTTTAACATTCATAGGGTAAATCTGCCTCCTTTTGTTTTTTATATTATAACTCAAACCTCGGCGGATGTAAAGCGTGAATTTAAAAACTGAGCGGATTTTATAAAATGCTGCCGCAAGCAGAACCTAAGTCCGCCGTCGGGTGGGGTTAGGCACAAACTGATACGCTCTAAGTCATTAAGAGTGAAAGGGGGGAAAAGGCGGCAGCATAAGCGTTATTTATGTCCGCTTAACTTTCTTCGGCAAGAACGGTTGCCTCGGTCGTCTTGCGGAGAAATAATCTCGTACATATCCAAAGCGTTTAAACGCTCATAATTTTTAAGGCTTTGTCCTTGCCTATAATTTTGAAGTTCAAAAAATCTTTATGAACGCTTTGGGCGGTGTCTCTGCACCCAACAACTTATACCAAAGAAAAAAGCACCAAATGGTGCTTTTTTCTTTGGTCGGAGTGAAGGGATTTGAACCCCCGACATCCTGCTCCCAAAGCAGGCGCGCTGCCAACTGCGCTACACCCCGAAATTTTGCCCGAGGAAATTATCCTCGGGCTTTTATTATATTATCTGTTTTGCCGATTGTCAAGACCTTTTGAAAATTTACAGCTTTACCGCCTCTTTATACCTCAGCTTGATGCGGTCGGAAATCAGCGCGATGAACTCCGAATTTGTAGGCTTTCCCTTGCCGGTATTGACCGTGAAGCCGAAATATGAGTTGAGAGTTTCAATGTCGCCGCGGTCCCAAGCAATTTCTATAGCGTGACGTATCGCCCTTTCCACCCGCGACGGCGTGGTCTGAAATTCCTCGGCTACCGTAGGATAGAGGAGCTTCGTTACACATTCCAGCATCTCGCTGTCCTCGATGCAGTGCAGAATCGCGCTTCTGAGATAGTGGTAGCCCTTGATGTGAGCCGGCACGCCGAGCTGATGAATCATCTCTGTAACAACCACTTCAAGGCTTAGCTCTCTTGAAGCGGGAAGCGCGGGAGACGTGTCTTCAAGGAAGTCGTAGCCCATAAGCTCGTTGATTCTGTCGCCAAGTATTTTCGGGTCGAAGGGTCTTATAAGATAATACGCCGCGCCCGCCTGCATCACCTGTCTTTGCGCGAATACGTTGTCGCACGGCGACGTCACGATGAACACCGGCTTTTTGACGCCCGAACGGTTCAGCTTCTTCATAAGTTCTATGGCGTCAAGATTCGGCATAGATAGGTCGAGTATCACGACGTCGGGGGACTCGTCCTTTACGGCGTCAAACAAAACCGAACCGTCCTTTGGACGGGTAAGGCAGAAAAATCCCATACCCCTCAGCACATCCGCGGCGGCAACGCCAAACTCTCTTGAATCATCCCCGATTAAAACCTTGATTTTCTTTGTCATAATTATCCTCCGTTCTTTTTAAGGAAATTTACATTATTTTCCTTATCTGTCCCATATTTTACCAGAAATCAGGAAAATAATCAAGCGAAATGGAAAAATTCGGAGGAATATACAAAACTCTGCGGAAAATTTCGGCTCGGATTTGCAGGTAAATGTCGAAATGTAGCGGTGAATGATGTATTATGCCACAAGATGTAGTGTATAGGCAAATACCGTTAGAGACGGCGCACCGAAAAAGCATAAAAAATCCCCGACGGCGTGTCGGGGATAAAAGTTCAGTTTTTAAGGCTGTGGAGCGGCGCGGGTATCTGACCGCCGCGGTTTATAAACTTTGAGGGCGACATCTTATTGACTTTCATAATCGGCGCGTGACCGAAAAGTCCGCCCCAGTCGAGCTCCTCTCCGTCCGTGCGTCCTATCGCGGGAATCACCCTGACCGCCGTCGTCTTGGAGTTTATCATTCCGATTGCCGCCTCGTCCGCGATGATGCCGGCTATGGCGTCGGCGGTGGTGTCGCCCGGAATGGCTATCATATCGAGTCCCACCGAACATACCGCCGTCATCGCTTCAAGCTTTTCAATCGTGAGCGAACCGCTCTTGGCGTCGGCGATCATTCCGGCGTCCTCCGAGACGGGTATAAACGCGCCCGAAAGCCCTCCGACCGACGAGCAAGCCATAACTCCGCCTTTTTTCACGGCGTCGTTAAGCAGCGCAAGACACGCGGTAGTACCGGGAGCGCCGCACTGTTCGAGACCTATCTCTTCAAGAATGTGCGCCACGCTGTCGCCGACGGCGGGGGTCGGGGCGAGGGAAAGGTCGACTATGCCGAACGGCACGCCGAGACGCTCCGACGCCGTAACTCCGACGAGCTGTCCCACGCGGGTTATCTTATAAGCGGTAGTTTTGATGATGTTGCAGACTTCGTTGATGTCCGCGTCGGGGTGTTTTGCGAGAGCTGAGCGGACAACGCCGGGACCCGATACGCCGACATTTATGATGCAGTCCGGCTCTCCTACGCCGTGGTAAGCGCCCGCCATAAACGGGTTGTCGTCGACAGAGTTGCAGAAGACGACGAGTTTTGCCGCGCCGAAGCAGTCGGAGTCTACGGTAGCTTCTGCGGTTTCGCGGACTATTCTGCCCATCAGCTTGCAGGCGTCAAGGTTGATGCCTGTTTTGGTTGAACCTATGTTTACCGACGAGCATACGCGTGAGGTTTTTGCGAGGGCTTCGGGTATGGACTCGATAAGCTCGCGGTCTCCGGCGGCGAAGCCCTTCTGCACGAGCGCCGAGTAGCCTCCGATGAGGTTCACGCCGACAGCCTCTGCGGCTCTGTCCATAGTAAGAGCAAATTTTACGGGGCTTTCGTGGCAGGCGGCTGAGACGATTGATATGGGGGTGACGGAGATGCGCTTGTTTATAATGGGTATGCCGTATTCTTTTTCAATCTCCTCGCCGACCCTTACGAGATCCTTTGCGCGGGACGTAATTTTGTTATAGACCTTTTCGCAGGCGCAGTCGATGTCGCTGTCTACGCAGTCGAGGAGCGAGATGCCCATAGTTATGGTTCTTATGTCGAGGCACTCGTCCTGAATCATTCTTATGGTTTCGAGTATGTCGCTGAGGTTTATCATAATTTTACCCCTTTTTATATATGGTGCATCGTGTTGAAGATGTCCTCGTGCATAACGAAGATGGACAAACCGAGTGAGTTGCCGAGCTCTGTCATTTTATCCGCGAGGCTGCTCAGGGGTATATTAAGTCCCGTTATATCTACGAGCATTACCATTGCGAATACGTCCTGCAATACAGTCTGTGTCACCTCGGTGACGTTTGCGTTACATTCGGCGCAGATAGCCGATACCTTTGCGAGAATGCCCACGGCGTCCTTGCCGATTACAGAAATTACCGCTTTCATATTTATGTCCTCCAAACCGATTTATGTTTCTGCGGCGCTTATAAAATCAAGCGTCGGCGCAATTTCCGAGACAATATTATCTCACAAAAGGCGCGATTTGTCAATACGCGGACGAAGTTAAGAGTACCTACACATCACATATTTTAGGGAACCCCCGGCGAGGGTTCCCTACGGCAAAACAGTCCACCGGACTGTTTTGCCTACCCTCCTGCGCTTTGCTTCGCAAAGATTTCGCAGCCTGCGGGCTGCGCCGAGGGGCACCGCCCCTCGACCCCGCGAGCCTTTTGAAAAAGGCTCGACCGAAAACTTTTTGTTTTATGTGTTTAGAACGACACCTTGCGCGATTTCGGTGCTTCCGCGCAATTTACACCGTACTACCGCGCCATTTCCTTTATCACTTTTGCAAGGCTCTGTCCTACGAGGCTTCCGCTGTAGAGCGCCTCGTCGAGGGAGTTGGCGTTCGAACCCATCTCGATGAGAAAAGAGCCGTGGGTCATCTCCTGATTGTAGTTTCGCTCGTCAAAGAGAATGGGACGGGTCAGACCCGCCCAGTCGCTCTCCATCTGCGACTGAAGCCGCGAGGCTATGCGCAGATTATAGCGGTACTGCGGGACGTTGGTGCAGCCGCAGATTATCATTACCTGCGCAGCGCTCTGTCCGTTTATCTCGACGGCGGGCGCGTAGCGGACAGAGTCCTCTTCGATGGCGTCGCGGTGGACGTCTATGACAATCTTTATGCTCGGGTACGCCTTTAGATACTCCGCGACAGTCTTTGCGCTGCGGTCGTATGCTCCGGTATAGCGGGGGTAGTCGTGAACGGTTTCATCGTGAATGACCCCTATTCCTGCCGCCTCAAGCTGTGCGGCTATCTCGGTTCCTACCGCTGCCACGCTCTTTTCGAGGTCGGTGGTGCGGGAAGAAAACGACGCGTCATAGTAGTCCCGCTGATACGGCTCGTAGCTCTCGGTGGTGTGGGTGTGCATTATAAGCACGAGGGGTCCTGCGCTCAGGTCGACTTCAAAGTCTGGCTCGCGCGAGCACTGCTCCAAAAGATACTCGGGGTCGATATCGGTGCAGTTGCGCAGAAGCCCGCCTTCGGGCAGTTCGAGATATGTAGTCGACGGGCGGTAGAAATAGGTTCTGCGGACTATCTCTCCGCTTTTCTCCTCCTGCTTTTCGGGGTACGGAAGTCCGTCTTCCCGCGGTTCTTCGTCGGATGACTCCTTCGGTTCGGATTCTTCGGTCTCCTGCGGGGCGGCTTCGATGTCGCACCCGCCGAAGCCCGACAGACGGATAAGCTCTCCCGCGAGTTTCGGGTTCACCGCAAGCGGCGGCACGACGGTTTCCTGCTCGGGTTCGGCTTCCTGAACGCTTTTTGCAGACATCCCGAGCGAATTGAGCTTTGCGGATATCACGGCGAGTCCCTCGCCGCAGCGCGTGTCGGGCGAGCCGAAAAAGATTCCCGCCATAAGAGTCAGCGCGGCAAAAAGAGATATCGCCGTAATTCCTCCCGCGGCAAAATCCGCTGCTCTGCGTCCTGATTTTTTCAACTTTATCACTCTTTCTTAATAAAATTTTTATCGGATTGTAACCGAATGTAATCGAAGTGTTATTGAAATGTGGGAAAAAATGTGGTAATATGATATCGGCGGGTGATACGGATTCTATTTCCGTTGCCGGTTTAATACACTGATAAGGACGTGAAAGAAATGCGCTTGAAATATAAACGCGCTGCCGCCGCGATTCTCGCAATGATTACTCTGAGCGGGTGTACCGGCAGGCAGGCGGAGGAAAAGCTTGGGTCGGGGGATATGCCCGCAGGCACGGTTCCGACGGTGACCTCCCTTTGGTGCGAGGAAACCGTTCCCGATACCGTTACCGAGCCGCCCGTGACCTCGGCTCCGGTAACAAGGGGGCCCGAGGGGGTAACCTCCGCGACCGAGACCGGGGAGGGATATACCGTGTATGACAGGAGCGAAACGAGATATTCGACTGACACCGTGAACGTAAGGGAGCTTCCGAGTACCGAGAGCAAGGTTGTGGGTCAGTTGAATCCCGGCGACAGTGCGGACGTCACCGGCTACACCTCAAACGGCTGGTACAGGATAAGTTACAACGGCGGCACCGCTTATGTATTCGGGGAATATTTTTCAGAGATTAAACCCGAGATTCAGGAGAAGGAAATAGTGATTCCGGAGGGATATTACTTCGACGACCCGTCGGACTATTTCTTCATCGTGAACAAGGAAATCTTCCTGCCCGAAGACTACGCCATTGAGACGGATTTTGTACAGGGAAGCTACGAGCTTGAGATGGTAGCGGCAAAGCACTGCAAGGATATGATAGCCGCAGCCGAGAAGGACGGAATCGACCTAAAGGTGCTTTCGGCATACAGGACGGTAGATTATCAGAAAAAGCTCTTTGAGCGCAACGTCAATTCGCGTATGAAAGACGGTATGACCTACGACGAGGCTTATTACGACGTTTCGATAAATGTCGCACCGCCGGGAGGAAGCGAACACAACGCGGGTCTTGCGGTGGACATCATTGACGAAAACCACTGGGACACATATGAGGATTTTGAAAATACGAAGGAGTTTGAGTGGCTTTACAGCCACTGCGCCGAATACGGCTTTATTCTCCGCTATTTAAAGGGAAAAGAGGACATAACCGGCTATGTATACGAACCGTGGCACTACCGCTATGTAGGCGTCGATTACGCCGCGGCGGTGATGGCGTCGGGGATGTGTCTCGAAGAATATATAGGACAGAACGAAACCTGAACGACGGACGGAAGGTGAAACATGAATATCGCTTATTTTCTGACGCTTAAAAAAGACACCGCGTTTTTATACGACGATTATACTCTGAGGCAGGCGCTTGAAAAGATGCGCGCCCACGGCTACACACGCATACCCGTGATATCCCGCGACGGCAGGTACATAGGTGTCGTCGCCGAAGGGGACTTCCTGTGGTATATGCTCGACCACGGCGGCGTCTCGATGCACGAAGCCGAGGAACTCAGGCTGCGCGAAATTCTGAAGCGGGAGCGTCCGAGGCCGTTTAAGTCGGCCGGGATTACAGCTACCCGCGAAGAGCTTATAAAGCTCGCTATGGACCAGAACTTTGTGCCTGTTACCGACGACGACGGAGGCTACATAGGCATAGTGACCCGAAGAAACATAATAAAATACTTTGTCGGGGAACAGTCGCTCAAGCTATAATAAATATTATCAGGGCGATACGGAGATTGATGTCGGAAGCGGTCGCGTATAAAAAGGCTTTAGCAGTTGGTTTATGTGCCAAAATTGTAAAAACAACCAAATCGTACATATAAAACTGTGCATTTATCACAATGTTTAAAATCAATTTTAAATTATTTATTGACAAGTTATTTTCACGGGTTTATAATAATACTGCGATTAGCAAAATCGACTACTATTTTTATCGGGGGATAAATTACTATGAAAAAGATTCTTTCACTGGCACTGGTATTGGTAATGGCTATGAGCCTGCTCACCGCCTGCGGTGCAGAGCTTATTGCTCCTGACGGCGTTTACTCTACCGAATCCGGCACCTACAAGGCTGTGTTTTCCAACTATGACGCCAAGAAAAATGTCGGCGACCTCTCTATCACATTTACCATTATCGACACTTCCACTACTGTAAGCGGAAAGTTCTCCGTCGCCGTTATGAGCGAGGAAGAAAAGACTTTCTATATCGACTTCACTCCCGACGGAGCTGAAGAGGCCATTGTCAGCTTCGGCGGATACAGAGCCAACGACAACGCTTTCGTTCAGCTCGAAGGTCTTGAAGAGCTTGGCGGTCAGACCAATATCTCCTACTATGCCGAAGACGCTGCCGCTGAATAATTTCCGTAATCAAAACAAGACCTGCCTAAAGGCGGGTCTTGTTTTTTGAACCGTTACAAATGCGCGTTAAGATGCAAAAAGGCGCCCCTTTCGGCAGGGGCGCTTTGTTTTATTTAAGCTTTGCGCTGTCTTTCGCGCGCTGGACGTTTGAAAGAGTCTTCTTGCGAAGACGGATATTTTTCGGCGTTACCTCCACAAGCTCGTCGTCGGCGATAAATTCGAGGCTGTCCTCAAGGCTGAATATCCTCGGCGGGATGAGTCTGAGGGCGTCGTCGGAGCCGCTCGCACGGGTGTTGGTGAGGTGCTTGCGCTTGCAGACGTTGACTACGAGATCGCCCGGCTTCGGCGAAACGCCGACTATCATACCCTCGTAGACCGGAACTCCCGCGCCGATGAACAGCGCGCCGCGCTCCTGAGCGTTATAAAGTCCGTAGGTAACCGCTTCTCCCGCTTCAAATGCGACGAGCGAGCCGGAGGTTCTTCTCGGAATGTCTCCCTTATAAGGCTCGTAGCCGTGGAACACCGAACTCATAATGCCTTCGCCCTTGGTGTCGGTCAGGAACTCGTTGCGGTAGCCGAAAAGTCCTCTCGCGGGGACGTGGAACACAACCCTCATTCTCGAACCCATAGGCGTCATCGAAACCATTTCGCCCTTGCGTGTACCCATTTTCTCCATTACAGCGCCCACCGACGCCTCGGGAACGTCTACCACAAGCTCCTCGATAGGTTCGCACAGCTTGCCGTCGACCTCTTTATAGAGCACTCTCGGAGTGGAGACTCCCATTTCGTAGCCCTCGCGGCGCATATTTTCAATCAGTATCGAAAGGTGCATCTCGCCTCTGCCAGCGACCTTGAAAGAATCGGTGGAATCCGTCTCGGAGACGCGGAGCGAAACGTCCTTGAGAAGCTCTCTGAAAAGTCTTTCGCGGAGGTGGCGGGAGGTGACATATTTGCCCTCTTTGCCCGCAAACGGCGAATCGTTGACCGAAAACGTCATTTCAACGGTCGGCTCGCTTATTTTCACGAACGGGAGCGGCTCAAAGTTCTGCCAGTCGCAGATAGTGTCGCCGATGGTGATGTTTTCGATGCCGCTGATGCAGACGATGTCGCCCACCGTGGCAGATTCGGCGGGAGTGCGTTCAAGACCGTTTATCTGGTAAAGAGTGACCACTTTTCCGCGGTACTCCTTTTTGGAGTGGTGATAGTCGCCTATCATAACCTCCTGATTGACCTTTATTGAACCGCGCTCAATCTTTCCTATCGCGATTCTGCCGACGTAGTCGTTGTAGTCGATCGAGCTGACGAGCATCTGAAGCGGCTTGTCGGGGTCGCCCTCGGGAGCGGGAATGTAATCGAGAATCTTGTCAAACAGCGGTATGAGGTCGGTTCCCGGAACATGCTCGTCCGCAGAGCATGTGCCGTCTCTGCCCGAGCAGAAGAGAATCGGGCTGTCGAGCTGCTCGTCCGAGGCGTTGAGGTCCATAAGAAGCTCGTAGCACTCGTCTATGACCTCGTCGATGCGGGCGTCGGGACGATCTATCTTATTTATGACGATTATCACGCGGTGTCCGAGTTCGAGAGCGTGCTGCAAAACGAAGCGGGTCTGAGGCATAGGCCCCTCTGCGGCGTCGACCAGAAGGATAACGCCGTCCACCATTTTGAGTATGCGCTCGACCTCGCCGCCGAAGTCGGCGTGTCCGGGGGTATCGACGATGTTTATTTTTACGTCCTTGTAAACGACCGACGTATTTTTTGCGAGGATGGTAATTCCGCGCTCGCGCTCGATGTCGTTCGAGTCCATAACGCGCTCGTTGACCACCTGATTCTGACGGAAAGTGCCGCTTTGCTTAAGCATTCCGTCGACGAGGGTGGTCTTTCCGTGGTCGACGTGGGCAATTATCGCGACGTTTCTTAAATCGTTTCTTACCAATTCAATCTCTCCTTGGTTCATTTTATTCCAAATTAGTATTATACTATCCCGAAAAAGGCAAATCAATAGGAATTTTTAACAGAAGTGAAAAGCCCTCGGGGAGGAATGATTGGCGAAATTGCGCGCTTTGCTCACGAATAGCTGTGACTGCTCTGAAAAATATTGATGTTTCCGCGCGTGAGGTCAAGCTCGTTTTTGAGCCGCGCGGGGAAGATTATATCTCTCCCGAAGCGTTCGCGCAGGGTGTCCGACACCTCGCTCAGACGCTCCTCACGTTCGAGCCTGCGGCTGTCACAGAAAAAGCTGTCCTGCCTTGCAAGCGCGTCCGAATGAAGATATATCGCCCTTATGCCGACGGCTCTTACCGGCAGGCGCCAGTCGAACCTCGTTTTGAAAAGCTCGAATCCTGCCTGTGCAAAGCTCTGCGCCGAGCGCAGCGGCACGCTGAGAGCGATTTGATATTCGCGGTATGCGAGGTCGTTTGTCTTTACGCTCACAACCACGCCGCCCGCACACAGGCCCTCACGCCGAAGCTGCCTCGTGACCTCCTCCGAAAGCCCGAGAAGAGTCCGCCACACCTCTGAATTGTCATACAAATCCCGCGGCAGAGTGGTAGAGCTGCCTACCGACTTCATCTCGCGCTTATAGCTCTGTTCGTGTACCGGGGCGTCGTCATAGCCGTTTACCGCGCGCCAAAGCCATATCCCGCTTTTGCCGAGAAGCCGCACAAGAGTGTCGGGGTCGCTCGTTGCAAGGTCGCCGAGGGTGTGTATCCTCAGTTTTTGCAGACGTCTGAACGTCGCCGGACCTACGCCGATTATCTCGTTCACACCGAGAGGATAGATTTTTTCGCGGAAGCTTTCGGGCGGAAGCACCGTCACCGCGTCCGGCTTTTTCATATCCGAGCCGAGCTTAGCGAGAACCTTTGTGAAGCTCACCCCGACGGAAATGGTAAGTCCCGTCTCGCTTTTTACCGCTTCGCGTATTTTATTTGCAATTTCCTCCGAGCTTCCGAACAGATAGTGCGAACCCGTGACGTCGAGCCAGCACTCGTCCATTCCGAACGGTTCCACCATATCGGTGTACCGCTGATATATTGCCCTTACCTGCTTTGAGATTGCCGAGTATTTATCCATATGCGGCGGCACGATAACTACGTCGGGACATTTCTGCCTTGCCTCAAAGATTTTGTCGCCGGTCTTGATGCCGAAAGCCCGCGCCTCGTAATTTTTCGCGAGAACTATCCCCGCGCGCGCCTCCTGCGAGCCGCATACCGCGACGGGCTTTCCCCGCAGCTCGGGATTGTCGCGGCACTCCACCGAGGCATAAAAGTTGTTGAGGTCGCAGTGAAGAATGTCTTTTATCTTGCTCATCTTCTTTCAGAACATTTGTTCTATACAATAATAGCACATATGTTCGATTTTGTAAAGAGGAAAAAGCGGTGTTGACAATAATTTCTTTATATTTGATTTCGGGAAACCGTTTGCGGTCACTCTCTGGGGGGAGCGTTAAAGCTGCGTTGCAATAACGGGACAAATATGTTAAACTTAATCTGCCGCAGATGCAACCCCGACGCCCCGATTTGCGACTTAGTATGTGAGGACATACGAGAGGAAGTGTCAACTTGGAAGACGAAGCCATCATATCGTTGTATTTTGAGCGCAGCGAGTCCGCGATAACACAGACCGACAAAAAATACGGCGAGCTGTGTTATTCGGTCGCCAACCGCATACTTAGTTCGCGCCCCGATTCGGAGGAATGTGTTCAGGACGCCTATCTTGGCATCTGGAACGCGATACCGCCGGCTCATCCGTCCAATTTCAAAGCGTTTGTTCTGAGGATAACGCGGAATATTTCGCTTTCGCGGCTCCGAAAAAACCTTGCTAAAAAGCGAGGTGCAGACCTCGAAATATCGCTGACCGAGCTTGAGGCGGTGCTGCCTGATTCAAAGATACGCCCCGACGCGGAGGATTCCGCGATAGGTGAAGCGATAAACGAATTTCTCGGGCGTCTCGATACCGACTCGCGGGTCGTGTTTATGCGAAAATACTGGTTTTTTGATTCGGTGGAGGAGATTTCAAAGAGGTTCGGATTTAGTGAATCAAAGGTGAAATCGAGCCTTTTCAGGACTCGGGAAAAGCTTAGAAGATTTTTGGAGGAAAGGGGAGTGAGAATATGAATGTTCCGAGAATAGCGGACGCGCTTGCATACGCAGACGACAGCTATATTTCCGAGGCAATAGATTACAGACCCTCCAAAAGACCAAAGCTGTGCGGATATATCGCCGCAGCCGCCTGTGCGGTTATAGCGTTTTCGGCGGGAGTCTTCGCATTTACACGCTCGGCGCGGATCGAAAAGCGTCCGCCGCTGCCATCTGGGATATTTACCACGGCTGCCGACGGCGGCGTAGATTCATCCCACGGCGTAGCCATACCGCTCCCGTTCGGGGAGAATATCGACAGCGACGCCGAGTCGGAGGAGCTGCGCGGATTCTTTACGCCCTGCAATCAAAAGCTCGACGTGATTCCCGACGGGCTTGTAAACCTCGTCTCCGAGGAGGACTACGAGAGCTGGACGGAGTCTATGGGTAAGATTTGGCAGACAGCGCCGTCGAGCATTGAGGACTATGTGAATGTCTACAGCTTTATAAACCGCTTTGACGTCCCCGACGGCGAGGTTCGCGAGGCGGTAACGACTATGACCGAGGAAGAACTCGATACCCTGCTTGAGGGCGACGTCGAAGAAATCACTCTGACTTTCGCGTCGGAATATTCGATAGTCTCGGGTGAAAACGTATACAGTCCGTACTGGGTATACGTCCACGAGGTCGAAGACTACGAGACCGCAGGTCTGACCCCCGAGGAGATAGAGAACAAGCTCAGCTACTACGCAAGCTTTAAGTACAGCGATTCTGCGCGTGAGTTTTTCGAGCGCAAGCTCAACAAATTTATCGTTCCTGCGGGCGACGGCGTAACGCTGATGTATCAGGATCACACGCCGATATACAACTACGGTCTGCCGCTTGTGATGAAAGAGTTTGCCGTTGTGGACATTGCGTCGGATTCGAGCGAGATTCTGTATCTTATAGACAACGACCCCGAAAACGGCGACAAAAATATTTATGCGGCAGTGTATATGTGGGATCAGCTTATAAATCTCGGCCGCGACTCCGAAAAGAGCTTTGACGCGTTCGAAGCGTTTTGCAGCTATGCCGGCCGCTCCGACTACTATAAGAGCGTTACGCCCGTTCCACGGGGAACGGTGGTGCGCCTTGCTTGGGACGGCCTTTATGAGACGGCTCCCGACGGCGAACCGAGGCGTCTGACGTGGCTTTCACGGCTGCAATTCTCCGACTCGGAGTGCGCCTATTCCGAATCCGAGCTTGAAGCGTTTGCCGAAAAGCTCGAGGGGCATTACCTTGACTGCGAGGAATTTGAGGAATTCGCGTTCCTCAACAACCCCGGTCCCGAGGCGATAGGAAACGGCTATGAGCTGATAAGCGGTGCGGAGCCGTATAAGCTCGTTCCCGACCTCTCAGGCGAGCGCGATGAGCTGATAGCAACGCTCGACTCTATAGATTTCGAGCCGAGCCGCAAAAGCTATATCTATTATTACGGCGTCTTCGACGAGGGTAGAAAGACGGACTACGAGTTTTACTATCTTTTGGACTGCTATATCACCCCCGAGAGTATGCACGCTTTTCAGGCGCTTTCGGGCTACAGTTTAACGCCTGTTTGGAAGACAAGCGGCAACTATGTCAACCACGCCGACGGCAAGGGGCATATGACCGAAAGGACAACCGTATACTGCCTCGGAGATGATTACAGGCTTTTGTGCTACGACTTCCCGATAGAGCAGGAAAACGGCGACACCCTTTATGCGCAGGTCTTCAGAAAGGATGCTTCTCCATATGACGGGGTCGATCCGAACGGTTTTGAAAAGCTCTCCGACTACTACGGGCTTCTTTACCGCTATGCGCGCAGCGGCGCACACGTATATTATCGGGGCGGATATTACCACTGCACGCCCTATCACCCGTCGGCGGAGGAGATAGAGCGCTTTAAAGCCGAGGGGGAATATATTGGCGAGAGCGTTTATAAGCCCTCGATGCCGGAGGAGGATATGTTTGAATATGCCGGCCCGAACGCATTTAAATACGGCGAATTTCCTGCATTAGAGGGCGAATCGGACTACGACAGGCTGCTTAGGCGGCTGAAAGAGCACACTGAAAGCAGCCGTTACACCTCGCCCGGGGATAAGCTGTTTGACCTCGGAGAATTTGAATACTACGACTATCACGAGGACAACCGCTACAACTGCTTTGTCGGAAACCTTATGCCCGGCGTACCGCTCTACCGCTCGGGAAATTATATAATGGCGATACCCGACGAGCCGATCTATAACGGCGAGCTTGCGCCGATAGCCGCACGGCTCTACTACTGCGGCGACGAGTCGATGGAGCTGCCCGACGACGGGGAGACGGAAGAATATATTAAACACCTCGGAGAGGAATTTTCCGATACCGACGGAGTTCACGGAATTGTTTCAGAGAAATACGGGCAGCGCTGGGAGCTTTGCGAAAAAACGCCCTCGCGCGCCGAAGTGAACGAGTTCCGCTATTACGGGAACCGAATCGACTATGCGTGGCTTGACCTTGAAAGCAATCGAAAGAGCGGCTCGGGGTGGCAATTCAACATCGCAAGCGCCCTGCCCGACGGCGAGCGGCAGGAGCGGGCGAGATGCTACACCTGCGGCGACTGGCTGCTTTTAGAGTTTGACGAGCCGGTAAACGGCGTCTACGGTAGATTCTTCCGCGAGGAAAAATAGCGAAAAGGCTTGCTTTTTGCAAGCCTTTTTGTGTAAAGGTATAAGAGTTGCGAAAAAGGGTACGGAAAGAGAAACAGGGTCCCCGAAACGCGAAGCGTTTTGGGGAAAAGGAGCGGCAACAAAAGAAGCGCTAAAACTTGCTTTTCGGGCTTCGCAATCGTAAACGATTGATTGCTCGCCCTCAAAGAGTTTTAGACGCGTCTTTATCAAGCGAAGCCGTGATTTGCATAGCAAATCGCGGCGAGCCAAAAGGGCTTGCCGCGACGTGGTGCCAATAGAAGCGTTATTTCTTACCGTTCGCTCTCGCTCGCCGTTACGGCTTGGCTCGCGGAGCTCACGGAGAAATAATCGCGTCTATGCGCACAAAGAAAAAATCCGCATACGCGGATTTTTTCTTTGGTGCCGGAAGCGGGGGTCGAACCCGCACGGTATCTCTACCACCGGATTTTGAGTCCGGCACGTCTGCCAATTCCATCATTCCGGCGCAAGTGCTATTATATCAAATCGGGTTCGGGTTGTCAAGTGAGAAGCCGAATCATTTTCCGAATTTACTGTGTACAGCTCCGAAACACTCTCCGATAAAGGAGCATACCGCCGCTACCGGAATATAAATCCACGCCGAGAGGTTGAAGTAAATAAACATCAGTGGGATAAAGAGCAGAGCGCTCATAAGCGGCATAATAGGGTCGCGGGAAGCTTTTTTGCCGTAAAAATATCCTACCGCGAGCGCCAAACAGCATGTGGCTATGGGTGCCGCGAGGAGCAGCATTCCGCTTCCGCCGGCGGTGAGCATCTCCAGAAAAGCGAGCAGCGGCGTAGCCGCGATGTAAAGCACAGCTGTGACGATTATGTAGGGCAGCGCCGTTTTAAAGCGAGGTCCTAAGTTTGACTTCATAGCTCATCCTCATTTCTTCCTGAGATTTTCGGCGGCGTCGCCGTCGGGCGTTACATAAAGCGTCTTCTGATTTGTGTATATGACCATTCCGGGATTTGCGCCGGAGGGCTTTTTGACGTATCTCACCTGCGTGTAATCGACAGGCACCGTAGAGCCGTTTCTTCCCGATGAGTTGTATGCCGCTATCATTGCGGCTTCCGAAACAGTTTCTTCGTCCGGCTCCCTGCCCTCGCGGCATATGATTACGTGCGAACCGGTTATGTTCTTGACGTGGAGCCAGATGTCCGAGCGGTCGGCGAGCTTCAGGGTGAGCAGGTCGTTCTGACGGTTGTTCCTGCCTGCGAGTATTCTAAAGCCCGAGCTCGAACGGTATTCGAGCGGCGGCAAAGCCTTCGGCTGCTTCTGCTTTCCGCGCTGATGGCGGATATATCCCGTAGAGGCAAGCTCGGCGCGTATTTCCGAAAGCTCACTTTCGGTGGAGGCGCGTGAAAGGGCGTCAAATACCGAGTCGATGTATTTTTCTTCTTCCTCGCCCGATGCGATGAGCTTGCGGAGCATTTTGTCGGCGGTGTCGGCTTTGCGGTAATCCGAATAGTATTTCTGGGCGTTCTGCGACGGCGTTAGTTTTGGGTCGAGCGAAATCTCGACTTTTGGGGAACCGTCTTCATAAAAGTTTTCAACGACGATTTTGTTCATGCCCTTTTCAATTCGGTAGAGGTTCGACATAATCAGGTCGCCGTTTATGCGGAACGAATCGCGGTTTTTACACTCCTCGAGTTCGAGCTTCTGCGCCGACACCCTGCGGCGGATCCTTTCACTTAGTGAGGTTATCAGCTTAAAGAGGTCGTCGGCACGCTGCTTTGTCTGCGCCAAAACGTCGCGTTCTGAGTAAAAGCAGTCTAAAAGCACCGACGGCGAATCAAACTCTCTTACCGTCATCAGACTGCCGTAAAAAGTTATGTTTGTGAAGCAGAAGTCCTTCATAAGACCGTTCTGTTCGCGCAGTATGCAGTATTTGTTTTCGCCGCGTATAAGCTCTCCCGCAACCGACCGAAGATAGTTGCAGAGCCTCTGCGCCTCTGCGTCGGAAAGCCCGTCCGAAAGGCGTTCGCCGTTTCTTGACGTCTCAAAAGCCGCCTGTCTTGCGAATACAGGAGAGATGCCCTCAATGCACTTTATAAGCGCTTTTGAAAGCTCTTGCTTATGCGAACGAAGCATAGAGATAAGCTCGTCCGCGTCGAAGTCCATAAGGCTGAGACGCTCGTCTCTCGGCGGAAGGCTGTACTGCACCCCCGGGAGTATCCGTCTCACGCGGGACATATCTTCGCTGACCCGCTTTATCGCGTCGATTACCCGTCCGTCCGGGGCGATGAGAAGAATATTTGAGCATCTGCCCATTATCTCGCAGGCAAGGGTGAGAGTGACCCTGTCGCCGAGTTCGTCCGAAGCTTCAAAGTCAAAAAACAGGATTCGCTCGAAGCCGTCCTGACGAATGGCGATGAGCTTTCCCGACGAAAGATGCTTTCTCAAGAGCATACAGAACATCGGCGGGGTCTGAGGGTTTTCGGGTTCGCGTTCGGTCAGGTGAACTCTTGCCGTTCCCGCCGATGAGGAAAGCAGCAGTTTTTTTATGCCGAAGCCCTGAGTGCGCAGAGTTATGACCACGCTGTCGCGCGAGGGCTGGTGAATTTTGTCGACCCGAGCGCCTATGAGCAGCGGCTCCAGTTCGTTTTTTATACGGCTAAGAAACACGCCGTCGAGCGCCATAACCTCGCCTCCTTATTAAAAATCAGATTCCGCGCACTATTCCGTCCGCGTGGGAAATAATACACTTTACGTCAAATTCGCCGGAGATTTTTTCCTTGAGATATGGAAGCGCTATGACCTCGGTCTCGTAATGACCGGCGTCGATGAGAGTCATACCGATTCTCTCAGCCTCTATGAAACGGTCAAGCTTGACGTCGGCGGTGACGACTGCCTGCGCACCCAGCTTTTTTGCGTATTCCATAATCTCGGAGCAGGCGCCCGAGCCGCAGGCCACCGTTTCAATATCCCGCCCGCCGTCGACCCATCTCAGAGCTGCGCTTTTAAAGCGCTTCTTAGCGAAAACAGCCAGCTCTTCGGGAGACATCTTCGGACACCTTGCCATAGCGCCGTAGCCTACAGGCGCTCCTGTTTGCGGGTCGCTTCGGTTTATTTCGGGTACGATTCCGAGGTTTTCAAAGCCGAGCTGTTCTACCATCATATCGCTTACGCCGTAGGACGCGGAGTCAAGGCTGGTGTGGCAGCCTATGCAGGCGATTCCGTAGGACAGCGCCCGAGCTGCGGGGTATTCCGGGTCAAGATGCTTCATCGGGTGGAAGATGACCGGGTGGTGGGTGACTATAAGCTCGCAGCCGAGCTTTTTGGCTTCGTCGACGACGCTGACGGTGGCGTCGAGCGCCAAAAGTATCCGTTTGACCTCCTGCCCGCGGGAGCCGACGCAGAGCCCCGAGTTGTCGAAACCGTCCTGATTGCGAAACGGCGCAAAGCCGTCGATAAAGTCGTATATCTGTCCGACAGTTGTCATAGTATTATCCTTTCATATCGCGGCGGCAGGCGCGCTGCGATGCTCTTCGGTGAAAATCAGCGAAAAAAATTTCTCGTTGCGCGCTGTATGAGCCGAACCCCGTGACCGTCCTACGGACGGTCAGGCGCGCCTGCGGCGCGCCCCGCGCTGCGCGCGGCGGGGTTCGCCCTCAGGGCGCAATTTTTCCGCGCGCCTATCCGCGCCGACATATGTAATCATCTATTTCCTTTGCGAGCGCACGCATATGCTCCGCCTCACGGCGCTGTTCCTCAGAAAAGGCTCTCACCATTCCCGACGCCGCCGCTCTGAGGGTCGACGTCTCCTTTTCGAGGTAAGCTCTTGAAGCAACGTCGCGCGGGTCGAGCGCCCCGACGGCGCTCTCAAATTCGGTGAGTTCTCGGCATTTTCCCGTAAACCGCGCGTTTATGACGGTGTAGATAAATTTTCCGTCGACCGCGGCTCTTTCGGAGAGCATCTCATATCCCGATGCGCACAAAAACCGCCTCAGCACCGAAGCACGGGTGTTGGGCTGAAGTATCAGGTTGACGCCTTCCGGGAGCTTTCGCCCCGAGATTATTTTTGCGATAAGCTCGCCGCCCATTCCCGCGACTACGGCGTCGGTAACGCTTTGGAGCACTTCCTCGGGCAGGTCGAGAAGACCGTCCGATTTATACAGCGCTATTTTGCTTTCAAGTCCGCACTGTTCTACTGTCCTGTGGGCGGCGCAGAGAGGTCCGTCCGCTATGTCCGACGCCGCCGCACGGGCGCACACCCCGCTTTCTATAAGAAAGCAGGGCAGGTATGCGTGGTCGGTTCCGACATCGAGGATAAATCCCCCGCGGGTGACCTCCTCCGCGCAGAGCGACAGCCTTTTGTCAAGCTTAATCGGCATTTTGCCCGAAATATTCGCGAAGCTTTTTCACAAGTTCTTCAGGGTCTGTGCCGTGGACGGCGCAGGCCTCCGCGATGGTTTCGCCTCTCGCCGAAGGACAGCCGAGACAGTGCATTCCCATCTCCAAAAAGAGCGGAGCGCAGCCGAAGTCGACGTCCAGAACGTCGCCGATAATTGAATCCTTTGTAATCTTCATGATTTTTACCTCCGTTGTGATGTAATGCTATTATATCCTTTTTATCATTATAATACAAATATCCGGGATTTGCAATATCTTGGGTGAGGGTTGCCGCAAAAGTGCGGCGCCTTGAAGCGCTTCGGTGAAAAATAGCCGAGAGCTTTCCTTTTGCGCTATGAGGGCGAAGCCCGCCGCGCGCAGCGCGGGCGCGCCTAAAAGGCGCGCAGACCGTCCTTCGGACGGTCTCGGGCTTCGCCCGCACCAAGGCGCAAACCCGGATAATAAAAGAAGAAGCGCAGCCCGATTTTTCAGGCTGCGCGGAAAAGCACCGATCAGTTTTCCTCTTTCATCTTAGCAAAGCACTCGCTGCAATAGACCGGACGGTCGTCGTGCGGCTTGAAAGGCACTTTTGCTTCCTTTCCGCAGGAAGCGCATACAGCAGTGTAGAACTGCTTGCCCTCTTCCTTTTTCTTCTTGCGGCATTCCTTGCACATCTTAGGCTCGTTTTCAAAGCCCTTTTCGGCATAGAATTCCTGTTCGCCCGCTGTAAAAACGAATTCCTTTCCGCAGTTACGGCATACTAATGTTTTGTCCTCATACATAGAGAGTCCCTCACTTATAATGATTTGCCGATCAGAAGATTCACCGACAAATGCGGAAACATAGCGGTAAAGAGCCAAACGGCATTTATATAAAAACCCTTTCGGGATTTTATCTGAATTTTTTTCTGAGCTTGCGCCTCACCCTTGAAAGCGCGTTGTCAACCGCTTTTCGGTCGATTCCGAGGCTTTGTGTAATGTCGAAGTATGAAGCGCCCGACAGATACATTCCGATTACCGAACGCTCAAGCTCGGAGAGATTTTCGGATATCTCGGAAAAAATCTCGCTCAAGACTTCGCGGTCCAAAACAATTTTTTCGGGCGACTGCCCCTCCGAAGCGCTTAGGTCGTCGAGCGATTCTTCACGTTTGGAGATTCTCGCGGATTTTTTGAGAGCCGAGAGCATACGGTTGTTCATACATACACCGGCATAGGTGGAAAAGCTCGCTCCTTTGCCCGCGCTGTAAGTCTTCACGGCGCTCATCAGCCCAAGAATCCCCTCGGACACAAGGTCGTCGCGGTCGGCGGAGCTTTTGGTATACATCCTTGCGAGACGTCTTACCGACGGCAGATATCTCGAGATAAGCTCACTGTAGGCTTCATCGCTTTCAGACGAGGCAATAACAAGCTCTTCGTCTGAAGAAGAAGCGTAGCAAAGCTTCGTCATATATACCACCCCGATTTTTTCTGCAATATAATAATAGCATCGGTCGAGTCTGCTGTCAAGTAAAAATTGCAATTTTTAACAGTTTTCGTCTAAATACACAAATTTAATCTTGTTAAACGATGCAAAAAGTCTAATGACGCTTTAATACGCAAATAACGCGGCTTGCGGGCAAATAAAAATTCCACAAAAGCGGTATAAGCTCTTGAAATTTTGTCTGGCTTGTGTCATACTTTTGTTAAGAGGACGGCAGAGCTGTCCGACTAAAAAATTGCGAGGTATCGTTTATGACAGACATTAAAAAACTTCTTTCGGAGCTTACTCTTGAGGAAAAAGCTTCGCTTACCTCGGGTGAGGACTTTTGGTTCACAAAGGCAGTAGAGCGGGTTGGGATAGGCGCGGTGCGCACTTCGGACGGACCTCACGGTATCCGCGCCGATGACTACTCCCGTGAAGATCACGCCACAATGCCTGCGGTGTGTTTCCCCGCCGCCGTCACCACGGCTTCGAGCTTCGATCGCGAGATGCTTCGCGAACTTGGCGAGGAGCTGGGCAGGGAGTGTCAGGCATATGGGGTAGACGTGCTTCTCGGTCCGGGCATAAATATCAAGCGTTCGCCTCTCTGCGGACGCAACTTCGAGTATTTTTCGGAGGACCCATATCTTGCGGGACAGCTCGGCGAGCAGTTTGTGAAAGGCGTGCAGTCGCAGGGCGTCGGCACGAGCCTAAAGCACTTCTTCGCGAACAGTCAGGAGACCCGCCGATTCACTTCCTCCTCCGATATAGACGAGCGCGCGATAAGGGAAATATATCTTGCGGCGTTTGAGAACGTCGTGAAAAAGGCTCAGCCGTGGACCGTAATGGCTTCCTACAATAAAATAAACGGCACACATTCGACCGCGAACCGCTGTTACATAGACGGGGTTCTGCGCAGAGAATGGGGTTACGAGGGCCTTGTAGTGAGCGACTGGGGCGCGACACATGACCGCGTCGGCGCGATAGAGGCAGGAACCGACCTCACTATGCCCGCCGAGAAGCACTCCGACAGGTGGATAGTCGACGCCGTGAGGAGCGGCAGACTTTCGGAAAAGGCGCTTGACTGCTGCTGCGAACGGATTCTAAGGCTTGTTGAGAAAGCGGAGCAAAACCGCAGAAAGGGCGCCGTCTGCGACAAAGAGGCGGCTCACCGTCTGGCGCGGAAATTTGCCGCAAACTCGCTGGTGCTGCTCAAGAACGACGGCGGACTGCTGCCTCTTAACAAGACGGATAAGGTCGCGTTTATAGGGGCGTTTGCCGAAAGACCGAGACTTCAGGGCGGCGGTTCGAGCCACATAAGAGAGACAGAGATAACAAGCGCCCTCGAAGCCGCGAGGGACGCCGGAATAAGCGTCGTCTATGCGGCGGGATACGACCGTGAAAGCGGCGAGACCACCGATGTGCTTTTAAACGAAGCCGTAGAGGCGGCGAGGTCGGCGGAAAAGGCGGTGCTGTTTATCGGCTTGCCCGACAGCTATGAGTCGGAGGGCTGGGACAGACGTCATATGCGTCTGCCCGAGGCGCACAACAGGCTTGTGAGCGCGGTCTGCACCGCAAACCCGAACACCGTAGTCGTGCTTCACAACGGCAGTCCCGTCGAAATGCCGTGGATAGACGAACCGAAAGCGGTGCTTGAGGCATATCTCGGCGGTCAGGCGGTCGGAGGAGCGGTTGTGGATATTCTCTTCGGCGACGTAAATCCCTCCGGACGGCTTGCCGAGAGCTTCCCGAAGCGCCTTGAAGACAACCCATCGTACCTCTGGTATTTTGGCGAGGGCGACAGGGTGAGCTATAACGAGAGCATTTTTGTCGGATACAGATATTACGAGACCAAAAAACAGGATGTGCTGTTCCCGTTCGGCTACGGGCTGAGCTACACCGAATTTGAGTGTTCAAATCTGAAACTCGACAGAAGCGGTATGACCGAGGACGACGTCCTGAATGTGAGCGTTGACGTTAAAAACGTCGGAAAGACGGCGGGAAAAGAGGTCGTGCAGCTATATGTCGCGCCGGAAAAGGGAATCGCGATACGTCCGGTACGTGAGCTGAAGGAATTTGCAAAGGTGGAGCTTAAGCCGGGCGAGACAGAGACGGTGAAATTCTGCCTGTCAAGGCGCGCGTTTGCTCACTGGAACGCCGAAAGCCACGACTGGGAGGTCGAACGCGGGCAGTACGGGATTCAGATTTGCAAAAATGCGCACGAGGTAGTTTTGGAGGAAAAGGTGAGAATCTTCTGACGCAAGCACGCCAAACTTATGACGATATCTATTGACAAAATATCAGATATATGTTAAAATTAACATATACTTTTCCTGAAAGAGGGTTATAATTTATGATTTGTTCAAATTGCGGCGCAAATGTTGAAGACGGCGTAAAGTTCTGCCCCGTTTGCGGAGCGGCTCAGCCCGAGCCTCAACCCCAGCCCCAACCCCAGCCCCAACCGAAACAGGGATTTTGCCCGAAATGCGGTCAGCCCGTAGACGGCAGCTCATCGTTCTGTGCGTCCTGCGGCGCGCCTCTCGGAGCTCAGCAGAATCAGCAGTATAGCAACAACGGGCAGTACCGCAATCCCGATATAGGCAGCTATTTCCCGTCCTCCCAGAATGGCGCCATACCGTCGAGGAGCATAGGACTGTATCTTGTCCTCAGCATTGTTACCTGCGGTCTTTTCTGCATCTACTGGATGATCGTTCTTGTAAACGACCTCAACCGTGCGGCAGACACCCCGAATGACACGAGCGGCGGAATCGTATATCTTCTCAGCCTCGTGACCTGCGGCATTTACGGCATTTACTGGATGTTCAAGGCGGGTGAGAAAGTTTCTGCTATAAGGCGTAAGATGGGTGTTCCGGACAGTGGAAACAACGGTATCATTTATCTGATACTTCAGCTTCTCGGCTTCGGTATTATCAACTACTGCCTCATTCAGAACGAAGTCAACAAATACGCTCAGAGCCGTCAGTAATACATATGCTCCGGACCGACTCTGCAAGAGCGCGGCTTTTAAGGCTTGCGCTCGGGTTTGCCGCGATTTTGGCGGCAGGGCTGCTCTATGCGCTCTTTATCGGCACGACCGGGCAGGGTCTGCCCTGCGTTTTCCACACCGTAACCGGACTTGAATGTCCGGGGTGCGGCGTCAGCAGAATGTGTCTTGCGCTTCTTCGGTTGGATTTTGCCGCTGCCTGGAGCTACAACCCTGCGGTTATGGCGCTGCTGCCGCTTTTCGGAGCGGTCGCGGCGGATATGTCGGTGAGGTATGTTCTCACAGGAAAGTTCCGCGAGGATAGATTCTGCTCTATAGCGTTGGTTTTTTCGGCGGTTGTGCTGACTGTCTTCGGAGTGCTGAGGAATATATTCTGATTGCTGATAAATCGGCGGGCTTTTCCCGCCGATTTTTCACGCGGTTTTTGTATTATTGTGTTGTAAATTTCAGATCGGCGTGGTATTATAATATCAGGACAAAATGCAGAAGAGGTGCGCAGTATGGAAAAGCGTGACGGTTTCATTCCAAAAGAAGATATTGAATTTGAACGCGAGCTTCGCAGGCAGGAGCAGGAAGACGCCGCCGAGCGCGAAAGACTCGAGCAGGAGAGGCGTGAGGCTGAGGAAAAGCAGCGCGTCGAATACGAAAAAACGCTTCAGGACCGCAAGATAGAGCTTATGAAGCTCAGGCAGGGCGTAATCGAAAGCTCTGACGTGATTAAAGAGGAAGGCCCGTCGGAAAAGGTTAAGCGTTCGTTTTTTGAACGCATATCAGACGCTTGGTACCGCTCGAAGTGGCTGATCGTTTTCGCAGCGGTTATGATAGCGGCGTTCGTCTTTATAATGTACGATACCCTGACCGCCGAGCAGCCCGATCTCACGGTGCTTGTCGTGTCTTCAAACAGCGCGCTCTACTATCGCAGCGTAGAGCTCGAGGAGTTCTTTGAGGGCTACTGCGGCGACATCAACGGTGACGGCGAAGTCAGCGTGATGATTTATAACATTTCGACTGACTATCAGTCCGACCTCACAACATCCACCGCGTCTCAGGCGCAGCTTATGAGCCAGCTTCAGAGCGGAGAAAATGTTCTTTTGGTCTCAGACGAGCCGACCGACTTTGTTCTTACCGATTTCAGAGAGCAGTATCCGGGCGACGAAAACTTCAGCGAATACGGTCTGCTTCTCAACTGTCGGCTCACTCGCGACGCTCTGAAATGGGAGGCTATGCCCGATAATCTTTATCTCGGGGTGAGGAGTGCGGCTAAGCTTCTTTCGACGGCAAAGGAGCAGATGCAGGCGCGAATCGACGAAGCAATGCCGGTATTTGAGCAAATTCGCGAGGCTGTTGAAGCCTCGGAAAAATAAAAAATGCCGATTGAACGAAAAATTTTTAAAAAAGCTCTTGACAAGCGCGGAAAGGTACGCTATAATATTCAAGTCGCCTCGGATAGAGGAAGGCTTTAAAGCGCGTCTGCGCTTGTCGGAAGCATAGCTCAGCTGGGAGAGCACTTGCCTTACAAGCAAGGGGTCATAGGTTCGAGCCCTATTGTTTCCACCAATCCGGCCCGGTAGTTCAGTTGGTTAGAACGCTAGCCTGTCACGCTAGAGGTCGTCGGTTCGAGCCCGATCCGGGTCGCCAGCCTTTTTTAATCGAGTGCGTATGCCTCTGTAGCTCAGTTGGTAGAGCAGGGGACTGAAAATCCCCGTGTCATTGGTTCGATTCCGATCGGAGGCACCAAATAGTTTCTAGTTTGATAGTTGCTGGTTTCTAGATTGTAGTTAATACTAGTTACTAGTAACTATTCACTAGCGACTACCTGCGGATTTAGCTCATCCGGTAGAGCGCCACCTTGCCAAGGTGGAGGTAGCGAGTTCGAGCCTCGTAATCCGCTCCAGAATGCGTCGTGGGAATACCTGCGGCGTTTTTTCATTTGGGTTTTTGATTGATGACGGGGGCTTTTAGATGGTAGAGGATTAGAAGATAGAACGATCTATTCATGGCGAGTGGAACAGAGCGCGACTGACTGCACTTGGTAACAAGGGATTCGCGGCGCGAATGCTGTCCGAGTAGATGACAGAGGGCAGAGGGCAGAAATCAGAAGTGCCCTTTCCGGGTAGGCGGAACAGCCTGCCATCACGGGAAAATAAGGTATTCGCTGCGCGAATGCTATTTGAAGTTGTGCAAATACCTCATATAAAAAGCCCACCCGCACGCCGCCCAAATGGTGAAAAGGGATTCGCGGCGGTGCCGCTCATGCTATTTTAAATGAACCAGTTCATTGTGCGCCTTGGATAATAAAGCAATTCAAAGTGAGTCCACACACTATAAAAAGGTATTCGTAAATTTCCTTTCGGAAATTTTCTCATGCTATTTGAATCACCCTACCCCCTGACCCCCTCCCCTCGAGGGGAGGGGGGTTGCTATGTACGGGTATTCTGCATAGGCCGGGAGGGGGAGGGGTGATCCGTCGCGGGCGGCGCGAATAGAAGGCAGAAATCAGATATCAGAAAACAGAAGTGTTCTATTAGAGGTTTGCTGTATAGCCCGCCGCCCGCGTCTACCTTTTAGAGGGTAGAAGATAGATGAACAGATAATAGAACGCCCTATCAAAGCTTGGGGAAAACAAAGGGACACGCAGACGCGCTGGAACTCTCTTCCACCTACGCCACGCCCTTCTGCCTCTCCCGCAAGCCCCTGCTATCCGCTACCCTTGTCCTCCCGGGTCTGATTTCTGTCCTCTGTTCTCTGTTCTCTGCCGAAGGCCCCGGGCGAAGCCCGCCCCATCAAAAAACGCACA
>CANQVG010000019.1 GCA_947627235.1 uncultured Clostridia bacterium | reverse complement strand
TTTTTCCTATAATGGAAGCATAAATTGCGAAAGGAAGTGCTTATATGCAATTCAACGAAACGCTCGTGAAGCTGCGCAAAGAAAAGGGCTACACCCAGGAGCAGCTCGCGGAAAAGCTCAATGTCTCGCGGCAGGCGGTGGCGAGGTGGGAGTCGGGCGATACCGCGCCCGACGTATACATTCTTAAAAACCTCTCCGAGATCTTCGGCGTGTCGGCGGACAGTTTTCTCAACGGAACGCCGCCCGAACCCGCAAAGGTCGAGTTCGCCCCTCCGCCCGAACCGCTCCCCGAGCCCGCGGCTGCCGCCGCGGTAAAAGAGCCGATGTCCCTTAAGGTAAAGCTCATATTCGCCGCAGTCTTGGCGGTGATACTGTCTGCGTCGGTTTTAGTCCACCTTGCAATAATAAAGTTCGGCACGGCGTGGGCGCTGAGACCTATGGAAGATCACCTCGACGAGAACACCGCGCCGAAGCTTTCCAACATCTCCTATACCTACAAAAACGAATATTGGACCACCGAGGACTATGAAAAATGGTCGAAGGAGCAGCTCGAATACTACCGCTCGCTGTATGAAAGCGGAGAAAAGCTTCGGTGGCACACCGCAGACGGCGAAGAAATATACCGCGCGCTCACCGAGGACGATTTAAAGAGCATCGAGAAGAGCCTCGACGAGACGCTAAAAACTATCGTCGACGGCGACCTTTACACAAAGAATGAGGTCATAAGCTGGACGGCTCCCGACGGGAAGGAGTATTCGATGATAACGGAGGTGGTCTATGTAAGCGAGGGCGAGACGACGTTCAGCGAAGACGTGTCGGATATTTTCCTGACGTATAACGGCAACGTCGCGACGACGGAAGAAAGCACTGCGGAGGGAAGCTCAGAAGCAGGAGGTACGAGTTTTGAGGAGTTGTTCGCGCAATATGAGAAATACGGGCTTGAGTATCGGGAAAAGGACGGCGAGCGGAAGCTTTACTTCAACGGCACACCGGTCAGCAAATTCCTCGATTTCAGCCCCGACGGCGGAATATATGTGTTCAGCTCCGACGGCGGCGGGGAAATTTCGGTACAGACGGTTTATAACGACGATGGCGAGCTTACCGGCGTCGAAAAAATCAGAGGATAAAAATTGCGGTACGGAAAACCCGTACCGCGTTTTTTAATTTTTGTTGAACTCCGAAAGCATAAGCCCCTCGTTTTTTTCAAGCGCCCAGCGGATATTCCACTCGCTCGTAAAAAGCAGCAGGTAGTTGTTCTTGAAGTCCTGAACTATCTTAGTGTCGGAGCTGAGGTTGAGCTTTTTAGGGTCGACGCCCTCGTTGTCTATCCACCTTATATACTGGTACGGCAGGCCCTCGTTAATAATCTCGACGTTATACTCCGTTCTCATTCGGTGTTCGAAAACGTCAAACTGCAACATTCCGACAACGCCGACTATGACCTCCTCCATACCGGTATCCGGCTCGCGGAAAATCTGTATTGCGCCCTCCTGAGCTATCTGTGTCGCACCCTTGACAAACTGCTTGCGCTTCATAGTATCCTTATGGCGTATGCGTGCGAAATGCTCAGGCGCAAAGGTCGGGATTCCCTCAAAGCGGATATTTTTTCCCGGAGCGCAGACTGTGTCGCCGATCGAGAATATTCCGGGATCGAAGACTCCTATGATATCCCCCGCATAGGCTTCACTTATTATCTCGCGGCTGTCTGCCATCATCTGCTGCGGCTGTGAAAGACGCATCTTCCTGCCGTCGCCCTGAACGTGAACGACCTCCATATCCCGCTCGAATTTTCCGGAACAGATTCTCATAAAGGTAAGGCGGTCGCGGTGAGCCTTATTCATATTCGCCTGAATCTTAAAGACAAACGCCGAAAAAGCGGGATCGGTAGGCTCGACTATTCCGCCCTCGCACTCTCGTGGAAGCGGACTCGGTCCCATCTTCAGGAAACTTTTCAGAAAAGGCTCCACGCCGAAATTGTTGAGCGCCGAACCGAAGAACACAGGTGAGAGCCGCCCCGAGCCGACCTCGTTCATATCAAGCTCATCGCCGGCGCCGTCCAGAAGCTCAACGTCCTCCATAAGCTGGAGCCTGTTGCGCTCGCCGATGAGCGAATCGAGCGAAGGGTCGGTAATATCGGCTTCTATCGCCTCAATCTCGTGCTGACCGTCACCGCGCTCGTAGCTTAAGATGCGCTTTGTGGCGCGGTCGTAAACGCCCTTGAAATCGACTCCGTTTCCTATGGGAAAGTTCATCGGATAGGTGGAAATCCCGAGTTCGTCCTCGATTTCCGAGAGCAGGTCAAAGGGATTTTTGGCGTCGCGGTCGAGCTTGTTGATAAAGGTAAAAATCGGTATATGGCGCATTACACAGACCTTGAACAGCTTACGGGTCTGATTTTCAACGCCCTTCGCGGCGTCTATGACCATTACCGCCGAGTCGACAGCCATAAGAGTGCGGTATGTGTCCTCCGAAAAGTCCTGATGCCCCGGTGTATCAAGAATATTTATGCAGCAGCCGTCGTATTCAAACTGCATTACCGAGCTTGTGACCGAAATTCCGCGCTGCTTTTCAATCTCCATCCAGTCAGAGACGGCGTGGCGGTCGGTCTTTTTGCCCTTTACCGAGCCTGCAAGCGCTATCGCTCCACCGTATAAAAGAAGCTTTTCGGTGAGGGTTGTCTTGCCGGCGTCGGGGTGAGAGATTATAGCGAAAGTTCGGCGGCGGTTTATTTCATTTACTAAATCTGACATTATTAACTCCCTTATATATATTCAAATCGGATTTTTGTCAAAGACTTTACATCTGACGCCCTCCTAAAATCAAAGTCATTATATTCTATCATGTTTTGAAGCACAAATCAACCGGAAATTTGAAAAAGATGCGCCCAAAAGGACACATCTTAGGGATTAAAGAAAAGTTGTCAGCGATTTAACGGGCGTCGGCTGCCTAACAAGTTTGTCTATTCGCTGTAAAATAACGACAAGTCGGAAAATCCCGATATAATATTGCTAAGCGTTTCCTTTTCCTTTAACGGGTCGGGCGTCCATATGCACACCTGAAAATGATGATCCGGTTCTATGACAATTTTTCTTTCGGGAGAAAACAGACATAGACGGGAAGCCCCTCTGAAAGCGCCTTCAACAACCATAGAAACGGCTTCCTTGTCAGCCGCGTTTATAACGGCTCCCGATTTAGTCCCGACCGAAATGTCATTTGCACGTAAAAAGTCCCTGATTTCGTCTATAATATCATTGTAATCCTTGCAATATCTGTAATTATGAACAAACGGTCCGTCGTGGTAAAAAGGAAAAACTATGAGGGAGGTTATACTGCACTCCCGTAAGTATTCCGTCAAGCAGTTACAGACCTCGGAAAGGTCGCCGTAAAACTCCCGGCGGTGTCCGTTATAACCGTAATATGTATCGTATCCGTGGTCCCAATTATGTTTATGCGCGATTCCGACATATGAGGTTTTGGACACGACAGTATCATAATCAAAACCTATGCCGCAGGATTTAAGCATTTTTTTAATTTCATTAAAGGATAATTTGCCCATTAGGTTCCTCCAAAAGCCAAAATAAAATTAAGGCATCTTTGCACTATCTAAACTGTTTTCGCACCATTGTAAAGGCTTTGAAAAACCCCGCTCCGCCTTTGGGCTGAACGGGGTTATTTTAAAATTTCCCGAGCGCGCCGGCTCTCGCACATCTCGAATACTTTCCCGGCGACATTCCTACGGCTCTCGTGAAGCTCCGAATAAAGTTGGTATAGTCCAAAAATCCCGAGTGATAACATGCCTCTGAAACGTTGCTGCCCTCCCTAAGAAGCCTCTTGGCAAGACAGATGCGCTGCTCAAGAATATATGAACGCAGGGTCATTCCCGTATATTTTTTAAACATAGCGCTGATGTATTTGCCGTTGAAGAAAAACTGCTTTGAGAGGTCGCTTAAAGCTATCTGCTCGGTGAGATGCTCAAATATGTAGTTCTTGACGTCAGCAACAAGGTCGGGTACCGAATCCTGCTCCTCCTGATTGCGGCTTCCCGCAAGCTGGCGGCTCACGAGTACCAGTATCTCCGTGATATACGCATCTACAAGAAGGTCGTCGCAGGGCTTTCTGAGATAAACCGAACTCGAAAGCTTGTCGGCTATGGAACAGTATTCGTCTATGCTCTCGGCGCCAAGACGCACCCTGCGTATAGCGTCGGTATTATCAAAGGAAAATATCCCGCCCAAATCGCTGTCCGCGTTAAAATACTGCTTTATTTTATCCTTTCTGAGATTGATAATAAAACGGTCGTAAGGCTGAGTACCGCGGCTTATTCCTCTATGGGTCTGACCGGGACTGATTATGAAAAGGTCTCCCCTCACCGGTGAATAAACCGAGTCGCCGATATAAAAGTTCACGCTCCCGCCTAAAAACAGGTAAAACTCGTAACCGTCGTGATAATGGAACGGAACCGCTCCGTCACCTTGGATTCCGGGCTGAGTGTATGAATGATAACAAAAAACCGGATAGCTCATCGGCGCTAAATTACCGCTTGCCATTTTAAGATGCTCCTATTTAAAATGCGCGAGTAATCTCGTGATTAAACTGAACTGTTTTGAAAATGATTATATCACAATACTCTTTGACAGTCAAGTATTTAGCGCAAGGTTTTTTCGGAAATTTTATGCCCTTTTGCAAAATCACAGTGCTTTTGCCATATTTTCTCGCATATATCGCGGAGTTATCCCATATAAACGGTGATTTCGTTGTTATCTTCAAGCTTATCCGCGGGGATATAGCAGCCGTCAAAAGTTTTGCCGTTAAGGACAATTTTTTTTACGCCGCCCGAAACATGGGCGCTGTTATCGACCGAAATCTGAAGCTTTTTGCCTCTGAATATTTTTCTGATTTCAAAGCCGTCCCACTCAGAGGGAATCGCCGGAGATATAGCTATGCCGTCGGCGTCGGGTCTTATTCCGCAGATGCCTTCTACGCAGCCCACCATAACCGTGGAGGCTGTACCGGTAAGCCAGTGGACATGCGCCCTGCCCTCATAGGGTGAGCGGGTCGACTCTACAAACTGTCCGTGAACATAAGGCTCTATCACCCTGATCTCGGCGCGGTCATTCATCGCGGCGGGAGCGCTCTCAATAAAGTATTCAAACGCCCTGTCGCCGTCGCCTAAAAGCGCCTCGGCGAGTATAGCCCAGCCCTGCGACTGAGAAAAGATTCCGCCGTTTTCCTTGGTGTCGGGATTGAAAATGTGCATTACGGCGCCGTCAAAGATGTGGTCCTTATATGGCGGTTCGAGAAGCTTGACGCCGTATCGGGTGTTAAGAATCTTATGAACGCTCTCCATAGCGGTTTTACCGCGCGCGTCGCGGGCAAAGCCCGAGATTACCGCCCAGCTCTGCGGATTGAGCCACATATTCGCCTCGGGGTCGCTTTTCGCGCCGACGACTATGCCGTCCTCGCGAATCCCGCGGATAAATCGGTCTTCGTCCCAACACTTTTCAAGCGCCCTTGAAAGCTTTTCCCGAACGCCGTCTATATACTTTGTATACTCCGCGTCACCGCGGTCTTCGGCAAACTCCCTCATAACCGACATCGCGTAGTAAAGTTGAAACGCCACAAACACCGACTCGCCCTTTGCGCCGAGCCTTAAGCAATCGTTCCAGTCGGCATAAAGACCGGCAGGCATACCGTGCGCGCCGAGCCGTTCCATTGAGAAGCGTATCGCGCGTTTCAGATGACCGTAAACGGTGTCCTCGCCTCCGTTTGCGTAAGGTATAACCTCGTCGAGAAACGCCTTGCTTCCGCTCTCACCGATGTATTTATAAACGGTCGGGAAAAGCCAGAGGGCGTCGTCTGCGCGATAAGAAGGGTGTCCCGTAGCCTGAACGTATGATGGCTGGTCGGGAGTATCCTCGAAGCCCGCACGGTGGTTGAATTTTACAAGCGGAAGCCCGCCGCCGTTGTCGACCTGCGCGGAAATCATAAAGCGTATCTTTTCAAGAGCCGCCTCCGGATCGAGATGGATAATTCCCTGAATGTCCTGAACGGTATCACGGTAGCCGTAGCCGTTCCGAAGACCGCAGTATATAAGCGACGCCGCCCTCGACCATGTAAACGTGATGAAGCACTGGTAAGCGTTCCAGACGTTCACCATATTGTTAAATTCCTCAGAGGGAGTCTTAACCTCGAAATTGTCAAGCTTTTTGTGCCAGTAATCCCTCAGCTCGCCGACTTCGCGGTCGACTTCGGCGGCGTCTTCGTATTTTGCGATTATCTCTGCGGCTGCTAAGCTGTCGCGCTGACCGAGAACGTAAACAAAGCTCTTTTCCTCTCCGGGTTCAAGCGTAATGTCGGACTGCAAAGCCCCACAAGCATTGGAGTTAAAGTTCATCGAGCCGTCGCAGCCGTTTTCGACCCCGAGAGGGTTGGAATACGTCCTGTAAGAGCCTATGAAGCTGTCGAGATTTCCACAGGCAGCGTCAACTCTCTGACCCGCAAGCCCGAAAAAGCGCTCGCGGTGGTTTGAACCGGAAGCGTCGCGACCGGAATTTTCGTTGATATGCTGAATTACGCGGTTGCCCTCAAAAGAAGTGCGGGTGATAAAAAGCGTGTATTGCAGGTTCACCTGATCCTGCTCGTAGTTGCTGTCGTTTGTAAATTCAATAAATCCGAAAACCGAGAGGCTTCTTTTTTTATCGGAAGTATTTCTGACTTTCGCGCGCCAGACCTCGTATGTCGCGCCGTTCGGGACATAATAAGTGACCTCAGACCTTATGCCCTTATACTCGGCGGTCATAACCGAGTAGCCGGTGCCGTGGCGCACCTCGGATTTATATTCGCCGAGCGGTTTTGCAACGGGCTGCCATGTCGCCGACCAATAGTCGCGGTCAGAATTATCGCGTATGTAGACGTATCTTCCGGGAAGCGCCATATTTGAGTTGAAACGGTAACGGGTTATTCTGCCGTTGGCGCCGCTTTTCACAAAGCTGTAGCCGCCGGCGTTGTTTGATATTATCGCTCCGTATTCGGGCGAGCCGAGATAATTGCACCAAGGCGCGGGGGTATCGGGGCGGGTAATAACATATTCCCTGTTTTTAAGGTCAAAATATCCGTATCTCATATTGATGGCTCCTTTTTGTAATTTCATGACCATATTAGCATTTTGAGCCGCTGTTGGCAAGTAGCTTTTTTGAGATGTTTTTATAGTATTTTTGAAAAAGCGCAAGGCAATTTATGCCCTGCGCTCGCCGTTATATAATATTACTGAAGGCTTCCGCCGGCTTTAAGCATATTTTCGATAAAAATGCCGTAGCCCATCGTGGGGTCGCTTACAAACACATGCGTCACCGCGCCTACTATTTTGCCGTTTTGGATTATCGGGCTTCCAGACATTCCCTGAACAATTCCGCCGGTAAGACACAAAAGTTCGGGGTCGGTCACCTTGATTATGATATTTTTGGTATCGGCGGCGTCGCTTAGACTCAGCTTTTCAATGACAATATCGTATTCTTCGGGATTGCTGCCGTTTACCGTTGTGAGTATTGTTGCGGGGCCCGTCTCGACCTCCGTTTTGAACGCTATAGGCATAGCCTCTGTCCGACGGCTGATATAATTCAGCGAACCGAATATGCCCTGCTCGCAGTTGCGCCTTATGCTGCCTGCCGCAAGTCCGCTCAGAAACGTCCCGAAAAGCTCGCCGGGACAACCCGAAGTGCCGCTTTCGCAGCCGGTTATCGTAACATCGACTATCTCTCCGGAACCGAGGGGCAGAATCTTCTGGGTGTCGGCATCTGATATGGGATGGCCGAGCGCTCCAAAGCTCCCCGACTCCGGGTCTATATAGGTAAGAGTGCCGACCCCGGCCGAGCTGTCCTTTATCCAAAGTCCCGCTTTAAAAGTCCCCTCGGCTTCGGAAAACTTCGGAGTGACGGCGGCGTCAAATTCCCTGCCGTCGCGCCGGACTCTGAGATTTATCTTTTCGCCGTGAGAGTTCATTATTATTTCGGCAAGACGTTCGGAGGAGGTGAGAGTCTCGCCGTTTGCCTCAAGAATACAGTCGCCCGCCTTTATACCCGCCTCTTCTGCGGGGTTTCCCCCGCCTTTGACCTCTTGAGTGGATACTACTATTACTCCATCGGTTAAAAGCTTGATTCCTATAGGCGAGCCGCCCGGTATAAGAAGCGGCGCGTCGGTGTGCTTTATTTCCGCGTCCTTAACGGGAATAAGCCCCATAAGCTTGATTGTTCCCCTGCTGTTAAGCGCCGGATCGGAGCTTGCCGCCGCAACCGCGTCGGTATATCCGTCCGACGGAGCCGTTATTTCAAAAAAAGCGCCTATATCAGGATAGCCGTCGCCCGAGACATAGAAGCTGTCGGGGAGGGCTTCGCCGAAATACCCTACAGCCAACATAATCGCAAAGCTCAGCGCCGCGAGAACGCCGGCCAAGCGTTTTGTAAACCTGTTCATTTCAAATATCCGTTCCTTTCAGAAAGCTTGTTGCCCTGATATTTTTCGCAGTGAACAAAAAAATACTCCGCGCCCGGGTCATGTATTATTTTCATTGTCAGAAATACAAACAAAAGATTCCCCGCTCTGCAAAATAAGGGTTGAATGTTTGATATGTTTTGTGCTATAATAGAAAAAACCCGTCGGCATCGGAACTATCATTTGCAGTTTTTGAAGGGATATTCTTTAATATGGATTTTATGAGGGAAATTCTTGCATCGGCAGTATTCGCGGTTCTTGCCGCGCTGTTTTTGAGAATGATAATCGTAAGCATACACAGCGCGGTTCTGCGCAGACATTCTCCGAATGAAAATGTCTTAGCGCATGTTGCCGCAAAGCGCACCGAAACCGGAGAAGGCGAATTTGTCAAAAACGGAGTAAGACCGGGAAAAACGGTATATTATCTTTCGTTTGTCACCGAAAGCGGCGAAGAGCTTAGCTTTGACGTTCTAAAAAGCGAGTATGACGCCGTCTGCGAGGGCGATACCGGATACCTTATATACTCGGCGAATAAATTTTTCAGCTTTGAAAAAGACATGCTTTTAAAGGAAAGTGATATAAATGAAAAGACCGCAGGATAAAGCGGCGCACATCGCCGCCAAAATAGTTATGACTCTGACGTTTTTGTGGTCAGGTTTCTTTTACAGCGTCATCCCGGTCATTACATATATAAATAATGAGGAGCTGTCTCACATCTCCTATCGGCTTATGACCGCATTTCCGTTTTTGCTTGTCGGTCTTATTCTGTGTTGGGTGAGACTTTATATCCCTCAGTTCCCGTTCTGCGCTGTCGGACTTGTCATTTTTATCGGCCCGGTCGCTGAGCTTATTGACCTCGCGTCCAAAAAAGACGTCATATTCAAGCCGTCTTTTGAATTGAGATATATGCCTATCATTGCTTTTGGAATAATTTCTCTTGTGCTGTTTCTGACAAGATTGTGGCAGATAATTTCTACCCGCATCGAGCGCAGAAGAGAATACGACAACCGCCCAACCGAAAGCATCCTTGAAAAGCGCAGCGACGAATAGTTTTTGCCGCGCAGCATAGTATTTACCAATACCCAAAAAAGGAGCGACTTTTATATATGAGCACTGACAACCGTCCCATCGGGGTGTTTGACTCGGGCGTCGGAGGACTGACCGCCGTCAGCGAGCTGAGAAGAATCCTACCCAACGAAGATATCGTATATCTCGGAGACACCGCGAGAGTTCCCTACGGAACAAAAAGCCGCGAGACAATCCTGAGATACGCCGAACAGGACTATGACTTTCTGAAAAACTTAGACGTAAAATTTACAATCGCCGCCTGCGGTACGGTTTCAAGCGTGATGGTAGGCGAAAACGCCTTTGCGCCAGATTTCTGCACCGGAGTCATCCAGCCCACCGTAGAGGCAGCCTGCAATGCCTCGAAAAACAAAAAAATAGGCGTAATAGCAACGAGCGCTTCAATAAGAAGCGGCTGCTACGAGCGCCTTATTAAGCAAATTTCTCCCGAGACGGATGTATATTCAAAATCCTGCCCGATGTTTGTGCCGCTGGTGGAAAACGGCTATACATACCGCGGCTGCGAGGCTGCTGCGGCATTTGCCAGAGAGTATCTTATTCCTCTTAAATCCGAGGGAATAGACACGCTTATCCTCGGCTGCACTCACTATCCGCTGCTGTCGCAGACAATCCGAGACGTGGTAGGAAACGACGTGAGCCTTATATCTTCGGGCGCGGAGGCAGCAAGATACGCAAAAAAGCTTCTTGGAGAGTCGGGACTTTTAAACCGAAAAAGCGAAGCGGGAATCTTAAAGCTTTACTGTACCGACAGCGCGGAGCTGTTCCGCGAAAGCGCGGCGCATTTCATAGACCTTGAAGGAATAGAAATCGAGAAGTGCAGCCTCAGATAACAGGTTCAAAAACCGAAAAGAGGAAATAAAATGAGTGAAGCAGTAATCAAAATAAAGAGTATTCAGCACGACGGCAGCGACAAAAACGAGACCGAGGTCATCACCGAAGGCGTTTTCAGAAAAATTCAGTCGGGGTATGAGCTGTGCTACGACGAGACCGACGCCACCGGCTACGAGGGCTCGAAGACCGTTCTGAAAATCCTCGACGGTTCGAGAATAGAACTTCTGCGCTCTGGTACGTTTTCGAGCGAGCTATATATCGAGCGCGGCAAAAAGAATTTCAGCCTCTACGGCACCCCGTTCGGCGAGATGAAGATAGGCGTGCAGGCAAAAAACGTCGAGAGCCTTCTTACCGACATCGGCGGAAAGGTTAAGGCAAGCTACGTCATTGACATCAACTCCACCCTGCTCGGAGACTACGACCTCGAAATTGACGTCAAATGCTCATAAAAAGCCGTCGGGACAGTATCCCGACGGTAATTTTATATATCCTTTTTCATAGGTATATGCGGGTAATTCTGCTCGAAGTATCTTTCGCCGCTCTGTGCGAAGCCGCACCGAGAATAAAAGCCCGCTTTATCCTCCTGCGCGCCTACGGTGAGCGCGCTTCCGCCGAGAAGCTTTATCTCTTTCACGGCTTCATCTATAAGCAGTCTGCCGAGACCTTCACCGCGTCGGTCTTTCTTTACGGCGACCCTGCCTATGTGGTACGAACCGCCGCCCTCATCGTAGAATCTGAGCGTCGCCACAGGCTCTTCGCCGTCAAATATCACCAAATGAACCGCTTTTGAATCGTATTCGTCAAATTCGTCGGTAAAGCCCTGCTCCTGAACGAATATCTCTTCCCTGAGACCCGCCGCCTCCTTGGGAACGGCATTTTTATATGTTTTTACAGTCATTTTTTCTTCCTGTTGAGATAAGGATAAGGGCTTTTGTTTGCCTCGGCGCGCTTGTCCTCAAGCCTGAGACCGTAGATAAAGAGGATCAAGCTCACAATAAACGCCGCGCTGAAAGGAACGGCTATGAACCAGTATGCCACCGTATCGCTCTTTTTGGGAAGCGGGCCGAGTTTGAGCGTACAATTTACAGTCTTCTCCTGAGTAAGCCCGAGCTCTGATATTCCCGACGACATCATCGAAGCCTCAGAGGAGGTCATTTCCTTGAAGCGCCCGGTGAGGTCTGAAAAAGCGCTGCCGATATAGCTGCCGTCAGGGTTCTTGACATAATTCAAAAACGAGTCTATTACGGTCTGAATCGTGGGGTCCATATCTTTGGGCGCCTCCACGAGCGTAAGATATTGCTTGCCGTCCGCAGCATCGATATACATAAGATAGTAATAATGGGTGGCGGCTCTGTCCGACTCGGCTATGTAGCCGAGTTTTGAAAGAAATTTATATGCAGAGCCGGAAACATACTGCCCGTCGAGGTTTTTTGAAACGTCAATTCCGTTGAGGTCCTTGATGTTTTGAGCCTGCTTCACGTTGGAATATATCCCTACTATCCCCGCAAAAGTAAGAATCAGCACCAGCGCCGATATTACCGCGACTGCGAGCTGAGAATATATCCTGCCGCCCGTCAGAAACTGTTTTAGCTTTGTATCCTCTGTTTCGGAAAAGATTTCATCGTTTTTCATAGTAATGTGCTCCTTTGGAATAAGCTTTCCGAAACAGTATAGCACACTTATGGAAAATAGTCAATAATGTGTTCGGAACGGACGCTTCCCACAAAAACCACCCCATAGGCAGCCGTTAAGACACTCTGAAATGCCCGATGATCATATCCTCCCGAAGCTCAAGAATATCCTGCTCGTATTCGGGCTGATTTTCGCTGCCGTGGTGAATTACAAGCGGAACGCCTTTTTTGTTCCGTTTGTCCGAAACTATCCCGATGTGTCCCTCAAAAATCACGATGTCGCCGCCCTGCCATTCCGAAATCTCATCTATGTCGGTGGTAAGCTCGTTCGCAGTGTGCCTAAAATACACAATCAGGTTCCTGACCCTACGAAAATCAATGTTTTTGTCACCTACGTCGCTGTCATAGTCCGACCTGTCTCTTTCTATGTCGTCGTCAACAAGCTCCATAAGGTCGTAACCCGCGCTCAGCATTGCCTGCGCTACGACATCCGTGCAGACGCCGTATCCGTCGTCGGGATATCCGCCTTCGTAGTATTTGCTCATATACATAGGCTTTTTTGCGACGTATTCCCGCGCTCCCGCAAGGATATCGCTCTGATCGTCCACGCCGTCGCCGTCGCGGTCGACCGATGAATGATAGTCGGCGATGCCGAAATCTGCATTTGAATATGTCTTCCCGCCGAAGTAATATCTGAAAAGCGCTCCGAGCTTGAAATGATGCCATATAAACAAAACCGCGGCAGCCGCCAGAAGCACAAGTATCAGCTTTGCAGGCGTTTTGAGGTAATACTTCTTTTTCATAACAGCATGTCCTCCCTTATAGGAAAATATTACTGCCGTGAAGTGTCGAAGTCAATCGAAACGGTGTAAAGTTAATCAAATCTTAATAAAAAGACTTATTTACTTAAGATTTTATTAAGAATATTAAAAAACGGTCAACTTATGTTGACCGTTTTTATCGGACTGTTTTTTATCAGCCAAGCTTCGCAAGCACGCGAAGAATACCCACCGCGTCGGCAAGGTCTATCTTTCCGTTGCCGTTAAAGTCTGCAGCAACCTCGCTGACAATGCCGTTCGGGAAAATTCTGGCAAGATGACGGAGTATCGCAACAGCGTCTGAAAGGTTGACCTCGCCGTTGCCGTCCGCGTCACCGCTTTGACTGAGATAGGCAAACTGCCACTGGTCGAACACGAAGCTACCTCCGAATACGAGATATACATCGTGAACGCCCGAAACCGTCTTCGCAATATCGCATGATATAACCTTATAAGCATCGTTTCCTGTGCTGAACTGCACGGAAGCTACGGGAGCCGAATTGATGTCGTCGAGCCTTACCTCAACTATTCCTTTGCCGCGAACCTTGACAGCAAATGAGTTCGCGCCTTTGCCGAAGTCGACGTCGGTAAGGGCGAGCCAGTCGCCGTCCGAAATGCCGCTTATTCCGGTTATTTCGGAATTGGCATCGTAGAAATACTGAAGACCTGCGGCGACATGCATGGTCTCCGCCTCATTAAGAGCAAAGGCATCGAGGTTCTTGATCTGACCGACGCCCTTATCTGTCATTTCGGAGCGCTTTATGGTCACTTTATCCTCGTCGACCTCGCAAATGTCAATGCCTATGCTTCTGAAGCCGTCGGCACGTTCGAGTCTGCCCATATTCTCAAGCAGCGAAACGTTCTGATACAAAAGATAGTATTTATCTCCGAATTTCTGAAGATGAGAATGGTTGTTGCTGAACGGGTAGCCATAGGTATTGGGATTAGTCAGATATTCTCCGCCCCACTCCCAGCTATCCACTACAAGAGGTGTCTTAGAGGTCATATAGCACATCGAGCAGGTCTGCGGCGCGGTTCCGAGAGAAACAGGGAACATGCTTCTGTCGGCATAGTTAGAGCAGTAGGTCAAAACATAAGTGCCGTTGATGTAGTTGAGTTCGTTCGCCTCAAAGTGGAAGTAAGTAGGCACCTTGATTATATCGCTGTCAACGGAAACCATATCCTTGCCAAGTTTCGCTATACGGCAGTTGCCGGTGTGCATTTCGTTTTCGTCCGGATGAGCGGCATCGCCTCCGCCGAAAGCAATCCAGCCGGTGCCGTTTTCGTCGATTACCACACCGGGGTCAAAACACCATGTAACAGGGTCGTTGCTGAGACCCTTCATTCCGTTGTGAATCAAAGGTCCGCCCACGGGGTCGGTCCAAGGACCGGTAGGCGAAGTAGAGGTCAGAACGCCGATATTTGCTCCGGAGTTGGCAAAATAAAGATAAAAGTGAGTCTTGCCGTCCGACTCCTTTCTCGCGACAATCGAGGGCGCCCAACTGCATCCTGCCCAAGTGGCAACCTGACAGACAGGCACTGTGCACTCGTAGCGGAAGTTCGACATATCGTCGGTGGAGTAGCAGGCAAGAGTATTTATGTTGCCGTAACCGTTGCTGCCGTAACCGGCCTTGGCGGTGTACTCCTGAGAATCGTTGGTTCCGTAAATGTAGAGTCTGCCGTTATATTCCACGGCGGTGGGGTCGGCAAAGAAAATGTCCGACGAAATAGGGTTGTTCTCCTGCATCTCCTTAAAAGCGGCGGTAAGCTTATCTCCGACACTGTATCCCAGATCCTCGGAGGGAATTATCTCGCCTTTGAACGAAAAATCGCTTGCCTGCGCGCTGCATGCGGTCGCAGATAAAAGAACCGATAATGTAATAGCCATTGCAGTTATCCTTTTCACAAATTTCATAAAATTGTCCTCCCTTTAGGCGCAACCATTTTACTAATTGATTATAACCCATTTGAAGTACTTTTTCAAGAGAAAATTTATAACTAATTAGAATTACTCACAAAACCCCTAAGTTTATGCTAACGACCGCCCGACGCCGAGACAAAAAACTGCCATATTAACCTTATCCGATAATTGATAAAGTTGTGCAAACTGACTTTTTTCTCGTCAGGACTTGAAAACCGACACTCAATCTGTTATTATTTAAGTGTTGATGAAAGATAGTAAAGAACTTGCTGCGGATAGGAAATCCGCCTGCGCCCAAAGTCGGCGCATTACCTAAGATTGGAGAAAATAATGAGTTTTACAAATGTTTTATCGCTGCTCGGCGGCGTAGCGTTCTTCCTCTTCGGAATGAGCACTATGGGCGACGGTCTGAAGCGCCTCGCAGGAAACAAAATGGAAGCTATCCTATGGAAGCTTTCATCCACTCCGTTCAAAGGCTTCCTGTTGGGAACGCTGGTTGCGGCTGTTATTCAGTCCTCCGGCGCCACTGCGGTTATGGTCATAAGCTTTGTGTCCACCGGTATGATGAACTTTTCGCAGTCTGTCGGAATAGTTCTCGGCGCCAACGTCGGCACCACTATGACCGGCTGGATACTCACCCTTTCAAACTCCGAAAACGGCACCTTTACCACCATGCTCATCTCCCTGCTTGCTCTTGCAGGATGTGTGCTGGTGCTTTTTTCTCATAAAAACTCACAGCGCAGCATAGGAAGCGTGGCGCTCGGCCTCGCGACCATTCTTCTCGCCATGTCCCTCATAAGCGAATCGGTCAGCCCCGTAAAAGAAAGCCCTCAGTTTGCGCAGCTTCTTATTCTCTTCCGCAACCCTTTCTTCGGAATCCTTGCCGGCGTGCTTATAACCGCGGTTACGCAGTCGAGCTCTGCGAGCGTAGGTATTCTTCAGGCGCTGTCGGTTACGGGAGCAATTCCCTATTCCGTCTGCCTGCCGATAATCCTCGGCATAAACATCGGCGCCTCGACTCCAGTACTGTTAGCTATGCTTGGCGCCAACCGCAACGGTAAACGCACTGCGATTTCTTATCTCGTCATAAATGTAATCGCGTTAATCGCGACATATATAGTGTATATTCCCGCGTCGCTTATATTTGACCTTTCATTTATGGACGCCCCGGCGCAGGTGTTGGGAATCGCCATTATGAACACGGGTTTGAGGCTTCTCGCCGTCGCTTTCATTCTGCCCTCTCTCAAGTGGATTCAAAAGCTGTGTTATCTGATTATTAAGCCCGACCCGTCGGAACGCGAAGATATGTATGAAATAGACAGCCTCGACGACAGCCTTCTCAACTACGCTCCCACTGCTCTTGAGCTCAGCAAAAATGCCACCCTGAGAATGTGCGACATAGCCACAAAAAACATCTACCGCGCTCTGCGGCTTCTCACCGAGTACGACCGTTCCAAATTCCTAAAGGTTCTTGACAAAGAAGCCCTTTGCGACAAATATGAGGACAAGCTCGGAAACTACATTGTAAAAATCGGCAAAAACAGTCTGAACGACAAACAGCAGGCAATTTCGAGCGAACTGCTGTCCGCCATAGGCGATTTCGAACGCCTGAGCGACCACGCGCAGAACATCGCCGAAACCGCCGACGAAATCAACGAAAAGAAAATCGTCTTTACCGACGATGCAAAAGGCGAGCTGCTGCTTATGCGCGACGCCGTTAAGGAAATAATCGCCCTTGCGAGGTCGGCGTTTATCGAGCGCCGCCGCGACCTCGCCCTTAAAGTTGAGCCGCTCGAAGAAGCCATAGACGAAATGACCAAGCAGCTCAGAGCCAACCAGATAGACCGCGTTTCAAGCAACACCGCGCCTATCGTCACCGGCTTCGTCTACAACGACCTGATTGTGAATATCGAACGCGTGGCTGACCACTGCTCGAATATAGCGTTCGGCGTTCTCCACAGCTATGACATCAACGCCGAGGAACACGCTTATGCCGCACACGCAGCCGATTCGCCGGACTTCAGAAGCGAGCTTGACATCTATATTGAAAAATACGTCAAGCCTATTATGCCGAAGAATTGACAAAAATCCCGCTCATTTGCGAGCGGGATTTTCATTTCACTTTATATCGGTAACGGTATACTCCTTGTCCTCTACCGCTTTTTTGAGAACGCCGTCCGCAACGTCGGCGGAAAGCGTTACCACTGCGGTACCGGCGGTGTGGCTTACTTCCGCGTTTTCTACTCCTGCCACCGCTTCAAGCGCCTTTTTGACTGTCGCCTCACAGTGAGAACACATCATACCTTCGATTTTAAGTGTCTTTGTCATTTCTGACTCCTCCTCAAATTTGATTTCTATATCGTTTTTGATTTTTACATCCCTTTTCGGGCTGTGTACCTTGATTAAATTCAGACGGAGCGCGTTTGAAACCACGCTGAAGCTCGAAAGACTCATCGCTGCCGCTCCGAACATCGGGCTTAGCGTTATCCCGAACCCGGGAATCAGCGCGCCCGCCGCAAGAGGTATTCCGACCGCGTTATAGAAAAACGCCCAGAACAGGTTCTGATGGATTATCCTCAAAGCCGCGCGGCTTAGTCTCACCGCAGCCGCAGCGTCGCTGAGACGGCTTTGCATCAATACCACGTCCGCCGCGTCTATCGCGACGTCGGTCCCAGCGCCTATCGCCATTCCGATATCCGCGCTCGTAAGCGCCGGAGCATCGTTGATTCCGTCGCCTATCATTATAACCTTTCCGAGCTTTTTAAGCTTTCTTATGACCGCTTCCTTGCCGTCCGGCAAAACCTCGGCTATAACCTCGTCGACACCCGCCTGCCCGCCTATCGCGCGGGCGGTTTTTTTGTTGTCGCCCGTCAGCATTACAACTTTGATGCCCATATTCTTGAGTTCTTCGACCGCCCTCGGACTGTCCTCTTTGATTACATCGGCAACGGCGATTATCCCCAGAAGCTTACCCGACTTTGCAAACAGCATCGGAGTTTTTCCCTGCTCAGAGAGCCTGTCGGCAGTGTCGCGGATATCCTGCGGGATTTCGGCGTTTTCACTTATAAACCTGAGGCTGCCGCCCAAAACGCTTTCTCCCCCGACCCTTCCCTTAAGACCGTTTCCGGAAAGCGCCTCGAAACCCTCAACGCTCCGCTCGACGAGCTTTCTTTTCTCGCCCTCAAGACACACCGCTCTCGCAAGGGGGTGCTCGCTGAGCATTTCAAGAGAATACGCAATTTCAAAAAGCTCCTCCTCAGGAACCAAGTCGGCGGGAATTATGTCGGTCACTTCGGGTCTGCCGAGGGTGACGGTTCCCGTCTTGTCAAGCACTGCTATTTTAGCTTTGCCTGTCTCCTCTAACGACACGGCGGTCTTAAAGAGTATGCCGTTTTTCGCGCCGACGCCGCTACCGACCATTATCGCAACGGGCGTGGCAAGACCGAGCGCACAGGGACAGCTTATCACAAGCACCGAAATGCCCCTCGCCAGCGCATAGCCGACGGTCTGTCCGGCAAAAAGCCATATCAGGGCGGTCACGGCGGCTATCGTCATAACCGTCGGAACGAATATTCCGGATACCCTGTCGGCAGTTTTCGCTATCGGCGCCTTTGTCGCCGCGGCGTCGGAAACCATTTTGATTATCTGTGAGAGCGTTGTATCCTCGCCGACTCTCATCGCCTCGCACTTTATAAAGCCGGAACGGTTGATTGTTCCTGCCGAGACGGAGCTGCCGACGGTTTTGTCCACGGGGATGCTCTCGCCGGTAAGCGCCGATTCGTCCACCGCGCTTCCGCCCTCTATGACCTTTCCGTCGACGGGTATGCTCTCACCCGGGCGCACAACGAATATGTCGCCGGTTCTGACTTCTTCAATCGGCACAACCGTCTCAGAGCCGTCCCGCATCACAGAAGCCGTCTTCGGGGCGAGACGCATAAGGCTTTTTAGAGCATCGGTGGTCTTGCCCTTTGAGCGGGCTTCGAGCGTCTTTCCGACGGTTATCAGCGTCAAAATCGTAGCCGCAGACTCAAAATAGAGTTCGTCCATATATTTCATCGCAGCGGCGCTGTCACCGCGACCGACGGCGTCGGTCATCATAAACAGCGCGAAGGTGCTGTATACAAACGCCGCGCCGGAGCCGAGCGCCACAAGAGTATCCATATTAGGCGCACGGTGCCACAGGCTCTTGAAACCGCTGACAAAAAACCGCTGGTTTATCACCATAATAGCAACGGTGAGCAAAAGCTGCAAAAGCGCAAGCATCAGGTGGTTGCCCTCCATAAAGGCGGGCAGCGGGAAGCCGAACATCATATGCCCCATCGAGAAATACATCAGCACCGCCCAGAAAACGAGCGACCATAACAGCCTTTTTATGAGAAGCGGCGTCTGGGTATCCTTCAGCGCGTCTTCGTCGGCGGTGGGAACGCTTTTTGCGCCCTTGAGAGAAGCGCCGTAGCCGGCATCCTTCACGGCTTTTATTATCGCCGAGGGCGACGCGCTCCCCTCGACTCCCATAGAATTAGTCAGCAGGCTGACCGAGCAGGATGTCACGCCCTCTACCCTGCTAACCGCCTTTTCAACCCTCGCGGAACAGGCGGCGCAGGTCATTCCCGTGACGTTATACTGCGTCATAAAAAAGCCTCCTTATTTCATAAGCTTCTGCAAAGTATCGACAAGCTCGTCGATTACGCCGTCGTCGCCGTCTTTTATGTCCCGCACGACGCAGCCCTTTATATGATTCCCTATAAGATCGCGGTTAAACGCGTTCAGCGCCGCCGAAGCCGCCGCGCACTGCGTGAGAATATCGGGACAGTAGGCGTTGCGTTCAACCATTCCCTTTATCCCGCGAATCTGTCCCTCTATACGGCTGAGCCTGTTTATAAGCTTCCTGCGTTCGGCGTCCGAACGCTCGGTGGTTTTTTCACAGCAGGCGCATCTCTTTTCCGGCATAATATCATCTCCGACACTTTTTCTTTATTATATACCCCAGTGGGGTATTTGTCAAGAGGCAAACGCCGCAAAAATTTGATTGTATGTCGAAGCCCAAAATATGCCTCTACTCGCAACAACCCCGTCCGAAATCTCTTTCGGACGGGGTTGTTCAATCGTTTTTGCGGGCGTTCACACCGTCGCCGGTTCCTTTGTCTCCTCGGCGGCTTCGCTCTTCGCCATAGCTTTTTTGGCGGAACTGAGCATAAGCTTGATGCGGTTGAGCTGGTTGACCTCCGATGCACCCGGGTCGTAGTCTACGGCGGCTATATTCGCCCACGGATAGACTTTCTTGAGGTGCTTTATCATTCCCTTGCCGACAACGTGGTTCGGCAGGCAGGCAAACGGCTGTATGCAGATGATGTTCGGCGTGCCGCTTGTAAGAAGCTCCGCCATTTCGCCGGTGAGGAACCACCCCTCGCCGTACTGATTTCCGAGCGACAAGAACTGCTTGGCAAGCTCTGCTATCTCCTTTATCGGCACGGGCGCGTCAAAGCGAACACTCTTTTTCAGCGCCTTTACGGCGGGCAACCTCAGCCACGCTATCGCCGCGACAGCCGCTCTCGAAATAAGAGCCGACCGCAGCTTTGCACCCAGAAATTCGTGTTTATACTCGGCGTTGTAAACGCTGTAGTTCATAAAGTCCATAAGGTCGGGTACTACCGCCTCGGCGCCCTCGCTCTCCAGAAGCTCGACAAGGTGATTGTTGGCAAGAGGCATATATTTTACAAGTATCTCACCGACAATCCCGACACGCGGCTTCACAAGACCCTCAACGAGCGGCAGTCGGTCAAAGTCTTCGACTATTCCGCGGCAAACGTCCTTGAATTTATATCCGCTCTTGGGATTCGCAAGCTGCTCGGTGCAGATTTTCAGCCACTTGCGGTGAAGCTCCTCCGCCGAGCCTTTGACCTTTTCGTAGGGTCTCACGCGGTATAGACAGCGCATAAACAGGTCGCCGTAGACGACTCCCCTGAACGCCGCGAGTGCAAGCGCAGGCGTGATTTTCAGACCGTCCGACTTCTCCATTCCGTTCGCGTTGAGCGATATAACCGGTATCTTCGACAACCCCGCCTTGTCAAGCGCGCGGCGAATAAAGCCGACGTAATTAGAGGCACGGCAGCAGCCGCCCGTCTGGGTCATAATTATCGCAAGACGGTCGGTGTCGTACTTGCCCGAAAGCACCGCCTCCATTATCTGACCGACGACGGTTATAGACGGGAAGCAGGCGTCGTTGTTGACGTATTTCAGCCCGACGTCAATGGCTCCCCTGTTGTCGTTTGAGAGGACCTCCATATTGTAGCCGAAACGCTTAAACACCGGCTCCAAAACCTCGAAGTGTATCGGACTCATCTGCGGCGCGAGAATTGTGTAACCCTTTTCGTACATTTCACGGGTGTAAGGGGTGCTGTGATAGGTTATCGGCGCCGGCTTCGCGGTAATGCCGCGCTCGCGGCGCATATTCATCGCGGATATGAGGCTTCTTATGCGTATCCTCACCGCGCCGAGGTTGTTCACCTCGTCAATTTTGAGGACGGTATAGAGCTTGTTTGAACCCTCGAGTATCTCCGCAACCTGATCGGTCGTAACGGCGTCAAGTCCGCAGCCGAAGGAATTGAGCTGCACAAGCTCCAAGTCGTCGCGGCTGCGCACGAACTCCGCGGCGGCGTATAGCCTCGAATGGTAGACCCATTGGTCGACCACGCGCAGAGGTCTTTCGGGGTTGAAATCTATGGGAAGGCTGTCCTCGCTGAAGACGTCAAGCCCGTAGCCCGCTATCAGCTCGGGGATTCCGTGGTTTATTTCAGGGTCGATGTGATAGGGTCTGCCCGCAAGGACGATTCCCCTGCCGCCGCGCTCCTCCATAGCCTTGAGGACGCGCGCTCCCTCGGCGCGTATATCCGCCTTTGCCCGAAGCTGCTCCTGCCACGCTTCCTTTACCGCGCTTCTCACCTCGCGTTCGGAAATGTTCCATTCCGAACGGCAGAGACGCACCAAACGGTCGGCGGCAGTCTTTTCGTCGGTGAGGGCGATAAACGGCCTTATGTATTTCACATCGCCGTCGGCGATAGCCTCGACGTTGTTCTTGAGATTCTCGGGGTAAGCTGCGACTATCGGGCAGTTATAGTGGTTCTGGGCATCTTTGGTCTCCTGATGCTCATAAAAGACGCAGGGATGGAAAATAGTCTTTATTCCCTGATTTATCAGCCACTGTACATGACCGTGGGAGAGCTTCGCTGGGTAACACTCCGACTCGGAGGGTATCGACTCCATTCCGAGCTCGTATAGCTTGCGGTCGCTCTGGGGCGAAATTACAAGCCTGAAACCGAGCTTTTTGAAGAATGTCGCCCAGAACGGGTAGTTTTCGTAAATGTTCAGCACGCGCGGAATACCGATGACGCCGCGCTTAGCCTCGCTCTCGGGGAGCGGTTCGCAGGCAAATATCCTATGGCGCTTAAATTCGATGAGATTTTCGCCCCTGGGGCCCTGCTGAGTGCCGCCGAGACCACGTTCGCAGCGGTTTCCCGTAATATGACGTCTGCCGCCCGAGAAGGTCGAAACGGTGAGCATGCAGTTATTGGAGCATCGCCCGCAGCGCGCGGTTGAGTTGCGGTATTTCAAGTCGGCTATCTCGTCGAGCGGCAGCATGGTGCTTTCCTGACCGCTGTATCTCTGCCTCGCGATGAGCGCCGCGCCGAAAGCTCCCATAATACCCGCGATATCGGGACAAGTGGCGTTTACGCCCGCTATACGCTCGAACGCGCGCAGTACCGCCTTATTGTAAAACGTTCCGCCCTGCACGACTATATGCCTGCCGAGGCTGCGCGCGTCGGCGAGTTTTATGACCTTATAGAGCGCGTTTTTGATTACCGAATACGCAAGTCCCGCAGAAATATCGCTGACAGGTGCGCCCTCCTTCTGAGCCTGCTTTACGTTTGAATTCATAAAGACGGTGCAGCGGGTGCCGAGGTCGACCGGATTCTCGGCAAAAAGAGCTTCCTTGGCAAATTCCTCCGCGGTATAGCCCAAAGAGTTTGCAAAGCTCTCGATGAAGCTTCCGCAACCCGAGGAACACGCTTCGTTGAGCAGTACGTTGTCCACCGAGCCGTTCTTGAGCTTGATACACTTCATATCCTGCCCGCCGATGTCAAGAACGCAGTCCACCTGAGGGTCGAAGAACGCGGCGGCGGTGGTGTGGGCGACGGTCTCCACCTCGGAATCGTCAAGGCAGAACGCCGACTTCAGGAGCGCCTCGCCATAGCCGGTTGAACATGAGCGGGCTATCCGGGCGCCCTCCGGAAGCAGCTTTTTTAGTTCGTAGACCGCGAATTTCGCAGCCTCGACGGGGTTTCCCTTGTTGTTGGCGTAATGCGAATACAGCAACCTGCCGTCTGAGTCGATAAGAGCAAGCTTCGTGGTGGTCGAGCCTGCGTCTATACCCAAAAAGCAATCACCCTGATACTGCGAAAGCTCTGCTTTTTCCACAACGGCGCAGTCGTGACGTGAGCAGAAAGCTCTGTATTCGGCTTCGCTCGCAAACAGCGGTGCGAGACGCTTGATTTCAAAGCTCATCTCAACGCCGTCGGAAAGGCGCTTTATCAGCTCGTCAAGGGGTACCGGGGTGTTTGTCTCGACTTCGAGAGCCGCGCCCATAGCGGCGAAAAGGTGGCTGTCTGAAGGGTCGACCGTAGTCTCGGGAGTGAGCCCGAGAGTACGGATAAAAGCCTTTTTAAGCTCGGTCAGGAAGTGGAGCGGTCCGCCCAAAAACGCGACGCAGCCCCTTATCGGCTTGCCGCAGGCGAGACCCGATATTGTCTGATTGACAACCGCCTGAAAGATTGAAGCGGCGAGATCGGCCTTGGTGGCGCCCTCGTTTATCAGCGGCTGGATATCCGTCTTTGCGAAAACACCGCATCTTGCAGCTATCGGGTATATTTCCTTATAATTTTTCGCTTCGTTGTTCAGACCCTCGGCGTCGGTCTGCAAAAGCGCCGCCATCTGGTCGATAAATGAGCCGGTGCCGCCCGCGCAGACTCCGTTCATTCTCTCGTCGAGCCCTCCGCGGAAGTAGATTATCTTGGCATCCTCGCCGCCGAGCTCTATCGCGACGTCGGTCTGAGGCGCTATGAGCTCTATCGCCGACGCCACCGCCGCGACCTCCTGTATAAACTGTATTCCGAGGGCTTTGCCGAGATTTATCGAGCCTGAGCCGGTTATGCCGACAACAAGGTCACATTCGCCGACCCTCTTCTTTGCCTCGGTAAGAAGCTCGACCAGCGTCTCCTGAATGTGGGCGCAGTGGCGCTCATACATACCGAACAGAATCCGATTCTGCCCGTCCAAAACAACAAGCTTTACGGTGGTTGAACCAACGTCTATTCCGGCTCTGTAAACCATCACTCGCCGATCCTTTCTATGTAAAATAACGTAATTTCGTACTTTGAACGCAGTGCCGCAAAAGTCGGCAGATTCCGCGCTTATCATTTATAATAGCATTTTTTCCGAGCGTTGTCAACAAAGCCGCCGCTATGCACGGCAAGTAAATTATACCGCTTTCGTTTTTAATAGACCGTGCCGATTAAGAAAAATTTTTTTGGGGGGTTAAGTAAGACGTATTCAAAAATGCTCTTTGCCTCTTGAAATTTTTTAAATTTTATGTTAAACTGTAACAAATGATTCAACTTTTTAAAGGGGGTATTCTCGGTGAGCCTTCAGGAATCCGGTGAAATGTATCTCGAAACCATACTGATTCTCTCGCAGAAAAAACCGGATGTCCGGTCTATCGACGTCTGTGAATATATGGGATACTCAAAGCCGAGCGTTTCACGCGCCGTGGGAATCCTGAGAAACGGCGGGTATATAGAGGTCGACTCCGACGGTTTTATCACTCTTACCGAAGAGGGACGGTATGTCGCCGAGAAAACCTACGAGCGCCACCGCGTGCTTTCCGGCTTTTTCGAGCAGATAGGCGTAAGCGCGGACACTGCCGCCGAGGACGCATGCAAGATAGAACACGACATCTCTGACGAGACCTTTGAGGCGCTCAAAAAATATATTGCCGAACGTAAATGAAAATAAGGCGCGCTTTGCGCCTTATTTTTTCAGCTTTCGGGTGAGCTTCTTTGAAAGCCCGCCTTTGTTTTTCTCTTTTTTCGGCGGCTTTTCGGAACGCTTCTGAGCGTTAAAAACAAAGTACCCGTTTACCTCCTCGACTTTGACCCCTCCGAACACAGAGGCAAGCTTGTTTTTATACCAGTCGAGCCGCTTTGTGACCATCATCATTCGCCCGCCGATCCTAAGCCTTGCAAAGCCATCCTCGATAAAGCGCTTCGCCGCCGAAAAATCGGCATGATAGGGCGGGTTTGAAAGTATAAGCGTGAAGTCGGTCTGCTCGACTCCCGCAAGCCCGTCGCTGAGATATACCTTAAGCCCGGGTACGCCGTTGAGAGCGGCGTTTTTTGACGCGATTTCAACCGCTTTCGGTGAGATGTCGCACATAACCACGTTTTCGGCGCCTATGAGCTTTGCCGCCAGAATCCCGACTATCCCGCAGCCGCAGCCGAGATCGAGTACCCTGTCGCCGGGCAAAAACTCCGCACGGGAAAGCATCGCAAGAGTGCCGGCGTCAGCCGCAGACGGCGAGAAAAGCTCCGAAGATGTCTCGAGCTTAAGCTCTACGCCCTTTATCACAGTTTCAATCATAAACACCCTCAAAAAAGCCGAAGAACGCGGGTTCTTCGGCTTCGCATTTACATTACTTCGCTCGCGTCGACGTAAATCGTGCGCGGACCGTCGCTTTTCTTAACAGGCTTCGGCTCCTCCTTGGGAGCTATGCGGGACGCGAAGAACTTCGCGGCGACCTGCGGGAACAAAGCATAGCTTAAAACGTCTTCCTCAGAGCCGTTGAAGCCCGGGACGTTTTTGCACTCCTCGCGGTACTTCTCAAGCTCGGGTTCCAGAAGGTCTGCGGGACGGCAGGTGATGACCTCCTCGTCGCCTATTGCCTTGCGACGGACCTCCTCGTTGACCTCTCCGGGCAGACGCCCGTATTCGCCTCTGAGAAGCGCTTTCGACTCCTTCGTGAAGACCTTGTATCTTTCGCCCGAGAGGACGTTCAGCACCGCCTGAGAGCCGACTATCTGGCTCGTCGGGGTGACGAGCGGCGGATAACCGAAGTCCTTGCGGACGTTCGGAACCTCCGCGAGAACCTCATAGTATTTATCCTCGGCGTTTGCCTGCTTGAGCTGGCTGATGAGGTTTGAGAGCATTCCGCCCGGAACCTGATACATAAGCGTCTTGGTGTCGACATTCAAAACTTTCGGGTCGAGGATTCCCTCAGCCTTAAGCTTGTTGGCGACGTTTCTGAAATGCGCGGCAACGTCGGAAAGAGCGGCGAGGTCAAGACCGGTATCTCTGTCGGTGCCGGCGACAGTCGCAACGAGCGACTCGGTCGCAGGCTGAGAGGTACCGTTGGCAAGCGGAGAGAGCGCGGTATCTACGATATCAACCCCCGCTTCGGCGGCTTTGAGATAAACCATGTCTCCGGTGCCGGTAGTATTGTGGGTGTGAAGGTGAATCGGTATCTTAACCGCCTTTTTCAGCTTCGAAACGAGCGACGCCGCGTCGTAGGGCAGGAGCAGATTTGCCATATCCTTGATACATATGGTGTCGGCTCCCATAGCCTCGAGCTCCTTCGCGAGGTTCACAAAGTATTCCTCATTGTGGACGGGGCTGGTGGTGTAGCTTATCGCCGCTTCGCAGATGCCGCCGTATTTCTTGGTGGCGTCGATAGCCGCTTTGAGGTTGCGGGTGTCGTTTAAGGCGTCGAAGATTCTTATGACGTCGATGCCGTTTTCAATGGACTTCTTTACGAAAGCGTCCACAACGTCGTCGGCGTAGTGCTTGTAGCCGAGAATGTTCTGCCCTCTGAACAGCATCTGAAGCTTTGTGTTGGGCATCGCTTTTTTGAGAGCTCTCAAACGCTCCCACGGGTCTTCGTTCAAAAAACGCATACAGGAGTCGAATGTAGCTCCGCCCCAGCATTCGAGCGACCAGTAACCTATCTTATCAAGCCTCTCGCAGGCGGGAAGCATATCCTCAAGCCTCATTCTCGTGGCGGCTTGGGACTGGTGCGCGTCGCGGAGTATAGTGTCGGTAATTTTCAATGGATTCTTACTCATATCTGCCTCCTATCAGCCTAACAGCGAGATGAGCACGCCCGCGGCTATCGCCGAGCCGATAACTCCGGCTACGTTCGGACCCATAGCGTGCATCAGCAGGAAGTTGCCGGGGTTCTCCTCCTGACCGACTTTCTGCGAAACTCTCGCCGCCATAGGCACTGCGGAAACGCCCGCAGAACCGATGAGCGGATTGATTTTTTCCTTGAGGAAGAGGTTCATAATTTTCGCGAGGAGTATTCCTCCGGCGGTACCCATCGCAAAGGCGACAACGCCCATAACGATTATCTTGATGGTATCCCAGCTCAGGAACGTTGCGGCAGTGGCGGTGGCGCCCACCGAAACTCCGAGGAAGATTGTAACTATGTTCATAAGCTCGTTCTGAGCGGTCTTGGAAAGGCGTTCACACACTCCGCTCTCTTTGATGAGGTTGCCGAGCATAAGCGAACCGATGAGCGGTCCCGCCGATGGCACGAGAAGCGTAACGAATACAGTGACGACTATCGGGAAGATTATCTTCTCGGTCTGAGAGACGGGTCGGAGCTGCTTCATAGTGATGCTGCGCTCCTTCTTTGTGGTGAGAGCTTTCATAATCGGAGGCTGTATAACCCCGATCAGCGCCATATAGGAATACGCCGCGACCGCTATCGGACCCAAAAGGTGAGCCGCTAAAATCATAGTGGTATAGATAGCGGTAGGACCGTCGGCACCTCCGATTATTCCTATGGAACCCGCCTCCTGAGGAGTGAAGCCCAAAAGGTTGGCGCCGATATAGGTGACGAATATGCCAAGCTGCGCCGCCGCGCCGAGAAGCATCGACTTGGGGTTGGCAATCAGCGGCCCAAAGTCGGTCATAGCACCGACTCCGATGAAGATAAGGCAGGGATAAACTCCGAGCTTTACACCGAGATATAAAACATCGAGAAGACCGGGAGTTATCGTCTGACCGACGGTGAGTCCATCGGCGAGATAACTAAGATTAAGCGTTCCCAGCTCGTCTATAAATTCCTGCGTGACGGCAGCGCCGCCGAAGAGGTCCCAGTGGACATGACCGCCCGCGAAGAGAACTTCGTGGAAGACGTCAGCGCCGGGAAGATTGGTCAGAAGCATACCGAACGCTATCGGCAGCAAAAGAAGCGGCTCGAATTTCTTGACGATAGCAAGGTACATAAGCACACATGATATCGCAAGCATTATGAGCACGCGCCAGTCCTGCCCGATGAGCGCAAAACCGGTGGATTTCAAAAAGTCTATAATTGCGTCCATAGTCTACCTCTCGTTATTCGATTGTGCAGAGCAGGTCGCCGGTAGCTACGGCGGCGCCTTTCGCGACCGCGACGGAAGTGACCTTGCCCGCCTTGGAAGCCATTATTTCGTTTTCCATTTTCATGGCTTCAAGAACCATCAGAACGTCGCCCGACTTGACAGTCTGGCCGGCGGTTACGTTTACAGAAAGAATGTTTCCGGGCATCGGGGCGGTTATTTTTTCGCCTGCTCCTGCCTTGACGGGCGCCGCGGGAGCCTGAGCGGGAGCGGCGGTTTTCTTGACATCGCCGGCAGAAATTTCCTCAATGGCGACCTCGTATTCGGTGCCGTTTACGTTTACTCGATAGTTTTTCATGCTTATTCCTCCAAAAATTTAAGATACCTTGCGTATGGATTTGATTCTGATAGCCTCAACGCTTTCGCCAAGATCCTCGGCGATAACCGCCGAAATCACCGCAATAAGCTCGCCCTTGTTTTCAATGGGTGCAGACTCTGCGGGAGCCGCCTGAAGCTCGGGCTTCGACTCCTCGGCGGGGGCATGCTTTTCAAAGAGCTTGATAATCGCTCCCATAATGTAGCATATGACGATGATGCAAATAAGACCCACAAACACCGTGCCGAGACCCATTCCGATAACGAGACCCATTCCGGGGTCGCTAACTGTCATAAAATCAGCCTCCGATTATGTAAAATTCATCAGACCACAAAAGGCCCAAATCAAAGTTATGATATCATATATCCGCGCAAAATTCAATAGGCAAAATGACGGCTTTATTCTGCACTGAAAAAATAATTTGGGCAATCTTTCAAAAAACAGTGGAA
>CANQVG010000018.1 GCA_947627235.1 uncultured Clostridia bacterium | reverse complement strand
GCATCCCGCATAACATAAGCTCGCAGCGGTGCTCAAAGTCGGGATTGCTTGTGTTAAGCGCGTCTTCCGAATAAACCTCCCGCCCCGATATCACGGCTCTCACAGACATCTTTGCGGTGCTGCCGTCTATTTTTCGGGATATAACGCAGACGTCGCCCTCAACCTCCGGCGTAGGCTCGCCGTCGCCGAGGAACACAAAAGAAAAGGTCTGCACGGGGTAAAACAGCTTGCAGACCGCTTCAAGCTCGTATTTAAAGCCGTGACCTACAAAAATCAGGGTCATAACTGCCTCCGAAGCTCTTCAAGATAGGGATTATACATAATTTCTGTGTCGATATCGCTTGCACCGCCGTGGCCGGGATAAATAACGCGGTTTTTCCCGAGGCGGCATAGCACGGCTATTGAATCAATGAGCTGCGAAAAATCGCCGCCGAGGTCGGTCCTGCCGACAGAACCTTCAAAAAGCGTGTCGCCCGTAAATATGCAGTCCTCCGCAAGATAGCAGACCGAGCCCGCGCTGTGTCCCGGGGTGCGGATAACCTTTAAAACAACGTCGTCAAGCTGTACTTCTTCGCCTAAGGGTTTCGCGCCGTAAAACGGCGTAAAATCGCTTCCGAAATACTCGGCGAGACAGAGTCCCGGGTCGGTCAGCATTTTTGCGTCTTCCGCTGAGACGTATACCTCGCAGCCGTACCTTTTTACAAGACCGCCGAGCGCCTCGATATGGTCGCAGTGACCGTGGGTCAGAAGAATCATTTTAAGCTTAAGCCCGAGAGCGTCGAGCTTTTCAGATATCAATTCGGCGCTGTACGGAGCGTCGATGAGCAAAGCGTTTTTTTCGGAGGTCGGGACTATATAGCAGTTGGCTCCGAAGTCTCCGAGACCCGTTATCGGATATACCGTCATTTTGCGCTCCTATCCACCGAAAGAACGCCGGAAACCCTCTTCATTCGGGATATGACGCCCTCAAGCTCGGCGGTACCCGCCACGCTGATTGTCAGCGAAGCCATAAAGTTGCCGTTCTTAAGCACCCTCGCCGCAGCCTCGTGGGTGGTGATTCTCGCCTCGCTTAGGCTCGCGAGAACATCGGAAAAAATACCTATTCTGTTATAGCCGACAACCTCAAGCGCGACCTTGTAATAATTCGGCAGTTCCTTGCCTGCCCAGCGCACCGGCACCCATCTGTCGGGCTCGGCGTCCTTCTGGGAAAGGTAGTTGACGCAGTCCTTTTTATGAACCGAGACTCCGTGTCCGCGGGTGATAAACCCTATTATGTCGTCCCCCGGAAGCGGCGAGCAGCACTGCGAAAGCTTCACAACGCAGTTGTCTATGCCGTCGACGATAACTCCGGAAGCCGATTTTGAAACGCCGGGAGTAAACTCAAAGTTCTCGGTCTTTTCCGCCTCGGCAGTGCGCTTGGTATACTCTTCCTTGAGCCTCGGAACGATTTTTGAGAGCGTAACCCCGCCGTAACCTATCGCCGCATAGAAGTCGTCAAGAGTCTCGCAGCCGTGATGCTTCATATCCACCACGACGAGCTCTTGCAGCTCCTCCTCGGTGATTCTTATCATATTTCTTCTAAGCTCGCGCCAGAGAGATTCCCTGCCCTCCACGATATTCTCATCGCGCCGCTCTTTCTTGAACCACGAGCGTATCTTTGCTTTCGCTTCGTTGGTCTTGCAGATGTTGAGCCAGTCGCGCTTGGGACCATGCGACGGGTCCTTGGAAGTGATTATTTCAATTATCTCTCCGGTCTTAATTACATAGTCGAACGGAACGAGCTTTTTATCAACCTTAGCGCCGGTCATCTTATGACCGACCTGCGTGTGAATTGCGTAGGCAAAGTCGATAACCGTGGCGCCCTGAGGAAGCGATATCACGTCTCCTTTTGGGGTCATAGCAAATACGTCCTCGGGCGAGAGGTCGTTTTTGATGGCGCGGACGATGTCCTCGGCGTCGTCCGATTCTTTCTGAGTGTCGAGAATCTGCCGAACCCAGTTTAGACGCTCGTCGAATTTATACTTGCCGCTCCTGCCCTCCTTGTATTTCCAGTGGGCGGCAATTCCGAACTCGGCGGTGTGGTGCATATCCCACGTTCTTATCTGAACCTCGAAAGGTATCCCCTCGCGCCCCATAACGGTGGTGTGCAGGCTCTGATACATATTGGCTTTGGGTGTGGAGATGTAGTCTTTAAAGCGGTTCGGTATGGGCTGGAACATATCGTGCATTATTCCGAGCACAAAATAGCACTCGGTGACGGTGTTTACAATCACGCGCACAGCGTATTTGTCGTAAATCTCATCGAAGGTCTTTCCCTGTTCGTAGACCTTTTTATAGATTCCGTAGGCGGACTTTACCCTGCCCTCGACGGTCGGAACGGGGTCGAAGTCGGCGGCGAGACGCTTTCTTATTCTCGATTTTATTGTCTCGATAAACTCCTCGCGCTCACGCTTGCTTTTCTCAAGAAGCTGCTCTATCTCGGCATAGGCATAGGGGTCCAGATAGCTGAATGAGATATCCTCAAGCTCTTCCTTGAGCTGACGGATTCCGAGACGGTTGGCAAGCGGTACAAATATCGACATCGTTTCGAGCGAGACGTCACGGCGCTTTACACCGCTTCGGAAGCCGAGAGTGCGCATATTGTGAAGTCTGTCGGCAAGCTTGATTATGATGACGCGTATGTCCTTTGCCATAGAGAGGAATATCTTTCTGATGTTTTCCGCCTGTTGTTCCTCTTTTGACGCAAGATTTATTTTGTCGAGCTTAGTCACTCCGTCTACGAGGTTAGCGACATCTGCCCCGAACTGCTTTTTAACGTCGTCATAAGTGGCGTCGGTGTCCTCAACCACGTCGTGCAGCAGAGCCGCGCATATTGCGTCGGTGTCCATACCGAGATCGACGAGTATCCCCGCTACCGCCAGAGGGTGGGTGATATAAGGCTCACCCGATTCGCGGAACTGTCCGTCGTGCATCTCTCTGGCAAATTCGTATGCCGAACGAATCTTGGTAAGATTGTAGTTTTTGTCAAGGTCCGAAAGCCTTGTGATGAGTTTTTCAAAATTTCGGTTGCAGGTCTGTATTGTCTGCTCCGCCATAAAATTCACCTCACTGAATCAGCGCGCGAAGCTTTTTAAGAGTCTCGCTCGTGTCTATATCCACCCTCGCCTTGGGAACGGTGGTTTCAATCTTTTTGGTCGACGGGTAATACTTCAAAAGCCCCGTGTCGCAGAAAGCGTCAATTATTACCTGAAGCTTGAACGCGTTCATTTCATCGCTATGTATCCTCGCATACAGACTTTCATAGGTAAGCGCTTCGGGATTTCGGGTTATGTATTTATAAACCTCCACAAGCTCCGCCCTGTCGGGAAGTCCCTTTTTAAGAAACTCCCTGTCGGTCTGCTCACCGCGCCTGAACCTTTCGTACGCGCTGCGCGCCGAAAAGAATCTGTCCTGCTTTACGCCGTGAAGACGGTAATCCGCCGCCTTTAAAGAAACGCTTCTGATTCCTTTATATTCATTAGGAACCATATTTGCCATAAGGTCTATCCTGTCGCCGGCTTTAAGCGCAAAGTCGGCTGCCCTGACTTTAAAGAAAACCGCAGAAGTCTTAACCCCGTCGACGGTCAGGTCGATTTTTGTGTACTCACCGTTTTTAAGCGGGTAGACGGCATTGACCACGGCTCCCGAAACAGCAAACATCGGCTCGGGGTTGGCACAGCCGAACGGCTCAGCTCTCAAAAGCGATACGGCGTTATCATAGCTTAAATCTGACCCGCTCAGGAGCTTGTCCGCATTGAGCGTCGCTTTTGGCATAACGGCGTGAAATTCAAGAGCATAGCTCTCGATTTTTTTACGCAGCTCGGGTATGTTTTCCTCGGAAACAGTCAGCCCGCCAGCAAGCTCGTGACCTCCGTATTTTATCAGCAGATCGCGGCAGTAGTCAAAGCACCTGAAAACGTTAAATCCCTCAATCGAACGCGCAGAGCCGCAAGCAATTCCGTCATCCCCGACGGAAATAACAACCGCCGGCTTTTCAAACATCTCGGTAAGCCTCGCAGCCACTATCCCTATAACCCCGCGGTGCCAGCCTCTCCCCGCAACCGTTAAAACCCTGCCTCCGAGAAGCTCGGGGTTTTCATCAATCTTTTGCATTATCTCATCCATAATGCCGCTCTCCGAAGCTTTTCTCAAAGAGTTGAGACGTATAAGCTCGGCGGCGTACTGCGCGGCTGTTTCATCCTCGGCGGTCAGCATATTGAAAGCAGTCATAGGCGAACCGAATCGGCTCGCGGCATTGATTCTCGGCGCTACGGTATATGCCATAACAGCAGATGTGAGCGACTCCGGATTTGTTCCGCACTGCTCCAGAAGCGAGAGCAAGCCTATGTTCTCTGTGTTCTTCAAAAGACGGAGTCCCGAAGACACGATTACCCTGTTTTCGCCTACAAGCGGCACAACATCCGCAACGGTTGCTATCGCGGCAAGGTCGAGATACTGCTCGCAGACGGTTCCGTAGTCGCCGCCGTCGAGCGCGGCGCAGAGCTTAAGCGCCACTCCGGCACCGCAGAGCTTTTTAAACGGAGAGAGACAGTCGCGCCTGTGAGGGTCTACTACCGCAAGAGCGTCGGGCAGGACTTCGAGAGGCTGATGATGGTCGATGATAACAAGGCTCATTCCCAGCTCTTTAACCCGCTTTGCCTCTTCGACTGCGGAAATACCGTTGTCTACGGTAATTATAAGCGAAACGCCGCAAGCGCTCATCTTCTCGACTGCGGCATTGCTCAGACCGTATCCGTCCTCGCGTTCGGGAATCAGCGTGGTTACGTCGGCGCCCATACTCATAAGGTATCCGTAGAGAATCGCGGCAGAGGCAACGCCGTCGCAGTCATAATCGCCGAAAATACAGATGCGCTCTCCCCGCTCGACGGCTCCGTTTATCGCTTCAACGGCCTTGTCCATATCCGTGAGCAAAAACGGGTCGGAAAGTTCCTCCCCGTTAAAAAAGCCCGCAAGACTCTCCAAAGTGTCATATCCTCGCGCCGCCATAACCTCGGCTAAAAGCGGCGAAAGGTCGGTGGATGATTTTATCTTGTTGACCCGCGCAGAGTCTGCACGGGAGACTGTCCATTTTTTCATACACTTCTCCGTCAAAATAAGAATAAACAAGGTTATTATAACACAATGTCCTCAAAAAGTAAAGGGGTGAAGCGGCACAATGTATCAGATGCGGACGCATTGATACACAAAAAGCGCCGCACTTTCGCACGGCGCTCAGACACTGAATTTATCAGTCCTTGGTAAACTCCTTAAGACTTGCTGCAAGTCCCGCAAGTCCCTGTATCTCGCTCGGAATTATTATCTTTGTTGCCTTGCCGTCGGCTGCCTTGGCAAACGCTTCAAGGCTCTTGAGCGCTATAACCTGCTCGTTAGGATTGGCGGCGTTGAGCTTCTTCAGGCTCTCTGCAAGCGCGGTTTGAACGGCATCTATTGCCTCTGCTTCGCCCTGCGCTTCAAGTATCTTCTGCTCCCTGACGGCTGCCGCTCTTAACACCATAGCTTCTTTTTCAGCCTCGGCGTGAAGTATCTCAGCCTGCTTATCGGCTTCGGCTTTCAGAATCTTCGACTCCTTTTCGCCCTCGGCTACAAGTATCTGGGACTTCTTATCGCCCTCGGCCTGCAAAATCTTTTCACGGCGCTCGCGTTCCGCCTTCATCTGCTTCTCCATAGCGTCCTGAATCTCTCTCGGCGGCAGAATGTTTTTCAGCTCAACTCTGTTGACCTTGATTCCCCAACGGTCGGTAGCCTCGTCAAGTATCACGGTGATTTTTGTATTGATAGTGTCGCGCGAAGTAAGAGTGGCGTCAAGCTCCAACTCTCCGATTATGTTTCTAAGGGTAGTCGCGGTGAGATTCTCAATAGCCGCTATCGGACGCTCGACTCCATAGGTATAGAGCTTGGCGTCGGTTATCTGGAAGAACACAACAGTGTCTATCTGCATAGTTACGTTGTCCTTCGTAATGACCGGCTGAGGCTGGAAGTCCGCAACCTGCTCCTTTATCGAAACCCTTTTCGCTATCCTGTCAATAAAAGGAAACAGCATATGAGGTCCGGTGTGAAGCTCGCGGTTGAAAGCGCCTAAGCGCTCGACCACAAACACCTGCGCCTGAGGCACAATTTTGAAGTTGGAAATTATGATGAAGAAAACCAAAAGAATTATTGCAAAAATAACTATCGCACCCATTTTTAATCTCCTTTCAGAATAGAAAACTTATACCCGTCGGCTACGGCTATCTCTTTGCGACGATAAGCTTTGCGCCGGCAATATCCTTGATTACAACAGATTCCCCGGTAAGAATGGTGCTGCCGTCCTCGCTTATTGCCATCCACGATACCCCTCCGACGGTCGCTCTGCCCCTGGAACGTTCGTTGTCAATGTCCTCGGTCACAATTGCGGTTTTTCCGATATTAAGGTCGGCATTAGTCCTTACCAAACCGCCGCGGAGCCTTATGACAAGCGGTCTTGTGAGAATCAGAAGAAGCGCCGTTACGGCTATAAATACCGAGAGCTGCGCCCAGAGCGGCGCGCCTATACCCGCGAGAACGAGAGAAACCACCGAGGCTAACGAAAACCATATCGAGACAAACTGAACCGTCATAAGCTCGACGATAATCCCCGCAATGATTATAACACCCCATAGAACTATCATAAAAGCGTCCATAACGAACCCCCCTACATTGATTTATGGAATTATAATATCACATTTGTTTAAGCTTGTAAAGAGCTGCGAACTTCCAAATTCTGAAATTATTTCAGCCTGACGTTCTCCGCGCCGAAAATCTTTATCAACTGTTCGAGAAGCTTACCGTCGAGGTCTGCCTCGGATGCCCCCTTGAGCACCGTCATCTTTTCAAGGTCCGAAAGATAGACGGTAATCCGGTTTTCACCTCGGTACTCCGAACAGATTCTGCGAAGCTCCTGAGCTTTATCCTTTTCGTCGGAACGGAATCTCACGCAGACCGATTTCTTTGATAGCTCATTTATAAGGTCGTCCACCGGCTTAACTTCGTCGGCAAGTATCTTGGGGGCATCATCGTCCTTGACGGAAATCTTTCCTCTGAGGTATAACTTCTCTCCTATCTGCAAAATCCCTTTTTCCTGCTCATAGACGTTCGAAAATACTATCGCCTCGATATCCCCCGAAATGTCTTCAATGTCTGTAAAGCACATCTGCTTGCCGTTTCTGGCGGTAAACATCTTTTTGGAGCGCAATATTCCGATTATCCCGACTTCGCTGCCGTCGTGATATTCTGCGACCTTCGGGTCAACTCCGTCGGTAATTCTTTTTACGGTGGTCATGCCGGCGGCATCAAGCCACGGAGAATACACCGACAACGGATGCCCTGAAACATATATTCCGAGCATCTCTTTTTCCATTTCGAGCTTCTCCGAAAGCGAAAATTCCTCCACATTCGGTATTTCCGGCTCTCCTCCGCCCTCATATTCCCCGAACAAATCAAACTGTCCCTCGATATTTCCGCGCTTTGAATCGGCGACGGCAGACATAATTCTGTCATAATTCGAGAGCATCTCACGGCGGTTGTTTTTAAAGCTGTCAAAAGCGCCGCACATTATCAGCGACTCAACCGCGCGCGCGTTGAGCTCGCGGCCGTACATTCTCTCTATGAAGTCGTAGAGCGAAACAAAAGGTCCGCCGCTCTCGCGTTCGGCTATTACGTTGTCTATCATTCCCTTTCCGAGATTCTTGACTCCCATAAGCCCATAGCGTATTCCGTCGTCGCCGGACGTAAACCCCTCGCCGCTCAGATTTATGTCAGGCCCGAGAATCTTCACTCCATTTGACTCACACTCTTCTGTGTACTCGATTATGCTTGAGGTGCTGTCTAAAAAGCTGGTAAGAAGCGCCGCCATATACTCCCTGAAATAGTGGTGCTTGAGGTATGCCGTCTGATACGCCACCACGGCATATGCGGCAGCATGAGACTTGTTAAACGCATAGTCGCTGAACGCGGAAAGCTTGTCAAACAGTCTGCTAGCGACGTCCTCCGGAACGCCGTTTTTTACGCAGCCCGAAATGACACCGTCGCCGTAAATGAACCTTTTGCGCTCGGATTCCAAAGCGTCGTGGTTCTTATCCGCCATTGCGCGTCTTATGACGTCCGCCCGCCCATAAGAATACCCTGCGAGTGTGCGGAATATCTCCATTACCTGCTCCTGATATATCACGACGCCGTAGGTTACGTCGAGAATAGGCTTTAAAAGAGGCGTATCGTAACTCACCTTTGACGGGTCATGGCTGTTGCGGATATAAGTCGGTATGGAATCCATAGGTCCGGGTCTGAAAAGCGCGATAACGGCTATCAAATCTTCCAGACAGCTTGGTCCGAGTCTGACTATGGTTGAAGTCATTCCCGGAGATTCAAACTGAAACACCCCGCTTGTCTCGCCCTTGGAGAGCATTTTGTATACACCGGCGTCGTCATACGGAATCTTCTCAATGTCAAAGTCCGGCTCTTTGAGCTTTATCTGGTCCTGCGCACTGCGTATTACCGCAAGGTTGCGCAGGCTAAGAAAGTCAATCTTAAGAAGACCGAGACTTTCAAGAACTTTCTTGGGATACTGTGTGATTATCTGTCCGTTGCTGGTTTGGAGCGGGACATAATCAAAGATGGGGCCATCGGTAATTACGACGCCGGCGGCATGAACCGACGGATGACGCGGCATACCCTCTACCTGCTTTGCCATATCCACAAGCTCGTGTACCTGCTCGCTGCCATTATACATATCGCGAAGCTCCGGCGAAGACTCAAGCGCTTCGTCGATGGTCTTTCCGTACGGTATCGCTTTGGCAGCCTTGTCTGCAATATTATAGGGAAGCGCCATAGCACGGGCTACGTCGCGAATGGCGTTTTTTGCAGCCATAGTGCCGAATGTTATTATCTGCGCGACATGGTCTACCCCGTACCGCCTCTTGACGTAATCCAGAACCTCCTGACGCCGCTCAGAACTGAAATCTATGTCAAAGTCGGGCATAGACACCCTCTCGGGATTGAGAAACCGCTCAAACAAAAGACCGTATTTCAGCGGGTCAATGCCGGTGATACCGATGCAGTAGGCAGCGAGACTTCCCGCGCCCGAACCCCTGCCCGGACCGACGGGAATATCCTGCGAGCGGGCGTATCTTATGAAGTCCCAAACTATCAGATAGTAATTGACAAACCCCATACCCGAGATTACCGAAAGCTCGTATTCAAGCCGTTCCTTAGCTCCCTCGGGCGGGTTTTCGCCGTATCTGCACCGAAGCCCCTCATAGCAAAGCTCGGCAAGATATGCCCTGTTATCCGTAACTCCTTCTATTGAAAACCCGGGCAGTTTTTTCTCCCCGAAGGTAAATTCCAAATTACATTTTTCGGCTATCTCAAGGGTATTCTCTACCGCCTCGGGATGCTGCGCGAAAAGCCCGCTCATCTCCTCAGCCGACTTAAAGTAAAACTCGTTTGTCTTAAAGGTCATAGCGTCGGGGTCGTTTTCGCTGGTATTGGTGGAAATGCACATCAAAAGCTTCTGCGCCCTCGCGTCGGACTTATTGATATAGTGACAGTCGTTGGTGGCGCACAGCTTTATGCCAAGTTCTCTCGCGAGCCTGTACTGATATGGCAAAATCTGCCTCTGCTCCTCAAGACCGTGGTCCTGAACCTCAATGTAGTAATCCTCTCCGAACAGCGTTTTATACTTCGAGGCGGTTTCCTTTGCGCCGTCGTAGTCGCCGTAGGAAAGCTTCTTTGCAACCTCTCCCTGCAAACATGCGGACAGACATATCAGCCCATCGCTGTATTTTTCAAGAAGCTCGAAATCTATCCTCGGCTTGGAATAGTAGCCGTCGATATATGAATAGGAAACAAGCTTGCAGAGGTTTTTATAGCCTGCCCCGTTTTTGCAGAGAAGTATTAGGTGATAAGGCTGCATATCGACCTTTCCAGCCTTATCGAATCTCGTTCTCGGCGCGACATAAAACTCACATCCGATTATCGGCTTTATTCCCACCGCTTTACAGGCTTTGTAAAAATCAACGGCGCCGTAGACGTTTCCGTGATCCGTAATCGAAAGAGCGGTCATTCCCAGCTCCTTTGCACGCGAAACAACCCGCTTGATGCGGCAGGCGCCGTCAAGCAGCGAGTATTCCGTATGGACGTGAAGATGAACAAAATTCGACATGATCATTCCTCTGTTTCCTTTGCTATCTGTTCTATTCTCATAAAGCGGTGGTTGACCCCGGAACGCGAAAGCGGCGGCTCAAACAGCGAGCAGAGCTCGGAAAGGCTCATCTCGGGGTTCCTGAGCCTGAGTTTCGCAAGCTCCGCAAGCTCGTCGGGAAGCTTTGAAAGCCCACCCTCAGAGGCTTTAATCTTATTTATAGCGTCAATCTGCCTGAGCGCCGAACGGTTCTGCCTGCCGCAGTTGGCGGTGTCGCAGTTTGTGGCGCGGTTGACGCGGTTACGTATATCCCTATATATTTTAACATTCATCAGCTCAAGGCTCGATTTCGGTGCGCCGATGAGCGTAAGTATGTCCTCGATATGCTCGCTCTCCTTGAAGTACAGGACACTCGCCCGTTTTCTGGCAATGATTCTGCCCTCGATTTCAAGTCTTTCCGAGAACATTTCGCAAAGCTCGCGGCAGAGCCTCTCGGTTGGGACGACAAACTCGAGATGATAGCCCTTTTCGGGTGTGACAACGCTTCCGCAGCTCAAAAAAACTCCTGCCGCAAACGCTCCGAAGTATTTTTCCGAGGGCGGTTTAATCATCGAGATGCTTCTTTCCTCCGAACCGACGCTTATATCCAGACTTTCAAACAACATTTTCAGACCGTCTTTGCCGCGCACCGACATCGAATAAAGCGGGGGCTTGGCCCTCCTGTCGGTCTTGGAGACAGTCACCGCGCCGTCGCCCGCAATATGGTTCACAAGGCGAATAAAGAGGTCGCGTGTGTTGCGGTTCTCGGTCTGCAAAAGAACGCCGCCTGCCGACATCTCCCTGCTGAATAAAAGCATACCCGTAAGGCAGGCGTCGCAGCGCTTTTTGCCGGTCACAGCCGATGCCGCTTCTGCCTTAACCTTGTGCGAAAAAAGTTCATTCCCGCTCATTTTATCAGACACCTGTGCTCCACTCTTACCTCATAGCCGTCCTTTATAAGCGCGTCGGAAAGCCGTCTTGCAAAGCTTACGCTGCGATGCTTGCCTCCCGTGCAGCCAAACGCCACCACAAACCGGTTTTTGCCCTCTTTTTCGCAAAGCGGTATCATTGCGGTGACGAGTCCGTATATTCTGTCGTAAATCTCAACCGCTTCGGAGTTGCCGAAAACGTAGCTGTAAACCTCGTCGTCAAGCCCTGTGCAGGAACGCAGTTCGGGAACGTAAAACGGATTGTCAAAACATCTTACATCAAACACAAGGTCGGCGTCCTTGGGTATGCCGAACATATAGCCGAATGAGATAACGTCTATTATCATTCCGCCCGTATTGTCGGAAAACAGCCCCCGTATGCGGTTCTTGAACTCGACGGGACGGACGCTGGTTGAATCAATATAAATATCTGCCAGCTTCCTTGCGCCCGCCAGCTCCTCTCTTTCCATTCCGATGGCGCGCATCAGGTTGCCCGAAGCCTCGTCCTCAAGCGGATGCCTCCTACGGGTTTCTTTATAGCGGTTTATGAGCACTCCGTCGTCGCAGTCGATAAATACAACCGTGACCTCCGCACCGGAACGGCGAAGCTCCATAACGCTGTCCTGAAATTTTGAAAAAAGGTCACGGGCGCGCACGTCGACCGCAAAGCAGATTTTATCCGTCTTAGGGGCGGAATTTCTGATCAGCTCCGCAAAACTTGACAGCAGCTCCGGCGGCATATTGTCTATGCAATAGTAGTCAAGGTCTTCAAAGACGTTAAGAGCGGTGGATTTACCGGCTCCGGACATACCCGTGACTATTACAATGTTCATATTTATGCTTCCTTTCGCGTATAGCGGTTTTACTTGTCGGCTTCCGAAGGAATCAGTCTTACCTCCGGTTCAAGAAAATAGCCCGTCTTTTCTTCTACCGTCTTCTGTGCATGTTCAATAAGTCCGATTATATCGGACGATGTTGCGCCGCCGAGATTTATTATGAAGTTGGCATGCTTGGGACTTATCTGCGCCTGACCGACTCTTGCGCCCTTGAGACCGCTCTGCTCAATAACGAGCCCCGCATATGTTCCCGCCGGACGCTTAAAAGCCGAACCGAACGAGGGATATTCAAGCGGCTGCCGCTCGCGCCGACGATTTATAAGCTCATCCATTTTTGCCTTTATTTCTTCCCTATTTCCTTTTTTCAGCCTGAACGTTGCACCCGTGATAATCTCTCCGCTGTCTGCAAAACGGCTGGTACGGTAACCGAGCATAAGCTCTTTCGCTGTAAAGTCTTTTGACTTGCCGGACGGCAGAATCGCTCTTACGCTCTCGACAATTTCCTTTATCTCTCCTCCGTAAGCTCCCGCGTTCATATACACCGCGCCGCCAACCGTGCCGGGGATTCCGTAGGCAAACTCAAGACCCGTCAGACTGTTTTCCAGAGCGGCTTTGCAGACCGCGGAAAGCTGTGCCGATGCAGAGGCGGTAAGGGTCTCGCCGTCGCAGGCAACTTCACCCGAGCCGTACTCTGCGGCAATAATCGCGCCGCGAAAACCATCGTCGGTAAAAAGCACGTTTGACCCGTTGCCGAGAACCATAGTGTAAAGCTCTATAGCTTTACACTTAAAATACAGCTTTGCCGCCGTCTCCGAGTCAGGCGTAAAAATCATAAGGTCGCAATTTCCGCCCGTTCTTACAGACGTATGAGAAGCAAGCGGCTCGTCTTTAAGTATCCTGCACCCCGCTTCAGCAGCCGAAGCAGCGATAAAATCAAGCTTTTCACGGTAAGTCATAAGCATTTCCCCTCAGAGGATTTATTATAGTTCTATATTCGGATGCTTTCTCCGCACACGTTCGCTCAGACGCTCAAAGTCGGCATTTACAACAAGCCGAAGCGGAAAATCCGCCTCTTGAATAATTTTCTCCGCCAAAGACGCACACCCTATCGCGTTCCAGAAATGTGCGTCGCTGTCTACGGCTATTTCGCAGTCATATTTTTTGCATGCCGCAAGCATACCGACAACGTTTTCCTTCGGGCTCTTTCCGGTCGCGACGGAGCTTTCGTTCAGCTCTAAAAGTATATCCCGCTCCTTGGCGGCTTTTGCCAATGTCTCCCAGTCAACGGGAAAATTTTTTGTAGTGGGGTGACCCACCAAATCCACCCGATACCGCTCAAACAGTCTGAGATACCCATCGGTGACGGTTTTCGGGTCGGCGATGTCGAAGTTTTCCATATAGTAGCGGTGATACGAAGCGACCAGCCATTCAATATGCTCAAGGTGCTTTTCGGGAACGTCGAGCTGCCCATCGTAATCGAGAATATTCGCTTCGACGCCCTTAAGAACCGTTACCCCGCAGATTTTCCGGGGCAATACCCTCATATTTTCGATATGCCAGACATGTGGTGAATCAGGCATTGCCATGGCGTGGTCTGTTAAGGCTATACACTTTACGCCTATTCGAGACGCATAATCGCAGTTTTCGGTTATCGTGGAAAAAGCGTGGGTCGAAGCCACCGTGTGGGTGTGCAGGTCGGCTTCAAGATAAAGCTTGCCCGTCATAAATCCGTCCAATTCTGGACCGTTTCGGTACCCTCCATTTCGAGTCCGAGATTTCCGAGAAGCTCCTGCGCGGCGTTGTAACCCATCTTTTTCTCGCGGTTGTTCATAGCCGCAACTTCAAGAATCACAGCAAGATTACGTCCCGGCTTGACCGGAATTGTAATGCTCGGGACCTTTACATCTAAAATACTCGTGTACTCGCTGTCTACACCCATTCTGTCGTAGAATCGGTCGGGGTCCCAAGGCTCAAGCTTGACTACAAGGTCTATTCGCTCGGTCATCTTGATTGATCCCATACCGTATAGGCGGCGGACATTGACTATCCCGATGCCCCGAAGTTCGATAAAGTGGCGGATATTCTCTGGCGACGAACCTACAAGCGATATTGCCGAGACCTTTTTGATTTCTACGGCGTCGTCGGCGACAAGGCGGTGACCGCGCTTGACAAGCTCTATTGCGGTCTCCGACTTACCGACTCCGCTCTCGCCGACAATCAGCACGCCCTCGCCGTAAATCTCGATGAGAACGCCGTGACGCGTTATCCTCTGCGCAAGCTGAACATTCAGATATGCTATTCCCCGTGCCAGAAGCTCGGAAGAGCCAAGCGCGGTTCTCAAAAGCGGGACCTCGTATTTCTGCGCGGCGGCGAGCATTTCAGGAAAAATGTCGTGATTCTGGCAGACTATGAGCGCGGGGAATTTGTAGGAAAACAGTTTGTCAAGCGACTTTGTGCGCGTCTCAAGGTCGAGCCCGCCGAGATAGGCAAACTCGGTGTTGCCGCACGCCTGAACCTTTCCCGTGTTGAAATATTCATAAAAGCCGGTGAGCTGCAACGCCGGACGGTTGATGTCGTTATTGTAGATGTAGCTTTTTTCAAGGTCTCCCGGACTGTATACGACTTCGAGTGAAAGCTCGTTCACAAGCTCGGCTATAGATACCTTATAGACTTCCGCCATAATTATCTCTCCTTATAAAATTATTGTTTTTTCGTCCAACATATTCTGCGCCGCAAGAATTACTCCCATGCGTCCGGTGGGATAGGTTATGCCGCCCTGAAGCCAAGCAGCGTATGGCTCGCGTATCGGGGCGTCGGCAGAAAGCTCGATGGATGCTCCCATAGTAAAGGCTCCCGCCGCCATTATCACCTTCGACTCGTAGCCCGGCATATCCCACGGTTCGGGAACTACGAAGCTGTCTATCGGGGCGCCGCGCTGTATTCCGCGAACGAAAGAACAGAGCGCGTCCTCGTTTTTGAGCAGTATTGACGCAATAATGTCCGCTCTCGGTTCACCGGACTTAGGCAGCGTCTCATAGCCGAGGCTCTCAAAGAGCCGGCAGGCAAAAACCGAAGTCTTGACGGCGTTGGCGACCGTCTGGGGCGCGAGGAAGAAGCCGAGATACATTTCGCGGTTCTGGTGGAGCGTCGCGCCGATTTCCTTACCCATTCCGACAACCGTCAGACGGTAGGCGCACAGCTCTATAAGGTCCCGCCGACCGGCTATGTAGCCGCCCGTTGAGGCTATTCCGCCGCCGGGGTTCTTGATGAGCGAACCCATCATTATGTCCGCCCCGACGTTGAGCGGCTCAAGCTTCTCAACAAATTCGCCGTAGCAGTTGTCGACCATTATTATGACGTCCTTATCGGCTGAACGTATCGCATTTACTATATTTGCGATGTTTTCAACCGTGTAGGAAGGTCTCGTGGAATACCCGCGCGAACGCTGGATATAGGCTATTTTGGCGCCCTTTACCCTCTCGGCGATACGCCCGAGGTCGGGCATGCCGTCGGGCATAAGGTCAACCTCTTCATAAGCGATGCCATAGTCGCGCAGGGAGCCGTTTCCGGGCTTGCCGCGCTTGCCGACTATCTCCTCAAGAGTGTCGTAGGGTGCGCCGGTACACATAACCAGCCTGTCGCCCGGACGAAGTATGCCGAAAAGAGCCGTCGAGATAGTGTGGGTTCCGTTCACAAAATTGAAGCGGACAAGCGCGTCTTCGGCGCCGAAAGCATCTGCATACACTTTATCGAGGGTGTCCCTGCCGAGGTCGTCGTAGCCGTAACCGGTGGTACCGTGAAGCGCGGTCTCGGGTACGCTGTTCTTTATGAACGCCGCAAGAACCTTTTCACCGTTATACCGCGCGATATCGTCTATGCGCGCAAAATCGGCGGCAGATTCGGCTTCCGCCTTTTCAGCGAGGGATTTTAATGTTGGGTTGATTTCAAAAAATTCCGTCATTTTGATTCTCCGTTGTCTTTATTCTTTACAAAAATTCTATCCGACGCAAACTCGGAATAACCGAGCCTGCGGTAATATCCGACAGAGTCGGGCGGAGCGGCAAGATAGGCGCTGAATCCCTCGGCGGCAAGAAGCCCCGAGACTCCTCCCAGAAGCATCCTTGCATAGCCCTTTCCCCTGTCCTCGGGAGGCGTGGCGACGTCGGTGATGTAGGCGCTGCCGCCCCTCAGAAATCTCACGGTGAGCACTGAGGTTTCATAGGCGTACAGCCGCGACTGCCCCGCGTTTAACCGCCGCATGGTATCGGTCAGCCAAAGACCGTAATCACCGCCGTCTGAATAGACGGTCTTAAACACCGCTTCCGGGTCGGGAACTGTTATCCCCTCGCATGACTGCGCCGGCGGAACGTCGAAAAACACGCGTTCTCTCGCCGAGTACCCCGAAAAGCCCTGAATCTGTATCAGCTCGCGCGGAAGCTCTATCGAATAGGGCGACTGAAAATCCGCAAACTCGGCTATCTCACGGTTTACGGCTCTCGAAAGCTTAACTTCCGGAACAAAATCGGCGATCATAGAACCGTTGAAAACCGCTATTATCCCGACGCGCTTTTTTGCCGACACTTCGTAGAACCTGCAAAAGTCGAAGCCCGCTCCATAGGCGTCAAGATGGCTCAGAATTGCCTCGGAATAGTGGGACTCGCGGAGCCCCGAGCCGTCAAAATCCTCAAGAAGCCTTATCATTTCAGTGAGTTTACTATCGCCTTGAAGTCCTTGCCGCGCACCTTGCAGTTGGGGTACATATCGAAGGACGCGCAGGCCGGCGACATCGCGACTACATCTCCCGCGACGGCGTTTTCACGGGCAAGCTCCACCGCCTCGCGCATAGAGCCGGCGTGGAGAATTTTAAGATTTTTGGGGTCGTAAAACGGCGTATCGGTTACGGCCTTTTCTATCTGGGAAGCGGTCGCGCCGATTAGCACCAAAACCTTCGCGAATTTATTCATCGGCTCGGCAAGCGGGTCGAAGGGTATTTTTTTATCGTACCCGCCCGCGATGACGATTATCCTCTTTCCGAATGAGCGCAGACATACAACGGTACTCTGCGGGCTTGTCGCCTCGGAGTCGTTATAATATTTCACGCCGTCGAGCTCCCTCACAAATTCTATTCTGTGTTCGACCCCGCCGAAGCTTCGGGCAACCTTGGCAATCGTCTCCGCCGAGACATCGCCCCAGACCGCGCAGACAGCCGCGAGAATGTTTTCGATGTTGTGCTCTCCGGGTATCCTGATGTCCGAAGCCGGCATTATCTTGACGGATTTCCTGCCGTCTGTGTAGCAGATATTGCGTGAGGAATCGAGATAAGCTCCGACGTCGGGCTTGCAGAGCCTCGAAAACAGGTTGAGACTGCCGCGCACATGTTCGCTAAGCTTCATTGTTTCCTCATTGTCGAGATTCAGGACAGCACGGGAAAATGCGCTCTGGTGATCTAAAATATTGCACTTTGCAGCGATGTATTCACCCATATTCGGGTGGACGTCGAGGTGGTTGGGCGAGATGTTGGTGACGACCGCCACGTCAGGCGAACGGCGCATCGAAATAAGCTGGAAGCTCGAAAGCTCGACGACGGCATAGTCGTCCTCTGAGATGCTCTCGATTCGCGGCAGGAGCGCGTTGCCGATGTTGCCTCCGAGCCACACGGTATAGCCCTCTGCCTTTAAAAACTCCGAGATGAGGGTGGTGGTGGTGGTCTTGCCGTTTGAGCCGGTCACTGCGAAAATGCGGCAGGGACACAGTTCAAAGAAAGACTCCATTTCGCTCGTTATGACCACTCCTCTGCCCCGAGCCTCTATAAGCTTCGGGTGGTTGTAATACATTCCCGGCGTGCGGTATACAACGTCAAAATCGCCGAGCGAGTCAAGATATCCCTCGCCGGTTATGAATTTTGCACCCGCAGCTCTGAACTTTTCAAGAAGTTCCTTATCATACTGCTCCTCGCTCTTTCTGTCAAGGACGGTGACATCTATCCCCTTTTTCAGGAACAGGGAAATCAGCTCGTTATGACTGACTCCGGTTCCGATAAAGGCGACCTTTTTGCCTTTCAGTCCTTCAAAAAAGCGTACTGTCTTGCTCATATAAAATTTCCTCCCGGATATTATTTCTGATGAAGTCCGCCGAAAAACCGACGGATTAAATTTTCCCTTGTATATTATATAATACTTTTTCGGAAATTTCAACCTCTTCACAGGGGAATTATTTGGTCAATTTCAAAAAAGAAAAGTTTTGCAGAGGTCGATTTTTGTATGAAATGAAAAATTATTTTAAGGTTATTGTAATAATTATAAAAAAGCGCTATAATGTTTGCGGCGGAAGTCAGTCCGCCTCAGTATTAACTAAAACGAAGGAGACAAAGAAAGTAATTGGAAAATACTATCATCAGTTTGCGAAACGCTGTCGTTGAATATGACGGAGAGCAGATTCTCAAAAACATCAGCCTCGATATCATCGACAAACAGTTCGTAACTCTTCTGGGGCCGTCGGGTTGCGGCAAGACTACAACCCTGCGTATCATCGGGGGCTTCGCCGAAATGGCGAGCGGTGAACTATTTTTTAACGGTGTTAATATCAAAAATCTTCCTCCGCATAAGCGTCAGGTCAACACCGTATTTCAGAAGTATGCGCTGTTCCCTCATCTGAACATTTATGAGAACATCGCGTTCGGTCTTCGGATTCAGAAGCTTCCGGAGGACGAAATCAGAGGGCGCGTGAGCGAAATGCTCGAACTTGTCAACATGCGCGGCTATGAAAAGCGCTCTGTCAATTCGCTTTCAGGCGGTCAGCAGCAGCGAATAGCAATCGCAAGAGCTCTTGTGAACCGTCCGAAGGTTCTTTTGCTCGACGAACCGTTAGGCGCGCTCGACCTTAAGCTGCGAAAGGACATGCAGATTGAGCTAAAGAGGATGCAGCAGGATCTGGAAATTACTTTTATCTATGTTACCCACGATCAGGAGGAAGCCCTGACAATGTCGGATACCGTCGTCGTCATGCGCGACGGCTGCATACAGCAGATAGGGACTCCTCAGGATATCTACAACGAACCGAAAAACGCCTTTGTGGCTGATTTTATCGGTGAATCGAACATAATTGACGGCATTATGCGCCGCGACTTTCTTGTGGAATTTGCCGGCAAGGAATTTGTATGCGTCGACAAGGGCTTCGATACGGACGAGCTTGTCGACGTGGTGATACGTCCCGAAGACATAAAGGTCGTTCCCCAACAGGATGGCGCCATCGTCGGCGTTGTCGAGAACATAGTTTTCAAGGGAGTCCACTACGAAATCACGGTAGACGCCCTCGGTTACAAATGGATAATCCAGTCGACCCGGAGCGAGGAGATCGGCTCGATTATCGGTATGAACGTAACACCCGAAGACATCCATATCATGCACAAATCGGAGGACGAATAATGAAGACCCCGAGAGCTCTTGCCATACCCTATGCGGTGTGGGTGCTGATATTCACCGTCGTCCCGCTCGGATTGGTCGTGGGCTTCGCCATGACCGACTCAGACGGAAATATCACGCTTGAAAATATCTTCGCGATGTCGGAATATATGTCGGTGCTGTTCCGCTCGATACTCTTCGCCATCATCGCGACTGTAATCTGCCTTTTAATCGCGTTTCCCGCGGCATATATAATCTCCCGCTCAAACGCAATAAATCAGTCCACCCTGATAGTCCTGCTTATGGTGCCTATGTGGATAAACTTTTTGCTCAGAACCTACGCTTGGATGACTCTTTTGGAGTCCAACGGACTTATAAACAGGCTCCTCGGGCTTATCGGACTCGGACCCTACAGCCTTATCAACAACTCTGGCGCCGTCATTCTCGGTATGGTTTATAACTACCTGCCCTTTATGATTCTCCCGCTCTACTCGGTTATGGTCAAGATAGACCACAGCATCATCGAAGCGGCTCAGGACCTCGGTTCCAACAAGATACGCCTTGTGAGAAAGGTTCTTCTCCCCCTCTCAATGCCCGGCATCTCCACCGGAGTTATCGCGGTGTTCGTCCCGTCGGTTTCCACCTTTATCATCTCGCGTATGCTCGGCGGAGGCACCAACGACCTCATCGGCGATATCATCGAAATGCAATTCTCCGGCAACTCCTATAACCCCCACCTCGGCTCGGCAATGGCGCTTGTTCTGATGATAATCGTCCTGTTTATGATGAGCCTCTTCAATCAGTTCGGCTCGGAGGAGGACGTACCGTTATGAAAAGCTTATCTTCAAAAATCTATATGTACCTTCTGTACATCTTTCTCTATCTGCCGATTCTTGTTCTGATTGTATTTTCCTTTAATCAGTCGAAATCGCGCGCCAACTGGACCGGCTTCACTCTCGACTGGTATGTCGCGCTTTTCAGGGACGAGAGAATCCTCACATCGCTTCTCAATACCGTAATAGTTGCGGTATGCGCGTCGGTTCTCGCGACGGTGCTCGGAACAATGGCGGCACTCGGAATCCACAGTATGAAAAAGACCGGCAAGGCGCTCTTTATGGGAGCCACCTACATTCCCGTCATCAACCCCGAGATTATTATGGGTATCTCGCTTATGATACTCTTCCGCTTCTTTGTGACTCATTTTCACTTCCAGTTCGGCTTCGCAACGCTTATCCTCGCGCACATCTCGTTCGACGTGCCTTATGTGATTTACAACGTCCTGCCGAAGCTGAGAGCGATGAACCCTAACCTCGTAGAAGCGGCGCAGGACCTCGGCTGCAACCCGAGACAGGCGTTCTTCAAGGCGGTTATCCCCGAAATAATGCCCGGAATCTTTTCAGGCTTCCTTATGGCACTCACCTACTCGGTGGACGACTTCGTGGTCAGCTACTTCACCTCCGGCACAAACGTCGAGACCCTCGCCGTAACCATAGAATCAATGACGAGAGTAAAGGTCTCGCCGAAGATAAACGCCCTCTCGGCGATAATCTTCGTCGTGATTGCCGCTATAATGATAGTAAGAAACGTCATCGAGAACCGCAGGCTCCGCCGCGACCTCGCTCTTTCGAGAGCAGCCCGCTCTTAAGGAGGCGTCGAAGATGAAAAAAATAATTTCTCTTATCTTGGTATTCGCGCTGACACTTTCTCTCGCGGGCTGCGGCTCCAAAGCAGGTTCCGACGAAAAAAGAATGTCAACCGAAAAAATTCTTGAATCCTTCGGACTCGACCCGAATCTTTTCTCGGATTACGACTACGGCAGGTTCTACGGCAAAGAGATGACCCTAAACGTAGCGAACTGGGGCGAATATATGTCGATAAACGACGACGAGATGACCGACGTAAACGAAGCTTTTGAGGCTCTTACAGGCATCGAAGTCAACTACAAAACATACGCCTCCAACGAAACGCTCTATTCAAAGCTTCTCTCTGGCGGCGCGACTTACGACGTCGTAATCCCCTCCGACTATATGATTTCAAAGATGATAAAAGAGGGAATGCTCGAAAAACTTAATTTCGACAATATCCCCAACCTCGCGAACATAATGCCGAGCTTTCTGAACCCTCAGTACGACCCCGACAACGAATACTCGGTTCCGTATCTCTGGGGAATGGTCTGCATAATCTACAACACGACTATGGTCGACGGTGATATCACGAGCTGGAGCTCTCTGTGGGACAAAAAATATGAGGGCAACATTCTGATGTTCAACAACCCGCGCGACGCTTTCGGCATAGCGCAGGCTTACCTCGGCTACAGTCTCAACACCGAAAACCACGCCGAACTCGACGCCTGCGCGTCGCTCCTCAGAGAACAAAAAGAGATCGTCCAAGGCTACGTTATGGACGAAATCTTTGACAAGATGGAGGGCAGCTCGGCGGCAATAGCGCCATATTACGTCGGCGACGCGGTAACTATGTGCGAAGACAACCCCGACCTCGATTTTGTGATACCGAAAGAAGGTACCAACTGGTTTGTCGACGCCGTTTGTATTCCTACAACCGCCGACCCGGACAATAAAGAAGCCGCGGAGATGTATATAAACTTCCTCTGCGAGCCGGAAATCGCACTTGCCAACTGCGACTACGTCGGCTATTCGACGCCGGTCGCGCAGGCATACGAGCTTTTGGACGACGAGGCAAAGGCAGACGAGCGCCGTTATCCCTCGGACGAGTTTCTTGCGGAAAACACAGAGGTCTTCGTAAATATGAGCGACGAAGCCAACGCCTATATGCAGGAACTCTGGACTCAGCTCAAGGTCGATAATTCCAATGTCTGGTTCGTGCCTATATTCCTTGTTTGCCTTATAGCCGCCACGGTGGCGGTAAACGTCTACCGCGCACGAAAAAAGCGCCGGGACAGCTTCTGATCCCTCTTTATGTTCACAGCCGCCCCCATAATGCGGGGCGCGGAAATAAAATGCCCGAAAGGGCAGGAGGTTAATATGACAAAACGCAGAAAGACCGCGCAGGTGTTCAATCCGAATGTAAGCGTTGCTCCCCTCGGAATAATCGCTATGGAGGGCGCGCGCGAGCTCGGCTCCAGAATTAACGACTACCTCGTTACCTGGGCAAGGCAGTCGGGTCAGGACATTGATACCTTTTTGATTCCTCACAAGTGTCCGCGATTCCAGTCGGGCGACGCTAAAGCTCTGATCGAGGCAACAGTCAGAGGTCTTGACCTTTTCATCATCTGCGACACCGGCAATTATAGCTGCACCTATCCCCTCTTCGGACATGAAAACCACATGTCGCCCGACGACCATTATCAGGATCTGAAAAGAATCATTCAGGCAGCGGGCGGCAAGGCTCACCGGATCAACGTTATCATGCCCATACTCTACGGAGGACGCCAGCATCGACGCAACTACCGCGAATCCCTCGACTGCGCCTGGATGCTTCAGGAGCTTCGCTCTATGGGCGTTGAAAACATCATGACTATCGACGCCCACGACCCTAGAGTTCAGAACGCCGTCCCTCTTATGGGCTTTGACAACATTATCCCCTCATATCAGGTGCTAAAGGCTCTGTTCAATACCGTGAGCGACCTCGAAATCAACAAGGATTCCTTTATGGTGGTCTCCCCCGACGAAGGCGCTATGTCGAGAAATATGTATTACGCCTCCGTTCTCGGCGTAGACCTCGGAATGTTCTATAAGCGCAGGGATTACTCGACCGTTGTGAACGGCCGCAACCCGATAGTGGCTCACGAATACCTCGGAAACGACATCAAGGGCAAGGATATCTTCATTGCCGACGATATGATAGCCTCGGGCGAATCGGTACTCGACATCGCGAACGAGCTCAAGAACCGCGAGGCAAGAAGAATCTTCGCCTATGCCACTTTCCCGATATTCACAGCGGGACTTTCTGCTTTCGACGACGCCTATGAAAAGGGTCTTATCAACGGCGTTTACGGCACAAACCTGAGCTATCTCAACCCCGACCTCAAAACCCGTGAATGGTTCAGAACGGTTGACTGCTCAAAATACGTTTCCTACTTCGTAGCTGCGCTTAATCACGATATGTCGGTGAGCGACATAATCGACCCGCACGAGAAGATTCACAGCCTGCTTAAGCAGCACGAGCATATTATGGGCTGATGGGAAATAAAATAAATTCATAAAGGAGGAATTGCGATGCTCACGGAATTCGATATCAAAACACTGAGCTTTAACCCCTTTGAGCGCATCGGAAGCGACTGGTGCCTCATAACAGCCGGCAAGCCGGACTGCTACAACACAATGACGGCGTCTTGGGGCGGAGTAGGAATACTCTGGAACAAAGAAGTCGCTACCTGCTATATCCGTCCTCAGAGATACACAAAGGAATTTGTCGACCGCGAAGAATACTTCACGCTCAGCTTCTTCCCCGAAGGCTGGCGCAAAGCTCTCGCTTTCTGCGGAAAATACTCAGGCAGGGAACACGATAAGGCTGCCGAAACCGGTCTGACGCCGTTCTCAGACGGACTCGGAGTGGCATTTGAACAGGCAAACCTCGTGCTTGTGTGCCGAAAGCTTTTTGCACAGCCTATGCTCGAAGAGAGCTTCACCGACAGGGATACCCTTGAACGCAACTATCCCTCGCGAGACCTCCACACGATATACGTCGGTGAGATTGTAAAAGCATATAGGCAGTAAAGAGTCATAAAAAAGTTCTCCCTTTCATAGGATGTCCCAAAGGACGAGTATGAAGGGAGATTTTTTATGCGAGAATACACAGGACTTACCCCCGAGACGGCAGAAAAGCTGCTCTCGGAATACAGCGAAAACAGACTTGAGGCGAAAAAGCGCCCGGGCGCTCTTAAGATATTTGCGGGACAGTTCAAAGACGTGATGGTGCTGATTCTGCTTGCCGCCACCGCCGTCTCCGCTTTTATGGGGGAAATCTACGACGCTCTCACAATCATCGCGATAGTGCTTATGGACGCCGTCCTCGGGTTTATTCAGGAGTACCGCACCGAACGCACGCTCGAAGCTCTGCAAAAAATGACCGCTCCGACGGCGAAGGTCATCCGCGGAGGCAAGACCTCGGAAATAGAGGCAGCACGGATTGTTCCGGGAGACATATTCATTATAGACGCGGGAGACCGAATCCCCGCCGACGGAAAAATTCTCGAGCAGAGCGACCTAAGATGCGACGAGTCGATTCTCACAGGAGAGTCGGGAGCGGTTAAAAAGGCGGTTTATTCGGGTGAAGACACGCTTTTGCCTTCTCAGGAGGGAATGGTGTATATGGGCGCGTCCGTTATACGCGGCAACGCGGTCTGCGAAGCGGCTTTAACGGGTATGAGCACCCAGATGGGAAAGGTCTCGGGAATGATAAGCTCTGAAGAAGAGGGAAAAACTCCTTTGCAGAAAAAACTCGGCAGACTTGGCGGAGCGCTCTGCGCCATATGCCTCGCGGTCTGCCTTATGGTGGCGCTCGCAGGGATACTTCGCGGTGAACCAGTATTCGATATGCTTATGACAGGCATCACTATAGCTATAGCCGCAATACCGGAGGGCCTCCCCGCAACCGTCACGATAGCCCTCGCCCTCGCGGTAAGGCGTATGCTCAAACAGAACGCGCTTGTCAACAAGCTTCATTCGGTCGAGACTCTCGGCTGTACCACGGTAATCTGCACCGATAAAACAGGCACCCTCACCGAAAACAAAATGACCGTAACTAAGCTCTGGGCGGACGGCAAAGAATATACGCTGACAGGCTCTGGATACTCCTCTCGGGGAAAGGTCCTCGATGAAAGCGGCTCCTCGGCGGAGCTTTCAGAACCTGCGCGGGCTGCACTAACCTGTTCCGCTCTTTGCAACAACGCTAAAATCGTCCCCATTGATAAAGACAGCACCCGGGAACGCAAAAACCGCGGACGGTTTGACATCGTAGGCGACCCGACCGAAGCCGCTCTGCTGATTGCGGCTGAGAAATGCGAAATTACCGAAAACGGAGTCGTTAAAGACAGCCGCCGAATCTCGGAGATACCGTTTGACAGCGACACAAAGCGCATGAGCGTGACTGTGCTTCTCACTTCGGGCGAACAGACCCTCACCAAAGGCGCGCCTGACGTAATTATTTCCGACTGTACGCATATTCTCACAGCGTCGGGAGTACAGCGCCTTGACAGACAGAAAAAAAGGGAGATTTTCTCGGCCGCAGATTCTATGGCAGAGTCGGCGCTGAGGGTTCTTGGATTCAGCCGCTCTTCACCCGAAGGAGAGGTTTTCCTCGGGCTTATGGGTATGCAGGACGCTCCCCGTGAGGAGGCAATCAAGTCAATACGCGAGTGCAAAAAGGCGGGGATAAAAGTCGTTATGATTACCGGCGACCACCTTTTGACCGCAAAGGCCGTTGCACGGGAAGTCGGAATCCTCAAGGGCGGCGGAAAGGCTATAACAAAGGCGGAGCTTGACGCTATGACGGATCAGGAGCTTTCAAGGGCAGCTCAGGACATCTCGGTATACGCGAGAGTCAGCCCGTCGGATAAGCTGAGAATCGTAAACGCGCTTAAGTCGCGGGGAAACATCGTCGCAATGACCGGCGACGGCGTGAACGACGCACCCGCCGTCAAAGCTGCGGATATAGGCGTCGCTATGGGCAAGACCGGCACCGACGTCTGCAAGCAGGCTGCCGACGTAATTCTTTTAGACGACGATTTTTCAACTCTGTGTCTTGCCGTCAGGCAGGGAAGAACCATTTTTTCCAATATCCGCAAGCTCGTAAGATATCTCATCTCCTGCAACATCGGCGAAGTTGCTGTGATGTTTATGTCCATTGTCTTTGGTCTGCCGGTGGTGCTGCTTCCCACGCAGATTCTGCTTGTAAACCTCGTGACAGACGGGCTCCCCGCCGTGGCGCTCGGACTTGAAAAGTCGGAGAACGAGGTAATGAATATGAAGCCGAAGGACTTTTCGGGAAGCTTCGCGAGCGGCGGTCTCTGGGCAAGAATCGCCCTGCGCGGCGCTCTTATCGGAATCTGCACGCTCGGGTGCTTCGTATACACCATAAAGCTCGGCTACGACCTGCCCGCAGCACGCACATCGGCTCTCATCACTCTTATACTTTCTCAGCTTCTGCATGTATTTGAATGTCGCAGCGAGCATCACTCCGTCTTCACTATGAACCCGTTCGGCAACCCGGCGCTGCTCCTTTCCGTACTGATTTCTGCCGGCGTTACCGCCGCCTGCATATGGTGGCAGCCTCTCGCCGCAGTGATGCAGACAGCCCCCCTTTCCCCCGCGATGCTTCTGCCGTCTTTGGTATTTGCGGCTGCCGTGCCGTTCGCCGCCGGAATACTTAATATGCTTTTCTCCAAAAAATCCTGAACTACATAAACGAAAACCGCCCCGCCTTTAAGACGGAGCGTTTTCAATATAGTAAATGAAGCGTGGGATTGCTGATAAAACCTACCTGCCGTCGATGTAGTCGCAGGCGGCAAGCGCGGCGACCGCGCCGTCGGCGGCGGCAGTGGTAACTTGGCGTATCTTCTTTGTGCGGCAGTCGCCCGCAACAAATATTCCCGCCGTTTTTGTAACACATGACTCGTCTGAGACCGCATAGCCGTATCCGTCGAGAGCCATTACGTTTTCAAACGCCGAGTTCTGCGGTTCGAGACCTATGGCGACAAACAGACCGTCGAGGGGTATCTCCCTCTTTTCGCCTGAAATGCTCTCGGCAACTATACCTTCAAGCTCGCTTTCGCCCTTATATTCCTTGACGACCCAGCCGAGCATCAGCTCTATATTCGCTTTCTGAGCGACAAAATCCTGCAAGCGCCTTTCGCCTGTGAGGTATTCGAGGTTCTGAACGATTATCACCTTTTCGGCGAGTTCAGACAGCAAAATCGCCTCCTGAAGCGCTGAGTTTCCGCCGCCTACGACCCCAACGGTCTTTCCCTGATAAAAGGCTCCGTCGCAGACCGCGCAGAAAGAAATCCCTCTGCCGACGAGGTTTTCCTCGTTTTGAAGACCAAGCCTGCGGTGTTTGGCGCCTGTTGCGATTATCACCGCCTTTGCGGTATATTCGCCGTCCTCGGTGACTACGGTTTTTGACTCGCCGCCGTCACGAACCGCAGTGACTTCTGCCGGCTCAAGCTCTGCACCGAGTTCTATTACCTGATCGACGAGCGCCGCCGAGAAATCGTTTCCGGAAATCGCAGCCTGTCCGGGAATGTTCTCCACCTTTGGAGAATAGGTTATCTGCCCGCCGAACGCCGCCTTTTCGAGGACTAAAACACTCTTGTTGGCGCGCAGTGCGTATAGCGCCGCCGTAAGACCGGCAGGTCCCCCGCCGATAACAATGATATCGTACATAAATTCACCAAATCTTAAAAATTTTCGGTCTTTCTTTTTCTATGGGTTCAAACGGACAAATCCCCTCACCGCGTTCCGAACGCGGGACGCTTTTCAGCGCAGAAAATGTCCGTCACACAGCTTTTCGCGGGGAAGCCCTCATCGGGAGCCTCCCCGTTTAAAATCTTGCAATTTATGCGCTCACGGTAGCGTGTTTTTTGATATCGGACACGCCGACAAACTTCTCAAAGTTTCCGTCTTTTACGACAACAAGCGTAGGCGCCTGACGGATATCGAACGCATCGCACAGCTCGCGGTTCTCGTTGGCAAGGAGAGTCTCGTACCTGTAACTCATCTTGTCAAGCATCGCCTTTACGACCTTGCAGTTGGGACAAGTGGCGGTGGTGAAGAGATACGCGCCGTCCGAAACACCGGATTCGGTCTTCTCGGTCCCCATCTCGACCTTAGACTCAACGCCGTTCCTGCGGAGTACAGAATTTGCAATATCATAGGTCTTGCGGTCTTTAAATTCCTGCGCCTTTCCGTCGTTCCAAGCCTTTATGGGACGGTAGTAGCCTGTGATACGGCTGTAGGTCTCGGTCGGCTCGCCGCAGTGCGGGCAGACAGGCTGCTCGCCGGTGAGATAACCGTGATTGCGGCAGACGGAGTAGGTCGGACTGAGAGTGTAGTAAGGAAGTCTGTAGTTCTCCGAAATCTTGCGGACGAGATTCGCGGCGGACTTCCAGTCGGGCAGCTTCTCGCCGAGGAAAGCGTGGAAAACGGTTCCCGAGGTGTAAAGAGTCTGAAGCTCGTCCTGAATGTCGAGTGCGGAAAAGATGTCATCGGTATACCCGACGGGAAGATGAGACGAATTGGTGTAATAGGGAGTTCCGTCGGAAGCGGTGATGATGTCGGGATACTTCTCGACGTCATGCTTCGCAAGACGGTAGGCGGTAGACTCGGCAGGAGTCGCTTCGAGGTTGTAAAGATCGCCGTAAAGCTCCTGATAGTCCGAGAGACGCTCACGCATATGGTTCAGAACGTCTTTGGTGAACTTCTGCGCCTTCTCGTTGATAAGGTCGCAGGCTATCCACTTCGCATTGAGGCAGGCCTCGTTCATTCCGACAAGACCTATGGTTGAAAAGTGGTTATCGAGGTTGCCGAGGTATCTCTTGGTATATGGGTAAAGACCGGCGTCGAGAAGCTTGGTGATGACGGTTCTCTTTACCTTGAGGGAACGCGCCGAGAGGTCCATAAGCTTGTCAAGGCGCTCGTAAAATTCCTTTTCGTCCTTTGAAAGATAGGCGATTCTCGGCATATTTATGGTGACAACGCCGATAGAACCCGTGGACTCGCCGCTTCCGAAGAAGCCGCCGGATTTCTTTCTGAGTTCTCTGAGGTCAAGTCTGAGGCGGCAGCACATGCTTCTCACGTCGGAGGGCTCCATGTCGGAGTTGATGTAGTTGGAGAAGTAAGGAGTGCCGTATTTGGCGGTCATCTCAAAGAGAAGCTTGTTGTTTTCGGTTTCAGACCAGTCAAAGTCTTTCGTGATGGAGTAGGTCGGAATGGGATACTGGAAGCCGCGGCCGTTGGCGTCGCCCTCGATCATAATCTCGATGAACGCCTTGTTGACCATATCCATTTCCTTCTTGCAGTCTTTATAGCAGAAGTCCATCTCCTTGCCGCCCACTATGCAGGGAAGCTCGGCGAGGTCATTAGGAACGGTCCAGTCGAGAGTAATATTGCTGAACGGCGCCTGAGTACCCCAACGGGAAGGAGTGTTTACGCCGTAGACAAAGGACTGTATGCACTGCTTGACTTCTTTATAGGTGAGATTGTCGACCTTTACAAACGGGGCGAGATAGGTGTCGAAGCTCGAGAATGCCTGCGCGCCCGCCCACTCGTTCTGCATAATCCCGAGGAAGTTGACCATCTGGTTGCAGAGGGTGGAGAGATGCGAAGCCGGAGAAGAGGTTATCTTGCCCTCGATTCCGCCGAGACCCTCCTTGATAAGCTGCTTAAGGCTCCAGCCGGCGCAGTAGCCGGTAAGCATAGAAAGGTCATGGAGGTGAATATCGCAGTCGCGGTGAGCGTTGGCGATTTCGGGGTCGTAAATCTCGGAGAGCCAGTAGTTGGCGGTGATGGCGCCGGAGTTCGAGAGAATGAGTCCGCCGACGGAATATGTGACGGTGGAATTTTCCTTGACGCGCCAGTCGTTTATCTGAAGATAGTTGTCGACAACTTCTTTATAGTTGACTACGGTCTGATTGAGGTTTCTTATTTTCTCGCGCTGCTTACGGTAGAGAATATAAGCCTTAGCGACACTGTCGTACCCCGCCTTGATAAGCACGCT
>CANQVG010000017.1 GCA_947627235.1 uncultured Clostridia bacterium | reverse complement strand
CGACAACTATTATACTTGATTTTTCCTCGGTTGTCTATAGCCAAAGCAAAAAATATGTCATTTTATCTGCGAAATAAACGACTCGATCACTTCGTTCGCCTTTTCGGGGCTTATTTTCATAACTCTTGCTATGTCCTCGACGGAGGCTTCGCGGAGCGCCTGCTTTGTGCGAAACGCCGTAAAGAGCGCCTGAGCCTTTTTTGGACCGATTCCGGGAATCTTTGTAAGCTCGCTTTCAAAGGTCTTTGCCGAGTGGCGCTTAGATTGGTAGGTTATCGTGTATCTGTGGACCTCGTCCTGAAGTCGGGTAAGCATATTAAAGACCGCGCGGTTTTTGGAGATTACGATTTCGCCGCCGTCGGGAGAAACGACTGCGCGGGTGCGGTGGCGGTCGTCCTTTACCAGCCCGTAGACCGGCGCTTCAACGCCCATGTCTTTAAGCATAGGCGCCACTGACGCTACGTGTCCCCTGCCGCCGTCCAGAAAGATGAGGTCGGGCATAGTCGAAAAACCGGTGTCGCGGCAGTCGGGGTCGAAATAGTTTTCAAAACGCCGCCGCAGAACCTCCTGCATACAGGCGTAATCGTTCTGCTCGTAGACGGTCTTTATACTGAACTTTTTGTAGTATCTTTTCGCGGGGCGGCCGTTGTCAAGAACCACCATACCGCCCACCATATCCGAAGAGGAGAGGTTGGAGATGTCGTAGCACTCGATGTAGAGCGGCGGTTTCGAAAGGCCGAGAAGCTTGCCCAGCTCCTCGAGCGTGGCGATTTCCTTGCCGCTTCTGCCGACCGACAGCGAGAGCTTTTCTGCGGCGTTTGACTTTGCAAGCTTAATCAGCGAGAGCATCTCGCCCCGCTTCGGGACAAGAATATGCACCGCGTGTCCCGATTTTTCGCGGAAATAGCGTTCAATAACCTCGGCGCTCTCAATTTCGGTGTCGAGATAGATGTCGTGCGGGATCTTGGCGCCGTAGTCGTAATACTGCGTGAGAAAAGTCTCACGGGTGTCGGAGTCGTCCTCGGTCTCGCCGAGAATGAAGTCAGACTTGTCGGTAAGCTTTCCGTCGCGGTATACGAGCACAGAAACGCAGCTTGTGCCGCCGTTTCTCGCGAGGGCTATGACGTCGCAGTCCGAAATGTTTTTTTCAAAGACTTTCTGGGTCTCGGCGGCGCGGCTGACGGCGTTGATTCTGTCACGCAGCATTGCAGCCTTTTCAAAGTCGAGGTTCTCCGCCGCTTCGTTCATCTGGGCGGTCATCTCCTCGACAGACGCAGTGCTGCCCGACTTTATATATTCCACCGCTTCGTCGATAATTGAACGGTAGTCATCCTTTGAAAAACACCCGCGGCAGAGTCCGATGCAGCGCTTTATCTGGAAGTTGAGGCAGGGGCGCTCCTTACCGAAATCACGCGGAAAGACCCTTCGGCAGGTCGGGAGCATAAATACGCGGTTTACCTCCTCGACGGTCTGCTTTGAGGTGAAGCTCGAGGTATAGGGACCGATGAAGGTCCCGCTGCCCTTTTTCTGCATTTCACGGGTGATACGCGGAAAGTCCTCGTCGGAAATTTTGATGTAGGAGTAGCCCTTGTCGTCCTTCAAAAGAATGTTGTACTTTGGCTTGTGCTGCTTTATTAACGAGCTTTCGAGGACAAGCGCCTCATATTCCGAATCTGTGACTATAAAGTCGTAGTCGTAGACGTTTGAGACCATTTTTGCGACCTTGGGAAGATGCTCGCTGTCGCGGAAATAGGAGGATACGCGGTTATGGAGGTTTTTCGCCTTGCCGATGTAAATAATGGTGCCTGCCTTATTGCGCATAATATAGCAGCCCGGAAGATGCGAGAGCTTTTGGGTTTTCTCGCGAAGATCAGGCAGACGCGGGTTATCCTCAAGCGTTACGCGCATAAAAATCCTCCTTTCCGTAAATGGATATGAACTGTGGCGGGGCGCGCCGCGTTCGCGGCGCGCGCGAATTTCTCCTCAAACCGCCTGCGGCGGTTTGTCCCGCGGACGCAGTCCGCGGGCAGAAAGCGGCTTTGCCGCTTTCGGGAGAAATCCGCGCTTCGGGCGGGGGTTGCCCGCCCGAAGCCCCGCCGTAGCGTCGGTCACTCTATTGTTATGCTCTTTATCTTTTGCTCTTTAAGCGGTCTGTCGCGGAAGTCGGTTTTGCAGGAGGCTATCTCGTCTACTACTTCTATTCCCTCGACCACCTTGCCGAACGCCGCATACTGTCCGTCGAGATGTGGAGCGTCGCGGTGCATAATGAAGAACTGAGACGACGCCGAATCGGGGTTTTGGGAGCGCGCCATAGAAATCACGCCGCGCGTGTGTTTAAGGTCGTTCTTAACGCCGTTTGCGCGAAATTCGCCCTTGATTTTCTCTTTCGAGCCGCCCATACCGGTGCCTTCGGGGTCGCCGCCCTGAATCATAAATCCTTCGATTATGCGGTGGAAGATGAGTCCGTCGTAAAAGTGCTCCGAAACGAGTTCTTCAAAGTTTGCGACGGTTATCGGCGCATATTCGGGATAAAGCTCAAGTTTGATTTTGTGTCCGTTCTGCATTTCGATTACTACCATAACAATTCTCCTTTAATCAATAATTCATATATTCTTCGGCGTCAACCTCGGTGAAGCTTTCGGGTATCGAAAAATCCATCGAATCCGTTGCGCCGTCTATCGTATCAAAGGTGTAGAGCGTAAAACTGCCGCCGTCAAAGCGGTCGGACACCTTTACCGTTCCGTCGTTTCCGAATTTCCACGTTGAGGTCAGACCATAGCCCTCTACCGAATATTCTTCGGTCAGAACTCCGTCCTCCTCAGAGACGGAAATCAGCCTGTAAAGCGGAAGCTCATATCCGAAATCAAGCCCGTAGACGCCCTCGTCCGGATAGCTGTAGTATATTTCCGACTCATAGTCGATGTATGTCACAGTGCCGTTTATTATCAGCGTTTTGTAGTCGTCGTTTATGTATATTCTGTCGCTGCCGTTCACAAAGTATTCCCGGTGAGTGCTGAACATATTTTCACCGTCGATGGATTCGATTTCAAGATAGCTCGCGTGAACCTTATCCGAGTTGAGGAGATTAAGGTACTCCATAGCTTTTGTATCCAATGTATCTTGAACCTGTTCCGAAGCGTATTCTTTGGCGGTAGTCTGCTCCTGCAAGGGCTCGGTTGAGACGGTATTGACCTCGTAAGAAGCGTCGGGGACTGTCGACGCGGAGGCTTCTGCAGAAGCTGAAAAGGTAGTGACAGCCGTATTCAGCGGGGCGACGGTTTTGTCCGGCACATTTGGGTCTGAGGCGACAGGCTCATTTGCCGCGCTGCAGCCCTGAGTCATAAGAAGCGCGGCGAACAGCGCGGCGGTAAGAATAAATTTTAAAAAACTCTGTTTCATACTGCATTTCCTTTCGCGATTTTGCCAAAGATTTGCTTAAGAATATATAATACCACATCATCGGTCGTTTTTCAAGTTAAACGCGCATAAATTCTGCAATTTCCGCAAAAACTACACCAGAAATAATTTTCTTCGGGAGTGATAAATTTGTCGATAAGAATAGGAAAATCCACCGTCGCTATGCAAAACAGCGTATCTATAAGCTCGTTTGCGGCAGTGGGCGGAAAAAAAGAGGGCGACGGGCCTTACGGTTCCTGCTTCGATTATATTGATACAGACGACTACTTCGGTCAGGACAGCTTTGAACACGCAGAAAGCGCGATGCAGGGTCTTGCTCTGCAAAACGCTGTGGAAAAGCGCGGAGTAGAGCCGGAGGCAATCTCTTTGATGCTTGGCGGCGACCTTTTGAACCAGTGCATCAGTACAAGCTTCGGAATTTTGGATTTCAGGATTCCGTTTCTCGGAATATACGGCGCCTGCTCGACTATGTCCGAGGGGCTTACGCTTGCTTCGCTTCTGACCGACGGCGGCGCCTCAAAGATGACCGTGGCAATAACGTCGTCGCATTTCTGTACTGCGGAGCGTCAGTACCGCTTTCCACTCGAATACGGCGGTCAGCGCACCCCGACTTCGCAGTGGACGGCTACAGCCTCAGGAGCGCTTATAACCGAGCAGGGCTCCCAGCCGCCGTACGTTCGCGCGGTGACTATAGGAACCATTGAGGACAAGGGCATCAAGGATGCAAACAATATGGGCGCGGCAATGGCGCCCGCGGCTTATTCCACGATATCGCAGTTCTTTAAGGATACTGGATATAAGCCCACCGATTTCGACGCGATAGTCACAGGAGATCTCGGAAACGTAGGGTCGAGGCTTTTGTGCGAGCTTGCCGAACGGGACGGCATTGATTTGAGAGCAAACCACCTTGACTGCGGCAGAATGATTTACGACCAGAAAAGTCAGGACGTGCATGCGGGCGGTTCCGGCTGCGGGTGTGCTGCGTCGATGCTCTGCGGATATTTTCTGCCGGAGATAAAGGCAGGCAGACTAAAAAATATTCTTTTTGCGGCTACGGGTGCGCTTTTAAGTCCGACTTCAAGTCAGCAGGGAATGAGTATTCCGGGAATAAGCCATCTGGCGTGGATATCAAACGAAAAAGGAGAGATGTAAAATGACGTATTTATGGGCTTTTTTGGTGGGAGGAGCAATTTGCGCGATAGGTCAGGTGCTTATTGATTACACGAAGCTCACTCCCGCGAGGATTCTTGTAAGCTTTGTAGTTGCGGGAGTCATACTCGGAGGAATAGGATTTTATAAATATCTTTTCGACTTCGCGGGCGCAGGCGCGAGCGTCCCTCTGACCGGCTTCGGATATAACCTCGCCAAAGGCGTGAGGGAAGCGGTGGACGAAAAGGGCTTTCTCGGAGTGTTTACCGGCGGTCTGACCGCATGCGCAGGCGGAATTGCAGCGGCAATGGTATTCGGGCTTCTTATGTCAGCGCTTTTCAAGCCGAAAAGCAAGGCGTAAAAATGCGCTGTATGAGTGATTTCGCTTGGAGCTTGTAAAGAACTGAACAGCGGGGGAAACCTTGTAAGTCAAGAATAAATAATTCAATAGTCCGAATATGCTCACAAAAAACCGACTAGCGCTTAGCTAGTCGGTTCATTGCGGGTGGGGTTAATTATCATATACCCTCTTAAAGACGATTTGCGTGTTTTTTTCATGCAATGCATACCTGTGGTCAAGAATTTCAACCTCGACTGTAAAACCGTCTTGGCTGAATTCTTTAACCTTCCACATCTCATATGTGTATTCATTTACCGGATTCTGAACGCATAAAGAGCTATGATGTGAGACCCTGAGCAGGACATCTGAAACCGTTCCGTCTTCCGATGTTACGGTACCGATTGCGTCACCATGACTATGGAAATCGTCGACGGGTGGAAAGACCTCAAAGTATATCGCACCGTCCTCAGACTTCCACTTGGTGTCAGGATAATCAAGAGGGGTCTCAGATGTGAAAAGTGAAAAAGACCATATGAGAAAACATATGGCTATAACGAGTAATGCTATAAAAATAAATGCAATTTTACCAAGTCTTTTCATAAGCCATCCCTATCAAATACAATAAATGACGCAACTTAAACACCTATAATAAAGCTTCCCCGCTTTTAAATGCTCTCAAATGTCATTCAACCGACGCAGGTTTTAAGTCTTCATCCTGCGCCGCTTTTTTCTTAGCTATCGCAAAGAATATCAGGAAGCACAGCACATGAACCGCTGTCGCCATTATCCACGAGATGGGGTAAGAGATGTAAAGCGTGGTGAGACAGTCGCTCACGTCGGCTCCCGTCGCCTTAAAGGACGCAAAATAGGTGAATATCCAGAGTATCCTGAAGCCGCATACGCAGAGAATCGAGTCGATGGTCGGTATAAGCGAACGCCCGATGCCGCGCAGCATTCCCACCATAACGTCCATCGTGCCGCAGGTGAAATATGTAAGGCATATCACGTTCATTCTCACGATGCCGTAGGCAATTTCGCTTTCGCTGTCGGTGTAAATCGAAAGAAGCTGCGGAGCGAACAGCTTTGCGAGGATTCCGAGACCGAGGCCCACCGCGATGACAGTGCCGAGACATTCAAAAGCCGTGGTTTTGATTCTCTTGAATTTTTTTGCGCCGTAATTCTGACCCGCAAAGGTTATCGCCGCCTGATAGACGGAGTTCATCGCGGTGTAGATGAACCCCTCGATGCTCGCAGCGGCGCCGTTTCCGCCCATTACCGCCGAGCCGAAGGCGTTTATTGACGACTGTATTATTACGTTTGAAACCGAGAACACCGAGCCTTGGATTCCCGCAGGCAGACCCACCCCTATGATTTTTGCGAGCTTGGACCAGTGGATTCTGATTTTTTTGATGCTAAGCTTTACGGCGCCGTCGGTGTGAATCAGGCAGTTGACGACAAGCACAGCCGAAATTGCCTGAGAGATTATTGTGGCGAGAGCGACTCCCGCGACGTCCATATTGAAGCATATGACAAATACGAGGTTCAGCACGACGTTTATTACGCCCGAAAACATTAAAAAGTACAGCGGACGCTTGGTGTCGCCCACGGCTCTGAGAATCGCCGCGCCGAAGTTATAGAGCATATTGAATGGCGTGCCGATAAAGAATATCTTTACATAAAGCGCGGACAGGTCTATTACGTCGTCGGGAGAGTCCATAAGCTCAAGCATCCCGCGCGACGCGAAGAAACCGAAAACTCCCACCAAAACGCCGCTGAGAAGCGCTATTGCGACAGAGGTGTGGACGGCGTCGCTCACGTCTTTCATCTTACCTGCGCCAAAGCTCTGTGAAACAAGCACACTCGCGCCTATCGAAAGTCCCATAAAGACGTTGACGATGAGGTTTATCAGTGCACCCGTGGAGCTGACTGCGGCAAGAGAGGTGTCGCTTCCGAACTTGCCGACCACTATGATATCGGCGGCGTTGTAAAGAAGCTGGAGGGTGCCTGTGAGTATCAGCGGCAGAGTGAAGCGGATTATGTTCGGAAATATCGGGCCTGAGGTCATATCCATTGTCCGCGATGAGTTGCCCGAAAGAGTAATTTTCAAAGAATCAGCCTTCTTCAATCAATCAGTATCAAATGTATATTACTCTTTTGGCGCGCAGTTTTCAATAGGTTTTTCGACATTCTCCGAAACTGTCAAACGGGCAGGCTATAAAGCGCAAAGTTTTGTGCTTTAATTAAACCGCTCTGCGGCGATTGACAAAACGTAATACTTGTTTTATTATTAAGTCATAGGAAAAAAGCGCGAAAGGAGAATTGATATGGGAGAACGGAAAATATATTCTTTGCATATGGGAAAGGCAAAATGCGCGGTCGATCTTGGGGACGGCAGCGAGCGCGGCGGATATGTAAATCAGGATTACATATTGCGCAGGCTCAAAAGACCCCACCGCGGAATAAATCTTATGTACTGCTACTATCCGCTCGACGAGGGCTGGCCGGAGCGGGCGAGCGTCGCGTTTGCTTCGACGGACCCCACCAACGCGTGGGGATACCCCTATGACGATTACTTCCCTTATCGGGGAGGTCTCGGCGGCGATAAAAACGCTGAGGTGTTCGAGCAGATGCGTGATATCCGCCGTCACGGGCAGGACGTAATTTTTACGCTGACTATCGACCCTCACGTTTCCGACGAACATCTTATCGCCATAGCCGAGGATTTGAGACCTTTCGGGCAGGTGCTTATGAGGATAAACCACGAAGCGACTGGAAACTGGTTCAGCTTTAGCAAGAGGAGCAGCTATAAAGAGGTTGCGGACTTCTTTACCCGCTTTGCAAGGATAATCCACAAGTATGCCCCCAATGTGAAGACTATTCTCTGCGCGGGGTGCGTCGAGCGGCACACTCAGGGAAAGCTCGAGATGGAGGAGCTGTTTTTAGAGGCTGCAAAGGAGACGGATATATGGTCTTTGGACAAATACTTTGCGCTTCACTACGGCTATCCTAACGACATAGCCGAAAAGGGCGGCGGCTCTTATACCTACAACGGCAACGGTCCGGTCTGGGATTCGGCGAAGGCGACCGTCGAGCGCTACCGCGAGATTACCGGTCAGGATAAGCCGCTTGTTATGAGCGAGCTAAACACCGACGGCGACGTTACCGGCCCTTACGACCAAGCCCGAATGGTGCGCGCATTCTGCGACAGGATAGTGAACGAAAAGGCGGAGTGGCTCTCGGCGTTTACGTTTTATCAGTTCCGCGACCAAGGGCGTCTCGGTCTTGAGTGGGAGGACCCGAACGACCCGAATGTCGGCGTGGAGCTGCCGATGCTCAAGGAATACAAAGAGATAATCTCTCAGGACTGGTTCAAGCCCGATATGACCGTCGGACAGGAAATCACGCTTCCCGCCAAGCTCCGCTGGGGAGGAGCAGAGGACGCCGACGGAATTGCGGTTTTGCTTCATTTCGAGGGCGATCCGGTTTTCTGCGAGCTCAGCTTTAAGAGCGAGGACAATCTTATGCTGGAGCTGAACGGTACGTGGTTTTACAAGGCGCCGAAAGCAAAATTCGTCGACCTTATGCCGGCGTTCTTTGAAAACCGTCTTGACGGCGAAACGGACCTCACGCTTAAGATATTCGCGCCTCCCGCGAGCGGTGAAAACGACGTTTCGGGCAGCGTGGACAACTATTCGGTGATATCCGAGCTTCCCGACATAAGGATAAGATACGAGCCGGTAGTACCGTTCACTTACTGACAGACGAATAAAAACGCGAAAATTCCGAAATAACAGTTGCATTTTCGGCGGAAATGGTTTATAATGGTCTCAGAAATTTTTCTTGGAGGTATTAAATATGCTCGTATCGGCAAAGGAAATGCTTAATAAGGCGCGCGACGGACATTATGCCGTCGGTCAGTTCAACATCAACAATCTGGAGTGGACAAAGTCAATACTCCAGACCGCTGAGGAGCTCAAAGCTCCCGTTATCCTCGGCGTGTCCGAGGGCGCGGGCAAATATATGTGCGGCTACGACACCATAGTCGGTATGGTCAAGGGTATGATAAAGGGACTAAATATCACCGTTCCCGTTGCCATTCACCTCGATCACGGAACCTTTGAGGGCGCAAAGGCTTGCATCAACGCCGGCTTCAGCTCGATTATGTTCGACGGTTCCCATTACCCGATTGAGGAGAACATCAAGCTCACCACCGCTCTGGTCAACACCTGCGATATCCTCGGCATATCGCTTGAGGCAGAGGTAGGAGCGATAGGAGGCGAGGAGGACGGCGTCGTCGGAATGGGCGAGTGCGCCGACCCCAAGGAGTGCAAGCAGATAGCCGACCTCGGCGTGACAATGCTTGCCGCCGGCATCGGCAATATCCACGGCAAATATCCCGCCAACTGGCCCGGGCTCAGGTTCGACGTTCTTGAATCCATCAAAAAGGAAGTCGGAGACATGCCCCTTGTTCTCCACGGCGGCACCGGTATTCCCGCCGATATGATAAAGAAGGCAATTTCGCTCGGCGTCGCGAAAATCAACGTCAATACCGAGTGCCAGATCGCTTTCAGCGCTGCCGTCCGTAAGTACATAGAGGAAGGCAAGGATCTCGTGGGCAAGGGCTTCGACCCGAGAAAGGTTCTCGCTCCCGGCTGCGAAGCCATCAAGGACACCGTCAGGGAGAAGATGGAAATCTTCGGCTGCATCGGAAAAGCGTAATTTTACATTTCGGTTTAAAGAGAGCTTCTTACGAAGCTCTCTTTTTTATGTCAAATATTAACTTGCGTATTCTCGGAAATTTGAGTAAAAATAATACCGAATTTAACCTTGAAAGGATGTACGTCAAATGAAAACAATGATTTCACGGCGCGGACTTATCAGACTCGTATCGTTTCTCGGCGCGATAATAGCCGTTCTCGCCGCTGCAAATATCATATATATGCAGAAGATAGAACGTCTTGAAACTTCGGTCGAAGCGGGCTACAGTTCGGCGATAGAGGGTCTTGCTCAGAGCGCCGACCAGATAAGCGCGGTTCTGACAAAGGGCAGATACGCTTCCTCACCCGCAATGATGACCAAGCTTTCCAACGAGCTTATGGAAAAGTCGGGACAGGCTAAATCGGCTCTTGAAAGCCTGCCGGTCTATGGAATGAGCATTGACAACCTCGAAAAGTTTCTCTCTCAGGTGGGCAACTATGCTTCGTCGCTTTCAAGAAGAGCGACGGCGGGCGAAACGCTTACCGATGAAGACCGTAATACGGTTGAAAAGCTCGGCGCCTGTGCGGAAAAACTCTGTCAAAACCTTTGGGAGCTTCGCACCAAGCTTCTGACGAGCGACGAGTCGGTGGCTGATCTCTTTGCCAATATCGGCGATAATATGGGAAGCTTTATCACCGACGGCTTCTCGGGGATAGAGGACGGTCTTTCGGATATGCCGAAGCTCATCTACGACGGACCCTTCTCCGACCATATTCTCGAACGCGTTCCTCTGATGACCAAGGACGCCGAGGAGATTTCCAAGGATGAGGCGCTTGAAAAGGCTTCCGCCGCTCTCGGGATCGACAGCTTCAGGGTGCTTGAGTGCGGAGCAAGCGAGGAGGGCAGGATGCCTTCCTACTGCTTCTACAGCGAGGGCGGACGCTGCGCCGTCTCCAAAAACGGCGGATATATGGTTTACTGCATCAAAAGCCGCAATGTAAAGGAAAGCACTCTCACCGCCGAAGACGCGCTGCGTCGGGCGGACGAATATCTGAAAGGCCTCGGAATCGAAAATATGGAGCGCACCTATTATGAGACCTATAATAACGTCTGCACGGTAAACTACGCCTATGACGACGACGGAATCACCTGCTATACGGACCTCATAAAAGTCGGAGTGGCGCTCGACAACGGCGAAATTCTGAGCTGCGACGCCCGCGGATTCCTCGTGAATCACCGTGAAAGGGACTTCGGAGAGCCTAAGATTTCCGAGAGCGACGCCGTAGATGAGGTGAGTCCGTCGCTCGGGGTGAAAAGATGCCGTCTCGCGGTTATTCCTACCGACTCCGTGGAGGAAAAGCTGTGCTATGAGGTTATGTGCCGCTCGGACGACGGCAGGGACGTGCTTGTCTACGTCAACGCGATGACCGGCGAGGAGGAAGATATCCTTATACTTCTCAATATGGACGGCGGTAAACTCACCGTGTAAAACTGATTTTGCGCAACCCGCCCGGAGAAAAAACTCCGGACGGGATTTTTTTGCCCGAATTGAGCGAGTTTTTATACAAATTATACAATAGTGTTCATTAAATTTTGGTATTGCTATTTGTGGTAAAATGATATATAATTAAAAAGAACGTTGGATTTAATTGTGGAAATCAGATAAATCACAACTACAAAACCAATACCCGAATGGAGAGATCAAATTGAAAAACTACGACAGCTCACACATCAAAAACATCGCTTTGGCGGGTCATTCCGCCTCGGGCAAGACTTCTGTGGTCGAAGCGCTTCTTTATAAGGCGGGAGCCACCGACCGCCTCGGAAAAACCCTTGACGGCAACACCGTTTCGGACTACACTCCGATTGAGGTCTCAAAGAAATGCTCCATATACACTTCTCTCTCTTTCTACGAGAGAAACGGCATAAAGGTAAATATTCTCGACACTCCCGGTCTCTTTGACTACGCGAGCGGTCTTGTCGAGGGAGTTTTTGCGGCTGACTGCCTGCTGATAGCCGTTTCCGCAAAGTCGGGCGTACACGTAGGTACCAAGAAGGCTTACGACGCAGCCGTCGAGCATAAGACTCCGCATATGTTCGTCGTCACCAAGATTGACGATGAAAACGCCAACTTCTCTAACGTTCTCACATCTTTAAAGACCGAGTTCGGCTCCTCCGTCTGCCCGCTCGTCTCCCCGCTTATCAAGGACGGCAAGATAGTCTCTTATTATGACGTTCTTGCGGGCAAGAACTATAAGTACGACGCTAAGGGCAACCGCGTAGATGCCGGAGAGCCTGACCCGACCTACCGCATCGACGGGCTTATGGAAGCCGTTTCGGAGGCTGTTGCCGAGACCGACGAAGAGCTGATGATGAAGTTCCTTGACGGCGAGCCTTTCACCCACGAAGAGCTTGTAAACGGCGTTCACAACGGAATTATAAACGGAATGATAACCCCTGTAACCTGCATTTCGAGCATCGGTCTCGAAGGAGCCGACCTCCTGATGGATCAGATAGAAAAGCTTCTGCCTTCTCCTCATGAGACGGCGGGCATCGTCGGCAAGGACTCTGCCGGCAACGACGTAAAGGTCACATATGAGGCTTCGGACCCGCTTTCCGCATTCGTTTTCAAGACGGTTGCAGACCCGTTCGTCGGCAAGATGTCGTTCATAAAGGTTATGAGCGGCAAGCTTGAGAGCGGAAAGGAAATAGTCAACGCCACCACCGGAAACACCGAAAAGGTCGGCAAGCTCATAGACCTCGTCGGCAAGAAGCAGATTGAGGTTCCGTTCGCAGGGGCGGGCGACATTGTAGTCGCGACGAAGATGTCAATCAACACCAACGACACCATCTGCGACGCCTCAAGGGTAATCAGCTTTGAAAAGCTCAGATTCCCGCACCCCTGTTACTCTGTCTGCGTAAAGGCGAAGTCTCAGGGCGACGAGCAGAAGATTTCGGGTGCTATGCAGAGAATCCTCGAAGAAGACCAGTCTCTCAGCTACGCTCAGGACGATACTACATTTGAGCAGATACTTTCCGGCCTCGGCGAGCAGCACATTGAGTCCACCCTTTCCAAGCTCAAGACCGGCTTCGGAGTCGACGTTATCACCTCCGTTCCCAAGGTTTCCTATAAGGAGACTATCCGCAAGAAAGTAAAGGTTCAGGGACGCCACAAGAAGCAGTCTGGCGGTCACGGTCAGTATGGCGACGTCTGGATAGAATTTGAACCCTGCGACAGCGACGAGCTTGTCTTTGAAGAAAACGTTTTCGGCGGAGCTGTTCCGCGCAACTTCTTCCCGGCAGTTGAAAAGGGTCTTCAGGACTGCATGAAGAAAGGCGTACTCGCGGGCTTCCCGGTAGTCGGCGTTAAGGCGACTCTGGTCGACGGTTCCTACCATCCCGTAGATTCCTCTGAAATGTCTTTCAAGCTTGCGGCCTCTATAGCCTTTAAAGAGGGTATGAAGCAGGCTCAGCCGGTTCTTCTCGAACCGATAGATATGCTCACCGTTACCGTTCCCGACGCCAATACAGGCGATATGATGGGCGAACTCAACAAGCGCCGCGGCAGAGTTTTGGGAATGAATCCGGCAAAGAAGAAAGGGCTTACCACCATCGAGGCGGAGATCCCCGAGAGCGAGGTTCACGATTTTGCTATGCTCGTAAGGCAGATGACGAGAGGCGAGGGCGAGTTTACGCTTGAAAAGCTCCGCTATGACCAGCTTCCGCAGATGCTCGTTGACGACGTAATAGCAAATTACAAAGTCGATGATGAGTAAAATACCGACGGGACTTTGCGCTGCTTCCGAACAGTCGGACTAAACTTTGGAATAATCTCACAGTATCAATAGATAAAATCCGTTTGCGATTACATCGCAGGCGGATTTTATTTGCAATAATATGCAGAATATATGCAATACTCAGCAATTTGTTTTATATTTATGCAATATAAGCTTGAGATTATGAATATTATACATAAAATTTTCAAATTTGTGCTGTAAGCCCTTGACAACTTCACGCAAGTTGTTATAATAGTTCTGAAATGGAACAGTACACCCGAAAAGAGTGAGAAGATGAGATTTAAGGCATTTATCGACGGCGCCGAGGGAACCACCGGACTACAGCTCAGAACGAGGCTGTCGGCTCACCGCGATATTGAGCTTCTGGAGATTGAGCCGGAGCTGAGAAAAGACCCGGCAGAGCGCAAAAAGCTTATGAACCAAAGCGACGTGGTTTTTCTCTGCCTGCCCGACGCGGCGGCAAAAGAGGCGGTGGCGCTCGTTGAGAATCCCGGCGCCGTGGTGATAGACGCCTCCACCGCACACAGAACCGCCGAGGGATGGGCTTACGGCTTCGCGGAGTTGAGCGAAGCCCATCGCAAAGCGATAGCCGAGGGCAAAAGAATCGCCAACCCGGGGTGTCACGCGACGGGTTTTATCGCGAGCGTTTACCCGCTCGTAAGCCTCGGAATCGCAGGCAGGGACTATCCGTTTACCTGCCACAGCATCACCGGCTACAGCGGCGGCGGTAAAAAGATGATAGCGCAGTATGAGGCGTCCGAAAGACCTGCGGAGTTTGACAGCCCGAGGCAGTACGGACTGGGACTTACTCATAAGCATCTGCCAGAGATGCAGGCTGTGACTGGAATATCCTCCGCGCCGGTTTTCAACCCCATAGTCGCCGACTTTTACAGCGGTATGGCGGTAAGCGTGCCGATATATTCAAAGCTCCTCGAAAAGAAAATTTCGCTTGAAGGAGTGTTTGATTCCCTCTCGGAGTTTTACAGAGGTTCCGAACTGATTAAGGTTTGCAGAGCGCCGGAAAGCGGATTTCTGGCGGCGAACGAAGTCGAAAAGACCTGCCGTCTCAACCTCTATGTTATGGGAAACGACGCGCAGATGACCTTGACGGCGGTGTTTGACAATCTCGGCAAGGGTGCTTCGGGGGCTGCCGTGCAGAATATGAATATCGCGCTCGGGCTTCCCGAGACGGCTTATTTGAGTGAAGGAGACAAGCTTTTATGACTGTAAAGAATGTTACGGGCGGCGTTTGCGCTCCCAAGGGGTTCACTGCCGCAGGTATGCATTGCGGCGTACGCAAGAACCGCTCCAAAAAGGACATTGCAATGATTTTCTGCGATACCGAATGTACCGCTGCTGCGGTTTATACGCAGAATAAAGTATACGGCGCGCCGATAACGGTTACGCGTGCAAATATCGCGGACGGCAGGGCGAGGGCGGTAATCTGCAACAGCGGCAACGCCAACACCTCCAATGCCGACGGCGTCGAAAAGGCGGAGGCGATGTGCGGGCTCACCGCAAAGGCTCTCGGAATCAGTCCGAGCGACGTTATAGTAGCTTCGACGGGCGTAATAGGTCAGAGCCTTGATATCGAGCCAATTTCCTACGGCATTTCTGAGCTTCCCAAGCTGCTTTCAAAGGAGGGCGGTGAGGACGCCGCTCTCGCGATTATGACAACCGATACCAAAATCAAGCAGATATCCTTTGAGACCGAAATCGGCGGCAAAACGGTGCGGTTCGGCGCGATAGCAAAAGGTTCCGGAATGATTCACCCCAATATGGCGACGATGCTCTCGTTCATCACCACCGACGCCGCGATTTCGTCGGAGATGCTCGCTAAGGCGCTTAAGACGGTCGTTGACGATACCTATAATATGATAAGCGTCGACGGCGACACATCTACCAACGATATGGTAGCCGTGATGGCTTCGGGTCTCGCCGAAAACGCGCCGATAGAGGCTGAGGGCGAGGACTTCGGACACTTCACCGAGGCTTTGGGGGTTATCGGTAACTATATGGCTCCGATGATTGCTTCAGACGGCGAGGGCGCGACAAAGCTTCTTGTCTGCAAAGTCGTCGGGGCTTCGGACACAAAGACCGCGAAGACAATAGCCCGCGGGGTTATCTCTTCGAGTCTTGTGAAGGCGATGTTCTACGGAGCGGACGCCAACTGGGGCAGACTGCTCTGCGCTATGGGCTACTGCGGCGCGGAGTTCGACATTTCAAAGGTTTCGATATCTATGTCGAGCGCGGCGGGAGGCATCAAGGGCGTGGAAAACGGCTTCTGTGTGCCTTTCAGCGAGGAGGAAGCAAAGAAGATACTTTCTGAGGACGAAATCCAAATAGATATTTCCCTCGGGGACGGCGGTGCTTCGGCGACCGCATGGGGCTGCGACCTCACTTATGATTACGTCAAAATAAACGGCGATTACAGGACCTGAAAAAAGGAGAGAGAATTATGAGTGACAGTATCTCGACGGGATTACAGGCGCGGGTTCTTATCAGCGCGCTTCCCTATATTCAGAAGTATACCGGAAGGGTGGTCGTAGTCAAATACGGCGGCAACGCTATGATAAATCCCGAGCTTAAAAAAGCCGTTATGAGTGATATTGTGCTTCTGTCGCTCATAGGAGTAAGAGTGGTGCTCGTTCACGGCGGAGGACCCGAGATAACCGAGACTCTTAAGGCGCTCGGCAAGCAGAGCCGCTTTATAGACGGTCTCAGATACACCGACGCCGAGACCGCCGAGGTTGTTCAGATGGTTCTTGCCGGAAAGATAAACAAAGACCTCGTTTCGCTTATCAGTCAGTGCGGCGGCAAAGCTCTCGGCTTCTGCGGCATCGACGGGGGAATGATAAAGGCGAAGAAGCTTGATACCGGCAAGGATCTCGGATTTGTCGGGGAGATCGTCGACATCGACCCTCAGCCTCTCGCAAACGCAATCTATAACCGCTACATACCCGTTATCGCTACCGTCGGCACCGACGACAGAGGTCAGGTTTACAACATAAACGCAGATACCGCAGCGGCGGAGATAGCCGCAGCGCTCGGCGCGGAAAATCTCATCACCCTGACCGACATACGCGGTCTTATGCGCGACGTGAACGACCCGGATTCGATGATACCCGAGGTAAAGCTTTCGGAGGTGCCGGGGCTTACCGAGCAGGGGATAATTTCGGGCGGAATGATACCGAAAGTTCAGAGCTTCGTCAAGGCGCTTGAGGACGGCGTCAAAAAGGCTGTTATGATAGACGGCAGGATAGAGCACTCGATACTGATCGAGATGTTCTCGGACGAGGGTATCGGAACGCTTTTCACAAGGTGATATTATGAGCAATTTTGACATTATACAGAGCCGCGACAGCAAGTATGTCGCGCACACATACGGGAGGTTTCCCGTGGCTATTACGAGCGGCAAAAACGCCGTCTGCTATGATGCCGACGGTCGCCGCTATATAGATATGACGAGTGGGATCGGAGTAAATTCCCTCGGCTTCTGCGACGACGGCTGGATAAAGGCGGTTACGGAGCAGCTCGGAAAGCTTCAGCACATCTCTAACCTTTATTACACCGAACCCTGCGGCAGGCTCGCCGAGCTTCTGTGCAGGCGCACAGGTATGAAAAAGGTCTTCTTTGCAAACAGCGGCGCCGAGGCCAACGAAGGGGCCATAAAGGCGGCAAGGAAGTATTCGTTTGCAAAATACGGCGAGGGCAGGAGCAAAATCCTAACTCTGAAAAACTCCTTCCACGGCCGCACCGTCACCACGCTTTCGGCAACGGGTCAGGACGTCTTCCACAATTACTTTTTCCCGTTCACCGAGGGATTTGACTTTGTGACTGCGGGGGACATTTCGGAGCTGAAATCGAAATCCGACGGCGTCTGCGCCGTGATGATGGAGCTTATTCAGGGCGAGGGCGGGGTTCTGCCGGTGGACAGAGAATTTGTCCGGGAGGCGGAAAAATTCTGCCGTGAAAATGACATACTTCTAATTATCGACGAGGTGCAGACAGGCGTCGGCAGAACCGGCAGCCTCTATTGCTTTGAGCAGTACGGCATAAAGCCGGATCTTGTCACCTCGGCAAAGGGCATCGGCGGGGGACTTCCTCTTGCGGCGGTGCTGTTTGGGGAAAAGGTCGAAAACGTCTTCTCGCCGGGAGATCACGCCACCACTTTCGGCGGCAACCCGATAGCCTGCGCGGGCGCTGTTGAAATAATAAACCGCCTTGACTCTGATTTTCTTGCCGAGGTCGTCAAAAAGGGAGAATACATAAGAGAGCGCGTCCTCGGGATGCCGCATGTCGTCGGAATCTCGGGTATGGGACTGATGCTCGGAATAGAGCTTGACGACGGAATCAAATCGGCAGACGTTGTGAAAGCGGGAATCGCGAACGGCGTACTGCTTCTCACGGCAAAGTCAAAGGTAAGGCTTCTGCCGCCGCTTAGCATCACCTTCGGCGAACTTGATGAAGCGCTTGACGCTCTGGAACGAACTCTGAAAAGCTTTTGAATATGAAAAAAGGCACGGCATTAACCGTGCCTTTTGTTTAATTTCGATTAGTTATCCTCGCTCCATATCTCAAGCAGCCGCTCGTAGACAAATTCGCCCATACGCTTGTAGCCAGCAATGCTCGGGTGGAGGTTGTCGTTGCTGTATTCCGGCAGCAGGCGGGAAGGATCGGCGGGGTCGGCAAGCTCGGCGGCAAAGTCGATAACGCCGTCAAACTTAGCGGAGCCTGACTTCATCCAGTCGTTAAGCGTAAGACGGATTTGCTCGTGAAGCTCGCTGTAGTAGCTGTTGCCGCCGACCGGCAGTATGGTTCCCGCGTAAATCTTTATGCCGCGCTCATGGCACTGCTCTATCATACTCTTATATTCGGTTATAATCGACTCCGAGATGTCTTCTTGAGCGTAGCCGATGTCGTTTATTCCGATTAGGAGAACGCAGTATCTGACCCCCGCCACATTGAGAACGTCTCTTTCAAATCTGAGGCGTGCCGCCGTGCCGAGGCCGCCGAAGACGGAGTTGCCGCCGATGCCTTCGTTCGCTACGGTCAGGTGCCGGGTATCGGGATTTGCCTGAAGCTGACGGGTAAGCTCGTCGCTCCAGCGCTCAAACTGGTTGGGCGTGGTGCCGTAGCCGTCGGTTATGGAGTCGCCGAGAAGGACGATAGTGCCGCTTCCCGCCTTTGCCCAAACGTCAAGTTCGCTGATAAAGTACCAGCTCGTCATTGTTTCCTCGGCTTCAAAGGATTCGTCCGCAACGTGATCGCCCGAGATAATCCAAGTCGAGCAACGGGCGCCCGTGTGGCTTGTAGGGGTGCTTCCGGCGAATTTGCCGAATTTTATCGTTATAGCGAGGTCGTCAAGAGCCTCAAAGCTAAAGTCTATTTCGTCCGAAACGAGCTTCTGACCAACGGGTATATCGACTGATGTCTCGCCGCCGTTGAAGGTCACAACGGTGTCTGTAGAGGTGTCGATGGCGTTTTCACCCGCAGCGACGAGGTGCGCAATGTGAACAGACTCAAACTGCGCGGGGATAGAGCCGTATTCGTTGGAGAGCGTAAGGCGTATCTTGTCTCCGCCGATGTTTACCCTTATCTGCTGACGAAGTGTGTTTTCCTTGAGCGGAGGGTTTATAGGCGTCTCATTGGCACCCGCCGCAAGCTGTGCCGAAGCCCAAGTTGACACCCAACCGTCCTCGTCGGGTATGATTACCTCCTTTTCGCCGCAGCCCGCAAGCGAAAAAGTCAGTAAGAGCGCAGCTAAAAGCGCTAAGATTCTTTTGAATACCGTCATTTGGAATTCTCCTTTTCAATATATTCTTTTATATGCTCAAAAACGGTCTGTCCGACGAGCTGGTATCCCTTGTCGTTGAAGTGGAGATAGTCGTTCCAGACCGATACATACTGTCTGTCCATCTGAGCGGGGTCGCTTTTGGAGGCGACGGCGGAGGAAAGGTCTATGCAGGCGTCAAAGCCGGAATCTTCCGAAAGCACAAATTCGTTGACCGAAAGCCTTATCTTTTCGTGAAGCTCGTTGTAGTAGCTGTTGCCCTTCATCGGGGTGAGGGTGCAACCGAAAATCTTTATGCCGTTTTTGTGGCAGCGGTCGATTATCGACTTGTATTCGTTGATTATGTTTTCCGAGATGTCGGTCTGAGCGCCGCCGATGTCGTTAATCCCCATAAGCAGCACGCAGTATTTGATCCCGGGAACTCCGAGAACATCGCGGTTTGCTCTGTTGGTACCTGCTATCTCACCGCCGTAGGAGTATAGGGCTGTAGCGCCGATTCCCATATTCACGACCGCGAGGTCAAAGAGGTCGATGTCATACTGAAACTGCCGTGCAAGCTCCTGAGGATAGGTTGAAAAGCCGTTTGTGGTTACGCTTGCTCCGTCGGTGAGCGAGTCGCCGAGGCAGACGACAACTCCGCTGTTCTCATATCCCACGGTGTCAAGCTCGGCAATGAAATACCACGCGGTCATTTCCTGATATGTTCCGAAGTCGTTGTCAGAGACGTGGTCGCCCTCCGCGACCCAAGTCGAGCACCTCGAAGCGGTGTGGCAGGTGATTGTAGAGGGCGCGCTTGCGAGCTTCATCGTTATCGCGAGGTCTTCAAGCGCTTTAAACTCGTAGTCGAGCTCATCGGTGGTTACTCTTTTTCCGGCGGGAACCTTAAAGCTCTCCTCGCCGTCTAAGGTGAGAACAGCCTCGGTGTCAAGCTCTACGCTGTAGTTCGACGGATCGGGAATCTTCGCGAGCTTTATGCTCTCAATTTCAAGATCGGTTGCGCCGTATTCGTTTGATATCACAAGACGCAGCTTTTTGCCGCCTACCGATACCCTGATCTGCTGTCTTACGGTGCTGTTGGGAAGCGCGGGCTTTGACGGGGTCTGGTCGGCTCCGGCAGTGAGCATCGCGGCGCCCCAAGTAGCTATCCAGTTGGCGTCGTCGGCCGTGTTATGAATATCCATTTCGGTATCCTCCTTAATGTCGTTGGCGGTGTCTGAGCCGCAGCCCGACAGCATCGAAAGCGATACCGCCGCCGCGACTATTCCGCAGACAATTCTTTTTAGTTTCATCAATTCCGTCCTCTCGGTAGATAATTCCGTATTTTATAATTACAGTATACCACCGTGAAAATGAAATGTAAAGGGGTTTATGCAAAACCGCGCCGAGGCTGTTTGTCTGCGACGCGGTTTTGTGATTAAAGGAGGTATTATTATGAAAAGATGTCGATGTCATTTGTTTGAGAAAAACGCAGCGGCTATTGCTCCCGGACCGGCGTGCGTCCCGACAACGCTTCCTATCTCCGAGATGTTAAGCCCGACGTGTCCTGCCCAGAGCTTTGAAAAGTCCTCGATATATCGGTGAAGCATCGTGCTGTCGGTTCCGGAGTATCCGAGAAGAACGGGCATGTCAAAATCAACGCCGCCCGCTTTGTTTATTTCCTGTTCTAAGAGGTTGTTGCCGTTTTTTGCGCCGTGAGCTTTTCCGAGGAGCTTTACCTCGCCGTCTTCAACGCATATCACAGGCTTGAATGATAAAAGCTCTCCCGCAAAAGCGACGGTCTTTGAAATCCTGCCGCCTTTTCTGAGATATTCGAGCGTATCCACCATTGCTATAAGGCGAACCCGCTTTTTGGCGGTTTCGAGCGTTTCGGCGATTTCCTTGGCGCTCATTCCGGCGTCCGCAAGCAAAAGCGCGTATTCCGCAAGAACCCCCGCGCCTATTGTGACCGTATCGCTGTCAACGACATAAACCTGCCCTTTATAATCTTCTGCGGCTATCACCGCGCTCTGATATGTACCCGAGAGCTTTTTTGAAATGGTCAGCACAACGGCGTCGTCGCCACGCTCGGTGATTTTTCTGTAAACCTCTGAGTAGTCGTAAGGCGTCGCTTGACTTGTCTTCGGCAGATGTTCGCTGCTTTTGAGCTTCTCGTAAAACTCCGAATGGGTGATGTTCACGCCGTCGATAAATTTTTCGTCGCCGAAGAATATCGGCAGCGCAACAGTTTCAAATCTGTCCTTTATGCCGTCTGCGGTGTCGGCAGAAGAATCAATTACAATTTTTACGCTCATGTTTTCTGTCTCCTTTATGCCAAAGCGGGATTTTCCTCAGCCGTGAGAAAGTCATACTCGGGTTCTTCGCTCGGGATACCCGTTTTTGAAAGCTCACGAAGATTTGCCGCTATTTTCGCAAGCGCCGAATACATAATTTCACGCTCGCCGTCATAAAGCCCGTCTCCGGCGATATTTTCGGCGATCTCCGCTTTTTTTACGATGCTTTCGGTCACGAGACTGCCCTGATCGGTCAGAAGAAGCTTGGCACGGTAGAGATTTCCTGAACCCGACTCCTTTTTTATCAGCCCCTTCGACTCCATAACCGTCACCGCTCGCGAAACGTCGGCTTTGTCTTTGGAACACAGCGAGCCGAGCTGCGCAGCCGTAAGTCCCTCGGGACGGCGGCGCATAGCTATCAGATAGACGAGATATGAACCCTTTAATCCGTAAGCGTCCATCTCGTCTGAGGCGATTTTGTTCCATATCCGCTGTATTTCGCAGACGGTAAGCGTAAAGCGTTCAAATCTTTCAAGCATTTTGGAAAGTCTCCTCTTTAAAAAAAGTTGTTGACTTGTCAACATCTGAGATTATAAACCCTTGATGTTGATTTGTCAACAACTTTTTGCATATTTTTCGGAATTATTTTCCCGCGAAAGAAAGCGCGTGGTTTACGAGTCTGTCGCCGTCGTATTCGAGCTTGAGCAGGAAGAAGCGGGGCTCGTTTTTCAGAAGCTCAAGAAAAATTTTATCGCCCTCCCAGACCGGAAGCTTGGGAACGTCTTCTACGGGAACCCATTCGAGGTCGCCCTCGTCGCAGTTGCGCAGCTCGCCCTGAAATTCCGAGCAGGTAAAGAGGTGCATATGTTCGGTGAGAGAATGGCCTGCATCGGTGAAGCAGAATGTGACGAGACCGCGGTAGCGCGGGTCAAGAAGCGTAAGGCCGGTTTCCTCGCGCGCTTCGCGTATGACGCAGTCGAGCGGGGACTCGCCCTCTTCAAAGCCGCCGCCCACGCCTATCCACTTGTCGTGATTTACGTCGTTGTGCTTTTTTACGCGGTGGAGCATAAGGTAGCAGCCGCCGCGTTCGATATAGCAAAGAGTTGAGTTGCGCATAAAATACCCTCCTTTTATGCAAATAAGTATACCACGTCTTTTCAAGCTTGACAAGCGCTGCCGTGAGTATTAAAATATTTTCAGCAAGGAGGGGTAGGTATGAAAGCGCTGATTGCTATGAGCGGCGGGGTGGACAGCTCGGTCGCCGCGAAGCTCACTCTTGATATGGGCTATGAATGTATCGGGTGTATGATGAAGCTCTATGAGGCTTCCGAGGGGGAAAAGTCTTCCGATAGAACCTGCTGTTCGCTCGACGACGCTTCAGACGCACGCAGCGTGGCGTTTTCGCTCGGTATGCCGTTTTACGTCTTCAATTTTTGCGACGGCTTCAGGGAGCAGGTGATAGACCGCTTTGTAAGCGAGTATCTCGCCGGCAGGACGCCAAACCCCTGCATCGACTGCAACAGCTGTATGAAGTTTGACAGGCTTCTTCGGCGTGCGGCAGAACTCGGCTGCGAGAAGATAGTCACGGGTCACTACGCGAGAATCGAAAAGAGAGGAGAAAAATTCCTGCTGAAAAAAGCGGTCGACCTTTCAAAGGACCAGAGCTATGTTCTCTACAGACTTAATCAGTATCAGCTATCCCATACGCTGTTTCCTCTTGGTGGAATGTCCAAGCATGAAACACGTGTAATCGCCGAGAAGTGCGGCTTTGTGAACTTCAACAAGCGCGACTCGCAGGATATCTGCTTTGTGCCGGATGGCGACTACGCTTCGGTGCTCGAAAGGCTGACCGGCAAGCCCTGTCCCGAGGGAGATTTTGTCGATTCGCAGGGAAAAGTTATCGGCAGGCACAGGGGGATAATCAGGTACACCGTAGGACAGCACAAGGGACTCGGCGGGAATTATCCCGAGAGAATGTTTGTCCTCGGGAACGACCCCGCGAATAATACCGTCATCCTCGGTACCGAGGAGGGGCTTTATAAGCGGGAGCTTATCGCCGATCGCTTCAACTGGATATGCGGAGAGCCGCCTATCGGGAAAATAAGGTGCTGCGCGAAGATCAGGTACCGCCACTTCGAGCAGCCCGCGACCGCGGAAGCGCTGTCTGACGGACGGGTAAAAGTGGTCTTTGACGAGCCGCAGCGTGCGATTACTCCGGGACAGTCGGCGGTGCTTTATGACGGCGAAACCGTCCTTGGAGGGGGAATAATTGAGCGTGTCGGGGAATGATTGCATAAAGCGCGCTCTTTTTCTGTAACCGTCAAACCGCATCTTATACCCGACGTCTACTTGACAAATCCCTCCGACTGTGTATAATTGTTTGTGGACAAAAAACAACTGTTTTTGTATCAAAAACTCAGGAGGCGGGCTATGTCTGAAAAGGAGTTTGTCATCGTAAGCTCCGATGTTTTGCCGGAAGTGGTTTTAAAGGTCCTCGAAGCCAAGAGGCTGCTTGCGCAGGGCATCTGCCGCACGTCCACCGAGGCGTGCCGCGAGGCGGGAGTGTCGCGGAGCGCTTATTATAAATACAAGGATTCGGCGTTTATATATTCCGAAAAGATGAGCGAAAGGATAGTCACGTTCTGTATAGTGTTGAGCGACCGTCCCGGACTTCTCGCCGAGGTTCTCAACGAGTTTTACCTGCTCGACGCGAATATTCTCACGATAAACCAGAATATTCCCATCGACTCTGCGGCGACGGTGATGATAACCGCGCGCTTTAATGACGCCGCCGCCGACCTTTCGGGAATAGCGAGGTCGATACTGAGGATTTCCGGCGTGGCGAGCGCAAAGGTGATATCGGGAAAATAACTATTGAAATGAGGATTAGTATGAAAGTATCAAAAATTGCGGTTATGGGCTTCGGAGTCGTCGGAAGCGGGACTGTGGAGCTTTTTTATAAAAACAAGGATATAATCGAGAAGCGCAGCGGCAGAAAGATGGATATAAAGTATATCCTCGACCTGCGTGAATTTCCCGGCAGCCCGTTTGCCGACAAGATTACCGACAGTTTCGACGATATACTTAACGACCCCGAGGTTACCGTGGTTGCGGAGCTTATGGGCGGAAAGACCTTTGCCTATGATTACACCAAGCGTCTTTTGCAGAGCGGAAAAAGCGTCGTGACCTCCAACAAGGAGCTTGTCGCTTATCACGGAGCCGAGCTTATAAAGATTGCCAAGGAGAATAAGTGCAACTACTTCTTTGAGGCGTCTGTCGGCGGGGGAATACCGATAATCCGCCCGCTTCACCAGTGCCTCGCCGCAAACAGAATCGAGCGCATCGCGGGTATACTCAACGGCACCACCAACTACATTCTAACAAAGATGATTTTTGACCAAGTATCGTTTGAGCAGGCTCTTGCCGACGCTCAGCGTCTCGGCTATGCCGAGCGAGACCCCTCCGCCGACATCGACGGGGCCGACGCCTGCCGCAAGCTCTGCATATTGGGCTCGCTCGCGTTCGGAAAACAAATTTATCCGGAATACGTCCACTGCTCGGGAATCCGCAATATCGCCCTCGAAGACGTTGAATACGTCGCTAATGCAGGCTACGCGGTAAAGCTCATCGGTCTTATCGACAAGACCGAAAACGGACTTGTCGCAACGGTCTGTCCGAGACTTGTGAGCGTGAACAATCCTCTCTCTGGCGTGAACGACGTCTATAACGCGATAATGATACGCGGCGACAGCGTAGGAGATACGCTGTTTTACGGCAGGGGCGCCGGTAAAGAGGCAACCGCATCGGCGGTGGTCGCGGATATCATCGACGCCGTAAAGCACGAAAATGCCGACATCGCTTCTCTCACTTGGGAGGACAGCTCCGACCGCAGCTTTATGGTTCCCTATAAGTCGGCGAGCGTGAGAGTATACGTCAGGGTAAGCTCTCAGGAGGCGGATTCACTTAAGGGACTAATCACTACTCTTTTCGGGTATGTCGATTTCATACCGAGAAAGCAGCGCACCAAAAACGAGCTTGCCTTTATTACACCTGCGATAGAGGAATATCAGATAGACCGCAAGCTTGCGCTTCTTTCGGAACACGCTGATGTAAAGAGAAAAATAAGGCTTCTATAAAAACTTTGTCGACAATTTGCAACAAAATTCGATAAATTAAAAAGTATTTTTGGATTATCTTGACAAATTCGACTCCGGATGTTATACTATACTCGCATATAGTGATTTAAAGCGAATGTGTGCGGCGCTGCGGCTGTAAGCGTAATATTTGTAATGTCTTGCACGCTGAATTAGCCCTGCCGCCGCGTCTGTCATATACTGATAACGATTACGCCGAACCGACCTGTTTACAAAACCGCCTTGACGGGCTGCGCCGGATTGCTCCGAAATACCGGCATTTCGCAGGTCTGCATCGGCTGAGAATCTGTGTGCGGGAGTTGATACGTATGGAGCATCTGCAGCTCGGAGAAGTTCTCAGGTCTTTGGGTTATATAAACGACGCTCAGCTTGAAAAGGCTCTCGAACTTCAGAAAACTTCGCACCAGAGGATAGGCACCGTTCTTGTGAACGAGGGTATGATTACCCTCCAGCAGATGGCGGCGGCGCTTGCCGACCAGCTCGGGATAGAATATGTTGACCTCTCACGGATAGCAGTTCCCACCGAGCTTGCAAGGGTGGTGCCGAGGAGCGTTGCATCGGAATACAGTCTTGTACCGATTTCGGCGGACGCCGACACGGTGGTCATCGCTATGGCAGATCCCACCGATTTTTTTGCCGTGGAACAGGTGCGGGCGGTGTCAAGGCGGCGAGTATGCGTAAAATCCGCGCTTCCGTCAGAGGTTGAAAACGCCGTGAATCTTCTTTACGGCAGTGAAGAAGCCGCAAAAGCCATAGAAGAAATGCGCTCCGAGACCGGTCAGAGCAAGCGCAGAAGAGTCGCCGAGGAAAAGAAGCCGGCGGACGATTCCTATTCGGCGCCTACCGTCAGGTTGGTCAATTCCATTATAGAACGCGGCGTACGCGAAAACGCGAGCGACATACATCTGGAGCCGCGTGAGCGGGATATGGACGTCAGGATGAGAATAGACGGTATCCTTCATCGGGTGATGACGGTTCCCGGAAGTTTTGCGGGTTCGGTCGTTGCGAGAATAAAAGTGATGTCCGACCTTGACCTCACCGAGCGCAGACTGCCTCAGGACGGACGCGCCGACATAAACGTAGGCGGTATAGATATTGACCTCAGAATTTCCACTCTGCCCACAATTTGGGGAGAAAAGGTAACTATAAGAATACTCAATAAAAAGGCGCGTCTTATGAGCGCGGAGGCTCTGGGACTTTTCGGAGCAGAGCTTGATAAATATAACAGGCTGATGAAATGCAGCGACGGAATGGTGCTGATAGTCGGTCCGACCGGCTCAGGCAAGTCGTCGACAATGTATACTATGATAAATTCCCTCAATACCGAGGAAGTAAACCTTGTAACCCTTGAAGACCCCGTCGAATATGACATAGACGGAGTTAATCAGGTTCAAATCAACGACAAGGCGGGTATGACCTTTTCTGGAGGACTGCGTTCTGTTCTGCGGCAGGACCCGGATATTATCGCCGTGGGTGAAATACGCGACGGAGAGACCGCACGTATTGCTTTAAGAGCCGCCATAACGGGACATTTGGTTCTTTCGACCGTTCACACATCGAGTGTTGCCAGTCTTCTTGACCGCCTGACTGATATAGGATGCGAACCGTATATGATATCGGAAGCGCTCAGGGGAGTTATTTCTCAAAGACTTGTCAGGAGAATATGTCCGGAATGTCGGGAGGAATATGTGCCGGACAGCTCCGAGCTTCGCAGACTCGGCATATCTTCGGATAATGTGAAGCTATATCGCGGCACAGGATGTCCGAGCTGTCATCACACCGGATACCGCGGAAGAATAGGAGTATTTGAAGTCTTAATCCTCAGCAGAACAGTGAAACGCATGATAGCCGAAAACAGACCCCGCGCTCAGATTGAGGAGCAGGCAGCGTCGGAGGTAGGCTTCCGCACTCTTGCGGACAGCGCCCGCGAGCTTGTTCTCAGAGGGATTACCACGTTAAGCGAAATGGCGGGAATCCTTGATTCAACAGATTGAAGATTTTTGCATATTATGAACTGCGGCGAACGCGCAATATTGCAGAAGCTGCCGTTATCCGAGGTGAGAGAATACGGCCGAGTTCAGATTCAGAGCTATAGACTCTGAGGGAAACCGCATCAAAGGCAAGATAGACGCAAAAGACGGGATTGAAGCTGTCGGGCGGCTTAGAGAAAAGGGAATTATTCCCGAGCGGATATCGGAGACAAAAACCGGCGGCATAATCGGTGCGCTTAACGAACCATTTGCGATACCCGACAGGACCCTGAGCCTCACCGCGTCGCAGTTTTCGGTGCTGCTCAAGGCGGGAATCCCGCTTAGCCGCGCCGTTGTGCTTCTTTCGGAGCAGATTTCAGACCGGCAGATGAAAAGGATACTGACCGCCTGTGCCGAAGATGTAAAGGGCGGAATGACCTTTGCGCAGAGTCTTGAGAATAACGGCCGCTGTATTCCACGGCTATTTATAGAAACCGTCAGGGCAGGCGAGGAATCGGGCGCGCTCGAAACCTGCTTCTGCCGTCTGAAAACCCATTATGACAGTTCCCGCCGAATCAGGCAAAAAGTGCTTTCGGCGCTTATTTATCCGGCGTTTCTTCTGGTGCTTGCCGCTGCGGTCGTCGGAATAGTTTCTGTCTGCATGATTCCGGCTATACTTTCAGTTTATGAGACCACCGGCGAAGAACTCCCGATGATAACAAGGGCGCTATTAGCCGTTTCGGGCTTCTTTCGCAATTATTTTCCGTCGGTTCTTGCGGTGCTTGCAGCCGCAGGAGCTGCGGCGTATGTCTGGGGCAAAACCCCTTCGGGGAAGCTGCGTCTGTCGGGAATTTCCCTGAGGCTTCCGTTCTTTGGCAGAATATCACGCCTTAACGCCGCCGCGCGTTTTGCCGATACTTTTGCGGTTCTTGTGATGTCGGGGCTCACATCTGTGAGAGCGCTTGCGGTGTGCGCCGAATCGGCAGATAACAAAACCGTGGGCGAGTCGCTGAGAACGGCTGTCTTTGACCTTGAAACCGGAAAGCCTCTGAGTGAAATAATCCGCGAAAATCCGCATTTTCCCTCTCTTATGGCGGAGATGGCGGCTGTCGGCGAAGAATCCGGTCTTCTTGCAGAAACTATGTATACTGCCGGAGAATATTATTACGGCGAAGCCTATACCGCCTCGGAACGGGTGCTTTCTGTGCTCGAGCCGGCTCTTACGGTGGTAATGGGCGTTTTGACTGCTTTTATAATCATTGCCGTTTATGTTCCGATGTTCAGTATGTATAACGGATTTATGTGATATTATTGTTTGGTTTGCTGCCGTGCATTACGGTGCGCGGCTGTTAATACTCCTGACAGTACGGCAAATATATCCGATGGAGGCGACAACTATGAAAAAATTCAGAAACAAAAAGGGCTTTACTCTCGCGGAATTGCTCATTGTGCTTGCAATAATCGCAATACTGATGGCGATTGCGATTCCGCTGTTTTCAAATCAGCTTGAAAAGGCCCGAATATCGGTTGACGAGGCAAATGCCCGTTCCGCATCATCTATGGCGCAGGCTCACTATCTGATCACCCACATAAACGAGTCTTCACCCATAACCTATTATTTCAACATTACTAACGGGAATCTGGAAATCGCAGGTCACACTGTGCCGGAACCGGCAGCTCATAGTTATGCAGAGGACGAGAAGAGCTGCGGTCTCGGCAGCGCGGCGGCAAAGGGAAATATGACCGCTGAATCCGACAGGTATGCGGATATCCCGTTTTCCGTAACAATAACCGAGGGCAAAATAACCAATAGCTGGTTGGACAGTCATTAAATGACCATCATTTCGGGGGCGGGGCAGTTTTAAAGTGCCGCGCCCCGTTTTTGTTGCAAACGGAGGAGTTGTTATGTCTGTCTTTGAGCTTCCGCCGGCGCTCGTCTGTTATATTGCGGTACTCGTGTTTGCGTTGGGAGCCTGCGTAGGAAGCTTTGTAAACTGCGCCTGCGTTCGGTTAAAAGACGGAAAGAGCGCTTTGACCGGGCGTTCCCGATGTCCAGCCTGCGGGCGTATTCTCGGAGCTTCGGAGATTGTTCCCATATTCAGCTATCTTTTTCTGCGCGGAAGATGCCGTGGCTGCGGAGCAAAGATAGATTTTCTGAGCTTTGTTTCCGAGGCGGCTCTCGCGGCGGCTTATACGGCGTCGCTTTTTGTGTTTGGAATCAGCTTTTACGCACTTGAAGCGGCAGCGCTCTTTACGGTCATATGCGCCGAGTCGCTCTGCGACGTCTATACACAGGAGGTGCCGGATTTTCTCCATGCGGTCTGCGCGGCGGTATTCGTGATATTTACGGCGGCGTATCCAAAGCCGTCGGAAAGAGTTATCAGCGGACTGCTTGGCGCGTTTTTATACGGAGCTGGAATACTGCTGTTTTCGCTCGCGTCTGACAGAATATTCGGCCGCGAGTCTCTCGGCGGCGCAGATATCAAGCTTATAGCGGTTCTCGGACTGTTTTTCGGCCCCGTTCGGATGCTTCTTCTTGTGATTTTAAGCTGTGTGTTCGGTCTTGCGACTGTGGTGTTTAAAAAGACCGGACGCGGGGAACCGTTTCCGTTTATACCCTGTATTTCCGTCGCGGCGTTTGTCACACTGCTTTTCGGCGACATTATTATAGAGCGTTACCTTGGCCTTTACGGGCTGTTTGCCGCGCTTTAAGGAGGATGGATTTATGTTCGGAAGGACAGCGGGATTTGATATCGGCAGCAGTGCCGTCCATATTGCCGTCCGCTCTAAAAACGGCATAGAGAGATTTGTTTCGGAATCCCTGCCCGACTGTCTTGCGGGAACGGAAGCCGGACGCTTCGGCGCAGAGATGTCGGCTTTTCTTAAAGAGACATGCAAAAAACACGGTCTAAGGTTTGACTCCGCGTCTGTGTTGATACCGCAGTCGGCGTGTCTTTGCCGAAGACTTTGCGTGCCGTCGATGACGCACGCCCAGATGAGGGTGAACATACCTTACGAGCTGCACGGATTTTGCGGAGGAGACTGTATATATGATTATTCCGTAATCGGCGACGCGGGCGGCGGAAAGATGTGGGTTATGGCTGCGGCTGCGCAGAAATCCGTCGTTTACGCGATAAAGGACGTATTTCGCCGGGCAGGTATAAGGCTTAGCGCCGCTATGCCTGCCGAGTCGGCATATGCGAATTTCGGCTGTATTGCGAGCGGAAGCAGGCGGTGCATTGCCGACATAGGCCACAGCGCCGTGAGGCTGTATATGTACGCAGAGGACGGATATGAGATGACGCACGTTATAGACGGTGGGTGTCAGGAGGCTGCGAAAGCTTTCGGAGACGGCAAAGGCGCGCCGTCGGAAGACTGCCTGGAGCTGTGCCGAAAGCTCGCCGCCGGAATCCGCAATCCGGTTTACTTTTTGGGGTACAGTCACCCCGAGTCTGTACCGGACAGTATATGCCTTATAGGCGGAGGAGCGCAGATTACTCCGCTGAAAGAGGCGCTCGACGACGCTTTGCCCATAAAGACGTCGGACAGCTTAGAGATGTTCGGCATAAGCGGAGCCGACAGATGTATAGGCGCCGTGGGCGCGGTGATGCAGCGGGGTGATATTAATGAAAAGATATGAAATCGCGTCCAAAAGGGAAGTGAACTTTTTAAATACCGGCGAAAAAGCATCGGTATGTCTTAAGTTTTCGGCGGCGCTGATTCTTTTGACGGTCGCGGCGGTTATTTTTTCAGAAATCGCGGTATCAGGGCGGCTCGAAAGGATAGCGTCGGCGGAGGCAGAGCTTTCTTCGCTGACGCATGAGCTGTTGGAAATTAAGCGCGAGTGCGCGGACTCGGAAAAGATAAAAGCGGAATATGACCGATATTCCTACCGCGGGTTTGACACATCTCTGCCTGACAGACTTGAGGTCTTTGAGCTGCTGGAACGCGATGTGTTTTCAAAGGCGGAGGTTCAGAACGCAGCGATTTTGGGAAAAACTCTTTCAATAACCGTGGCGGGACTCGACCTTGAGAAAATGTCGGAGCTTATTGAGGCGCTTGAAGCCGACCGATTTGTCGAAAGCGTGGCGGTTTCCACCGAGGCGGTAACGGGGTTAAACGGTTCCACAGTCACGAAAATAACGGTTTCTCTGAATGAAGACGCGGAAGTAGCGGAGGAGGGTGCTTTAGAATAATATGATGAAGTACAGCTTTTCAAAGCGTCAGAAAGCTTTTTTGCTGACGATAGCGGCTATTATGCTGGCGGGGTTTTACTTTTTTGCGGTTCAGGTTCCGGTGAGCGCCGAGACCGAGGAGCTGAAAACGGGTATCGCCGATATCAGCGCGCAGCTTGAGGACGCACGTGCGGATAAAGCGGAATATCTTGAAATGAAAACCGAGCTGGAGCGTATACTCTCGCTTCCCGACAGCGAACGCACGTATCTGCCCGATTATGACAATATCGGGGAGCTTATGTTGTGTTTTAACGATATATTCTTTGGCGTTACCCCTGAGCTGAGAGCCAATAGCGTGACGATTGAAGACGGCGTGGCAGAGCGTTTGGTGAGCTTCGGCTTTTCCGCGGACAGCTATGAAGATGCGATAGCAATACTGACAAAGCTGAGTCATACCGGATTTCGCTCGCAGCTTCAGAACCTCTCCGTTACGGCGATCGACGGCGGAATCGGCAGCGGCGGGGTAAAGGTCAGCGGAAGCATAGTTTTTTATGAGCTGTCAGAATAAGACAGATAGGGTGAATATGGTTGAGGCTTCTGAAAAGAGTCTCTGAAGCGGGTTTTACGGTGGCTAAGCTGCTTGCTGCTTTAGCCGTTTTGACGGTTTTGTTCGCGGCGGCGGCTCCTGATGCGGTTTTTACGGTGAGAAGGCTAAGGCTTATAAGGCTTGACAGCGCCGCTGAGGACATTTTTGTATCTGTTCAGAACGAACTCACGGCGGCACGGTGCGCGGGAAAGCCCCTTGATTTCGGAGGGAAAAGCGTACCAGTGAACACCGTGTCATATAAAGGCGTGCGTCCGGACGTCACAAGTATTCATATCGTTTCGGTAATTTCAGAGCGCGGGGACGGAACGGCTGCCGTTGAATACGATGCGGTAAGCGGAGAGGTATACGGCGTGTTTTACAGCGACGTCGTATTTTTGGACTATGACCCGATGTTTCCCGAAAAAATCCCGAGAAGCTTTGAGCAAAGGCTCAGACTCGGTACACAGGTGGGATATTTCGGCGGTGAAGCTCAGGAAAAACCCGAAGGTAAAAAAGCTCCGGTGCCGGTCGTTCGGATAATAAACGGAGAAAAGCTTGCCGTCAGGGTGAGCGCCGACTGCACAGGCGCGGTCGGGTTTTCTCTTTATATAAGCGGCGGGGAAAGCAGGGTAGAAATTGTTCCCGAATATGCGGGGTGTTTTATCGTCGGCGGAAATACGGCAACCGTGATACTTGATTCTTTGCTGCCGGGTCAGGGCGACGACGGCGGCAAAAGCTCGCTTCCCGAGGACAAAAATATGTCCGGCTATGTTTTGGAGCGCAGCTTCAGTGACTGGGTCAGCGATTCTGACGGAGGGTTGTTGATAGAGCCGGGAGATGATATAACCGTTACGGCGGTATTTCACTTCGAGGGCGCGGCGCCGTCGGCTGTTTCAAAAACCGTGAACAGTTATTTTGAAAGCCTTACGGACGGCAGAGCCGCCATTTCTTGCGGACGCCATCTTCAGCATCTTACGGACTGCATATCCGTGGGTAAGGTTACGTCAGCCGAGCTTACTTCCGACATCGACTTCAAAGATTCAGGCGACAATGAAAACTACGGTTCCTGGAACAGCGGCATAACGTACGCAAACGGATATGCGTTCAAACCTATAGACTGTTCTGCGGGTCTTAGCGGAGGTTTTTCGGGAAACGATCATACGATATCCGGACTCAAAATAGACGGCTCGTCCGACAGCGAATACGGAGCGGGTCTGTTTTCCGGAATTATGGGGTGTCGGTGCAGCGATATTATATTCAGGCATCCCACGATAGTCGGCGACGACGAACCGGCAGGAGTATTGTGCGGATATTCTTTCTATGCGGCGTTTGAAAATATAATTATCGAAGATCCCGAAGTTTCAACCCGCGGCTGTGCGGGAGGCGTTGCGGGAATGTGTTCTTTTTCGTCGGCAAAGGGCGTTTTTGTATATTCCGATTGTGAAAATTATGAACGGCGCGCAATAAAGTCGTTCGGGACCGACAGCTATGCCGGCGGTTATTTCGGATATGCGGACGGGGTGTCCGTGTCAGACGGAGGCTCGTCGGTTAAAGTAATCAGTGAATGTTTTGCAGGAGGACTGACAGGCTGCGCCGAAAAGGGCTGCGAAGTCAGCGGGACATATGTCGGCGGGCATACGTTCAATGGCAGGTTTTGCGGAGTTTCGGACGAAGGAAAAAGATTTGCCCTGATAAATGTGTACGGAGGAGAGGGCGCAGGAGGCTTTGCGGGAAAGTCGCAGGAAATCAGCCTCACGGAATGTTACACGACCTGCTCGGTGAGCTCCGGCGACATTGAAAACGCCGACGCTTTTGCGGGTATGGGGATATATTACGCCGAATCGTGCTATACACTTGCAAGGGTTATTGATGCAGACGGTGTGGAGATGAAAAAGGCTCCTAAGAATGAAAATGTCGCGACTGAGTCGGACGAGATTTCAGACACGGAAAAAATGGCGTCGGCTCTGCCGTATGACGGCTTTCTGAAAGAGCTTTACGGCGGGAAATATCCGTATGCCTCCAGAACGGTCCATATCGGAGACTGGCCGGCATAGAAATGAGGTGCAGTAATGAGAAAACGCGGTTTAAAACGGGTTGCAGAAAAGCTTGAAAGCAGACGGGGCGCGTCTATGGTAATGGCGCTGTTGCTTCTGGCTGTGTGTATGTTTTCCGGAATGTCCGCTCTCACTTCCGCGCGCTCAAACGTAAGCAGATACGGATATCTTTTGAAATATCAGCAGGAATATCTCTCGGTTTCTTCTGCCGCAAGACTGATAAAGTCGCAGCTTTGCGACCTGAAAATTGACGCACGGTATGTATATACGCCGCAATACTTGTTGAACGCCGATGAAGCGCGCGAGGGCAGCGAAGACCGCTTCGGCGAAATAAAGAGCGCGGACGTAGAGCTAAGCTATAAGTTCGGCGGTCCGGACACTCCGCCTGCGGACAGCGTCTGTCGGCTGATATCCGACGGCTTGTGCGAAATGCTGTGGAAACGGTTCTGCGATGAGGAACTGGCGCGCAGCGGCTGGCTTGCCGCAAAAAAGGCGCATCCGCCAACGGAACTTGACAAAGCGGTATATGAGCTGTCGGTAGAGGTTTTATCGGACGAAGCGTTTGTTCCGGTCTCGGCAAAAATTGAAATAAGCGGTGAAAAAATAAGCGTTGTGCTAAAAAGCGAAGACGGCGGATACGCGCTCGGATTTGAAGCGGATATAAGATACGATAGAGCCGTATTCCACCGCGAAGAAGAATTTCTTGAGGCAGGCAATCCGCTCTCGGTGTCGAGGCTGAAAAAAGGAAGCGCGGATGTTACTGTATCGGCGGATTTCGGTTCTGCGGTAATCACACGGGTTTACGAAGGAGAGGGATAGTATGAAAAAGGCGTTTGATAAGCTCGCGTCGGAAAAGGGAGAGACTTTGGCTGAAACGCTTGCTTCGCTGGCGATAGCGGCTGTGTCCGCCGTTCTCGCCGCGGTTATGTTGACCGCCGCGTATCAGATAAATCTTCGTTCCCGGGCTGCCGACGCCGAGTTTTATTCTGAACTGTCCGCCGCAGAGGACGAGACAAAAGAACCCATCGGCAGGATTAGGGTAATTATAAGCGAAAAAAACACGGCGGATATGTCCAAGAGGGTTGAAATCGATGCCGACCTCTACGGTGGAAGCTCGCTAAGGTCATACTCGGCTGCAAAGGATTAAAAAAGAGTATTTCACAAAGGAGAGCTTTTATTGAATATACTCAGAAACCGCAGGGGATTCACTCTTGAGGAGGTTCTTGTCGCAGCGGTTTTGCTGGCGGCGTTTTCAGCGGTCTGCCTTTCCGCCCTGACGGCGGCTTTTGGGACGCGCGGAAAAATCGTCGGGTATTCGCGTGCGGACACGCTGGCGTCGACTTTACTGCTTGAAATTCAGAATGAGTTGAGGTTTGCTCAAAACGTAAGGGTCACGGAAGAAGGACTTGTCTATGACAGCGAAATTTACGGTGAAAACGCCGTTATCGGTCTTGACGGCGGCAGGGCTGCGGTCTTTGGAGGAATAAAGAAATATCCGCTGATGAACGCCGGCGCATACGGAAGCCTTCATATAGAGCAGCTTGTTTTTTCACGTCGGGAAAGCGCCGTAGACGTGAGCTTTGAAATATGCTCTGCAAAGGGCAGACGGATTAAATCCTGTTCGTTCAGCGTATACAGTCTAAACCGATGAATAAAGTTATATATAATAGCATTGGAGTATTTGTTTCAAGCACATAAAGCTAAAAGTTTTCGGTCGAGCCTTTTTCAAAAGGCTCGCGGGGTCGAGGGGCGGCGCCCCTCGGCGCAGCCCGCAGGCTG
>CANQVG010000016.1 GCA_947627235.1 uncultured Clostridia bacterium | reverse complement strand
AGGGGTATAGCTCAGTTGGTAGAGCAGCGGTCTCCAAAACCGCGTGCCGAGGGTTCAAATCCTTCTGCCCCTGCCAAGAAGAATGCGACTGCGTAGCGGTCGCTTTTCTTTTTGACAAAGAAGGAGCATATTTCGTCTAAAATGGTAGTTAAACAACGCAAGCCCAGATTTGTCGATGATAATTCCGATTTCAAGGCTTTTCGGGTCAGCGCCGACGAGCTTCTCGGAATGTGTGACATTAAGACCGACAGCCGCTATTATGAACTCAAAGAGGCATATTAACGCACATATAAAACAGAGGACTTCAAGGAATATTTAAGCGACTCCGCGGTCGGTTTTCTGAGGGAGGATAATGCTTTCGGTTTATAGCTCTGAAGATTTGACTTTTTAAGGTCTATCCGTAATTTCGGGAAATCATAATCTGTGTTTTCACTTGCTCTTGACAAATTCTTCATCTTCGGTTAAAATAAATTCGATAGGGGAGTAGTTGGCGCTTTTGCGTTACCCTGCCGTCATCGCGGCGAGCGGCACTTGTCCGCTGCCCGGCATGGTTATAAACAATGAGACTTATCCGCATCGGGGCGTAATCTCGGCGGATAGGTCTTTTTTTGCTTACGCCGCACCCCGAAATATGAAAAAAGAGGTATATAAAATGATTTGGCTTGACCTTTTGCTCTTTGCGGTCGGAATTCTGCTCATCGTAAAGGGCGGCGACTTCTTTGTTGATTCCGCGTCCTTTATCGCAGAGATTTCCGGAATCCCGAAGTTTATCGTCGGCGCGACGATAGTTTCTCTCGCGACCACGATGCCCGAGATGATAGTTTCCGTAATGGCGGCGGCGCAGGGAAAATACGAGATGGCAGTCGGCAATGCCGTGGGCTCGGTGACCGCAAACACCGGTCTGATTCTCTCAATAGGAATCATCTTTATGACGATAGTCGTCACACGAAAAAAGTATCTCGTAAAGGGATTGCTGCTCATCGCAGCGGTGACTGCGGTCTGGCTCGGCTGCCTTTCGGGAAAGCTTTCCATAATCGCGAGTATAATACTCCTCGCGGTTTTTGCGACATTCGTTTACGAAAATGTCCGTTCCGCAAAGGAGGATATGAGCGGTGCCTCGGAAAAGCTCTCATTTGAGAAGAAAGAGCTCGTGATAAAGATTATACTCTTCATAGTAGGAGCGGTGATGCTCGTTATAGGTTCCGACCTTTTGGTTGACCACGGCTCAAATATCGCCACGTTCCTTCATGTTCCCGAGGGGATAATCGCCGTTACTATGGTGGCGATAGGTACTTCGCTTCCCGAGCTTGTCACTACGATAACCGCGATAGCAAAGAAGCAGTCGGGGCTTTCTGCCGGAAACATTATCGGTGCGAATATCATTGACCTCACGCTTATTCTGCCGATAAGCTCGCTCGTTTCGCGCGGTCAGCTCACAATAGACCGTCAGGGACTTGTATACGATATGCCCGCATGTCTTATAGTAGTTCTCATCGCAATTGTCCCGACGCTGATAACCGAAAAGTTCCAAAAATGGCAGGGAGCGGCTATGCTGTTGGCTTACGCAGGATATCTTTTCCTGATAATGCGCTGAGCCGTCTTAACATGTCAGATAAACCGAAAAAGCCCGATCGCAAAGATCGGGCTTTTGCTTTTAAACCAGTATCCAGCTCGTTCCCTTATAGCGGTCGGAGCCGGTGAGCGGCCTTAGAGTGCGGCGCTCGGCGAGCTCCTCAAGAATTATATCGCCGAAGCGGTCGGTCATTTCGGCGGTAAGCTCTATCTGGCCGGCTATAACGGGGGAGCTGTCCTCTCTGAGAATTTCGACGAGCTCTTCCCGAACCTCTTTGCAAAGCTGCTTGAGCTCTTCAAAATCGGGGTGGGACTTAAAGATATCCGCGCAGACCTGCGGCATATAGTCGGAAGAAATTTTCCCCGCGAATACGAGTATGTCCGGCGTAACGCTGCCGTCGGACTCGGTGTGGGCATATACTCCCTCGACGTTTTTCCAGAGGAGCTTTTCGCTCTCCGAAAAATCCGAGACCTTTCTGCCGTTTTTTATGACGTCGGCAAGAAGGGTTATCGAACCCATAGAAAACTCAACGTCGGGATTGTCTTCGCTTCCGCCGAAGCCGCAGACGGTCTGCCGCGCAAACGCCATCTTATCGGTCGCGGTGCTTTGGTTGTTGATGCCTCCGTAGGCGGGACGGTCGTATTCCTCGAAGCCCACGAGCTGCCATTTTTCGCCGTTTTCGCGGACAGTCGGTGCGGGCGAGAGGTATTTCGTATTGCGAAGTATTCCGTCGGCGATATACCAGAGGAGTTCGTTGTCGGAAATCCTGCCGTTTCTTATGCAGCCGAGCGCCTTTATCTTCGGCAGGGCGTATTCCGCAACGCTTTGCAGAAGGTCGGCTCCCTCGTTGGAGTGACTGAGCTGAACGTCATAGAGCTTTTTCTGGATATCGCGGGAGAGAATGGGGATATTTGTGATGTACTTGCCGCCTACCTTTTTGAGCAGAGTCGTGCGTATGAGTCCGTCTATTTCATCCTCCATATAGGGCATCGCGACGCCGAGCGCTATTGCGAGTTCCTCGGCGGTCTCGGGGTTGTTTGAGGCTTCAAGGAGAATGTTTTTCGGTATCTTCTTTTTAACCTCGTCAAACGGCGAATTGTTCGCGGGGAACCACCCGCTGCCGTTGAAGCTCACTTCCTCGGGCTTATAGCTTTTCGGTCCGAATTCTCTTGCCATATTCATTCCTTCTTTCAGTATTTTTCTTGCACGGAAAAGCCTCGACTTAACCGTGTTTTCGGGGAGATTCAAAGAGCGCGAGATGTCCTTTAAAGAGCGGTCTTCGATATAAAACGCCGTAAGGATATCGCGGTAGTCGGAGGATATGAACGCCAGCTCGCGTCTTATGAGCCTTAGCTCTTCCTCTCTTATCAGCCTGTCTTCGAAGTGTTCCGAGCCGTCTTCAAGCTCATATTCCGAAATGTCTTCGCCTGCCGAGCGTTCGCGGGATCTCCTGCGGCTCTCGGCATAGTCGGCATGGCGGTTGCGCGCCACCTGCCATACCCACGCCGCAAAGCTTTCGGGGCGGACGCCCTTTCTGAGTGCCGCTATGACCGCGAGCGAAATGTCGGAGCATAGTTCCTCGGCGGCGGAGGGGCAGCCGGTCTTTTTGAGACAGAAATAAAAGACCTTCTCCATATAATCACGGCAGTATTCGTGAATGAGTCCGTTGGACGGTGCGAGGACGGTTTTGTTTTCTCTCACGCTTTTCATCTCCTTTCGATAATATAGTCGGTGACTGAAAGAAAAGGTTGCATTAAAAAGGAAAATTATTTTGAGGAGCGCGGCGTTTTTATGCGGAAAGCTCTGCCCTCCGATAAGGAGGGCAGAGCAGTGTGGAGAATTTAGGTCAGTCTGATGCGCCGCAGTAGAACGCCAGCGTGCAGACCGAGTTGTATGCGTCTTCGGGGACTTTGAGCCGCCCCGCGTTCACCTCTTCGCGAACCGTCAGCCCGCGCATATGAGAAAGAATACCGGCAACGCCGTTGAGCTGCTCCTTAACGAGAGAGTTGCTTTCGGCGCGGACTGTCTCAAGCAGCCTGTTATAAAGCTCGCTGTCGAGCTTCAAAAGCTCCTTGAATAGCGGGTGAGAATTGAAAAGCTCGAAGCATACGCTGTCGCCGCCCTCTATCCAAAGCACGTCGGGAATCCAAAGCACGTCGGGGACTATCTTGCCGTCTTCGCCGACGTGGACGAGCATTTTCAGGTCGGCGACAAACTTCTTTTCCGCTTCGGAAAGGCTGCCGTAGGTTTTGCCGCTCTTAATTATCCCGATGACCGACGGGATAGCGTCTGAATGTTTGCCAAGTTCGCTCCAATAATTCGCAACGTTGTATTCGTGAGGAACAAAGGCTGAAAGATCTCTGCCGGACGCATCGCCCGCGAAGCCGTTGAGGCTCACGAACGGGTCGTAGAAGTCGGTGTCTTCAAAGCCGTAAAAGCTCCAGCTCTCGCCGTTTTCGCGGACGAGCGCAGGCTGTCCTACGTAAGCCTTTTCCGCGAGGGTCGAACATTCGCAGACCGCCCACCACTTGATATCTTCGTCGGTTATCCTGTCGGAGCGCACGAAACGCCTGCGTATCTCGGGGATAAGGTCTTCGGCGATTTTGTCGATGAGCTCCGCACGCTTCGGAGAGACCTCAAGCTTTATATCGAAAGCCTTTTTATGGGTCTCGGCGGAGACTATCGGGAAGTTGGTAACGTATTTGTTGCCTATCTTTTTGAGGAGTGTAGCCGCAACAAGGCGCTCCGCTTCCTCCTCCATATAGGGCGAGGCGATGCCGAGGGCGATGGAAAGCTCCCCTAAGGTCGCGGGGTTGTCCGAAGCCTCCAAAAGGACGTTCCTTGCAAACATTGTCTGAACCGCCGACCAGGGCAGTCCCGACGGCTGATTGCCGCTTGCAATGAAGCTCACTTCCTCGGGCTTATAGCTTTTAGGTCCGAATTCTCTTGCCATATTTATACCTTCTTTCAATAATTTTCTGGCGCGGAAGAGCTTTGTCTTCACGGTGCCTTCGGGGAGATCGAGCGATTGCGCTATATCCTTTACGCTTCTGTCGTCTATGTAGAAGGCTACGAGTATATCGCGGTAGTCGCTTGAGATAAACGCAAGCTCACGTCTCAGAAGTTTTATGTCTTCGCCGAGAATCAGCTCGTCCTCGACGCCTCGAGTATCGTCGGGAACGGAGTCGGTTTCGGCGTCGGTGTCATAAAGCTCCGATGCCCTGTGCTTTGCTATCGCCCAGAGACGGTAGCGGTTTTTCGCTATTTTGAATACCCACGCGGAAAAATTCTCGGGCACCGTCCCTTTTTTGAGGGCTGCGAGAATCTGCAACGAAATGTCGGAGCTGAGGTCTTCTGCTTCGGTTGGGCTGCCGGTCTTTTTAAGGCAGAAGTAAAAGAGCTTTGAGAGGTAATCGCTGCAATACTCGTGTATCAGAACCTCTGCGGTGCAGGCTGCTGCGTTCATCTTATCTCCTCCTTTCGTCTATATAGTGTGTGGAAAATAAATTCGGTTTCAAAAAATTTTAAAAATTTTTCGGAACGCGGAGGCAGACCTCGAAATCGCAATCCCGAAGACATTTGCGGGGAAGTTTCCGCGCGGCTTTCTCTCTGCGGGAGCGGCGGGGAGCCTCGGAGGAATGTAAAAGCTCAAATCTTCGGAGGGCTGTCCGTCTGAGAATAAATAGCTTGAGAGATAATCGCCGCAGCATTCGCTTATGCGTACCTTGGCACTGTAGGATGATTTCATATTATCTCCTCCTTTCGCCTATATAGTGTGCGAAAAAAGGACTCGGTTTCAAAAAAATTTCCGACATGCCGAGGCATATCGGAAAATATTTACTGTTCTTCTTCCTGTTCCGGCTCCGCAGGTTCTTCGCCGTCTTGTAATTCCGGTTCGTCTTCGCTCACGAATCCGCTGTCGTCCTCCATAAGCTTGAACGTGATGTCAAACTCAACGGTGTCGTAGTCTTCGGTCTTGCCTATCTGCACGAGCCGAAGCACATGCGCGGTTATCTCGTCGCCGGGTTTCATTTCGAGGATTATACCGTAGACGTCGTCGGCAGAGCGAACCTTTATTCCGTTCATCTCGGTGATGTAGTCGCCTACTTCGAGGTCGGTATTTGCGATGTCGCAGTCCGGGGATATCTCGGCGATTTCAAGACCCGCCGGAGTGCCGTAGATTTCGGCGAGGACGTCGGAAATTTCGTAGAACGATATTCCCACTTTCGGTCTGCCGAGGACGCGCCCGTTTTCTATGAGCTGCTCGATTATCGGCTGTGCCGCCGACATCTCTATTGCAAAGCCGATATTGTCGTATTGGACTGCGTCAAGCTTCGAGGAGGTTATTCCCACTACCTGTCCCCACATATTTATAAGAGCGCCGCCCGAGTTGCCGGGATTTATCGCGGCGTCTATCTGTATACATGACATGCTTATATTTGTGGTCTCGACTCTTATCATTCTGTCGACCCCTGAGACTATACCGGTAGTGACGCTTCCCTCAAGACCTGCGGGAGAGCCTATAGCTATTACCTGTTCGCCTACATTCACCGCGTCGGAATTTCCGAACTGCGCCGCCTGCAAGCCGTCCGCCTCTATCTTTATCACGGCGATATCGCCCTTTACGTCGCTGCCTATGACCGTGGCGCTGTATTCCGTGCCGTCCTGTAGGCGCACTTTTACTGCGAGTGTGGCGCCTTCAATGACGTGGGCGTTCGTGATGATGTAGCCGTCTTCCGACATTATTATTCCGCTGCCCTGACCGTAAGCCGCCAGCGCGGAATCCTCGGAGAAGGATTCGATGGTAACTATAGACGGCGCGACCGCCTGTGCCACGCCCTCAACGGTAAACCTGCCGTCGGGCTGATAAAATCTGTCCTCAAGCACGGGGACCTCGGCTATGGGCAGGGTGAAGTGTGCGCCCGGCTTGGCGCCATCGAGCATATTTTTCAGCCAGCCCTTGCCGAACACCAAACGCCCCACAGTTCCGAAAAGTATTACGAACACTATGAGCATCGGTATAAAAATCTTAAGGAACAGGTGGTCCCTGCTCTTTCGGAGCTTTCGCGGGGGCTTTGGCATATAGTCCCACTGCTCCGACTCCGCTTCGGCAAGTTCGCGTATTTCGTTCACGGCGTCGGCGGCGTTTTGCGCTTCCGATACGGGCGGGGCGCCGGGTGTACTCATTGCGGGAGTTTCAAGGGTATCCTTATCTAAATCCATAATATCAGGTTCCTTTCAAATGTGTGGAACAAAGGTTATTTCTTCTTTTCACCGCCGCTCAGGAGCTTGACGGCGACCGCAGCGGCGGCTATCGCGGCTCCTGCCTTTATCAGCGAATCGAGCCTGACCGTAGACTCCTTTGCCGACGTCTTTTTGGGGGCGGCAGTCGGAGCTTTTGACGCTTCTTTTGACTTATACAGCTCAGGATGGCGGTATGCGGGGGTTTCGTCTTCGGCGAAATATCTCTCGTCGTACTCGTAGCTGAACCCCTCTGAGATTTCGCCGTCGTCCATACCGTCGACGGCGCGCTCCATATTGTCAAGCTTTTCGCCAAGGCTCTTGAGTTCTTCGTGAAGATGGGCTTCTATCTCGTCGAACGAAGCAAGCTTTTCTTCGATTTCCGTCTTTGCTGCGTCTTCGGAAGTCTCCTCGGCAGCAGTCTCATTCAAAGCTTCTTCTCCGACTTTTTCCTGCAAGCTTTCGGCTTCGTTCTGTTTCCCGAAGTCTGTGTTTTCGACGCTTTCCGCCGCCTTAGTCTCCTCAGGATCCTTGATGACAGGTTCTGCGGCGTCTTCCTCCACGTAGTCCTCATAGCCATCGTCGGGGTCGGTTATGCTCTCGTCGGGTTCGTCTATGACTATGTCCGACAGGTCGATTTGCGGTTTTTCGACAACAATGTCCTCAGCATCTTCATAAGATGCTTCTTCAGAGGATTCTTCCTTTGCAGCCTCTGCGTCCGGAATTTCCATAGCCTGTTTTACATCTTCGCGGGCGTCTTCTTCAACGTCCTCAACGCCCTCGCCGAGCTGTTTGAGGTATTCTTCCTCCTGTTTTTTGCTCAGAGGAAAGTCCTCATCGAAAAAATCAAACATTGTTATCCTCCTTTTTTTCGGCGCTCTCACTCAGCGCAAACTTGTATCCTACGCTCCAAACCGTCTCGATGGACCATTGCTTCGACACGCCGTTGAGCTTTTCTCTAAGTCTTTTGATATGGACGTCTATCGTTCTTGTACCGCCGTAGTATTCAAATCCCCATACCTCGTCCAAAAGCTGGTCGCGGTTAAATACGGTGTTAGGGTGGCTCGCGAGATAGAACAGCAGTTCAAGTTCACGCGGAGGGGCGTCGAGTACCTTTCCGCGAACCTTAAGTTCATACCGCGTGATGTTTATATCCAGCCCGTCGTAGTGGATTTCGCTCGCCGCCTTTTCCTGCTCGGGAGGACTCACCCTGCGGAATATCGCCTTTATCCTTGCAATGACCTCTTTTCCGTCGAACGGCTTTACTATATAGTCGTCCGCGCCGAGCTCAAGTCCAAGCACCCTGTCGAATACCTCGGTCTTAGAGGTGACGAAAACAAGCGGAACAGAGGACTTTTTGCGTATCTCGCGGCAGACCTGCCAGCCGTCTACCCTCGGCAGGACGGCATCCAGAAGAATTATGTCTGGCTTTACAGAGTAAAACTTCGCAAGACCGTCCGCGCCGTCGGCGGCGGAGGCAACGGTGTATCCCTCTTTTTCGAGACATAGGCGCAAAAGCTCAGCCGAGCCGACGTCAGCGTCGATGACCAAAACTTTCAGAGCCTGCATAAAACCAACACCCGCCTTTCTGTTATCCTATACTTACTATTATTATAAAGCAATTCTTTTGATAATGCAAGGGCTTTCCGCATATTTTGTTGCAAAAAGGTTAATAAAGTGTTAAATAGGTATTAGCAGTTCATCATTTTGTAATACTTCTTGACTTAACGCATAAAATAATGCTAAGTTTAGGGCCGAAATATGGTATGTTTCAACAAATTATACAAAAATTTCGTTTAGCCGACATCAACCGCTTGATTTTTTGAAAAATGTCGGTATAATATATTTTAGCACTCTCGAGGTGAGTTTGCTAACATCAACGTAAAAAAGGCGAAAGCCGAAATTATAACAGGAGGTATTTTTATGACACTCAAACCGCTTTTTGACCGTGTTATCGTAAAGATGGTCGAGGCAGAGGAGACCACCAAGAGCGGAATCATTCTCACCGGTTCCGCCAAGGAGAAGCCGCAGCTTGCGGAAGTTATGGCAGTCGGAGACGGCGCCCCCCGCGACGGTAAGGAAGCCGTCAGTATGAAAGTAAAGGTGGGGGACAAGGTTCTTCTCAGCAAGTATTCCGGCACCGAGGTAAAGATCGACGGCGAGAATCTCATTATCGTGAATATGGGCGATATCCTCGCCGTAGCCGAGTAAATCATAATTTTACGGAAAGGATTGAATGAATTATGGCAAAGGAAATAATTTACGGAGAGGAAGCAAGAAAGGCTCTCCAGTCGGGCATTGACAAGCTCGCCAATACTGTTAAAATAACTCTCGGCCCGAAGGGCAGAAACGTAGTTCTCGACAGAACCTACGGTCTTCCGCTCATCACCAACGACGGTGTGACCATCGCCAAGGAGATAGAGCTTGAGGACAACTTTGAGAATATGGGTGCGCAGCTCATTCGCGAGGTTGCCACCAAGACCAACGATGCTGCCGGTGACGGCACCACCACCGCCACTCTTCTTGCGCAGGCGCTCGTTCGCGAGGGAATGAAGAACATCGCCGCCGGCGCCAACCCGATGATCCTCAAAAAGGGCATCCAAAAAGCGGTCGACGCAGCCGTTGCCGCCGTTCTTGAACATTCTCAGGCTGTTTCGGGCAGTTCCGATATCGAGCGCGTAGCCACCGTTTCCTCCGGAGACGAAAGCGTCGGCAAACTGATCGCCGAGGCTATGGCAAAGGTCACCTCCGACGGCGTTATCACCATCGAGGAGTCCAAGACCGCCGAGACCTACAGCGAGGTAGTTGAGGGCATGCAGTTTGACCGCGGCTACATCACTCCCTATATGGTCACCGATACCGACAAGATGGAAGCTGTCCTTGACGACGCCTACATTCTCGTCACCGACAAGAAGATAAGCTCTATTCAGGACATTCTCCCGCTTCTTGAAGAGATAGTAAAGAGCGGCAAGAAGCTTCTCATTATCGCGGAGGACCTCGAGGGCGAGGCTCTTTCGACCATACTCATCAACAAGCTCCGCGGCACTTTCACATGCGTAGCTGTCAAGGCTCCCGGCTTTGGCGACCGCAGAAAGGAAATGCTCCGCGATATCGCGACCCTCACCGGTACCGACGTCATCAGCGAGGAGCTGGGTTATGAGCTTAAGGACACCACCGTCAACGACCTCGGACGCGCCCGTCAGGTTGTCGTCTCCAAGGAAAACACCATTATCGTGGACGGCGCGGGCGATCCTAATGAAATCAAGGCGAGAGTCGCACAGATTCGCTCCGAAATCGAAAACACCACCTCGGATTACGACCGTGAGAAGCTTCAGGAGCGCCTTGCCAAGCTGGCAGGCGGCGTAGCCGTACTCAGAGTCGGAGCGGCTACAGAAGCAGAAATGAAAGAGAAGAAGCTCAGAGTTGAGGACGCTCTTGCGGCTACAAAGGCAGCCGTTGAGGAGGGAATCGTCGCCGGCGGCGGAACGGCTCTCATCAACGCGATACCCGCTGTCGAGAAGATTATACCCACTCTTGAGGGCGACGAGAAGACCGGAGCGAGGATAGTTCTCAAGGCCCTTGAGGAGCCGATGAGGCAGATCGCCGCGAACGCGGGTCTCGACGGAAGCGTTATTATCGACAAGATCAAGCGTTCCCGCAAGGTCGGCTACGGCTTTGACGCCTATAAAGAGGAGTATGTCGATATGATTCCCTCGGGCATCGTCGACCCGACAAAGGTCACCCGTTCGGCTCTTCAGAACGCAGCCTCCGCGGCGGCTATGGTTCTCACCACCGAGAGCCTTGTCGCCAACAAGAAAGAGGAGAATCCTCCCGCGCCCGCTGCCGGAGCAGCCGGAATGGGCGGAATGTACTGATAGCTTAAAAGCGGATAGTAGGGCGGCACAACTGTGCCGCCCTTTTGCTGTCCCTGCGTTTTACCTCTCAAGCCTGCTGAAATATGTGTAATCCGCACGATTTTTTATTGCATTTCAAGTTGACTTTTGCCAAAATGTGCAAAAACTCATATAACTTTTGTTAAATGTGCTGATTGAAAGTGTGATAAAAAGATGATATAATAAATGTACCAAATTTTATTGGAGGTAAAAACCGTATGAAAAGATTGTTAGCAATACTTATCTCATTGGCTATGGCGCTTTCGCTTTTGCCGATGACACTCAATGCGATCACCGCCGATATAGTTATTCAGGCGGGTTCGGGTACCGCTGTTATCGACGGCATAAAGGATGAGGCTTACGATACCGCAACGCCTCTTGATTTTGTCCAGAAGGGCAAAACGAACGGCGGCGGAGAGGTTCTTGACGAACCGATAGGTCATGCTTGGGTCATCAACGACGATACCAACGTTTACGTTTTCTTCAGCGTTATTGACTCGGAGCTTGATTCCACCTCAGCCAACAACTATGAGACCGACTCTGTTGATGTCTTCTGGATGAACAACAACGAAAAGCAGCAGTGGAGACTTTACTATGAGAATCCCGGTTCTGCCGATTCCGGCGTTGACCCCGCAGGTTACTACTCCGTCGTCGTCAACGACGAGGGCTATGATGTAGAGTGCTACTTCCCGATCACCGATGTTCTCGACAACTCTATCGAGATGTGCCTACAGATCAACGCCTGCTCCGGCGGTAAGCGCGACTACACCTGCTACATTCTCGACAACGAGGAAGCGGACGACGCTTATCAGAGAAGCACCCGTCAGTCGGAATACGACGTTTGGTGGACTCTTGCCCTCACCGGCGAGCACGAAACTAACCGTGTAGATCCCGAGCCGGTTGCGGAGGAAATCACCATTAAGAACTACGAGAGCATTCAGTCCCGCGCGATCTCCACAAGCTTCTTCATTCAGGACAACGTCGCCTGGCAGCTCTGGCATACAGTCGGCAACGGCGAATCCATTCCTCTCGGGGAAACCGTTGAGCAGACCATAACCGCCTCTCCTCTCGGCATGACCACCAACGAGGCGGGCGAAGAGGTCGGCGAGATCAACGCCACCAACACTAACGACTGGACCGTTCTTCCGAAGTTCAACCTCCAGATGATCGACAGCGCGATGGTCGAGGGCGACAAGGGCGAATACAACGTAACCGTCAGCAACATCACCGTCTCCGCCGAAGGCTATGAAGACGCTGTCTTCACCGGCGAAGAGCTCGGATATGTCGACAAGGATTACAAGCTTGAATGCAGTATGGCAGACTGGGGCAGCCTCACCGGCAACGCCAGAGAGATAGCCCTCAGCGAACTTATTGTTAATAAGCTCGGCATCACCAACGAGGAATACTGCACCAAGTACCTCACCGCGCTCAAGTCCATTACCTACTCTATCACCTATAATTCCTACAACCACAACACCAAGGAAGTCGTAGATGCTTTCGTTGAAGGTCTCGTTGCTCTTGAGCAGTCCTTCATCGACAATGACCTCAAGGAATACACCGACAGAGTCAATGCGGCTCTCGAATCCGCCAACGGCGCCAACGGCGACCTCGAAGTCCTCAACGACGCTCTTGACGAAGCCACCAAGGCTACCAACAGAGCCCGCACCGAGTGCAACAACTCCGGATACACCAACGCTGCTCTGACCTATGTCGAAGAGACTCTCGTAGGCGTAGTTGACCAGATTCAGGCTATGGTAGACGAAGCCGTGGCAGCTCAGCCCGCTGAACCCGAGGTTACCGATGCTCCCGAGGATGAGCCTGCTGACGACAGCGCTCCTTCTTCGAGCAACACCGAAAGCAGCGGCTCCAACACCGGCTTAGTTGTCGGAATCATCGTTGTCGTTGTTATAGTTGTCGTAGCGGTAGTTGCTATCCTGCTCGGCAAAAAGAAGAAGAACTAATTGATATCACGTATTTACATACCAATACTCTCTTCAAAAACAAAGCCCCGCATGCGCGGGGTTTTGTTTTGCTCAAAAAATAATCGCCGCACCGGATAATCGGCGCGGCGTTTTTATCAGTCTATGAAGTCCTTGACCTTGTTAGAGCGGTTCGGGTGCCTGAGCTTTCTCAGCGCCTTTGCCTCTATCTGGCGGATGCGTTCACGGGTGACGTTGAACATCTGCCCGACTTCTTCGAGGGTGCGGCTCCTGCCGTCTTCGAGACCGAATCTCAGGCGAAGAACCTTTTCCTCACGGTCTGTAAGTGTAGAAAGCACCTGATTTATCTGTTCCTTGAGCAGAACCAACGACGCCGCTTCGGTGGGTTCGGGGGCGTTTTCGTCGGGAATGAAGTCGCCGAGGTGACTGTCTTCCTCCTCACCGATTGGCGTTTCAAGCGAAACCGGGTCCTGCGCAATTCGTAAGATCTCTCTCACGCGCTCAACCGGCATATCAAGCTCGCGGGCTATCTCGTCGGGAGAGGGGTCGCGGCCGTTCTGGTGCAGTAGCTGCGAGGAGGTTTTTTTGACTTTGGTTATTGTTTCAACCATATGGACGGGTATGCGTATGGTGCGCGCCTGATCGGCTATCGCCCGGGTTATCGACTGGCGTATCCACCAAGTCGCATAGGTGGAGAATTTGAAACCCTTGGTATAGTCGAACTTTTCCACCGCCTTGATAAGTCCGAGGTTTCCCTCCTGAATCAGGTCCAAAAAGCTCATACCTCTGCCGCCGTAGCGCTTTGCGATTGAAACGACAAGCCTGAGGTTAGCCTCTGCAAGCCGCTTTTTGGCGTCCTTGTCGCCGTCTTTCATCTTTTGCGCAAGCTCGATTTCCTCCTCCGGAGTCAGCAGCGGCACGCGTCCTATTTCTTTAAGATAGATTTTGACGGGGTCATCTATCGCTATGGCATCGGACATAGTCGGGTCAATCTCGTCGTCAAGCTCGTGTTCTCCGTCTAAGATGGGCTCGTCAAGTCCTATAAGCTCGTCGAGGTTTTCCGTCTCCATAACGATGTCGTCAATTATTTCGATACCGTTGGCCGCGCAGGCGTCATAAAAGCTGTCTATCTGCTCGACGTCGTAGTCCATCTCCTCAAGGACCTCGGTTATCTCCTTGGTAGTAAGCTTGCCCGCGGCTTTTCCGCTTTCAAGCAGACTGTCAATGGTAAATTTCTTTTCACTCATAAATTGCCTCCGTTAATATTATGTCAATTCCTTTTGGATTTGCGTATCTCAGCAAAGTATTTTTCAAAATCGTCGTCCGACATTTCCAAATTGCCGTTGTCTGAGACTCCCTTTTTAAGGACGCCGATATAATCTTCGAGCGCCTGACGGTCCGCTGTTATTTCTCTTGAACGGGCAAGAATACTTGATATTCTGCCCATTTCGTCGGGAGAAAATTCGCTTCCCAAAGAGCCAAGTCCGAAATCTTCATACGCTTTGAGGTTGCGCATTAAAGAAGCGTAGACTTTTTTGTTGAAAGCAGTCACAAAATCGTCAGGTGAAAGCTTTGAGAATACTTCTCCGGCGCTGTCGGGATGTGAGAACAGGTAGGCGATTATGCCTTCCTCGGCGCGCGCCTGTTTGGGATATTTCGCGGCGTCGGGATTTATGTCGTCACGTTTTGCCGATGAGGAAATCTGCCGCCACTCCTTTTTGCGCTGCTGACTGAGCTTTTTCTTTATCAGCGACGTTACCTCCGCGCTGACAATGTCTTTCGGTATTCCCTGCTCGGAAGCGACGCGTGATATATATACCTCCCGCTCGATGCTGCTCTCTATTCCCGCGAGTACCCCGACTGCCCGCTTCAGGTATTCAACCTTTCCGAGGTCGCCGTCGAGGTCAAGCCCCGACTTTGCGTTGGCGAGTTCGTAGTCGGTCGCACCCTCCGAACCGTTCAGCAGGAGCTTGAACCGCTCCGAGCCGTATTTCCTTATATAGTCGTCGACGTCCTTGACACCGTCGCCCGAGATTCTCACGACCTTGGCGTTCAGTCCCGCCGCCGAAAGTATGGATATCGCAGCTTTCGTGGCTTTAAGACCCGCGGCGTCGGCGTCGTAGCATATGTAAACGCTGTCGCAGTACTGCGACATAAGCCTTGCATGCTCGTCGGTTATGGCGGTTCCGCAGGTTGCTACGGCTTCGGGGAACCCTGCCTGATGCAGGGTGATTACGTCGACGTTTCCTTCGCAGAGAATAAGCCTTTTTGACTTCACCGACTCGTTTTTCGCGAAATTCAGCGCGAAAAGAGTGCGGCTTTTTTTGTACTGTGCTGTCTCGCGGGAGTTGAGATATTTCATACCTTTCGGGTCGGGTTCAAGAGTGCGCCCCGAAAAAGCGATTACGTTGCCCCGAAGGTCAAATATCGGAAACATCACGCGGTTGACGAAAAAATCAAAGGTTCTGCCGTTTTTCTCGCTGAGAAGGCTCGCGCCCAGAAGCTCTTTTTCGGTAAAGCCGTTCGCAAGCATATGGTTTTTGAGGCTTGTCCAGTGATTCGGCGCGACGCCGAGTCCGAATTTTTTTATCGTTTCGGGCGTAAGACGCCGCTTTTCAATCAGATACCTAAGTCCCTCCTCGCCGTCGGGGGTGCGCAGGTTCTGATAGAAAAATCTCGCCGCAGCCTTGTTTATTTCCAAAAGACGCTTTTTTTCCTGTCCCGCTCTGTCGTCATAGCCGTCCTCCGGCATAGGCAGACCCGCCCGCTGCGCCAGAAATCTTACCGCCTCAATATAGTCGAGGTTTTCTATCTTCATAATAAAGGTGATGACGTCGCCGCCCGCGCCGCAGCCGAAGCAGTAAAAGCTTCCGTTGTCGGTGTAAACGGTGCAGGACGGGGTCTTTTCGGAGTGGAACGGGCAGAGGCATTTGAGATTATGCCCGGCGTGCTTGAGCGTCACATAGCCGCGCATAACGTCCTCGATGCGGTTTTGGTCTTTAAGGCGCTCGATAAAATCTATCGGCAGGGGCATAAAATCACCGCCTTTCGGTTTCGCAGTTTATGTAGGGTAGGTTCCCCAGCCTTTCGGCACAAATATGTCTAAAAACAGATTAGTGCAGTAGCCGTCAGTCATACCGGCAATATAGTCGCAGACGGCGGTGTCCTTGTCAAATCGGTCGGCGAGCCTAAGGTAGTCCTCCGGGAGCTTTTCGGGATTCTCGGAGAAGTAGTTGTACAGCTTTTCTATCATCAGCTTTGCCTTTGATTCCTCCGACTTACACACGGGGTTGCGGTAGACGTTTGCAAACATAAACTCCGAAAGCTCGTCCTTGGCATTTTCGACCTCTTTTGAATAGCAGAGCTTTTCCGCGCCGCTGTCTACAAGCGACTGCACGAGTGAGGTGATTCTCTGTGACTTTCTCTGTCCCAGCACTTCGACCGCGCTCTTGGGCAGGTCGGCGTTTGAGATTACTCCCGCCCTGATGGCGTCCTCAATATCGTGATTTATGTATGCTATAACGTCGGCAAGCCTGACCACATAGCCCTCTTTTGTGGAGGCGATTTGGTCGGTGTGTTTGAGTATGCCGTCCCTGACCTCTGCGGTGAGGTTCAGCCCTTTGCCGTCTTTTTCGATGTAATCCACCACTCTGAGGCTTTGCTCGTAATGCCTGAAGCCCTTTGGCGAAAGGCAGTTCAGAATGGCTTCGCCCGCGTGACCGAACGGAGTGTGACCGAGGTCATGCCCGAGGGCAATCGCTTCGGTGAGGTCTTCGTTGAGCCTCAGTGCGCGTGAGATTGTTCTTGCTATCTGACTGACCTCGAGAGTGTGGGTCAGACGGGTGCGGTAGTGGTCGCCGGTCGGGTTCAGGAAGACCTGAGTTTTCTGCTTAAGCCTTGCAAACGCGTTGCAGTGAATGATTCTGTCGCGGTCGCGCTGAAAATCGGTGCGCAGAGGACACTTTTCCTCCTCGCGCTGCCTTCCTGCGGTGTTTACACTCAGACACGCGCAGCGCGACAGTATGTTCTTTTCGGTCTGCTCGGTGTACTCTCTCGGTGTCATAATTTTCCTCCCTGAGCGCAAACTTTCGCTTTACATTCACAAATTTATACTATAAAAACAAAAAATCTCCTCTTTATAATTCTTGACAAGAGAAGATTTTTGTATACAAAAACAAATATCAACTTGAATTTTTGTGCAAATTAACATCAGGCAAAGTCGGCAAAGTGCATTTCGGACAGCGTAATCTCCGCCTGCCCGTTGGTCAAATCGGTCAGTTTTTTTACAAAAGGCTCGCAAAGCTCCGATTTTATGAGCAATTCAAGCGAGACGCTGTCCGCAAAATCCTGATTAAGAGTTTTGATTTCAAATTCGGGAATCAGCCGCAAAACCCTTTCGTATTGCGAATATACAAGTTTAATAAGCGCGGTTTTCGCCTCGCACATTATCATCACGCGTACCGCCGAGACTGCCTTTGCCGCCGCGGACGAGTAAGCCCGCGTAAGACCTCCCTTGCCGAGAAGAATACCGCCGAAGTAACGCGTCACTACAACGCAGACGTCGGTCAGACCGTTTTTCTGTATGACATCGAGAATCGGCGGGCCTGCGGTTCCCTGAGGTTCGCCGTCGTCGGAAAAGCGCGTTTCAAAGCCCTCGCGCAGCGAATAGGCATAGCAGTTGTGCCGCGCGCAGCGGTGAGCGGCTCTCACAGAGTCGATAAAAGCCGCCGCTTCCTCAGCGGTTCTGACGGGCGCGATTCTGGCGATAAACTCGCTCTTTTCAATCACGATGCTTTCTTCTGCCTCGGCGCGGACGGTTTTATAGGGCATTGCGAAACCTCCTTTAACGCAAAAAGAGGGTGCTGACCCTCTTTTTTGTGAGTAATTTACTTCTTGTCCAGACCGTAGCGCCTGTTGAAGCGGTCTACACGTCCGCCGGTATCGACGAGCTTCTGCTTGCCGGTGAAGAACGGATGGCACTTCGAGCAGATTTCAACCTTGATGTTCTTCTTGGTCGAGCGGGTCTCAATGACGTTTCCGCAGGCACAGGTGATGGTAGTCGGCTCGTAGTTGGGGTGGATTCCTTCCTTGGCCATTGTCATAACTCCTTTCTGAATCGGTTTTATTTTACCAATAGCAGCCCATCGTTCCGATTCAGACAGTAGTGCTATGTGGCGGTATCGAAAATAAGCGCCGAAATCTCGGCAACGGCTATTATAACATACCCGTTGCAAAAATGCAAGCACTTTTTTAATATTTATTCAATGGAGAGGAAAAATGTGTCCAGTGCAACGCCTTCAAGGTCGCTGCGTTCGACTGCGGTCAGTATCAGATAGCACGCCGACGGGTCTGTTTCGACGAATTTTTCGTGCGCGTCTATCGTCATATAGATTTGCAGATTATTAACAAACAGGTCGCTTATCTGGGGTTCCGAGGCTTCTGAACAGGGAATGATTGTGGCGAGAAGGATATAGCGGTCGCAAATCTGCCAGTTGTAGAGAGTGCCTACGTATTCGCTGAAGTTGCTTTCGAGGTCGTAGCTCTCCTTGTAGTTTTCAAAGAAAGCTATCAGATCTTCATAACCGTCAATCGTGTCCACTGTAACGCCGGATATGTCGGAAATTGCGTCGGCGCGATAACAGTACGGCCAAAATTCCGGATGGTATAGCAGATAGCTTTCGGCGTCGAATGCGGTGTTGTTATTCGGGTCAATAACCTCGTTTATGTCAACGGTGAGGGCTTTTTTGTCCGCACCCTCAAAAGCTCCCTTCGGAGCGGTAAATATAAGGTGATACTGAGCATCCTTTAAGGGAGCGTTTTCTCTGATATGACGGGTCAGACTGATTTTTATTTCGTCTCCGGTAAATTCAATGGGCGCCGCAGTGTGGCTGATATAAGAGCTCGGCTCGTTTATTGCGAGAATCAGAACATCGTTTTGAGACAGAAACTCGTCGGAGAACGAGTACATAGCAAGGGTAAAGCGTTTGCCGTAAAAATAGCTGTCAACAGTGGAATTGTAGTAGTTTTCAACATCTGAATAGCTCTTGGGTACGATTATATACGGCATTGACGGCAGGTGCTGGGTGTGGCTGAAGCGCATTGTCAGGAAGCTTCCGTACAGTTCGCCTACCGTGCGGTTCTCCGAAATAACGGTATCATCAGGCGGAATCTGGTCCTGAGAATCAAGGCTTCCGCTTGATATGGGCTTTCCCAGTTCGGAAATCGAACATCCAGATAAAAGCAGGCAGAGCGCCGATAAAAATATGCAGATTGACATGCGCAGACCGGACATATATCGGCGCTCCTTTCGTAAAAGCTGAGACTTTGATTTAACAATTTATTATATCATACCCGTTTTGTTTTTGCAATATTAAAATGAAGTCAGAATAAAGACCGTCAAAAAGTCGGGACTACGGTAAATACGCGTACGTATGCACCGCATGACGCAAAACTCCCCGCCTTTACGGGCGGGGAGCAAAAACTTTAATCAGAAGCCGAGCTTTGCCTTGAAGTCCGAAGCAAGCTTGTTGCAGAGCACCTGCGCTTCATCGTGAGTCGGCGCAATGGCGGTGTAGTAGCCCTTTATCTTCGGCTCGGTGCCGGAGGGACGGATTATCACCGAAGAACCGTTTTCGAGCCTGAACTGCAAAACGTCGGATTTAGGCAGATTGATGGGGGTCTCGGCGCCGGTCAGAAGGTCGGTGTCGACTCTCTTCTCGTAGTCGGCGAGTCCGACCACCCTGAAGCCCGCGATTTCTTTGAACGGCTCCGCGTGAACCCTGTGCATAAGCTCTGCCATTTCGGTCATCCCGGCGGCTCCCTCGCAGACGAAGTTGCCGACGCTGTGGCAGTAGTTGCCGTACTTTTTATACAAAGCCTCACGCGCTTCGAGGAGAGAAATGCCCTTGGAGCGGTAGAAAGCCGCCATATCGCATATCATCATCGAGCCGACGACGGCGTCCTTGTCCCTTACATATGAGCCGGCGAGGTAGCCGTAGCTTTCCTCAAAGCCGAATATGTAGCGGTCGGCTTCTCCGGCGGCTTCGAGATATCCTATCTGTTCGCCGATGAATTTGAAGCCGGTTAGGACGTTTCTAAGCTCAACTCCGTATTCCCGGGCTATTGCTGAGGCAATTTCGGTTGTGACTATCGACTTTACCGCCACGGGGCGCTCCGGCATTGTGCCGAGGGCTATGCGCTCCTTGCAGATGTATTCGAGGAGCAGCGCGCCGACTTCGTTTCCGCTGAACAGGACGTAGTTGCCTTCGGAGTCCGGCACGGCGATGCCGACTCTGTCGCAGTCGGGGTCGGTGGCTAGAAGAAGATCGGGCTTAACGGTCTTGCAGAGTTCAAGGCCTCGGGCAAGAGCCTCTTTTATTTCGGGATTCGGGAACGGACAGGTGGGGAAGTTGCCGTCGGGGTTTTCCTGCTCGGGGACGACTGTGACGTCGCTTATGCCGATTCTTTTGAGTATCTCACGTACAGGCTTGTTGCCGGTGCCGTTGAGGGGGGTATAGACTACTTTAAGACCGCTTGTAGGTGTTATTTCGGGGTGAACCTGCTGCTTTTGAACCTCGTCGAGATAGGCGCTGATAACGTCCTGACCGATATATTCTATCATACCGTTCTTGAGCGCCTCGTCGAAGTCGATAAGCTTTGCACCGCCGAACATCGGGGTCTTTTGAATCGCCGAATACACTATGTCAGCCGATTCTGTGGTCATCTGGCAGCCGTCTGCGCCGTATGCCTTATAGCCGTTGTATTTTGAGGGGTTGTGGGAGGCGGTGACGACTATGCCCGCCTTGCAGCCGAGGTATCTTACTGCCCATGAGAGCATCGGGGTGGGCATCAGCTCAGAATACAGATAAGCCTTTATACCGTTGCCGGCGAGAACTCTCGCCGCCTCTTTTGCGAAGACGTCGGACTTGATTCTCGAGTCATAGGCTATAGCAACGGACGCGTTGCTGAAAGCACCGTTGACGTAGTCGGAAAGACCCTGAGTCGCCTGACGGATAGTGTAGATATTCAGGCGGAAAGTGCCTGCGCCTATGACTCCGCGAAGGCCTGCGGTTCCGAATTCCATGTCGCGGTAGAAGCGGTCTTTTATCTCCTCCTCGTTGCCCTCAATCGACTTCAGCTCGCTGATGAGATCGGGGTCTTCGGTGGCGTTTTCAAGCCAAAGCTTATAAAGTTCCATTTCTCTCATAATTTTTGCTCCTTTCGGTAAAGTGTCAATGCGCTGATATAAGTATACATCATTTTTTGGAGGAATTCAATAGCAAAAAGTGAAAATTTGCGCATTTGCCGGGGCGAAGCCCCGCCGCCGGCGTGAGCCGGCGGCGAGCGCGCCGCGCAGCGGCGCGCCTGCCCGTCCTTCGGACGGGCGGGGCTTCGCCCCTCGAAAGACGGTACTTTCAAATTCCGTGCTGTTTAGGGTGTTTTGTCTTGACCGCGCCGCGCTAATGTGGTAGAATAATGTAAAATCGTTTCGGAGGTGCGAAATGGTAGCCCTTAAAGAGGTGGATATCCGAAATTTCAGCGAAATAGTCAGCCTGCAAAGGGACAGCTTTTTACAGGTCGGCGAACCGGAATACGTCCTCGCTGAGGCTTATGTTTACCGCAACGACTGCACTGCCTACGGCATCTATTCCGGCGATACCGCCGTGGGGCTCGTGATACTTCGCGACCGTCCCGCCGAGGGCGCCCCCTATTCGTTCACAGATATATTTATTGCCGACAATTTTCAGCGTCGGGGCTATGGGCAGGCGGCTGTAGAGGCGATAATGCAAAAATTTCGGAGCGAACGCCTGCGCGGCGAGGTCGAGATACAGGTTCACGAGGGAAATGTCCCCGCCCTGAAGATCTACCGCCGCTGCGGGTTTGAGGAAGTAAAGCGCGCCGAATGGAACTCAAGCTTTCTTGTTATGAGAGCGAAGCTTTAAAGGGAGGGGTAGATGTGAAAAGCGTCAAGCGCGGCAGAGGTCCGTCGTTTATGGAGGGAGTCATGTCAGTGATAATGGCTGTCTTCGGAGTTGCGTGGATGGTATTTGCGGTTTATTTGGGAGCAGGAGCGTTCGCGCTGTTCGGGCTTATCTTCATAGCGATAGCCGTCGTTCAGGCGGTATACAGCTTCCGCAACGCCTCCGGAAAAGACCGTTTTTCAGAGTTTGACATAACCGACAGCGGCGAGGAACCCGACCCGTTAAATGAAATGTTCGGTGAGAAAGGTCAGCCCGAACCGCGTAGTAGCGAGGGCGGCTACTGTCCGTATTGCGGGGCAAAGGCGGAAAGCGGGTACGTTTTCTGCCGACGCTGCGGCAGAAAGCTGTAAATTTGGGGTGACGTTATGTTTTGCAGAGTTAAAAGCGTAGGTCTTACGGGAATGAACGCTTACCCCGTGGACGTCGAAATAGAGCTGAGCCGCGGAATCGAGAGGTTTGACATAGTCGGAATGGCGGACATAGCCGTAAAAGAGTCAAGAGAGAGGATAAAGTCTGCGTTCCGTTCGTCAGAAATTAAGTTTCCGAGCGCATCAATAGTCGTAAACCTCGCCCCCGCCGACGTCAGAAAGGCGGGTTCCGTTCACGATCTTGCGGTGGCGGTCGCGGTGCTTGAAGCTATGGGCGAGGTGCAGCGGGACATAAGCGAGGCTGTGTTTATCGGAGAACTTTCTTTGGGCGGTGAGGTCAGGGGAGTCAACGGTGTTCTCCCGATGACGATTTCCGCCCAAAAAAGCGGCGTGACAAAAATATTCGTCCCCAAGGACAACGCCTTCGAGGCTTCTGTCGTGGAGGGAATCGAGGTTTACGGGGTGTCGGACCTGCGCGAGATGCGTCAATTTCTGAACGGCGCGGCGGATATAGCTCCCACCCCTCGTTATGTTCCGAAGCAGGGAGCTTATGACAGCCACCTTGATTTTTGCGACGTCAGAGGTCAGACCTTTGCCAAAAAAGCGCTTGAGGTTGCAGCGTGCGGAGGTCACAACGTCCTTATGATAGGTCCTCCCGGCTCAGGAAAGAGTATGCTCGCCAAGAGGCTGCCCTCGATACTTCCCGAGATGACCTTTGAGGAATCCATAGAGACCACAAACGTCTATTCGATAGCCGGACTCATCGACAGGGAACATCCTCTTGTCACCTCAAGACCGTTTCGTTCGCCGCATCATACCGTTTCTACGGCGGGACTGACGGGCGGCGGCGGTATTCCGCGTCCGGGCGAGATTTCACTTGCGCACAACGGTCTTTTGTTCCTCGACGAGCTTGCCGAGTTTCCTCGGGTAACTCTTGAGACGCTTCGTCAGCCGGTTGAGGACCGTAAAGTCTCGATAAGCCGCGCCTCCGGCACCGTTACATATCCGTGCAGCGTGATGCTCGTGGCGGCTATGAACCCCTGTCCCTGCGGCTATTACGGTCATCCGACAAAAAAGTGCATCTGCACTCAAAAGCAGGTTTCGCAGTATCTTTCAAAGATCTCGGGACCGCTTTTGGATCGCTTTGACCTTCACATTGAAGTCGCTCCGGTGGAATACGAAAGTCTTGCCGGAACCGCTAAAGAGGAGTCGAGCGCCGCGATAAGAAGCCGTGTGCAGCGAGCGAGGGAGATTCAGAACAAGCGCTTTGCGGGTATCGACATAACCTGCAACGCGAGGATAACGCCGGACATTTTGCGGGACGTCTGCGTTTTGACCGACTCCGCAAATTCGCTTTTAAAGGACGTCTTCGATCGCCTCGGGCTTTCGGCAAGGGCATACGACAAGATATTAAAGGTTGCGCGGACAGTAGCGGACATCGACGGCAGCGATAAGATAGACAGAGTGCATATCTCACAGGCGGTTAGGTATCGCACTCTCGACAGAAAATTCTGGGCAAACGAGTAGGAAAGTCGGACAATGATAAATGCGCGCTTCCGACGGGGTGTTCGGGCTTATTGAGCGTAGCGCCGATGAAGCGGGCTTTGAGGAATACGACGGGGCGGTCTTTTATAGCGGCTCCGAAAAGAGCATAAATTAAGGAGGATTTGATATGACGGTTAAAAAAATCAGACAGATATTAAAAGACACCGCTTATTCCCGCACGGGAGGCAGCGCCGAGGAGCTTAAATGCGCGGAGTATCTCGTTTCAAGGTGCGCCGAACTGGGTCTCGAGGCAAAAATATGGCCCTTTAAGGTGGATATGTCGGAGATGCGCAGCGCTTCTCTTACGGCAGACGGCAGGAAGATAGCCTGCCGCGGATATCTTTGCTGCGGCTCGGGCGAAGTTGAGGCGGAGCTTTACTATCTTCGCAACACCGACCCTCACTCGCTTTCGCAGTGCCGCGGAAAGATAGTTATAATCGACGGCTACCTCGGCTACTGGATTTATCACGATATGCTCGACAACGGCGCCGTAGGTTTTATCACCTACGACGGCGACGCGAATTACTCCGACCGCGATATCGACCGCCGCGAGCTTAGAAGCTACGTCAGCGGCGGCAACAAAATTTTAGGTGTGAATATCAATGCCAAGGACGCGATTTCTTTGATACAGTCGGGCGCCCGCAGGGCAAAAATCACGGTTGAGCAGGAGGAATACGAGGGCGAGAGTCGCGACGTCATTCTCGATATGCCGGGCGATATCCCCGAGACTGTCGTATTTACCGCTCACTACGATTCTACGTTTCTCTCGCAGGGAGCATATGACAATATGTCGGGGAGCATCGGGCTTTTGGGCATCGCGGAGTATTTCACAAAGCATCCTCACCGCCACAGTCTCAGATTTATCTGGTGCGGCTCGGAGGAGCGCGGGCTTTTAGGTTCAAAAGCGTATACCGCCTCGCTCTCTGAGGAGGAGTTGAAGTCTATGGTTCTCAATATCAATCTCGATATGATAGGCTCGATAATGGGAAAATTCATTGCCTGCTGCACCTCAGAGGAAAAGCTCGGGCATTATATCGAGTATTTTGCACAGGAGCGCGGCTTCGGAATCTCAGTGAATCAGGACGTCTATTCGAGCGACTCCACGCCGTTTGCCGATAAGGGGGTCCCATCGTTGAGCTTTGCGCGCCTTGCGCCCCACAATACCGCGACTATACACAATTCATACGACACCGCCAAGGTTATGAGCGCGGAGCAGACCGCTAAGGACATCGAGTTTATCTGCGCTTTTTCCGACAGAATGGCGAACGCCTTAAGGTGTCCCGTCGGCAGGGAGATACCCGAGAACGTCAAAAAGAAGCTCGACTACTACCTTTGCAGAGAGAGGGAGAAAAAGTAAAAGTTTTCGACCGCACGCGTAACGGACATCGAACGGTTACTGCTCAAGGAAAACCGCCGGCTCAGCCGACACAGTAGTCAATCGCTAAGGTGTGTCCTGTTGGGACACACCTTAATCTTAATAAATAAAACATTGACTTTTTGTGAATAATGAGTATAATAGATTATACAAAAATATTATTTTCGGAGGTACAACATGAAAAAACTATTCGCAACGGTATCAGCACTTGTCCTTTCACTCACAATGTTGTCTGCCTGTGCCGAAAATCCGGCAAATACCGAATATATCGGCGTTGACAGCGCCAAGACCATCGCCTTTGAAAACGCGGGCGTCTCCTCGGAAGAGTTGATAAAAGACCTCGACGTCGAGCTCGACCGCGAGTTAGCAAACGCTGTTTATGAGGTGAGCTTTGATTTTGAAGGATATGAATACGAATACGACATCGACGCGGTGTCGGGAGAGATAGTAAGAAACCACAGGGAGCTCGACAGTCTGCCGCCCGCAAACTTCGACTCGGTTCCGGAAACCGCGCAGACTGAAGAAGCTGCCACCGACGCTCCGGCAGTCACAACGGAACCCGAACCCTCCGTTGAAGCGCCCGAGCAGGTCACCACAGCGGCAGAATCCGTTCCCGAAGGCACAATTATACCGGCGTCGCTTATCGGCGCCGACGAAGCCAAGCGGATAGCTTTGGAGCATGCGGGGCTTAGCGAATCCGAAGTCTGGGACCTCGAGGTTGAGCGCGATGTTGAGCGCGGTATTGAGGTTTACGACGTGAGCTTCGAGACCGACGGCTATGATTACGATTACGACATAAACGCCCACACCGGCGAGATAGTCCGCGCCGATAAAGAGCGCGACCGCAACAACGCCCCCGCTCAGCAAGCCGCCCCCGCCGCAACGACTGCCGCCCCAGCCGCGACGACAGCCTCCGACGGATATATCGGCGAGGAAGCCGCCAAGAAAGCCGCTTTTGACCACGCGGGTCTTAAGGAGTCGGACGTCTGGGAGCTTAAATGCAAGCTCGAACGCGAAGACGGCATTATGGTCTATGACATAAGCTTTGAGACCGAGGGCTACGATTACGACTACGAGATAAACGCCGTCACGGGTGCGGTAGTCAAAAACGAGAAGGAGCGCGACAGCACCAACATAAGTCCCGCAGATGCCGACGCCAACGGCTATATCGGCTATGACCGCGCAAAGGAAATCGCCCTTGACCACGCGGGTCTTACGGCAGACGGGGTCACAAAGCTCGAGGCCGAGCTTGACAAAGAGCGTACAAATGTTGTCTACGACGTAAGCTTTGACGCAAACGGCTATGAATATGACTATGAAATCGACGCCGTGAGCGGAGAGATACTCAGGTCCGATAAAGAGCGGGATTGATAATATCCGCAGATTACGCCGAATAAAGGAGGAGAATTATGAAAAAAGCACGCTTAATCGCCGCAGCTTGTGCGCTTGCACTGGTTTTATCTTCCTGTGCGACGACGAATAAGCCGCGCAAGGGCGTCCCGACGCTTGCGCCGGATGACTTTTCCGCAAAGGGGCCCGAGCCGCTCGGCTATGAAAGCATTTTCGGCAGCGCGCTCGACGCATATGCTTCGTCCTCGCAAACCGGTTGGAGCAAAAGCGAGCTCAACCGCGACCGGCTTAATTACACTTCCGAACTTGACGACGGCGAATATGATTTTGTCTTTAATCGCTGCGGTGTGGAGCTGAGCTGCTCTGTAGACGCGCTCAGCGGTGAAATCTATGATTTGAGCAGCAGGACGATACCAGAGAAGCCGTATGTGCCGCTCAGTCCCGATACGGCTGAGGAAGAAGCCGCAGCCTCGGCTCTCGGCTATTTCGGCATTGACGAGAGTGAGGTCGACGGTCTCAAAGTTGAATACAACGCAGAGGAAGAGCCGGAGTATCGGCATTATTATGTCGGCTTTACTTATGACGGCGTGGAATATAAGTGCGAGATAAGTTCAAACGGTGAGTTTTACACTTCTAATGTAGACATCGGTTCACACGGAGCGGAAAGCCTCGCGTTTGACGACTTTATCGAACACATTGACAGTATTCCCGTCCGTGATGACCTTACAGCGTTTATTATAAGCGGCGAAATCTATGATATGATTTCGGGCAGAAGCGACGAAAACGGCGTGAGGAGCTACTATGTGAGCTTCAAGGTCGGCGGATACAAATTTGATTATCTGATATCCGCAACAGGCGAAGTACTCGATTATTCGATAGAGCTTATAGACGGTTGGGATGGCGCTATAGCGGGAGCGTTTTATTCCGGGCCGGAGCGTCTGAGCGAGCACGACGCGCTGAAAATCGCGCTTGAAGATGCGTGCGTCAGCCCCGAAGATATGAAATCCCCCGAGGTTGTTTATAATGACAATTACGGTTACGGATTTTACAGCATAAGCTTCGGCGACGGCGAGCGCAGCTATAGCTATGAGGTCGACGCCTACAGCGGAAAGGTTATCGGTTCGGATAAGTAAAAGCGCACGTTTTAGGCTTAGATACGCGTGATTTTGTGATATGCTTTTTTCAATAATTAAGAAATCTTCAGAAAAACTTAAGAAAAACTTAAGAATCGTTTCCTTGAATTATATTAAATTATACTGTATAATAATGGCAGCGGATATTTCCGCTGCCATTATTATGCGCAAAATATAGAATTGAGGGAAAATGTTATGAAAAATATGAAGAAGCCGTTTGCTGTCGCGCTGACGTTGCTGGTTGTTCTGACCTCCTGCGCAGAAGCCTCCCCGAAACCCTCCGCCGATATGGCGACCGTCCCGACCGAGGCGATTGTGTCGGTTGACGCTGATTCGGCAGAAAAAAAGACCGTTGAGGTAAAAAAGGTCTCGAACGGAAATTATCCCGGCGGGGATATTATAGCGGGACTTGCCGATTATCGCGGCTTTATGGAATATATGACGCCGGACGGCGCCTATTATCAGGACCTTTTTGCAGGCGACAGAATGAGCTTTATTGATTTTAAGACTATGAACTCATTTCCCGTCTGCTCCCGCCCGAACTGCCTGCATAACGACCCCGAGACCTGCTCAGCTTTCGGGATATCCACGCTCAGCGTTTATGACGGGCATATTTATTTTGTGGAGAATACCGACGAGGGTGCAAATATATACCGAGCCTCTTTGGACGGCGCGGAGCGCAAAAAAGTCGCCTCGCTCGAGGGCTACTCGCTCAACGCGCTTTTTGTTTCGGGCAATATGGGTTACACGGTTGTTTATGAGAATATTGTCGACGGGACAGGCTTTCGCACCTTGGAGGAAAATCAGTACGTCGAAACATTCGATTTTAAAACCGGTAAGCTGAAGAATCACGGACTGCTTTCTCACGTCTATTTAGGCGATCGCTCCGGCATAATAGGCGAATACGGCGGCAAGATCTACTATATATCCGTCGGCGCCCGGGAGCTTCCCGAGGGCGTGGATCTTTCTTCGCCCGACTTTTTCGATGTGGCTCACGCCGCCTCCACCACCGTTATATGCAGCTTCGACCCCGCGACAGGAAAGATATCGGAATCCGAGCTTCCGCTCCCCGGAAACAGAGAGGGAATGAATTGGTCCGGACCCGATATTGTTATCGCGGGCGACGGGTATTATGTCTGCCAGCAGGGGGACACCGCGATAATTCTCTCGCCCGACGGCAGCGTAAAAAAGATAGAGAATCACCGTATCGCCGAGCGTGCTACGGATATACCCGTAAACGGAATGTTGTTTAACACCGAGACCCTGCTCGCGACGGAGCTTTCGACAGGCGACGTATACGCGCTGAAAGATGGCGCCATACCCGAAGATTCGTCGGTCATAGCCTATTACGACGGCTGCTACATAACCGTTTCGCAGTTTACCCGCGAATTTAAAAAGCTTACGCCCGAGGATATGTTTAAAGAAGAATAACAGCGGTCGGGAGCGACCTGTGTTTTTATACAAAAAGTCCGACCTGCTTTGTGCAGTCATACAAAAAGCCGATTTTCCTATTGACTCTTACCTTGGGGAAGAATGTAAAATATCGCTGTACATCGCTGATATTTTAAGGAGAGTTGGATTATGAAAAAAGTTTTTATCACACTTCTTTGCCTTTTGCTTTTGACAGGCTGCGCGTCCAAAAGCTCCGCCGACGGGGATTGGCTCCTTGTGAGCGACTCGGGGAGGACGAGTTCAAACGAAAGTATGTATTTTAAACGTGATTTTTCCGAGCAAAACGGCTCGAAATATACCCTTTGCTTCGTCGATTTCGATACCGGCAATCAGACTGTCGTCTGCCCGAAGCCGAATTGCCCCCACACCGACCCCGAGGAATGCTTTGCTCTCGGCTTCGGCAGCTCGGGCGAGGCGGTTTTAGGTCACGGCGGCAGGATATACTGGGTAACCGTCGAGGACAGGGCGCTGAGTTTTATTCATTCGGCTAAGACCGACGGCACCGAGAGAAGGAAGGAAGCTGAGCTTCCCGCCCCGGCAGATACGCTCTCGCTTCTTGCCGCAGGGGATAAGCTCTATATCATCTGCTCCGACCCTACTTTTGACGAATACGGCTCGTTCACAAATAAACAGGGTTCCTATCTTTACGCCTACGACTTCGGAAGCAAGGATACCAAGCAGGTCGCCGACTTTTCGGATATATTCCCCGACTGGGAGGAATATTTACGCGTAAGCTTCAAGGGTGTTTTCGGCGGAAAGATATGGTTTATCGGCAATACCGAAAAGAAAAACCGCCTTGCCGCGACCTTTGACCTCTCCTCCGGAAAGCTCAGAGAGGAAGAAATCTCTCCGATGCAGTTTGAGGGCGGCTATATGATAACAGAGGAGAACGGCTGCGCCGTGCTTACCTCGGAGGACGGCTCAAAAAAGGAATTTGAAGTTATGGAGGGCGACATTTACGGCTACAGAGTCGTAAACGGCAAGCTCTTTATCGGTGCGGGGGTTTACGACATAGAGAGCGGAAAGCTCTATGAAAACCTCGTTTCGACCGTTTTCTGGGGCCCGAAGATATATAAGGACGGCAAATACCTCGTATATGACTGGTTCGACTGGACGTTTGAGTGGCTCGACGAGGACGAGGTGGTAGGCGATGAGATAAGCCTTTTAGCGACCTGCGTGATTTCCTGACGGTCGTGCAGGGGAGTATTGACAAAATTCTCCGGGGGGGGGTATAATTAAAACACATAACGAAAGAGGGGATCTGTATGAAAAAACTGCTTACAATCATTTTATCGGTATTATTGCTTCTTCTGACTTCCTGCGGCGCAGAAAAGAAAGAGACTGCCGTCAAAGAATATGCCGAAGGCTATGAGACCGCTCGCAGGAGCAGCAGATTCTCAAATCTCAATCTCAACGGTATGTTTTATACCGAGGATTATGACGGCGACGGTTTTATGGCTCCGCGGCTGTGGTTTTTCGACTTCGATTCGATGAAGTCGGCGTTAATGTGCTCGAGACCGAACTGCCAGCACAACGATCCCGAGACCTGCACCTCTTTCGGAATGGACGAACACCCGACAGTTGTAGGGAATAATCTTTACTTTTTCCGCTCTCACTCCGAGTGGGACAAAGACGAAAATCTGCACAGATATAAGGATATCTATAAGGCGGAGCTTGACGGCAGCTCGAGGATAAAGTATGACACCCTTGAAAATGTTGACTACATTCAAGACCTTGTGATGAAAGGTTCGGTTGCCTATTTTACCGTTATCGAGGAGGAGAAAGAGGTTCACACGGGCGTCGCAACGGGTAAAGGAAAGACATATATCTGTAGCTATGATTTTACAAATAAGGAATACAATAAATGGCAGCTTACAGATTATCCCGCACTTCCGAGTATACTTGGCGAATATAACGGAGGCTTGTATATCCGTGATTATAACAGTATTTTTCTTCGCTTCGACCTCGAAACAGGTGAGATAACCGATTGGGATATGCCTTTATCCTCAATCAATGAATACGACGCCTACAAGCCGATGTTTGCAAGCGGCGGCTACTACGGTTATATGGACGGCGACAATGCGGTTATAATTGACAGCGAAGGCAATGAAATGGTTTTTGAAAACTATGAGCTGCCTGATAACATCGCCGTGTTACCCGTCAACGGTTATTCCTTCAATACCGACGGCACCGCTATCGACCTTTCGACCGGCGAAATACTCAAGATCAACAAGGGTGTTATCCCAAAATACAACTATGTTCTCTGCTATCACGACGGCAGCTATATTATTTACAGCGAGTTCGGCGGCGACAATTTCAAGAAAGTACCGGAAGATGAGATGTTCAAAAGGGGTGAGGAATAAACACTATGAAAAAACTGCTTACAATCATTTTATCGGTATTATTGCTTCTTCTGACAGCCTGCGGTTCAAAAGAAGAATCGGAGAACAGCGGTGTTTACGACCCGTATTTGGAAACCCCCGAAACCTATTGGAGCGATTATGCCACGACCACCCGAACCGACGGCTTCTATTATTCTTCAAGCGCCGAAGTAAACGGTTCGAGCAGGGACAGGCTGAGATATGTAGACTTCAAAACGGGTCTCGACGTCGTTGTATGCTCAAAGCCCAACTGCCTGCATAAATCTTCCGACTGCGGCTCGATAGGCATCATCGGGACGGTGGTGCAATACGAAGATAAGATATATTGGTTTGAAAACAACTACGCTGCTTTAGATCCCGACGGTAATTTTTATTCCTCGACAGACCTTTGGCGCGCCGACCTTGACGGGACGAACAGACTTAACGTGTCAAGTATCGACGATAAAATCATAGGGTGCTCAAATTTTATCGTTCACGGCGGTAAACTGTGGATTTGCGCAAAGAAAGAGAGCTTCAACGAATATGGCGTAAATCTCCGCGAAAACGAAAATTGGCTTTACAGCTATGATTTTTCGTCGGGCGATATGAAATCTGAAATTCTTCTGACAAGCGGCAAAGACGCAGGCGCATATATCTACGGAATTTTTAATGACAAACTGTACTATACGAACAATCACGCGCGAGAAGCATATTGCTATGACTTTGAAACGGGGGAAACCGAAGACTTGGATTTTGGGCTTCAGGGGTGTTATGACGGGTACCTGCTGACCTTTGAAAACAAAACCATGACTGATAAGGATTTTATGAACGTAACGGTTCTTACGGAAAACGGCAGAGAAATCGACCTCAGCGGCAGGATAGGAAACAACGGTATTCCGTATTTTGTCGTGTATAACGATTATTTGATCGCGGTAAATGACCATGTCGTAATAGATATGAAAACCGAAAAGGCGTATCGCCTGTTGACCAAAGATCTTACATTCAACGGCGGCTCTGCCGAGGGATATTTTTTAGCGGCAGATGGGGAGGGGAACTATCAGATACTTCCGGCAGAAAAAGTTATCGGAGAAGAAATAAAATGAACACATTATCCCTTAACGGCGTGAACAAGCATTACGGCCAAAAGCACGCCCTTATAGACTTCGATTACGACTTTCACGACGGCGTTTACGGCCTACTCGGTCCCAACGGCGCGGGCAAGTCAACGATGATGAACGTCATCACGCAAAATATCCCCGCCGATTCCGACAGCGAAATTCTCTGGAACGGCGAGGACATCAATAAGCTTCAGGCGAAATACCGCCGCCGAATCGGCTTTATGCCGCAGCAGCAGGAGCTTTACCCCTCGTTCACCGCCTCGCGGTTCGTCGGTTACCTCGCCGCGCTCAAGGGCATAAAAAAGGAGAAGATCGAGGGCGAAGTCGAGCGGGTCTTGAATTTGGTGGAGCTTTCCGAGCAGGCAGACCAAAAGCTCGGCGGTTTTTCGGGCGGAATGAAGCAGCGCGTTTTGATCGCTCAGGCACTCCTCGGCAACCCGAAGCTGCTGATTTTGGACGAGCCAACTGCCGGTCTCGACCCGAAGCAGCGAGTCGTCACGCGAAACCTGATTTCAAGGCTTTCAAAGGACAAAATCGTTATCATCTCGACCCACATCGTCAGTGACATTGAGACCATCGCCGACAGAATTTTGCTCATAAAGCAGGGCGAGCTGATTGACGAGGGGACAGTCCCCGAGTTATGCGAAAAGGTCAAAAACGGCGAAAAGAATTTAGAGAACCTGTATATGCAATATTACGGTGACGAATGATGATATTTCGCAACGAGATCTACAAGCTCCTGCACACCAAAATGTTTGTTTTGGTGCTTATTTGCGGGCTTTTGCTGAATATTTACATATCCTGCTCACAGAGCTTCGGTATGCGCTGTCCCTCAAAGGAGTACAAGGAATACTACGAAATAGCGGACGGCAAGACCTTCCAAGAAGCTTACGATTATTCAATCGCTCGTCGCGACAATATGTTCGGCGGCTGGGAGCGCGGTATGTGGGAAGTCCGCTCGATGATGAACGCCGAAATTGAGCAGCTCAAAGCCGTCGGGACATATCATCAGTATTTGCAGTCAATCGACGACACGACAGCGACAATGACCGCTGTCTCGATTTTTGCCGACCCCGATAGCTTCGCATATAGAAATATTGTCAAGACCCCGTCGGCGTATGACAGTGTCCGCGGTGTTCAGCCGATCTTTGCGCCCTCAAACGGCGTGCTTCTGGCTATAGAAAACACGCCCTCGGACATACTTCTTTTGTTTATAATCTTCACCGCCGTGACGGTCATATTTTACAAAGACCGTGAGAGCGGCATCGTAGGATTAGTCAAACCTCTGCGCTACGGAAGAACACGTCTTGCGCTTACAAAAACTGCGGCGGTATTCTCGGCATGCCTCGTCTGCGGGGGTGTTTTCTTTCTTCTGAATCTCTGGATAGGCTCTGTTCGTTTTGGCTTGGGCGACCTTTCACGGCCTGCGCAGTCGCTTAAAGGCTTTTTGGGCTGTAACCTCAGAATCAGTGCCGCGCAGCTTCTGGTGCTCGTTTTTACATACAAGACCCTCGCGGTATTTATATGCGCACTAATCGCGCAAAGCCTCTTTATACGCCTCAAAAACACGATTGCATATTTTATACTCCTGCTTGCAGGAGGCATAGAAACCGCGCTTTATCTCATCATCAGTGAGACGTCGATACTCTCCCCGATAAAGCAAATCAACCTTGCGGCGTTTGTAAATTCCGCTCATCTTTTCAAGACATATGCAAACATCAACCTTTTTGGCTTCCCGATAAATCTCATCGGCACCACGACCGTTTTTGCCGTTTTACTGGTACTGTTTTTCATTTTCCTGACTGTGTGGCTGTATGAGAATATATCAATCTCAGAGATAAAGAAGACGCGCCGCAGGTTAATAAAAATCAAGCCTCCGAAGCGGCTTTTTGCCTATACGCTTCACAAGGTATTTGTGCTTCACAAGGGCTTGCCGATACTTTTAGCCGTACTCGCTTTCTCGGTTTACAGCGAATATAATTACACCCGCCCGTACAGCTCAAGCGATAATTACTACCGCGTCTACTCCGCAGAAGCCTACTCAAAAACAAGCTCCGCCGAGGTCTACGGGTTCATCAAAGAGACCGCCGAGGGGCTTGCAGAGGAATACAAAGTCGCGATGTCGGGCGGTTTTACCGACAATGAGTACTGGTCTAAGCGGCAGGGCTTCGAGAAACTGCTGGATCAATATAATAACGCAGCTAAACTGTCCGGCAGGCGCGATCTGTCCAAATTTATGTACTACACGACGGGCTGGGAGGAGCTTTTCGGGGTGAACGGCTTCAAGTCAGACTATAAGCTCGGACTTGTGGCGATTTTAGGCATCTGCGTAGTGATTTCGCCGCTTATAGCCTACGACAACCGCGCGCGGATAGGTTTTCTGCTCTATACCACAAAAGCCGGCAAGCGGACATATTTCAGGCATGGCGCCATAGCCGCGGCAATTTTCACGCTGCTTACCTGCCTTGCGGTATACATTCCGCACTATATCGAAATGATTCTGACCTACGGCGCACAGGGGCTTCTGGAGCCCGTTTCCGCGATAGCCGGTTACTCAAAATTCGGCAGGATTTCTGTCTTGGGATACCTGATAATACTGACCCTTTTCAGAATAGTCTCCTTAACGGTTTTCGCGGAACTTGTGCTGTTCATCTCCCACAAATCCAAGAGCCCGACCACTGCGACGATAATCACTCTCGCGGCGTTTGCCCTGCCTATAGTCATCTATCTTGCAGGTGCGGATTTTATGCAGTGGCTCTGCTGGAGGGTCAGCGGGAACAGGGAAATGATAGCGGGGGTCTAAAAGAGAATCCGGCGCTAAAAATGCCGAATGTTTTAAAGCAAAAATCCGGAATCTGTTTTCCGGATTTTTTGATTTTCGGCACAGCTTAAATGCGCACTGTGTGGACACTGCCCATAATTTCCGTAGTATTGACAAATCTTTAAAGTGTGGTACAATATATTATGTATAAGTATTGGTATTTTCAGATTTTATAATAAATCGGGACTGCTTAATATTTTCACGAGGTGTAAAATATGGGAAAAAGGATCAAAGAAGGTCTGAGTTACTCAACTCTTCTGTGGCTTTTTATGCTCGGAAGCGTGGTGGGATTTATCTTTGAGGGACTCCACGCGGTCGTCAGGAGGGGAGCTTGGGAAAACCACTCGGCTACGGTGTGGGGACCTTTCTGCATAATCTACGGCATCGGCGCTGTAGCGGTATATCTCGTGTCGTTGATTTTAATGGACAGGAGTATACCGGAGCAGTTTCTGATGTTCACGGCGGCGGGTTCGACGGTAGAATATGTTTGCAGTTTTATACAGGAGCGGGTGTTCGGCTCGCGCTCGTGGGACTACAGCGCGCGCTTTATGAACATCAACGGAAGAATCTGTCTCGAAATGAGTTTGATTTGGGGAATTTTAGGACTTGGATTCGCAAGGCTCGTGTTCCCGTTTGTTTTAAAAGCTGCCGACGCTGTTCATTCACACGTCAGCCGATTCGCCTGCATAGCTCTGACCGTTTTTATGGCTATGAACCTTTTGGTTTCGGCAGCGGCGGTTCTGAGATGGCGCGACCGTCGGAACGGACTTCCTCCGCGAAACGCCGCGGAGTCGTACATAGATTCAAAATACGGCGAGGAAGTTATGGAACGCATCTACGGCAATATGGAGTTTGGCGAAGAAGAATGAGAGGATAGAATGGGGATTTTTCTGACACTTGCGTTTTTGTTTTTCATAGGTTCGGTTTTCGGTTGGTTTTTGGAGCTTATATACCGCAACCTCAACGACAGGTCACACGGCATAATCAACCCGGGTTTCTGCACCGGTCCGTATGTTCCGCTTTACGGCTTCGGGCTTTGTACGCTGTTTTTGCTTGCTCAGCTCGAACGGTTTGACATTCTTCCCTCGCCGTGGGACAAGATAGTTCTGTTTGCGGCAATGGCAGCCTGCATGACCGCTATAGAATATATTGCAGGACTTTTTTCGCTTAAGGTGCTGAAGGTGCGCCTTTGGGACTACTCACGGCTTCCGGGAAACATTCAGGGAATAATCTGTCCGCAGTTTTCGCTTGCGTGGGCGGCTTTGAGCGCGCTTTATTACTTTTTGATTCATCCGCACATACTTGATGCTCTCGGCTGGCTCTCACGCAACCTCGCGTTTTCGTTTGTAATAGGAATGTTCTTCGGAGTGTTTATCATAGACTTTGCGCACTCTGCGAACATTGTCTCAAAGCTTCATGAGTTTGCCGAGGATAATGAGATAGTTCTCAAATATGAGAGCGTCAAAGCTCACATCAAGGAGAAGCACAGTGAGTTAGAGGAAAAGTATCGTTTCTTCAAGCCGTTCAAGTCGCAGACACCTCTTGTCGAGCATCTGAAAGAAATCTACGACGAGGAAAAGAAACGCATAGAACACAAAATCTCTTAAAACCGTTAGACATAAAAACCCGCTTATCAGCTCTTATGAGATAATAAGCGGGTTTTATATTTTACAGCCTTTGTGTGACAAATATGTCGTATACGGCCTTGACAGAGGTCTCAAAGTCTTCGTTTGTGACGCCTACTATGACGTTAAGCTCGCTTGAACCCTGATCTATCATCTTGACGTTTACCTTTGCGTGGGCAAGCGCCGCGAATATTCTTGCCGCGGTGCCTCGCTGCGACTTCATTCCTCTGCCGACCACCGCAAGAAGCGCTACGTCGCGGTCTATCTCTATTTTGTCCGGCGAGACCGACGTCTTGAGAGCTTCGATTATCTGTGGCTCTTTGGCTTCAAATTCGTCTTTATGGACTATGATGCTCATAGTGTCTATTCCCGAGGGCATATGCTCGAACGAAACGCCGTTGTTTTCAAACGCCTCAAGGACTCTTCTGCCGAAGCCAAGCTCCGAGTTCATCATATCCTTTTCGATGGTGACCGTCACAAAGCCCCTGCGGCCCGCAATGCCTGTAACAACATAGGGACTCGTGTCGTCGGGGGCGCTTTCTACAATCATAGTACCCTCATCCTCGGGTCGGTTGGTATTTCTTATGTTTATAGGTATTCCAGCTTGGCGGACAGGAAAAATGGCGTCTTCATGCAGAACGGTAGCTCCCATATAGGCAAGCTCCCTAAGCTCGCGGTATGTGATTACGCGGATGGTTTCGGGGTCGGGGACAATTCTCGGGTCGCATACCAAAAAGCCCGAGACGTCGGTCCAGTTTTCGTATAAGTCGGCGCCAACTGCCGCCGCGACGATGGAGCCGGTGATGTCCGAACCGCCGCGTGAAAAGGTCTTAACCGTGTCGTTGGGCATAGAGCCGTAAAATCCGGGTATTACCGCGTTCCCCGACTGTTCAAGTCTTTCGCGGACAGCTACGCAGGTCTCTTTAAGTCTGAGCTTGCCGTCTTCGCCGAAGAAGATGACGTCTGCGGCGTCGACAAAGCTGAAGCCGAGGTACTCCGCGAGGATAATGCCGTTGAGGTATTCTCCTCTTGAGGCGGCGTAATCGCGCCCTGCACGCGCCATAAAGCTCATTCTTATAGTTGAAAACTCGCGCATCATTCTGCTTTCGATTTTAAGACCGAGGTCTCTTACAATCCCTATGTATCTTGCCACTATTGCTTCAAACATCTCCGAGAAGTCTGCTCCGCGCGCTGCGGCGTCGTAGCAGGTGTAGAGCATATCCGTTACCTTTGTGTCCTGAGGATTGCGCTTTCCCGGCGCGGACGGTACCACAAACCGTCTGCTCTTGTCCGCCATAATTATATTTGCGACCTTTATAAACTGATTTGCGTCGGCGAGCGAGCTTCCGCCGAACTTCACTACCTTTGTATGCACTGTAAATTCTCCTTTAATGAGTCTTAGTACATTATATTATCAATGATGCGTTACGTCAACCCTATATATTAACGAAATATTTCGTCGGTCGCGGGTGTATTCTTGTGAAAAACGCTTGTGTTTGTGACAAGAACATATCTGAAAACAAAGGCGGGACGCTCAGCCCCGCCTTTTATAAATTCACTTTGCCTTTTCCGCCGCCTTGACGGCGTTCTGCATTGAATGGACTTCGTTGAGCGCCTTTTGCAGCGCCTTCTCCGACTGCCCGAGGGTATCTTCGAGCTTTTCGGTCATAGCTTTTCTAATGCTTTGGTCCATCGCCTTTGCCTGCGCGGTCAGGTCGTTTGCCGCCTCCTGCGCCTGAATGACTATTTCGTTCTCGGAAACAAGCTTTTTCGCCCTTTCCTCCGCCTGTTTGATAATCTGTTCCGCCTGAGAATTGGCGTCGGTAAGGATTTCAGAGCGGTCGGCAACCATTTCCTTTGCGCGCTTTATCTCGGTCGGGAGATTGTAGCGGATATTGTCGATGTATTCGCGGAGCTTTTCGGTGTCCACAAGGCTCTTCTTGTTTGAAAACGGAACCGTCACCGCCTTGTCAAGAAGGTCGTCCATCATCTCTAAGATTTCGTCAATAGTCATTTTGTTTACCTCGATTCTGATATTTTTTTATCTGAGGGCTTCATAAGCCTTTCTTTTATTCTTCCGGCTATTTCGGGCGGAACGAAGCTTGAAATATCGCCTCCGAAGGACGCCACCTGTCTTACGACGCTTGAGCTGAGATACATATTTTCGGAGCTTGTGACCAAAAATACGGTCTCGGCGTCGGGATAGAGCTTTTTGTTTATCAGCGCCATCTGGAACTCATATTCAAAGTCGGTCATAGCGCGCAGACCCTTTACTATCGCACAGGCGCCGCGCTCTCTCACATAGTCCGCCAGAAGCCCGTCAAGCCGCTCAACCGATACGTTCGGCAGACCCTTTATGACCTCGCGTATCATCTCCATACGCTCCTCAGCAGAGAAGCAGGGGGTTTTGTCGGCGTTTACCGAAACGAGAACTATCACCCTGTCAAAGAGCTTTGAAGCCCTTGTCATTATATCGAGATGCCCGAGCGTGACCGGGTCGAAGCTGCCGGGGCATATTGCAAGTCTCTCTTTCATTCAGTTCTCCTCAACCGTATATGTCGTCAGCGCGATGGTTTTCCCGTAGCCGTATTCGCGCTTTTTTACGAGTCTGCCAACTCTTTCGGGAAGTTCAAGCCCAGCCTCGTGTTCGCAGACCACAATGCCGCCCGCCGACATCCTGCTTTCCAAAAGCGGCAGCGCCTCCTCGATAAGACCGTTGGAATATGGCGGGTCAAGAATGGCTATGTCCGTTTCGGGACAGCTTCTGAGGTAGTCGGCAGCGCTGATATTGATGATTCTTGAACGCTCCGAAAAGCCGCATGACTCAACGTTTTCACGGATTATATTTATGGAATTTCTGCTTTTGTCTACAAATACGCAGCTCTTCGCGCCTCTGCTAAGCGCCTCGATGCCGAGCTGACCGCTTCCTGCAAAGAGGTCGAGTACCCGCGCCTCGGGAAGGTCGAACTGTATTATTGAAAACATCGCTTCTTTGACTTTCTCCGAGGTCGGTCTGACGTCCTGACCGTCAAGGGTTTTCAGGCGCTTTCCGCGCGCCGTTCCTGTAATTACTCTCATACTTTTGCTCCGAATCCCAAAATCTCATTTATTATCCGAAATACGACAACTATTATACTTGATTTTTCCTCGGTTGTCTATAGCCAAAGCAAAAAATATGTCATTTTATCTGCGAAATAA
>CANQVG010000015.1 GCA_947627235.1 uncultured Clostridia bacterium | reverse complement strand
ACAATGTGGGGCTGCCGCGAATTTCTGAGTATCGGCGGGCTTTGCGGCAAAAAGCGCTCCGAAGCCTTTGAAGACGCTGTTATTGCGCTTGCACAAAAGCTTATCCAGTATATGGTTCACTGCGAGATTTCAAGGAACACAAAAGACCCTTCCGTTACGGCTAAGACCGTTGCAAGGGCTATGGAGATCGGGGACGCCGTCCTCGGGACAGGTTATCGCGAAGACGTCAGTTTCAGGGCGTTTCTTGCGAGGACGGCTCTGTTTCTGGCTGACCGCCTCTGGCAGTCGGGGGACGATGACGGAGCTTTTAAAGCTCTTGCCGACGCCTTGGAGCGTGCGAAGACTGTCAGCGCCGCGTGTGCGGAGTCTCAGCCCGAATATTTCCCGTGGTGGTGCGTAAACGGCGCACGTGCGGAGGACATCAGGAACGACCCGAGGTGGAGCGAATGGGTCGGAAGATGTAAAACCCGGTAAGACAAAAATTTAACCTGCGGTTGACCCGCGCGGCACAGCGTTATCTTTACACATACAGATTTCGGTTGTGGCGAAATATGTATGGACGGTTGCCGATATGCTCTTGCGTACCGTATTCTTCGATGTGAATCTGACAGACGGCGAAAAGACCGAAAAAGCCCTTTTGTAAGGCAGACTACTGCTCGATGCATACTAAAAGCGGAAAAGCACGCATAAATAGCTGCTCGCAAGTCGGGCAAAAAACGAAAAAGGACGGCGTTTGCCGTCCTTATGATTTATTTTTCGTCGATTACCGTTGCGATGTGAAGCTCCCGAAGCTGCTTTTCGTCGACCGGCGACGGGCAGCCGCTCATCAGCTCGCTCGCGTTCTGGACCTTCGGGAAAGCGATCACGTCCCTCAGATTGTCGGCGTCGCAGAGTATCATTGAGAGCCTGTCGAGTCCGAGACCTATTCCCCCGTGCGGCGGAGCGCCGTATTTGTAGGCGTCGACCAAGAAACCGAATTTTGCCTCTATTTCTTCGTCGGTGAGACCGAGCGCCGCAAACATCTTGTTTTGCAGTTCGGGGTCGGTGATTCTCATAGAGCCCGAGCACAGCTCGGTGCCGTTAAGAACGAGGTCAAAGGCGGTTGCGCGGACGTTTTCAGGGTCGGTGTCGAGATATTCAAGACACTCCTCAAGCGGCATTGTGAACGGGTGGTGCGCGGCCTCCCATTTTTGGGTCTCGTCGTTAAATTCAAAGAAGGGCATTTCGACTATCCACACGAAGTTGAATTTGTCCTTCGGAATGATGTCGAGCCGTTTCGCAACCATAAGGCGGAGCGCTCCGAGAACGGTGCAGACGGTCTTTTTAGTGTCGGCGGCGATGAGAACGACGTCGCCCTTTTCGGCGCCGAGACGTGAAAGCAGCGAGTCAAGTTCACCCTCTTTGAGGAATTTCGCAAAGGAGCAGTTGGGTTGATCTTCAGACCAACGGATATATGATAGCCCCTTTGCACCGATGCCCTTTGCGTGCTCGACGAGCTTGTCGATTTCCTTGCGGGTGTAGACAGCCGCCGCGTTTTTCGCGACTATCGCTCTTACGGTGCCGCCGTCTTCGACGGCGCCTTTGAATACGCTGAAATCGCAGCTTTCGGCAAAGTCGGAGATGTCCTGAATCTCCATTCCGAAGCGGGTATCGGGCTTGTCCGAACCGTAGCGGTTCATAGCGTCGGCAAAGGTCAGACGGGGGAGAGGAAGCTTTACCTCGACTCCCTTTATCTCTTTAAACAGTAGCTTCATCCACCCCTCGACGACGGTCTGGATATCGTTCTGGTCGACAAAGGACATTTCGAGGTCTATCTGGGTAAATTCCGGCTGACGGTCGGCTCTGAGATCTTCGTCGCGGAAGCAGCGCGCGAGCTGGAAATAGCGGTCGAAGCCGGCAACCATAAGAAGCTGCTTGTAAATCTGAGGCGACTGCGGAAGCGCGTAAAACTTGCCGTCGTGGATTCGCGAGGGAACGAGGTAGTCGCGCGCGCCCTCGGGAGTTGACTTCATCATCATCGGGGTCTCGATTTCGAGGAAGCCGTTTTCATAGAAGTATTGGCGGGTTATCTGCGCTATCTTATGGCGGGTGACGATGTTTTCGGTAAGCTTGCGGGTTCTGAGGTCGAGGTAGCGGTATTTCAGTTTGAGCTCGTCGTTTACCTTGTCTGAGTTGGTGATTTCAAAGGGCGCGGTCTGCGCTTTTGAGAGGATTTTAAGCTCGGTCACGCGTATTTCGACGGTGCCGGTGCGAATTTCCTTATTTACGCTTTCGCGCGGGGCGACGCTGCCCTTTGCCATCAGAACGTATTCGTTCCTCACGCTGCGCGCTTTCTCAAAGATTTCGCGGTCGGTGTCGTCCCCAAAGGCGAGCTGCACTATTCCGGTGCGGTCGCGAAGATCTATGAAGATGAGGTTGCCGAGGTCGCGTATCTTCTGCACAAACCCGCAGACAACGACTTCGCATGGTTCAAGCGGAATTTCTCCGCAATAATGCGTTCTTCTTTGATTTCCCATTCTGTCCATTTTTGTTACTCCTTATTTTCCGACTGCGGGTCGATACCGAGCAAGCTTAGAAGCTCCTCGCGTGAAACAGGCTCCATATCGCCGCCGTCAGGGTCTGTAATTTCCGAAAAATCGTCTATGAAATTGTCAAGAGCTATCGGCGTTTCCTCGCCTGTACTCATATCTCTTATCTTTGCGGTAAGACTTTCAAGTTCTTCGCTTCCGATGACGCATACGTATTTTGCCTTTATTTTGTCGGCGTACTTCATCTGAGGCTTGATTTTGGTTCCGCGTCCTATGAGGTCAAATTCCGCCGCGAAGCCGTTCTGTCTGAGCCGGTCCGCCAAAAGCGCGCATTTGCGGCGCGCGTCTTCGCCCACCGAGGCGAGATATATGTCGCAGGTGGGAGCCTTTTCAAACTCTATTCCGTGATTTTCAAGCGTGAGGATAAGCCGTTCGAGACCGAATCCGAAGCCGAGCGCGGGAATGCTGAATCCGCTTAGCTCGTCGACAAGATTGTCATATCTTCCGCCGCCGCACACTGTTCCCTGAGCGCCGATTTCGTTTGAGATAAACTCAAAGACGGTGTTGGTGTAATAGTCGAGTCCACGCACTATCTTTGGGTCAACGGTGAACCTGATTCCGTAGTCGGTCAAGATATCCTTGAGCTGTCCGAAATGGTCACTGCAGTACTCGCAGAGGTAGTCGAGCATAATCGGCGCGCCGGCGGCGATTTCGCGACATTCGGGCGACTTGCAGTCCAAAAGTCGGAGCGGATTTTTATCAAGCCTCTCCTGACATGTCGGACAAAGCTCGCTTCTGTGCGGCTCAAAGAAGGCTTTGAGCGCTTCACGGTATTTAGCCCTGCACTCTGGACAGCCGATGGAATTTATGTGAAGCTCAATGAAGTCGCTCAGACCAAGCTGCTCGAAAATGGTGTGCGCCATAAGGATTATTTCGGCGTCGGCATAGGGCGAAGCCGAGCCGAACATCTCCGCGCCGAAGGTGTGGAACTCTCTGAGTCTTCCCGCCTGCGGACGCTCGTGACGGTAGCAGGGGATAATGTAATAGACCTTCTGAGGGGCGCCCTCGTGGATAAGTCCGCTTTCTATCATTGCCCGTACTACTCCCGCGGTGCCTTCGGGACGCAGCGTAAATGTGTCGTTTCCCTTTGAAGAAACGGTATACATTTCCTTTGTGACTACGTCGGAGGTGTCTCCGACCGAGCGCACAAACAGACCCGTATCCTCAAAAACCGGTGTGCGTATCTCGCGGAAGCCGAACTGTTCAGCAACTGCTGCTGAGAGGTTTTCGACGGTTCTCCACTTCGGGATGTCGTCCGGCAGGATATCCTGAGTACCCTTGGGACGTTTGATTTTAAGAGCCATAGTATTTGTATCCTTTCATTGAAATCAAAATTTTTACAGACAAAAAAGCGGCCGCTGCCCCTGCAAAAAGGGACGACGGCCGTCGCGGTACCACCCTTGTTACCGGAAGAATCCGGTCACTCGAGCCCTTAACGCGGGATACGTCTGCGCTTAATCACGCAGAGGCTCGCGAGTGTCCTTCGCATAGACGGGGCAAAGGCGCTTTCACCGTTACGCGTCCTCTCTTTGATTGCCTCGTACTGCTACTCTCTCGTTCGCAGCCTTTTTAAATATGAAATTCGGTCAGTTGACGTAAGAAAGACGTGATGATTTTATCTGACCAGTTCGCGCCAATCGAGGTCGCCGCGTTCGAGTGCCATAATGAGCGCTTCCGCAGTGGCTATGTTGGTTGCGAGGGGGATGTTGTGAACGTCGCAGAGCCTTAAAAGATCCTGCTCGTTCGGCTCTCCGGATTTGCGGTTGATCGGGTCACGGAAGAACAGCAAAAGGTCGATTTCGTTGCAGGAAATCTTGGCGCCGATTTGCTGACAGCCGCCTTGTGAGCCGGTTAGGTATTGCTGAATGCTCAGGCCGGTTGCTTCGGAAACCTGTTTTCCTGTGGTGCCGGTCGCGCAGAGGGAGTGCTTGCTCAAAATCCCGCTGTATGCGATGCAGAATTGAATCATCAGCTCTTTCTTGGAGTCATGCGCTATCAGTGCTATGTGCATAAAAATCCTCCTTAAAATAAGCTTGCGCGGGTATACTGAAAAATGCGTGCAAATTGGGTGTGACTATAATATCACAAAAATTCGGCGGTGTCAAAGTATTTTTTCCGAATTCTGAAAATTTTACAAAAATTTCATAATTCTTCACCTATCTAACACTACACTGCGGAAAGTTCCGTTTCCAAGGTCTTCCACGCCGCTTTCGTAACCGTAGTAAGCTTCGATTATTTTTCTCACAAGATACTTTGAATATTCGCCGTTTTCGATGACCACCGAGAAGGCGATTTCAGGGTCGTCGGCGGGGTAAAAACCCACGACGGTTGAATTTTGTGTGGCTTTGTTCGACGCCTGCGGAGTACCTGTTTTTATTGCCGCGGGGTAGGGCAGGGCTTTGAGCGAAAACTGAGAAAGATATGCGTTTTGCTCGTTGGTTTCGTAATAAACGTCGGCGGTGGTATTTTCCGCCGCAAGCTTCATTCCCGCGATGACGGTATCGAAGACCCCTGCGTCGGCGTCTACCGTGGCCGCGACCTGAGGCTCGGTTTTAGAGACGAGTTCGGTGCGGTTGTAGTCCCATATTGAGTCGACGAGATAGGGCTTATATCTTACGCCGTGGTTGGCGATAGTCGCCGCCAAAGAACACATCTGAAGCGGCGTGACTCCGACCTCCGACTGCCCTATTGCTGCCTGAAGCACCTGTCCTACCGTCCATTCAAGACCGAGGTTTGCAAAGGTATCGGGGCAGGCAAGATAGCCGTTTGCGCTCTTAATTTCAAGCCCCATATCCTCGCCGAGGCCGTAAGCCTTTTCATATTCGAGAAGATTATCGAGCCCGAGCTTCTGAACCACCTGATAGAAAAAGATGTTGCAGCTTTTCTGAATAGCCGTCACGACGTTAATATTCCCGTGGCTGCCTGTGCAGTGAACCTCGATGTCGAGGAAGTTGTAGTTTCTGTGGCAGGCGAATTTGTCCTGCGGCGTGATTACTCCCTTTCCAAGAGCCGCCGTAGCGGTGACCGTCTTCATCACCGAACCGGGGCGGTAAAGACCGTCGGTCGCGCGGTTGTAGAGGGGCTGCCCCTCCGCCTGAAGAACCGAGGAATAATCGTTTAAAAGGTCGTTTATGTCGTAATTCGGATAAGTGGCCATGCCCTTTACCGCGCCTGTCTTGACGTCCATAACGACTATCGCGCCCGACGAGCAGTCGGAAAAATCGTAGTCCTGCTTTGAAAGAGTGCCGTCGGCAAGGGAGCGTATGAAATCTCCGAGAATATTCTGGAGCTTTGCCTGAAACTCCGAGTCTATAGTCAGCGCAACGGTGTTTCCGGGGACCGCCTCCTTGGTTATCGTCTCGGAAATTTCGCCGTCGCTCGTTACGGTAATTTGTTTTTCCCCACGCTTGCCCCTGAGATAATACTCCATTGAGCGCTCGATGCCGGATTTTCCGACGGTGTCGTTTATAAGATACCCGGCTTCCCTGAGCGAGGCGTATTCTTCGGCGTATATGGGTCCTACGTAGCCTATTCCGTGCGGAAAGATGTCGCCGCTTTTATAAACTCTCACCGCGTCTTCCACCACCGCCGCTCCGGCGAGCTGGTAGGTAAGCTCTCTTATCTTTGCGGCGGTCTCTATCGGGACGTCTTTTATAAAGACGTAGTCGTTTTTTGAGGAGAAATCTCCGAGAATCATCTGATATCTGACTCCGGCGACGGCGCGTTTTTCACTGTCGCTCCATTCCTCCGGTATTTTATACTTGTCAATCAGCGCGTCGACGCAGTTTGAGGCGGTGGCGTAGCTTGCGAGCCTGAGCTTTTCAAAGACCCTTTTCACTGCCTGAGAATCCTCGGGAAGTGTGTATTCATACGGCGTTTCGCGGGTCACGGGAAGTTCGTCTGTCCACTCAAGACCGTCCGCCTCCAAAAGCTTTGTCAGCTTCAGTATGACCTCATTCTGCGCGGCGTAATCATCGGGGAAGAAGGATTCGTTGATAACGACATTGTAGGACACCCTGTTTTCGACAAGCGGGCGTCCGCGAAAGTCCACAATCTGTCCTCGCGCCGCGGAAACGGTCTGGGTCGCGGTTTTAGACGACTTTGACATTTCAAGGTACATTGCGCCGTCCACGACCTGAATTTTCATAAGCTTTGAACCTGCGAACACCACAGCGACCGCGAGAATCGCGACCGCCGCTCCTATTCGTAGGATTTCAAAAAATCGTTTCATAACAGACTCCTCGGGGAAAAGCTAAACCCTGTCGATGTTTTTGTCCTGCTCCTCGAGCTTCGGCTTGCGCGAGCTTCCGCAGAGCCGCTCGATTAAATATACCGCGCCGAAAACCGGCAGCGACCATAACAGCGTTTTGAGGGCGGAAGGTATCAGCCGCCGTGTCAGAACAAGCCTGTATCCCTCGTAGCCCCAGATTTTATAATAAAAGTAGTAGTCGAGATAGAGATATATTCCGCCGGCAAGTGAAAAAGCAAGGAGATAATTCACGATGTTTTTTCTGAGAAGCTGAGCGAAAAGCGCCGATATGCCCGCACAGAAAAGGCACATCAAAAGCGCAGTGAAGCCCGTAAGCTTGCCGAGCGAAACGTCGAGCAGAAGTCCCGAAACCGAGCCGAGTATCGCCGAGGGAATTTCCGACTCGAAAACCGCAACCGCCGCCGCGAACGGGAAAAGCAGAAGCGCCTTGGGAGAAGCGCCGCCTGAGGTGGAGGACGCATACATAAACACCGCGAAAATCGAAAATACCGCCCATTTAATCGCCGTCTTTGCCTGCGGCTTCAGGACGGGCGTGTCGGAACCGTTATTCTTCTTCATATGCCGAGCCTTTCCCGTCGAAGTCGGTGATGACGAATACAGTTTTAAGTTCATACGGGTTCACAATCGGGGTGATAAGCCCGCTCCGCGAAAGTCCGTTTGAGGCGATTGACGTCTCTCCGAGCGTACCCAGCACGATTCCCTGCGGAACTGTGCCGCTGTAGCCCGAGGTTATCATAATGTCGCCCTCGTTCATCTCACATTCGAGCGGTATATAAACCATTCTCACCTTGCCGTCGAGAGCAAGTTCGTAGCTGCCCTCAATAACGCCCGTCTCGCCGGTGCGGACGCAGTATACGCCGAGGGATATCTCATTCGAGAGAATGGTAGTGACCTTTGAATAGGTATATTCGACCTCGGTCACAAAGCCTACGATGCCGTTCGCCGTGACCACCGGGTCATAGTATTCGATACCGTCTTTTTCTCCCTTGTCAATGAAAAATGAGCCGTAAACGTCATTTGCTACGCGTCCGATAACGGTGCAGGGTTCCGAAAGCTCAACGCCGTCGGCGGAGTCCGCGAGGTCAATCATTTCGCGCAGGTGGTCGTTTTCCTGCATGACCTCGGTGTAGTCGGATATTTTGGCATAAAGCTCGGCAAGCTGTTCCTTTAGGGACTGGTTTTCCTCATAGTAGCTGCGGGCGTTTATGAGCATATCGAGGGTGTCGGTCACGGCGTCGGAGATGCGCTGCGAAAAGCGCTGGACGGGTGAAAAGACCGTTCCCACGGCGGAGGATATCGCGTTTGAGGAGCTTACCGCCGCGTATATCATAATGCCTATGAGAAATGCCGCTATGCAGGCTATCACAATAAACTTCTTGGAGCTGAAAAACTCCTTCACCGCGTTAAGCCCCCTTTCTATCAATGACTAAACCGCGCCGCTGACGCCCCGACGGGCAACTGCGGCGCGGCGGAATGTTTTAAAAATCAGGCGGAGGTTTCGCCGTTCAGCACGTCCTGAAGCTCCTCAATGTTGTCAAGAAGTCTTCCGGTGCCGTCGACAACGCAGTCGAGCGGTCTGTCGGCGATATTTACGGGTATTCCGGTTTCCTCGTTTATAAGCCTGTCAAGACCTCTTAAGAGCGCGCCGCCTCCGGCAAGGGTGATACCCGAGTCGATAATATCCGCCGAAAGCTCCGGTGGGGTGCGCTCAAGCGTGACCTTTATCGCCTCGATGATGTGCGAGAGCGACTCCGAAAGCGCTTCTCTTATCTCCTCCGAGGAGACGGTGATATTTTCGGGAAGACCGGTGAGCAGGTTTCTGCCCTTGATTTCAAGCTCGGTGTCTTCTTCCGTCGGGTAAGCCGAGCCTATGGAAATCTTTATCTGCTCGGCGGTGCGTTCGCCTATAAGAAGGTTGTATTTTTTCTTGATAAAGTTGATAATGGAATTGTCAAACTCGTCTCCCGCCACTCTTACGGAGCGGCTGGTGACTATTCCGCAGAGCGAAATTACCGCGACTTCGCTCGTGCCGCCGCCGATGTCCACTATCATAGAGCCGGTCGGTGATTCAACCGGAAGTCCCGCGCCGATTGCGGCAGCCATAGGCTCCTCGATTATCGCTACACGTTTTGCTCCCGCACCCTCTGCGGCTTCCTTGACCGCCCTGCGCTCGACGGCTGTTACGCCTGAGGGTATGCAGATTATAACTCTCGCTCTCGCAAACGGATTGTTGCCGAGAGCCTTTCTTATAAATTCCTGAAGCATCGCGGTGGTCATATCGAAGTCCGCGATTACGCCGTCCTTAAGGGGACGTACCGCGCGGATAGAGCCCGGGGTGCGGCCTATGATGTTTTTTGCCTCGGTGCCGACATAGCGGACGACCTCAGTTTTGGTGTCCACCGCGACTACCGACGGTTCCCTCAGAATGATGCCCTTGCCCTTGGCGTAAACGAGAGTGTTGGCGGTTCCGAGGTCTATTCCTATATCCTTTTTGAACATGCTCATATTTTATACCTTCCTTTTGCGGAAATTATTTCAGCATAAGTATATCACATTTGTCTTCGGGTTACAAGCGGTTTTTTCATAAAATTTCTTAAAAAATAACCTCATTTTTGAAGACGGACTCGGAGCGCGTCCGACTGCTTAAGGCTATAGGTATTCGTTTTTGCATAATTCACGGGTTTTCAACATTGCAAGAAAAGTTTTCAACACAAAACCTCACAGAAAAATCTGTTCAAATTGCCGAAGAAGCTCATAATAAAAACGCGGCAGACCCTGTAAGTCTGCCGACGCATATGTATGCCCTGCTTTTTGGGCAGGGCATAAGAAGTGTTATGTCAATGAGAAGACGGCTTAAGTTATTCGTTCGGGTACATGTTGTTCTGGGACATATAAGCGTAGAGCTTTTCGCCGTGCTGCTGCTCCTCGGCCTGAATGTGGTTGAGAGCCTTTCTGGCGGCGGGATCGGAAAACTCAAATACGCTCACGTCATAGAGAGAAGAGGCGTGCTTCTCAGAAGCGAGCATATCCGTGCAGAGGAACTTGTCGATGTCTCGGGACTGCTCGTCGGCGTACTGAACTTTTTTGCACCACTTGTTGTTTTCGTTCTGAAGACCGGTGGGCATCTGAGGAACGGTTCCCGTGAGCATCTGGTTGATGGAGTCGTAGTGCTGTTTTTCGGTCTGCGCCATTTCGCTGAACAGGTTTTTAAGTTCGGTGGAGCAGGCGTTGCAGCTATATTTGTCGTACTTCTCCCAACAGAGCTTTTCCTGACCCTTGAGGTCCTTGAGCAGAGAGGTTTCCTTTGGCGTTAGAGTCATAACTGACACTTCCTTTTCATTGAGATGTCAGTATTATGCACAGCTTGAGGGTCAGTTATGCAAGTTTTATGCCAAACACCTCCGCCGAATTTTTATAAAGTATCAGGCGGTTTTCCTCGTCGGAAAGCTCAAGACCGTAAAAGCGGTCAAGTTCGGCTTTGAAGTCCCACATAGGGTAGTCGGTACCAAACAGCACCCGTTCGGCGCCGTACGCACGGATAATGCCTTTTGCCTCCTCGGGCGGAATAAACGCCAGCGAGCTTGAACAGTCGACTCTGAAGTTTTTGAAGCCGCAGAGCTGTTCCTGCGCCCTTTTCCAGAGGCTCCAGCCTCCGAAATGCGCGCCTATCACCTTTAAGCCGTCAAATTTTTGCAGCACGGGTATCAGCCTGCCCGGGCTTGAGAAGTCGTAGCGAAGGTCGCCCATATGTATCAGCACGATAAGTCCGCGTTCGCGGCATAACTCATAGATTTTCAGACAGCGCGGGTCGTCGATCGCGAAGCCCTGAAAGTCGGGGTGAAGCTTTACGCCTTTCAGACCGAGCGAAACTATGCTGTCGATGTCGGCGCGCTGGTCTTCGCTGTCCGGATGCACGGCTCCGAGACCTATAAGATTCTTTTCCTTTTTGACCTCGTCGGCGATGAAAGCGTTAATGCTTCCGACCTGCGACGGCTTTGTCGCCACGGAGAACACCACACTGTGGGTGATTCCTGCATCCCGGCTTTTTTGGAGCATTTCTGCGGCGGTGCCTCCGTAAGCCATCGGCAGGTCATAGAATTTTCCGATGCTTTCGGTTGCTTTCGCGGCGATTTTATCGGGGTATATGTGGCAGTGGCAGTCTATAATAGGGTGCATATGTATCTCCTCTTTCTGAAACTTAATTTATATTAGACCCTTGCCGTCGCTTTGTCAAGAGACCGGAAGTCAGAGAGACGTACAGTCTGCAAACATTTTATAAATTTCAGTCCAAAACTTTTGCAAAGGAAAAGCAGCCGACCGCGTAGCGATCGACTGCCTTCCGAGAGGGAAAAAATGAAAACAGCGCACTAAAAAATGCTGGAAGCTGGCTTGAATGGGGGGTGTGCTGCGCCCGAAGCCCTGTGACCCCGGGCGCGCAAAAAGAAAGGGAAAATATGAAAAAGTTAATCAGGATGTCTTGGTTATTATTCGGGAGTCGATTCTCCGAGAACTACTTCTACATCGAAGCTCTCGCCCTTTGAACGTCCGACCGTATCCGAACGAGGGACAATACGGTAAATAGTGAGGGTAATCGTGTCTCCGACGGAATACTGATTCTTGATATTGTTCAGCTCGTTCATATTGGTTATTGTTTCACCCTGAATGCCGATTATTACGTCTTCGGGCATAATTCCCGCCGCCTCGGCGCCCGAACCCGGAGTTACCGAATGAACAAGTATGCCCTGCGGAAGCCTGAGGTAGAGTGAAAGAAGCTCGGAAATATCCTGCCCCGAGATTCCTATGCTCGGTCTGCCTATAACGTAACCGTACTGAATGAGATTTTCGATTATCGGAATGGCTTCGTCGATCGGGATCGCAAAGCCGAGGCTTTCACCGTAGGTTGAGGCAACTTTTGCCGAGGTGATTCCTATAACTCTGCCGTAGGCGTCTATGAGCGGACCGCCCGAGTTGCCGTTGTTGATAGAGGCGCTGGTCTGCAAAAGGTTCATTGTGATGTCGCTGATGGTGACGGTGCGGTCAAGACCCGAGATAATTCCGGTGGTCATAGTGCCGTAGAGGTCAAATCCGAGCGGGTTGCCTATCGCTATTGCAAGCTCGCCTATTCTTAGGTCGTCAGAGGTGCCGAGGTCAACCGCTACGAGGTCCTTGTCGCTGGGGTCTATGCGAAGCACAGCAATATCCGACTGAGTGTCGAATCCTATTACCTCCGCCTCGTATTCATTGAGATCGTGGTCGACAATCATAACGGTGACGTAGTCTTCTATGACATGCGCATTGGTGACGATGTAGCCCTCTTCGGCGTCGATTACAAAGCCGGTGCCTGTCTGGGTGCCGCCCTCGACGTAGCAGGAAACTCCGACTACCGATTGTATGACCTTATCGTAGATGTCGGGCAGACTCATAGCGTCGGAGGGAGTCGAAAGCTGCTCGAGCGAAGGATAGTCGCGCACCGGAGTGGGAGTGACGGCAACGTTTTGAGCGGAATGGTTTTCTTCGGGAATTTCATCTTCGCCCTCGACCTCAGTGTCGTTTCGGTGGTCGTCTATATAGTCGTCGTCTTTTTTAGAGGAACTGCCGTCCCTGTCGGCAAACAGATTATCGGAAAACTGGTCGATGCTGTATCTCTCGCCGATTGTAAAAACCGAGTAAATTCCGACCGAGAATACGAATACCGTGAGAATTGCGGCTATACATATAAGAGCTATCTTGCCGGCTTTGCTCTTTTTGGGAGACGGCGCCGGACTGTAGATGTATTCATTAGTATGCGGCTGATAGTAGCCCATAGAGGGCTGCTGCGCCTGACCGTACTGCCGGTTATACGGGGGGTTCTGCTGATAGGGCTGGTTGTACGGAATATAGTTTTGCTGCTGAGGCGACGGCTGGACTGGCTGCTGACCGAAATATGGCTGCTGATTGCCGGTCTGTCTGTTTTCGGTAAAAGGTTCGGAGTATCTGTGTTCTTCGACATCCGAAGGCTTTTGCTCGCCGGACTGCGGCGCAACGGCTTCAATCTCGGACGGCTTGGAAGGATTCTGCTCGGAAGTTGCATCCTTAGTACCGTTTTGGTTTTCCTCGTTGTTTTGGGTGTTATCGTTAATATCAAATTCGTTCATAGTCATTTACCTCCAAGAAGTAAAGAAAAAATGCCGGAAAATGTATCTGCGGCCCCGGGCGCCGCTTTGAGTTTGTAATAATAATTATATCGGCATATGTGAAAACTGTATGAAAGAAATCGGAATTTTTGGCGATTTGCTTATTACGGGCGGATGTACGGCTTATGCGGGTCTTTTTCACAGTAAAATGCAGATATCTCATTGACAGAATCGAAAACCTGAGGTATACTATTCAAAGATTGATAAAGAGAGGAGCGACGGAAGTGATATTTAGCGATTTGATATTCGTCTTTGCGTTTTTGCCGATATATCTCACGCTGAGCTTCTGCTGCCGTGAGCCTTGGTCAAAAAACGCGGTGTCCGTCGCGGCTTCGCTCGTATTCATCGCTTGGGGACGCGGGCAGGCTCCTGTATATTATCTGCTTATTATGGCTCCGGTATTCATTATATATATACTCGGATTTATTCCTCGCCGCAAAAACATGCTCTTTTTTGAAATTTTGGGCGACGCGTCCGCGGTGCTGACCGCAGTTTATCTTGCCGCCGTTTCCGGAACCGGCGCATCTTTAGGCTCTGCGCTTATATCAGTAGGCTTTGTTCTCTTTGCCCTGAGATGTATACTTTATAATAAGGACGTCGCTTCTGGAATGGAGCCTGAAAAAGATTTCTTCGCGCTCGCCGCGTATTTTATTTCGCTTGAGAATATGCTCATCGCCCCGCTTGCCGACTACAGAACGTCCGAAAAGGCTCTCAAAAGCCGTCGCCCCGCGCTGTCAAAGATGTCGACGGGTCTCGTTGAATTTATAAAAGGCTTTGCGATGACCGCGATTATCGGTCTTTCGTTTGACAGAGTACGTCTTGCTGCGGTGGAATATGACGCTTTCCCGTGGGCAAACGCCGTTCTGCTTGTTCTTGTAACCGTAGGCGAAGTATACGCCGTGACCGCAGGCGTGCTTGAAATGTCCTGCGGACTCGGACTTATGAGCGGTCTTTCTCCGCGGCTTCGCACCCCCGCATTCGTGCCGCGTTTCAGGGTTTCGGACCATGTTTGCGAAATGTGGGAGGGCTTTGCGGAGTTTGTAAGAAGATGCTTTTTTGAGCGCTCGGCTGTCGGAGTTATAATATCGCTCGTGCTTCTGTCGCTCGTTTCGGCGGGAATTATGCTCGGTCTCGGCGTCGCTGCGGGCGCCTTTGTCGGCATAATAATTCTTGCCGCCGTGCTTGAATGTATACCGGGACGCAGAAGCCGTGTTTCCGACGCGGTCTTTTCGGCAGTGATTCTTATTTTCGCGTTTTCGGTTCCGATTTTTGACACTGCGGGCGGAATCGCAGCGTTTTTCTCGTCTTTCTCTACAGATTACGGATATGACGTCACGTTCGCCCTGCACGACGAGCTGATGCGCAGCCTGCCGTGGCTTATAATCGGCGTTTTTGCCGTTTCTCCGCTTCGCAGAGCGCTGACCGCCGAGATAAGGCTTAAAATGGCGGAAAGCGAAAAATTCTACGGCGCGGCAAGAGCCGTAGAAACGGTTATATGTGTGATTCTTCTGATAATAAGCTGCGCTTCCGCAGCGGTATGAACAGTCTGAAATTCAGCGAAAGGAGGATAACCTGTGGCAAAAAACCGAAATAAAAAGAAGTCCGCTTCCGTTCAGAAAAAGGCGGGTCCGGTTTCGTCGGTGCCGAAGTTTGAAATCGGCGTCAAAGGCGATGAATTTGACCTCAAATACACCCGTGCCGCTGCCGCAAAGACCTCCGACGCTGACAGCCTTCTCAGGGGTCTCTCCAAAGAGACGAGAGTGGCGGGCTGCAATCTCATCAATGTTGCGGTTCTCACGCTTACCGTACTTATCCTCGCGCTGAGCTTTGCCTTTCTTTCAAGAAGCGGCAGCGCTCCGAAGCTTACTATTGCTTCTATTCTAAGAGGCGGCGGTACCGCCGAGCTGTCCGAATATTATAAGGTTACTCTGCCTTTCGGCAGGGCGCTTCGAACCTTGGGCGCGCATCTCGGCTTCTGCGATATGCCCGAGCCCGAGCGTGAGCCACCCGAGCCGGATGACTCTGAGACGCCCCTGCCCGCGGTGACCACTTATGTCACAACCGAGCCCCCCGTCACAACTACGCTTCCGCCCACAACCGCAGCGCCCGCTACGGAGCCTCCCGTAACTTCGACGGTTTTTGAGGAACCGCCCGAGACGCATACTATGTACGCCTCCGAAACCGTGAATATAAGGCTAATGCCCGACGATAGTTCGATGATTATGGGCTACTTCTCCCGAAATGAAAAAGTCGAGGTAATAGAAATACGCGAAGACGGCTGGGCGAGCATCTGGTATAACGGCTTTGAGGCATATGTTTCTGCGGACAGTCTGAGCGAAAAGCGCGTAAGAAGCCGCTCAACCACCGTTTTGGAAACCGAGCCGGTGACGACAGAAACAGAGCCTGAAACGGTTCTTTCTACCGTGGAAACCTACACATCTGAGGAGATGTCTTCCGAGGAAACGTCGGCGGAGACGTCGGTCACGACAACATATTACCTCGATTACCCGCCTCAGACTCCTCCTCCGCAGACGGTTCCCACCGTACCCCAGCCTCCCGTCACCGAACCGCCTGTTACATATCCGCCCGTCACCGACCCTCCCGCAACTTCGCCGCCCGAGACCTCGCCTCCCGAGTCTTCCGAGACGGAGCCGACGCAAAGCGAGCCGTCGGAAACAACGCCTTTGGTAACCGACCCTCCCGAGATATCCCCCTACGAGACGGAACCTTCCGCTCCCGAAAGCGGGCAGGATACGCCCGACGTGTCCGAGCCGTAATAAACATGAATCGCACAGCCGTGTTTTGCGGATGTGCGATTTTTGTTATCTATTTTGACAGATTTGTAGATATCATTGATGAAATATACAAAAAAATTGCTGTATAATTGTTGCAACTGATGGTTGATACAAAAAAGACAATATGTTATAATATTTTTGTGAGTTTTCAGCAATTTTAGTGCAGTTTGCAGCAAGTTTTTTCCGGCGTCGGCATCTGTTCGCAACTGCCTAAGTCATATGAAAGGAGAATTTATATGTTAAAAAGGACATTGGCAATGCTGTTGGCGGTGATTCTTATTGTTGCGCTTGTAGGGTGCGGGTCTCAAAAACGTCAGACCGTATAGCTCACTCTGAGCACCGAGGACGCCGAGGATATACTCGCCGCGGCGAACATTGTTCTGCCCGATTATGAGAATGCAGCGGGTGCGAATACCACTCTCACGTATTTCTATTACTACGACGATTTCCACAACTATTCCGAGGACGAAATGATTCAGACCGGCTACTGGACTTTTCAGAACAAGTATAAGGGAAATGTTGAGTGGCAGGAAACTACATATGCCGATTTTTCCACCGACCTTGCCACTGCGGTTATCGGAGGCACTCCTCCTGATTTCACAAGGGCTTGGGAAAGTCTGTTCCCCACCTATTTTACTCAGCAGATGCTGGCGCCGGTCGGCGATTATATCAACTATGACGACCCTCTGTGGTCCGAGATGAAGTATTTCTCCGACGCTTTCTTCTCTCTCGGTGGAGAGCCGTATATGTTCATAACCGATATTCAGAACAACAGCTGTGTGTTATACAACCGCAGAGTGTTCAATGAATACGGCTTCGACGATCCTGCCCAGCTCTTCCTCAACAACGAGTGGACTTGGGACGAGATGTATGATATGGCGTTGGACTTCTCCGATCCGGACGCAGGACGCTACGCTTTCAACAGTTGGCACACCGACGCCACGTTCCTGAGCTCCACCGGTACATATGTAATTCTGCTTGATCAGGAGTCTAAGCAGTTTTACACCAATTATGACGACCCGAGAATTGAGCGCGGCGCTATGTTCCTTATGAACGTAACGAAAAATGAGCTTCACTATCCTCTTTGGAACAGTTGGTCGCTCAACCGCGGCGAATCCGCCGGCGGAATGAAAGAGGGAGAGATTCTCTTCGGTATGGATTCCCGCTTTATTCTCGACGAAATGGTTTCGAGAGAAGCTTTTGAAAACATCTACGGCGACGCGGGCGACGTAATGGTAGTACCCGTTCCGCGCGACCCTAACGGCGACGGCGAATATTATATCGACTCCGTACCGAGCGGCTACTGCCTTGTGAAGAACGCTCCCAATCCTGAAGGAGTAGCTCTTTTGGCGGCGTGTGACAGATTCAGAATCATAGACCCGACGGTTGTCAGAATCGACGAGCGGCAGAAGCGGGAAAAGCTCGGCTGGACTCAGGAAATGCTCGATATGTGGAACGAGATGTATAAGATTGCGAAGTCGAGAACCACCATCGTTCAATATACCAACCTCGGCGATGCTATGGAATATCTGAACAGTATGATTCTCTTTAACGGAAGGAACCTTCAGAATACTTGGGCAGAGCTCAAGGAATCCAATAAGGAGGCTCTCGACTATTCTATCGAGGAGCTGAACGATATGCTCTCGAGCTATGACCCCGACGCAGAATGACCGGAGCATAGGCAAAAACCGTAACCAAAGAAGCCCGACAGACAGTCGGGCTTCTTTTTTTGCCGTATCGCTCATACTATTTAGTAAAAACTCAAAAGGAGCAACGGATATGAGCGAACAGATGACTGCGCATCACAGCGTTATTTTGCAGGACCGCGCGACACTCGAGCTTTCGGGAGTGACAGACGTAGACAGCTTTGACGAAAACGAGATATCGCTTTACACCACCCTCGGAGAAATGGTCATAAGGGGAAAGAGCCTGCATGTAAACACTATGAACGTTGATACCGGAGATATGCAGATAGACGGAGATATCCGGTCGATAGTCTACGGCGACAAGGACAGAAAGAAAAAGCTCGGTCTTTGGGGAAAGGTCACAAGATGACGCGCGAGGAAGTTTATGCCCTGCATTTTTTCGGGACGTCGCTCGAACTGCGGCTGTTTCTGGGAGGATTGCTTCTCGGAGCTGTTCTCGGAGGGATATACGACATTCTCAGGGCGTTCAGAATGACTGTCAGACACAAAAGCGCGGCGGTGTTCCTTGAGGACACGGTTTTTGTGCTTTTATACTCGGCGGCGTTTTACGGCTACTGTACCGAGCTGTGCCGCGGACAGCTCAGATTCTTTGTCTTTGCGGCTATGCTCATCGGCTTCGCAGTGTATTTGACCACACTCGGAAAGATAGTGTCGGGTCTGGTCGCCAAGGTGGTAAAGACTGTAAAAAAGGTGCTGATTTATCTGGTCAATATAGCCAAGAAAGCATTGAAAGTTTTGTGCGGGGTGACGTATTTTCAAAAGAAAGAGGAGAAAATTGAAGAAAATCCTTGCGTAAAGAACGGTTTATGATGTATAATAGCAATGTGTTAAACTATGCGGAAATCGTAAGCAGGGAGGCGCGATGATGGCTAAACCCGATAAAAAGCGCAGGTCGCATTTCGGCGACTTTGTTAAGCTTGCGTTCTTTATTCTGCTTCTTGTATTTTCCGTCGGTCAGATAATCCAGACTCAGGCGGAGATAGCTGAGCAGAAAAGTCAGGTCGAGAAGCTCAAGAATCAGATCAGCGAAACCCTACAGGAAAACGACGAATACCGCAGAATTCTCAACACAGACGACGAGTCGGAGTATATGTTTATCGTCGCCGTCGAGAAGCTCGGATACGCATATCCGAGGGAGCGCAGATTCTACGTGAGGCCTAAGGGATAAGCCTCCGAAAAAGCAAGGACATCATAGAAAGAGGAAAGCAAGCACCAATGCAGTTTGAAGTCGGCACAGTTTTAGAGGGAAAAGTCACCGGAATACAGAAATTCGGCGCATTTGTTGACATCGGCGGGGGAAGGTCCGGAATGGTTCATATTTCGGAGATCGCCGGAACCTATGTCAACGATATCAAGGACCACATCAGCGAAGGTCAGATAGTTAAGGTAAAAATCATAAACATCGCACAGGACGGAAAGATAAGTCTTTCTATAAAAAGAGCGCTGCCGCAGCAGGAAAACCGTCAGCAGCGTACCCCGCAGAACGCAAAGCCGCGTGCCGAGTCGTTCCCCTCAAAGGACAAGGACAGCGAACCCGCCCGCCCCGTTCACCACAGCCAGAAGAAGCCGGTCAAAAAGGAACATATTTCTATAGAGGACATCGAATATGCCTACGAGCCGAAATCCTCTGTAACCGACGCCGGATTTGAAGATATGCTTTCAAAATTCAAGGTGTCGAGCGAAGACCGCATCTCCTGTCTTAAGACGCTCGACGTCAAAAAGCGCGGACGCAGAAAATAAATTCACAGACAAACGCCCCGGTTTACGGGGCGTTGATTTTCAAAGGAGCATAAAATGAAGGTAAAAATCCTTGCGGCGTTTGCCGCTGTACTGATGACCTTTTCGCTGAGCGGCTGCGGAACTTCGGAACCGGTGGCGGGCGAGGAGCTTATACTTGCCGCACGGCAGTGGTACCGCTCTCTCGACTCCGCACGAGTAGACGTCGTCAAAGACAAAACCGGCGAGTCGGAGCAGATCTTTGTCTTCAAATACGATGAAAAGGGGATTATGACCTATTCCTACGTCGGAAAGGGCGAGGGGATATACCTCGCGCAGTATAACAACGGCAGAGAGCAGTTTACCGATGACAACGGCACTGTCACTGCGCTTGACGCCTCGGATATACGCTTTACTGCCTATTCCCGCGATGTTCCCTACCCTATGGCGGACGAGGGGCTGATCATTTTTTATAAAAAGGCAATAATACCCGAAAAAAGCTTTTCAAAGGAAGAACAGTGGTGCGACGGCACGGGTATTCACGTCAGGCACGTTTATGACCCGTCGATGCTCGGGCAGTATGACGGCGAGGGCGAAATTGAGTCGTTTTCGGTCGACTACTATTTCTCGGACGACGGCGATCTCGTTTCCTTCACCGAAAAGACAGGCGTGGAACTCGACGGCAGCGTTACCGAATATTCCTATTCTATTTATATAGAAGACTGCAACGAAGTTGAGCGCGTTGAAAATGTTGTGGACATAAGCGGAATTTCCGACTAAAGATTGTATGGTTGTGAAATATTCACAAAATAGCGACGGAAATTTCTGAAAATTTCTACAGTATAAATTTTGCTTAAATCTTGACTATTGTCCGGTTTTGGTGGTATATTATACCTTGCGTGACTGCGAAAGATATGCGATGAAGCTGAAGGTTGCTGCCCTAAAGGCAGGTAATTTCGGCAGAGTATGTCCGATTTTAAACCGGGCGACTGTAATAACTGACACGAAACGTGCGGTTCCGCATCTTGCGAACAGGGCAAAACCTGTGGCGGGATCGGCGCGGCAACCCTTGTGTGCGGTATTTGGTCCTCCGAAAAACGAACAGTTTTTCGGTATTTTTTATGGGGCTGAAAGAAACACACGGAAGCGTGTTTTTATAACAGACAAACCCGCTGACAAAGCGGGTAAGCCCCCAAGCAAAATTAAAGGAGGCAGTAAAATGGCAGTCAATGAAAAAATCAGAATCAAGATCAAGGGCTATGAGCACCAGAATGTCGACGCCGCCGCGGCTAAAATAGTCGAAGCGGCCAAGAGAAGCGGCGCTAAGGTTTCCGGACCCGTCCCGCTCCCGACCGACAAGGAGGTCGTCACCATACTCCGCGCCGTCTTCAAGGATAAAGACAGCCGCGAGCAGTTTGAGCTGAGAACTCATAAGAGACTCATCGACGTTCTCCACCCGACCAACGACACTACCGCTGCTCTGCAAAATCTTGAGCTTCCTGCCGGCGTAGATATCGTAATGGAAATCAAGTAATTTCCTAAAGAAACCGTTATAACAGGTTTCTCAGCGAATACGCTCACAGGTCAAGTCGGAGAAGTCCGACCAATAACCGAATAGGAGGAAAACTAAAATGCAAAAAGGCATCATCGGAAAGAAGATCGGTATGACTCAGATCTTCGACGAAGCCGGTAAAGTAATTCCGGTTTCGGTCATCGAGGCTGGTCCCTGCGTGGTTGTCCAGAAGAAGACCGCTGAAAACGACGGTTATGAAGCCGTTCAGCTCGGCTTTGGAGACACCACCGCAAAGAGCCTCAAAAAGCCCCTCGCAGGTCACTTCAAGAAGGCGGACGTCGCCCTCAAGAAGCATCTCAGGGAATTCAGAATCGCCGACACCGGCGCGCTTAACGTTGGCGACATCGTAAAGGCAGATACTTTTGCCGTAGGCGACATCGTGGACGTAAGCGGAGTCAGCAAAGGTAAGGGCTTCGCAGGCTCTATCAAGCGCTGGAACAATCACAGACTCAAGGAAACCCACGGTACGGGACCTGTTCACCGCCACGCGGGTTCGATGGGCGCGAACTCCTCGCCTTCGAGAATCTTCAAGGGCAAGAAAATGCCGGGACATTTGGGAGCCGAAAAGGTGACCGTTTTGAATCTCGAAGTCGTCAAGGTCGACGCCGAAAACAATCTTATCGCTGTAAAGGGAGCAATCCCCGGACCCAAGAACGGCATAGTGACCGTCAGGGACAGCGTTAAGAAGGCTTAGTGGAAGGAGGAAGCGAAAATGTCTAAGATTTCCGTATATGATATCAAGGGCAACGTAGTTGCCGACACTGAGCTTAACGACGCCGTCTGGGGCGTTGAACCCAACGTCACGGCTATGCACACTATGGTAGTCAACTACCTCGCGAATCAGAGGCAGGGTACTCAGTCCACCCTTACCCGCACCGAAGTATCGGGCGGCGGCAGAAAGCCTTGGAGACAAAAGGGCACCGGCCGTGCAAGGCAGGGTTCCACCCGTTCTCCGCAGTGGACTCACGGCGGTGTGGCTCTCGGTCCTAAGCCCCGCAGCTACAGATTCACCGTCAACAAGAAAGTAAAGAGACTGGCTATGAAATCAGCTCTTTCTTCAAAGCTTGCCGAGGGCGGCGTAATAGTTCTCGACGGCATTGATTTCGAGAGCATCAAGACAAAGAACGTCGTTGATATGCTCAAGGCGCTCGGCGCTGAGGGCAAGGCTCTTATCGTAAACTCAGCGGTTGACGAAAAGCTCGTTAAGAGCGCCCGCAACATTCCCGGCGTCAAGACCGCGCTCGTAAACACTCTCAACGTCTACGACATCCTGAATTACGACAAGTTTATCGTCGTTACCGATGCCGTGGCAAAGATAGAGGAGGTATACTGCTAATGGTTAAGACCGCTCAGGATATTATTCTCAAGCCCGTTATCACCGAGGCTTCAATGGAAGACCTCAGAGCCGGCAAATATACTTTCAGAGTCCTCAGGACCGCCAACAAGACCGAAATCAAGGACGCCGTAGAGAAGATTTTCGGCGTAAAGGTCGCTAAGGTCAACACGATTCATATGAGAGGCCGCAGCCGCAGAATGGGCAGATACGAGGGAACCACTCCTTCGTGGAAAAAGGCAATCGTTACTCTTGCCGAGGGTTCGAAGACCATTTCCTTCTTCGACGGAATGATCTGATAAAGAACCCGTGACTCGGGTCGCCGGTTTTCGGCAAGACCGCTCCCGGAAAACAGGGAGCTAAGTATGGGAGATAAAACTCCCGCAAAACCTTAAAAGGAGTGAAAACACACAATGGCTATAAAAAGCTACAAGCCGACTACGAACGGACGCCGCGGAATGACAGTCACCGATTACAGCGTTCTTTCAAAGGTCGAGCCCGAAAAGAGCCTTCTCGAACCTCTTAAGAAGACCTCGGGCAGAAATAGCTATGGCAGAATCACCGTCCGTCATCACGGCGGCGGCGAAAGAAGAAAATACCGTGTGATCGACTTCAAGAGAAACAAACTTGATATGGACGCCAAAGTCCTTACTCTTGAATACGATCCCAACCGCTCGGCACACATCGCTCTGGTGCAGTATGAGGACGGCGAGAAGAGATATATCATCGCTCCCAACGGACTTAAGGTAGGAGATACCGTCCGCGCCGGCGCCACAGCAGATATCAAGCCCGGCAACGCGCTTCCTCTTATCAACATTCCCGTGGGTACCTTTATCCACAACATTGAGCTTTATCCCGGCAAGGGCGCTCAGCTTGTACGTTCCGCCGGCAATATGGCGCAGCTTATGGGCCGTGAGGACGACAGGGTTCTTGTCCGTCTTCCCTCCGGCGAAATGAGATATATCCCCGCCGATTGCATGGCGACGATCGGGCAGGTCGGCAATATCGACCACGAAAACGTTCACCTCGGCAAAGCGGGAAGAAAACGCCATATGGGCGTAAGACCCACCGTCAGAGGCTCGGTTATGAACCCGAACGACCACCCGCACGGCGGCGGCGAAGGCAAATCGCCTGTCGGCCACCCCTCACCGGTTACGCCTTGGGGCAAGCCCGCTCTCGGCTACAAGACCAGAGCCAAGCATCATCGCTCCGATAAGTATATCGTAAAGCGCCGCAATGATAAGTAATGCTGAAAGGAGGCAGATGAATAATGGGTAGAAGTGTCAAAAAAGGACCTTATGTTCAGGAATCGCTCTACAAAAAGGTCGTCGCTATGAACGAAACGGGAGAGAAAAAGGCTATAAAGACATGGAGCCGCGCATCCGTTATCTTCCCTGATTTCGTTGGTCATACATTTGCCGTCCACGACGGACGTAAACACGTTCCGGTATACGTCACTGAGGATATGGTGGGTCACCGCCTCGGCGAGTTCGCCCCGACAAGAACCTTTAAGGGTCATGCCGGCTCGAAGACGTCCAATAACGGCAAATAGGCCGAAAGGAGGAAATTCAAATGGAAGCCAAGGCAATACTCAGAAATGCCCGTATTGCTCCCCGTAAGGTTGAAATTGTCCTCAACCTTATAAGAGGCAGGGACCTCGAAACCGCCCTTGCCATACTGAAGCACACTCCTAAGTCCGCTTGCGAATATCTCATAAAGCTTGTGAACTCGGCCGCCGCAAACGCGGAAGTCAAGCAGATGGATAAGACAAATCTGTATGTTTCCGAATGTTTCGTTTGCCCGGGTCCCACGCTCAAGAGAATCCACGCGAGAGCAAAGGGCAGTGCAGCAAGAATACTCAAGAGAACTTCACACATCACAGTTGTTCTCTCTGAAAAGGAATAAGTCGTCAAAGGAGGTAAACTATGGGACAAAAGGTTAATCCGCACGGTTTGCGTGTCGGAATCATCAAGGATTGGGATTCCCGCTGGTTTGCAGATAAGAGCACTTTCGGCGACACCCTTGTTGAAGATTACAATATCCGTAACTACATCAAGAAGAATCTCTATGCCGCGGGTGTCCCCCGCATCGAAATCGAAAGATTTGCAGACAAGGTGAAGATCAACATTCACTGCGCCAAGCCCGGTCTTGTAATCGGCAGAGGCGGCGAGGCGATCGAAAAGCTCAGAGCCGACATCGAGAAGAAAATCGGCAAGACTGTTTCGCTCAACATCTTTGAGGTAAAGTCGCCCGACCTCAACGCTCAGCTCGTAGCCGAGAGAATCGCTCTCGACCTCGAGAACAGAGTAGCTTTCAGAAGAGCTATGAAGGGCGCCATCGGCAGAGCTATGAAGCTCGGTGCGAAGGGTATCAAGACCAAGGCGTCGGGCCGCTTGGGCGGAGCCGAAATCGCGAGAAGCGAGAGCTATCACGAGGGAACCATTCCGCTTCAGACAATCAGAGCCGATATCGACTACGGCACTGCCGAGGCTGCCACAACTTACGGCAGAATCGGCGTAAAGGTCTGGATTTACAAGGGCGAGGTTCTCAAGGGTGAGGCAAGCGCACACGAGGAAAAGCCGGAGCGCCGCAACCGCCGCCCGAGAAACGGCGACGACAGACCGCGCCGTCCGAGAAACGACAGCCGCGACTCCCGTCCGAGAGGCGAGAGGACCGATAACAGAAGAGAAGGAGGTAATAAATAATGTTACTTCCAAAGAGAGTAAAGCACCGCAAGCAGCAGCGCGGAAGAATGACCGGTAAGGCGACAAGAGGCAACTATGTAGCCTACGGCGAGTACGGACTTCAGGCTCTTGAGCCGTCGTGGATCACCTCTGCTCAGATAGAGGCCGCCCGTATCGCTATGACCCGTTATATCAAGCGCGGCGGACAGGTCTGGATAAAGATATTCCCTGACAAGCCCGTAACAACCAAGGCGCTCGGCACCAGAATGGGTTCCGGTAAAGGTACCCCCGAGTTCTGGGTAGCGGTGGTAAAGCCCGGCAAGGTAATGTTTGAAATCGCCGGCGTGAGCGAGGAAGTCGCAAAGGAAGCTATGCGTCTTGCCGCGCACAAGCTGCCTATCAAGTGCAAGTTTGTAAGTAAGGAAGCTTCAGAAACGGGTGGTGAGCAATAATGAAAACAAGTGAAATCAAAGAAATGACTCTTGTAGAGATGCAGAATAAGCTCGCCGATCTTCGCGAAGAGCTTTTCAACCTTCGTTTCCAGCACACTGTCAACCAGCTCGATAACCCTATGAGAATGAAGGCCGTTAAAAAGGATATCGCCAGAATAATGACCTTTATTCGCCAGCGGGAATCCGAGTGATTGAGAGGAGGATTTTACAATGAGCGAAAGAAAGCTTAGAAAGACAAGAGTGGGCAAAGTCGTTTCCGACAAGATGGACAAGACGATTGTAGTCGCCATTGAGGACAACGTTATGCATCCTCTTTACAAGAAGATCATCAAGAGAACCGTCAAGTTTAAGGCCCACGACGAGGAGAATGTCGCCCACACCGGCGATACTGTCCAGATTATGGAAACCCGCCCTCTCTCGAAGGATAAGAGATGGCGCCTTGTAAAGGTACTCGAACAGGCCAAGTAAGCCGTAAGACCGCTGAAAAGGCGGACCCAGATTTTCAAAAACTGAAAGGAGGAACTTGCTGTGATACAAATGCAGACCAGACTCAAGGTTGCAGACAATACAGGCGCCAAAGAGCTTATGTGCATCAGAGTCTTGGGCGGCACGCGCCGCAAGTACGCCAATATCGGCGATGTCGTGGTGGCCTCTGTAAAGAAGGCGGCACCGGGCGGCATGGTCAAGAAGGGCGATGTAGTAAAAGCAGTAATCGTTCGTTCAACAAAGGGTTTGCGCCGCGACGACGGAACCTATATCCGTTTCGATGAGAACGCAGCCGTTATAATCAAAGAAGACAAAACTCCGAGGGGAACCCGTATCTTTGGCCTCGTAGCCAGAGAACTCAGAGACCACGATTTCGTCAAGATAATGTCTCTGGCCCCCGAGGTACTGTAAGGAGGAGCCAACAATATGAACAAAATCCATGTTAAAACCGGCGACTCCGTAGTTATCCTCAGCGGTAAGGACAAGGGCAAGAGAGGAAACGTTCTTGCAGTGTCTCCCAAGGAAGGCAAGCTCATAGTCGAGGGCTGCAATATGGCGACTAAGTCCATAAAGCCCCGCAGGCAGGGCGAAGCCGGCGGAATCGTAAAGGCAGAGGCGGCTATGTATTCAAGCAAAGTCGCGCTCTACTGCCCCAAGTGCTCCAGAGGCGTCAGATACGGCGTCAAGGTTGACGACGAGGGCAATAAGATAAGAGTCTGCAGGCGCTGCGGCTCCGAAATCAAGTAAGGAGGATATAAAGATGGCAAGACTTAAAGATTACTATGTCAGCGATATAGCCCCCGCGCTTATGAAGAAATTCGGCTATAAGAACGTAATGCAGATTCCCAAGCTCGACAAGGTCGTTATAAATGTCGGCTGCGGCGAAGCTAAGGAAAACTCCAAGGTAGTGGACGCCGTTATAAACGACCTGTCCGCTATCACCGGTCAGAGACCTATAGTCTGCAAAGCCAAGAAATCTGTCGCTAACTTCAAGCTCAGAGAGGGAATGCCCATCGGCGTAAAGGTAACTCTTCGCTCCGATAAAATGTATGAATTTATCGACAGGCTCTTTAACGTTGCTTTCCCGCGCGTAAGAGACTTCAAGGGCATCAACCCCAACTCCTTCGACGGCAGAGGAAATTACTCCACCGGTATCAAGGAGCAGCTTATCTTCCCTGAGATTGAGTTTGACAAGGTAGACAAAGTCCGGGGAATGGACATCAATTTCATCACCACCGCCAAGACTGACGAAGAAGCAAAGGAGCTGCTTTCTATGCTGGGCGCTCCGTTCGCTAAGTAATGAGGAGGAAACAGAATGGCTAAAAAATCAATGATTTTGAAGCAGCAGGCAAAGCCAAAGTTCTCATCTCGTGCTTACAATAGGTGCAAGATCTGCGGAAGACCTCACGCTTATCTGAGAAAGTTCGGCATCTGCCGTATCTGCTTCAGAGAGCTGGCGCACGACGGTCAGATTCCGGGAGTCAAGAAGGCCAGCTGGTAGAACCAAGTAAAGGAGGCAAAACAGTATGCAGATTACTGATACTATAGCAGATTTGCTGACAAGAATCCGCAATGCAAGCTCAGCAAAGCACGCTACTGTAGATGTTCCCGCTTCTAACGTCAAGAAGGCTATAACCGAGATTCTTCTTAACGAAGGTTATATCAAGGCTTATCAGGTCGTCGAGGACGGCAAGCAGGGAATCATAAGAATTACACTTAAATACGATGAGAACAAGGCGCCCGTAATCTCCGGCCTCAGAAGGGTCTCGAAGCCCGGTCTGAGAATATACTCAAGCTGCGAGGATATGCCGAAGGTAATGAAGGGTCTGGGCGTCGCAATCGTCTCTACGTCCAAGGGCATCGTGACCGATAAGAAGGCTCGCGAGCTTGGCGTCGGCGGCGAGATTCTCGCATTCGTCTGGTAAGGAGGCTAATTATGTCAAGAATAGGATTAAAGCCTATCAGCGTTCCTGCGGGCGTCGAGATAAACGTTGCTGACGGAAACGTAGTAACCGTAAAAGGCCCCAAGGGTACTCTCACAAAAACATTTAACCCCGCCTTAACAATAGCGGTTGAAAACGGCGAGATAAAGGTTTCCCGTCCTAACGACGAGCAGCTTACCAAGTCGCTTCACGGTCTTACAAGAACCCTTGTCCACAATATGGTAGAGGGCGTAGTGAACGGATATCAGAAGCTTCTCATAATCGAGGGAACAGGTTACAGAGCCGCAAAGCAGGGCAAGGATGTTATCCTTAACCTCGGCTACTCCCATCAGGTAGTAGTGAGCGAGACCGATACCATCAGCCTTGAGGTTCCGCAGCCCAACCAGATTCTCGTAAAGGGAATCGACAAGCAGGAAGTAGGTCAGTTTGCCTGCGAAGTGCGCGCAAAGCGTCCCCCCGAGCCGTATAAGGGCAAGGGCATCCGCTACGACGGCGAGGTTATCGTCCGCAAGGCCGGTAAGGCCGGTAAGGGCGCGAAGAAGTAATTAAAGGAGACTATTGTTATGGTAAAAGCAGTTGACAGAGCCAAGGCAAGAGCCCATAGGCACTTAAGAGTCCGCTCTAAGGTCTGCGGCACCGCCGAATGTCCCCGCCTCAACGTCTTCCGTTCCGCAAAGCACATCTATGCGCAGGTTATAGATGACGTCGCCGGAACTACTCTTTGCGCGGCATCAAGCATGACAAAGGGCTTTGACGGCAACGGCGGCAACGTAGAGGGCGCAAAGAAGGTCGGCGCTATGATAGCCGAGCTTTGCAAGGAAAAAGGAATCGAAGAAGTCGTTTTCGACAGAGGCGGTTATGTATATCACGGCCGTGTGGCGGCTTTGGCCGACGGCGCCCGTGAAGGCGGATTAAAGTTCTAAAAGGAGGTAATCGTTTTGGCATTGATAGACGCTTCAAAATTAGAGCTTGTTGAAAAAACGGTTGCAATAAACCGCGTATCCAAAACCGTCAAGGGCGGACGTATTATGAAATTCTCCGCGCTTATGGTTGTGGGCGACGGAAACGGCGTTGTCGGTTTCGGCATCGGCAAGTCGAGCGAAGTTCCGGATGCTATACGCAAGGGCATCGAGGACGCTAAGAAGAATCTTATAAAGATACCGCTCAAGGGAACCACAATTCCCCACGATATTGTAGGTATTTACGGCGCGGGCAGAGTGCTTCTCAGACCTGCCGCGGCAGGTACCGGAGTTATCGCCGGCGGTCCCGTGCGTGCGGTCATCGAAGCCGCGGGCATTAAGGATATAAGAACGAAGTCGCTTCGCTCCAACAATCCCTGCAACGTTGTAAGAGCTACTTTCAACGGACTCCAGTCACTCAAGTCGGCAGACGAAGTCGCCGCCAAGAGAGGCAAGACCGTAAAGGAGATATTCGGAAAAGAAGGAGGAGAGAACTGATGGCGCTTAAAATCGAACTCGTAAAGAGCCTTAACGGCAGACTGAAGGACCAGATTGCAACCGCCAACGCTCTCGGACTTCGCAAGATCGGGGATACCACCACTCAGCCCGACAATCCCCAGACAAAAGGTAAAATTAACAAGATCGTACACCTGATCAAAGTTACCGAAGAATAAAATAAGGAGGTGTAGCAAATGAAATTGCACGATTTGGCGCCCGCTGAAGGCTCTACTCACAAGGCCCGCAGAATCGGCAGAGGTCACGGCTCAGGCTGGGGCAAGACCGCCGGAAAGGGTCATAAGGGTCAGAACGCGCGCTCAGGCGGCGGAGTAAGACCCGGCTTTGAAGGCGGACAGACAAGGCTCGCAAGAAGAATCCCGAAGAGAGGATTCAACAATATCTTTGCGGCTAAATATACTGCAATCAACGTTTCCGACCTCGAAAAGTTCGTCGACGGAACAGTCGTTGATACCGAGCTTCTGGTCGCAGCCGGAATTGTTAAAAACGAAGGCAACGGCATAAAGGTTCTCGGCAACGGCGAACTCACCAAAAAGCTCACTGTAAAGGCGGCAGCCTATTCCGAATCCGCTAAGGAGAAGATAGAAAAGGCCGGCGGAGAGGCAGAGGTGGTCTGAGGTGTTCGAGACGTTAAAAAACGCATGGAAGGTTAAAGACATCAGAAACAAGATACTCTTTACACTCTTCATCGTTATCATTTACAGGTTGGGCGGCTATATTCCCGTGCCCTTCCTGATCCCGGAGCAGATTGCCGCAATGATTGAAAACAGTTCGGGCATTCTCTCCACCCTCAATATGATCTCCGGCGGTACCTTCGGCAAGGCGACGCTGCTCTGCCTTTCGATCTCGCCTTATATCAACGCGCAGATCATCATTCAGCTCCTCACCTTTGCCATTCCCGCTCTCGAGCGTCTGGCAAAAGAGGGCGAAACCGGCAGAGCAAAGCTTGATAAGATAACCAAGTATACCACTCTCGGCATATCGCTGTTCCAGTCGTGGGCATATTACCTCACCCTTAAGAACGCCGGCGCGCTCATCTATACAAGCGGCGCTGCCAAGGCTCTTTCCGAGGTGGTTATCATCTCCTGCTTCACCGCAGGCGGAATGCTCGTTATCTGGCTCGGCTCCCAGATTGACAGAAAGGGTATCGGAAACGGCATCTCGATGCTCCTCTTCGGAGGCATCATCGCCAATCTGCCCGCATCTTTCGGCGCGACTTTCAAGACTCTCGCCCAAACCGGTCAGATAGGATATATCATCCTTATCCCGATCATTATCGTCATCTTCGTCCTGATGATAGCTTTCATCATCTTTATGGACAACGCTGAGAGAAGAATCCCGATTCAGTACGCAAAGCGCGTGGTCGGCAGAAAGATGTACGGCGGTCAGTCCACCTATCTTCCCATAAAGATAGCTATGGCTGGCGTTCTGCCCATCATCTTCGCGATGTCGTTTATGTCGATACCGCAGACCATCGAAATGTTCACCGGCGAGCCGGAGCCCGGTACTTTCTGGCACGGCTTTATGGAGGCTTTCAGCTATACCCACCCGGTATACGCCACGCTTTACTTCATTCTCATCATTCTGTTCAGCTACTTCTACGTTTCGATGCAGTATAATCCCGTGGAAATAGCCAATAACCTCAGACAGAACAACGGCGCAGTCCCGGGTATCCGTCCCGGCAAGCCCACCAGCGATTACATCACGAGAATCCTCTCGAAGCTGGTTCTCATAGGCGCTCTGTTCCTCGGAGTTGTTGCCATATTCCCGATTATCTTCGCTCAGATTACGGGCGTAGGTTCTATCGCTCTCGGCGGTACTTCCATACTTATCGTTGTAAGCGTCGCGCTCGAAACCGTAAGGGAGCTCGAATCCCAGCTTATGCTGCGTCATCACAAGGGCTTCCTTGAATAAGACGCGCACTCAAACGATACGGAAAGGAGCAGCAGCATGAATCTGATTTTATTAGGCGCACCGGGCGCCGGAAAAGGCACTCAGGCGGAGGTCATCTGCGCCGCAAAGGGCATTCCCGCGATCTCTACCGGCAATATGCTCAGAGAAGCGGTCAAAAACGGCACCGAAAGCGGGCTTGCCGCCAAAAAGTATATGGACGCCGGCGAGCTTGTACCCGATGAAGTCGTCATAGGAATCCTCAAGGACAGAATTGCCGAGGATGACTGCAAAAACGGCTTTATCCTTGACGGTTTCCCGAGAACGGTTCCTCAGGCGGAAGCGCTTGAGCGCATGGGAGTCAATATCGACAAGGTCATAGAAATCTATGTTCCAGACGAAAAGATAGCCCAGAGGCTCGGAGGAAGGCGCGTCTGCGAATCCTGTGGAAGCTCATACCACGTCGTTTACAAGCCTACAAAGGTAGAGGGCGTCTGCGACGCCTGCGGCGGCAAGACTGTTATCCGCAAGGACGATGAGCCTGCCACTGTACTCGAGAGGCTCAAGGTGTATCACGAAAAGACCGCTCCGCTCAAGGATTTCTATGAGTCGAGAGGCAAGTTGAGGACCGTAGTCGGGCAGGAGGAGGTCGCCGAGACCACCCGTCTGACCCTCGACGCGATAAACGGTTGATAAGATGATTAACGTAAAAACAACAAACGAACTTCTGAAAATGCGCAAGGCCGGTCTGATAACCGGCGGGGCGCTCACGGCTGCCGGAAAGGCGATACACGAGGGAATGTCGACTCTTGAACTCGACAAAATCATTCACGACTATATCGTCTCTCATGGCGCAAAGCCGTCATTCTTAGGCTACGCGGGCTTCCCTGCGAGCGCCTGCATTTCGGTGAACGACACCGTTATTCACGGCATCCCGTCTTCACACGAAAAGCTCAAAAAGGGCGACATCGTTTCGGTTGACGTCGGCGCTTATATCGACGGCTACCACGGAGATTCCGCCAGAACCTTTGCGGTCGGCGAGATTTCCGACGAAGCGAGAGCGCTTATGGATTCCACCGAGGGCAGCCTTATGGCGGCAATCGCTATGGCGGCTCCGGGCGTCAGAATAGGCGATATTTCGAGCGCGATTCAGGAGTATAACGAATCAAGGGGATATTCGGTTGTGAGGCAGTATGTCGGCCACGGAGTGGGCAGAGAGCTTCACGAAGACCCCGAGGTGCCGAATTTCGGCAGAGCCGGTCATGGCCCGAGGCTTGTCGCGGGAATGGTTATCGCCATCGAACCGATGATAAATCAGGGTACGGCTCAGGTAAAGGTTCTCTCCGACGGGTGGACTGTAAAAACCGTCGACCGCAAGCTTTCGGCTCACTTTGAGCATACGATAGCCATAACGCGGGACGGCGCGCAGATTCTCACCCTGCCGGAATGAGGAGAGCCTGTATGAACGTTGTCAGAGGTTCTGTTGTCAGAGCGCTCGCCGGACGAGATCAAGGTCGCTTCTTCGTTGCTGTTGCGACCCGAGACCGCTTCGTTTATATAGCCGACGGCAAGGAGCGAAAGCTCTCAAAGCCCAAGCTTAAAAACGTCAAACACATTTCACCGACCGGCGTGAGCATCGACATTTCGGAACTGACAGATAAAAAACTTCACAGATTCCTTTCGGCGTTTGCAACCCGAAGCGCCGTGGGAAATATATCCGACCAAGACTGAAAGGAGAGAATAAAAATGTCAAAGGAAGACGTAATCGAGCTGGAAGGCACTGTTGTCGAGGCGCTGCCCAACACAATGTTTCAGGTAGAGCTTGCCAACGGCCACAGGATTCTCGCCCACATCTCCGGCAAACTCAGGACTAATTATATCCGTATCGTTCCCGGTGATAAGGTCACGGTCGAGATGTCACCCTATGATCTGGCCAAGGGAAGAATCACCTGGAGATCCAAGTAGCTTCCCGATTATAAGCAAAAGAAGAAAATTCTTCGCAAAAACCAAGGAGGTATTTCAATGAAAGTAAGACCTTCAGTTAAACCGATGTGTGAGAAGTGCAAGGTTATCAGACGCAAGGGCCGCGTAATGGTCATCTGCGAGAATCCCAAGCACAAACAGCGTCAGGGTTAAATCACTTAATGGAGGTGCAGCTAAAAGTATGGCACGTATAGCAAGTATCGACCTTCCCAGAGATAAAAGGATCGAAGCGGCATTGACCTATATCTACGGCATAGGCGCGCCGACAGCGGCAAAAATCTGTAGGGAGACCGGCGTTAATCCCGACGTCCGCGTTAAGGATATGTCTGAGGACGACGTCGCCAAGCTCCGCGAATATATCGACCACCACCTCATCGTAGAGGGCGATAAGAGACGCGAAGTTCAGCTTAACATCAAGAGACTCATCGAAGTCGGATGCTACCGCGGAGTGCGTCACCGCAGAGGTCTGCCCGTAAGAGGTCAGAGAACCAAGACCAACGCGAGAACCCGCAAGGGACCCGCAAAGACTATCGCGAACAAGAAGAAGTAAGGAGGGATATGCAGCATGGCTCAGCAGAAAGGCAAAAAGACGGTTGTCCGCCGCCGCAGAGAAAGAAAGAACATCGAACAGGGGCAGGTTCATATCCAGTCCTCGTTCAACAACACCATCGTTACCATCACCGATATGCAGGGCAACGCGATTTCGTGGGCGTCGGCAGGAGGACTCGGCTTCCGCGGCTCCAAGAAGTCTACTCCGTTCGCAGCTCAGTCCGCTGCCGAGACCGCAGCGAGAGCAGCCAAGGAGCACGGTCTTAAAACGGTAGAGGTATATGTAAACGGCCCCGGTCAGGGCAGAGAAGCGGCAATCCGCGCGCTTCAGTCGGAGGAGCTCGAGGTAAGACTCATAAAAGATGTCACCCCGATTCCCCACAACGGCTGCCGCCCGCCGAAGCGTCGCAGAGTGTAATTATTAACCGCCCCGAGTTTACCAATGTTTACTCGGCGTCGGGCGAACTAAGGCCCGATATTATCTAAAAACGGAGGAAATTTATTTATGGCAATCAGCAGAGAACCGATTCTCAAAAGATGCAAGATGTTGGGCATCAGTCCTATGGTCATGGGCGTAGGCAAGGAGACCAAGAGGAATTCCGGTGCCAACTTCAGAAAAAAAGAGTCCGACTATAAGATGCAGCTCAAGGAAAAGCAGAAGCTGAAATTCATCTACGGCGTTCAGGAAAAGCAGTTCAGGCATATATATGAAAGAGCCGAAAAGCTTGAGGGTCAGGCCGGTGCAAACCTTTTGACCCTTTTGGAGTCCAGACTTGACAACGTAGTTTTCAGAATGGGCCTTTCCATGACAAGACGTGAAGCAAGACAGCTCGTTTCACACGGTCACTTCAATGTCAACGGCCAGAGGGTGGACATTCCGTCCTACCGCGTAAAGGTCGGCGATATTGTATCGCTTCGTGAGAATTCCAAAAAGAGCGTCAAGTTCCAGGAAATAGTTGAGGCTACCAACGGCAGACTCATCCCGACTTGGCTCGACGTCAACAAGGAAAATCTCACCGCAGGTGTTGTAAGACTTCCCGTCAAGGAAGACCTTGACTATGAGGTTGAGGAGCACCTGATCGTTGAGCTTTACTCCAAATAAGACCTCAAACGGTTTTGTTTCATTCATCTCTCGGACCTTGGGAGATGCTCTCAAGGTCCGGACAGAAAAATGGGAGGGCGCCTTTTTTCGATATATTCCGACACGGGTTATGTGTTAAAATATTTCGGAAAAACAGTGTGCCACTAAAGAAATGGAGGCTTGCAAATGCTTGAAAAAATCGAAAAGCCGGATATAGAAATAGTCGAGCTGAAAAGCAACGGAACATACGGCAAGTTTGTTCTGGAGCCGCTTGAAAGGGGCTACGGCACGACTATCGGCAACAGTCTTAGACGTGTATTGCTTTCATCTCTCCCCGGTGTAGCGGTCACATCCATAAAGATTGACGGAGTACACCATGAATTATCAACCGTCCCCGGAGTAAAAGAGGACGTAAGCGAAATAGTCCTCAACCTCAAGGGCCTCACCGCAAAGCTTTACTGCGACGGTCCCAAGACGGTATACATTGAGGCGGAGGGTGAATGTGAAGTCACCGCGGGCGATATCAAGACCGATTCCGAGGTTGAGATTTTGGTCCCGAATATGCACATCGCCACCCTTGACGCCGATGCAAAGCTATATATGGAAATCGTTTTGGATAAGGGGCGCGGATATGTTTCCGCTGAAAAAAACAAGTCCCTTATGACAAACGCCCCTATCGGCGTCATTGCCGTAGACAGTATCTATACCCCTGTTCTCAAGGTAAACTACACAGTTGAAAATACCCGTGTGGGTCAGATAACCGATTTCGATAAGCTCACGCTCGAAGTATGGACCGACGGAGTCATCTCCGCCAAGGAAGCCGTATCAATGGCAGCCAAACTCCTCAACGAGCATCTTAACCTGTTCGTCAATCTTTCCGAGGATACCGGAGTGGACAAGATTCTTGCGGAAAAGGACAACAAGTCTAAGGAGAAAGTTCTTGAGATGACCATTGAGGAACTTGACTTGTCGGTTAGATCTTTCAACTGCCTCAAGAGAGCGGGCATCAACACTGTCAACGACCTGATCGAAAAATCCGAAGAGGAAATGATGAAGGTCAGAAACCTCGGCAAGAAGTCATTCGACGAAGTCAAGGAAAAGCTTCGCTCCCTTGGCTATGAGATGAGTTCGTCAGAGGATTAAGAAAGTAAGGAGTTGAATATTTATGCCGGGCGCAAGAAAACTGGGCAGGACTACCGACCAGAGAAGAGCTATGCTCCGCGCGATGGTCACTTTCCTGTTTGAAAACGGTAAAATAGAGACGACTGTAACAAGAGCGAAAGAGGTTTCCGCAATGGCGGACAAGATGATCACTCTTGCCAAAGCAGGCGACCTGCACTCTAAGCGTCAGATTTTTGCCTATGTAACTAAGGAGAGCGTAGCAAAGAAGCTTTCCGATGAAATCGCACCGAAATATGCCGACCGCAACGGCGGCTATACCAAGATTATCAAGATAGGTCCGAGGCGCGGAGACGCCGCTGAAATGGCCATCATTGAGTTGGTTTGAGCAACACAAACGAAGCCCTCGCAACGCGGGGGCTTTTTTTACGCAATAACGCGCATTTTTGGGAACTAAACCAACGGTCGGTTGAAAAATCTCCGCCTATGTGATAGTATTAAGACATCAAAAGCAGGAGGTGCTTTAATGGACATATCGAAAACCGGCAGATTTATCGTCGAGCTTCGCCGCGAGCACGGACTCACTCAAAAGGCGCTTGCCGACACGCTCGGCGTTACCGATAAAGCGGTGAGCAAGTGGGAGAGAGGTCTGAGCTATCCCGACATAGTGATTTTGCCGAAGCTCGCCGAGGTTCTGGGAGTCAGCGAGGGTGAGATTTTAAGGGGCGAGAGATTCAGCGCAAGCGCCGAACCGGCAGAGGTCGCGGACGCTATGGACTATGCGCGGGACGAGATATCAAGAAATAAAAAGACCGTTATCAGAATTGTCATGATAGCCGTCGGATTTTCGGCGGCGCTCGCAATAATTATCTGTGCTCTCTGCGACATCGGTTTGGGCGGAGGCGGGTGGTCTATTTATACGTCGCTGAGCATTCCGCTCGGCGCAGCGGTAACTCTCGGGGCGCTCAGAGGGATCGAAAAGGGCGACCCTGTCAGGTGCACGCTTATCACGCTTTCGATTCTGATTATTCCCTACCTTGTCGCTATGCAGCTTGTTTCGCACGCGCCGGTCGCGAAAATCGGCGTGCCGTGCGCGGTTTTATCGCTTGCCTACCTGTGGGTGTGCTGCTTCATCTCAAAAAAGTTTTCAAAATCAAGGGGCATAATGCTCGGATTGATTTTTGCGCTTGCGATTCCGCTTGACCTGCTGACAAATTTAACGGTTTACCTTTTAGTTTCGGAACCCGACCACGAATTTTGGTGGGACGCCGTTTCCTGCGCGGTTGTGGCGGCAGTGTCGGCGTGCTGTTTTTTGTCGTCAAAAAAGGAATATAAGCGCGGCAGGCGGGAAGAATAGTTAAAAAGCTTTTGAAAGGAGAGGTTTTATGAAGCTCTCAGACATACAGTACGGCGAGATGGCTAAAGAGGCGTCGGCGCCGTCAAAATCGTGGTTCAACATTCCGAAAGCATTCGTGATAGGCGGACTCATCTGCGTCTGCGGACAAGGTCTTATAGATTTGTTTACGGCTGTTGGTCTTGACAAGGACGCGGCAGGAAGCTTTACCTCAATAACACTGGTGCTGTTTTCGGCGCTTCTCACGGCGGTGGGACTTTATCCTCAGGTAGCAAAGCATGGCGGAGCGGGAACTTTGGTTCCGATTACCGGCTTTGCCAACTCGGTAGTCTCTCCGGCGATAGAGTTCCGTGCAGAGGGCTGGGTCTTGGGCGTAGGCGCAAAGATATTTGCAATAGCGGGACCGGTAATTCTCTACGGCACTGCGGCGTCGATAGTCTACGGTTTGATTTACTGGGCGGTAAAGACAGTGACGGGATAAAAATAAGCGATGAATAATCAGCTCCGAAAGGGGCTGATTTTTTATGGACTCTAAAAGGATTAGGTTATTGAAGCGGATTTTTGTTTTTTTATGCAACGATTTGTCGGCAAATCCGTACTAATTAAACAGAAAGACATAAGGGGGCGAAGCCTTGGAGGACGAAAAAATAGTCGAGCTCTATTTTGCGCGCGATGAGCTGGCTGTTTCGGCTACGCAGGAAAAATACGGCGCGCTGCTTTTAAGCGTCTCGCGGAAAATTCTTGGGCAGTGCGACGCCGAGGAGTGCCTCAACGACGCCTATCTCGGAATTTGGGACTCAATCCCGCCCGAACGCCCGCTGAGCCTAGGCGCCTACTGCTGCAAGGTAGTGCGAAACCTGTCTTTCAAGCGCCTTGAATATAATCTTGCCGAAAAGCGCTCGCCGAAGTCGGCTGTGCCGCTCGATGAGCTTGAAGCTTCGCTTTCCGGCGGTGAAGATTTCAAAGCGTATGAAAACATAGACTTCTCGATAGCAGTGAATGATTTTTTGCAGAGCTTAAAGCCCGAAATGCGAATTGTATTTATGAAGCGGTATTATTTTGCGGATACCGTCCCCGAAATATCCGCCGACCTCGGAATCTCCGAGAGCAAGGTAAAATCAATGCTTTTGAGGGCGAGAAAAAAATACCTAAGCTTTCTGAAAGGAGAATAAAAATGAACAGATATCCCTTTTTGGAGTCGCTCGACAGTGCCGACGGGAAGTTTGTGAAAGAAGTGCTGGAATATAAAACCGCCGAAAGGAGAATAATTATGAAGAAAAAAATTATCGCCATAGCTTTAGCTGCGGCTCTTGCAGTTACAGCGGGAGTCAGCGCCGTTGCGGCAAACGGAGGCGGGCTTGAAAAGCTCGGAGAATTTTTTGACAGAACAAGGGAAGCAATCGATACGCCCGAGGAGTTTCCGACTGTAGACGTAACAGCAGTCGGCGCCGATGTGACGGTCAGCGCCGAGCCCGACGTTTCAGAGCCTCTCAAGCCCGGCGAAGCAAGGCTTACGAGCGCTTTTACAACGAATCACGGCTTCTACGGAACTATCGAGTGGAATCTCGAAGGAATGGGGCTTCCCGACAGCCTGCCCGAGGACGCTCTTGAAAACCACGGCTACAATGTCGGTGCGGTCCGTCTCTATAGAGAGGTCGATGGCGAAAGGCAGTGGTGCGGATTTGGAGGACAAATCGGTACGACCCGCAACGGAGACATCATAGAGATAGTTATTGACGCAAACGGCATTGACAAAAAGCTTGAGGGCAATCTGATAATGGAAATCGACAGCCTTGATTATACGGCATACGAGGACAACGACAAGGTGCCGGTACCGTTGTATGAAGGTAAGGTTGAAATCGAGATAAATATAGATGATTATCCTACGCTCAAATCCCGCTACTCGGTAAATAAGCCTATCGGCGAGGACGGAAAGGCGCTTACGCTTGAGCTTTGTCCGAGCGGAATCGAAATCAGAAACGAAGACGGCGAGTACGCCGGCATAGACCTTCTTGAAAGCGTTATTGAGCTGAGGATGAACGACGGCACTACTGTCAGCGGCCGTATGCGCGACTATTCGACTCACGAACTCATTTTCGCCTTCGGCACAAGCAACTATATCGGCTTCGCAACTCCGCTCGACGTTGAAATGGTCGGAAGCGTGACCGTAGACGGCATTGAATTTACGTTCTGAAAATTTCACAGACGCAAAAATCCACCCGGGAAGGGTGGATTTTTCTTTTACACGCAACCGATTTGTGATAAAATGGAATCATATAGTTGAAAGCGGGAAAGGGGGCGCGACGGTGGACGACGAAAGAATAGTCGGGCTGTTTCTGTCAAGAGACGAAGCGGCGATAGAAGCAGTCAGGGAAAAATACGGCGTTCTGATGTTCGGAGTGGCGAAAAAGATAACAGGAAGCGAAGCCGACGCCGAGGAATGTGTTAACGACGCGCTTCTGAATCTGTGGAGGAATATACCGCCTGCGGTACCGCGGAACCTTCGGGCGTATTCCTGTCAGGTTATCAGGAATCTCGCTTTCAAGCGCCTCACGTACAGCCTTGCAAAGAAGCGCAGCGTTAATTCAAGCGTCGCGTTTGACGGATTCGAAGCCGTGATATTCGACGGCGAGGCCGAGGCAAGGCTTGAAAATGTGGATTTTTCCGTCCTGCTCGACGGCTTTTTACGGAGTCTCGGCACGCAATCGCGGGTGGTCTTTATGAAGCGATACTTCTTTATGGACTCGATAGACGAAATAGCCCGCGACCTAAATATGTCGCAGAGTAAGGTGAAGTCGCTCTTGTGGAGGGCGAGAAACAAGCTGAAAAACAGCATTTACAGGGAGTGATGCTTATGAAAAATTACCGTTTGTATGATGAGATAGGGCGCGTTGACCCGGCATTTATCGAAGAAGTGTTTGATTATACCGAAAAGGCGGAAAGAGAAAGGAGACATATAATGTCTAAGACGTTTATACTTAAAACCGCAGCAATAGCTGCTTGCGCTGCTGTCGTTATCGGCGCGGGAGCGGCAGCGATGTCGCGCAGAGAGCTGCCCGTAAAGCAGGAGAACCATACTGCCGAAGTTACTGACGAAGCGGAGCAGGAAGACAACACCGTTGTTGTAGAGCGTTCGTATAACGAAAAAATAGCCGACGGCGAGGAAGTGAGAATAGAGACCTATATTGACCACAGAATCGAGCATCAGGGATTTGCGTTTACTCTGAAAGACATCACCGTTTCGCCAACATTTCCCGAGGGGATAACCAAGGCTGATATTTCCTACACGCCGACGGTTTTTGCATATACAGACGACGATTCCGAAGATAATATCCTCGGGTTTATCGAAAAAGGCTATGATTACAGCGAATACGCCGCAGAAAACGGTTTGCCGCCTATCGAAACGGAGGAGGATTACGGCTGGTACGTCGCAAGAAAGCTCAGCGTGAGCGACGTCATCGGCGACGACGGGCGCTACAACGGACCGATGGACGTATCGGACGAAAGTTATCGCTGGATTTTTCTTGAGCTTGAAATCGAGAACCTCACCGACGATGAACAGCTTGAATATATGGCGGATATGGAGCTTTGCGGCGGGAAATATATTGTCCACCCGATAACGACAAGAATAGAAAACGGCGAGGTGATAATGGAAGAAGCGAGCTATTCATTCTATACCTATTCGACAGTCGTCTGCTATATGAGCGAGCACACCGACAAGGAGATGAACGGCGGTCAGGCGGACATAAAGAAGTTCCATAACCTTTCCTTTGAGCCGCACGAAGCCAAAACCCTGATTATAGGTTACTGCGTAAGCGACCACTTTGTGTTCGGAGAGCTTTATCTTACGCTCCACAACTCCGAGCATACCCTTTCGGATGACTATGCTTACCTTCCGCTCAAATAAGCCTCCGCGCAAAAATCCACCCTTCATGGGTGGATTTTTTGTTTTTACCGCAACTCTTTTGCCCGAAAACTCTACTTATCAAGTGAAGGACAGCGGAAAGGGGAATGACTTTGGAAGACGAAAAAATAGTCGGGCTTTATCTTGCGCGCGATGAGCTCGCGCTTTCGGCGACCGGACAAAAATACGGGAAGCTGCTTATAAGCGTCTCGCGGAGGATATTAGGTTCTGAGGAGGACGCGGCGGAATGTCTTAACGACGCGCTCCTT
>CANQVG010000014.1 GCA_947627235.1 uncultured Clostridia bacterium | reverse complement strand
AGACAAGATTTTCGTCTTTGATGACCGTGTGATAATGACGATATGGTACGGCGACGACAAAAAGGAAATCACATGGGGCGATATAGACTTTGAAATCAAGCGGCCACGGAAGCGCAAAAAAGGTTCGCGCGCTTCTGAGTCATTTCCACCACAATACTAAGAAAGCCCCTATTTAGGGGCTTTCTTATTTTCCTTACACGAATTTTAAACAAATTTATTTAAAAATTTACTGCACCCTCTTCTTCGTGGGGGTAAAGGTGAGAATATGTGTTCCACGTCATCTCTATTTTGGATGTCCCAGATGGCGGGCAATTTCTTGATGGGTACTGCGCGTGTGATATTTTATTGCTTAGATCCTGACGAACTATCCGAGGCGTTCTTTCTCTTAGGTCGCATACTCAGAATGGTAAAGACCAAACCTACTGCAGAGACGACCATCAAGATCAACCACAGATCGAGATGCGAGTTGTCGCCGGTCGGTGGGACGTATTCTGATGGCGGAGGTGGTGGTGTATCTCCGGGAGGAGGCGTCAGGTCGTTGAAGAACTCTGCCTCTGCCGTTCCGTTGGCAGGAATCTGACCCACCTCGCCGGTACTTGTCGTAACGTAGCCGTCATAGTTCGCGTCAAGTTCCTCAACTGTGTAAGTAAGACCGGCTGGGAGATCCAGGGCGGCGAAGGACTCTCCGTGTTTTAGAACAAACTCCGCTACGCCGTCAATGAAGAACATATTGCCAAACCAGCCGTTCAGGGGCGAGTTTAGCGTGACCCTGAAATACCACTCGCGGGTCACATCGCCGCTTCCCGTCACGGTCTTTCTGACGACCAGATTTCCAAATTGCGGCTGTAAATCTTTACGGTTGTAAAAATCCGCTGTTACCGTTTGGTCGGCAATAATCACGCCATTCCCGCCGCTCCAAGTGGAAACATAGCCGTCCTGATTCGCCTCCGCTTCAGCCACTGAGTAGGTCGTCCATGCAGGGAGACCGGAAGCCATTACGGATTGACCGCTTTTCAGCGTGAACGAGGCGACGCCATCGACGAAGAACATGTCGCCATACCAACCGTTTAGGCGGGGAGTGATGATGACAGTAAAATGCCACTCGCGGTTCGTGTCACCGGCGCTGCCCAACACCGTCTTTGTTACGATTAAGTTGCCATACCGGGGAGTCGGTGTAGACTCGTACTTTGGTGTCACCGTGACAAAATAGACCGGGTTCCCGTTGTCGTCCCTGTCTGGAACGACGACGCAGAAGACTTGCGGCGTGTAAATCGTAGTGCCATCGTTCAGCACATCCCCCTCGATGAGGTACAGCCCCTCCTTGATACCGGAAAACTCTAGAATGCCACGAGAATCCGTCTTTCCGGAATAATCGGGCAAAATGCCATTTGCTGTTACATGATTGAACAATACCTTTGCAGCATCGACCCACTCAGCGTTGGTCATTTGGTTTTTTAATTCGACCGGGCAACCGGCAAATGAACCGGTGAGCCCGTATTCGCCGTGAGGCAGTAAGTCCGCCGCACGGTATACCCGAAACGACACGCCCACAAGAGGTCTGTCATCGTCGAGATATTCGATACGCAGCGTACAAGAACCTGCGTCTGCGGCAAAGGCAACCGTGTTGGGTATGAACGACGCCATCACCAAGACGCAGAGCAAGACCGCAAGGCATCTGCGTATCAGCTTGCTATTTCTCATAAGCAAACGCTCCTTTCTACTGAATTTCCTGCGCCGTATCGACGGTTGCCGCCGCGTCGTCTTCGACACGCTGACCGCGTATCACGAGCCTGTGCGTGTTCGCTCCGACTGGCGTGCAGGTTATCAGTGTGCAGTAATCTTCACCCTCTTCAAATTTCAAATCAACGTCTTCCGGGAGCTTGACGCTGATGTCAAAGACGGAGTACGTCACGGTATTGTCGAGAATGGTTACCGTGAACGTGTCCCCCTCCTGCAACCTGTCCAGGTTAGTGAAAAGCTCGGAAGACGGAAGCCCCGAATGTCCGGTCAGGACTGCGTGCGTGTTTTCGCCGCCGACCGGGAAAGAGGATCCCTCCAAGTGACCGACTCCTACCTGTAACACAGCCTCGCTTGTGCCGTGATAGATAGGCAGGGAAACGTCGATTTTCGGAATCTCCAGATAGCCCATAATGCCGGTGAGAGACATAGCGAGTATGCCGTTGTACTCTTCAAACTCAGCATCGCTCAGCCCGGTGACTTGGTCACTGCGGGAAAACAACCGCTCGTTGTATTCTCTGGCTTCTTCGAGCAACGCATTTGACTTTGAGTCCTCAAGCGACTCGGCCTCTTCCTGATAAACCTGCACGACGGAAGCGTGACTCCGAGAGTTAATGTAGTTCCCGACAAAAGGATACAACAGTCCCAACACGCCGCCAAACATGATAACACAACCGACAATAATCAAAGTCTTACGGGCTTTGTCATTCATAATCGTCCTCCGTTCAGGCAGGCGGCAGGCAGTACGTTTGGAAACGGTCTGCCTGCACCGTCATTTGTTCTGGATTACTCGCTTTTCTTCTTACGCAGGGCAACGGCAATGACAGCTACGCCCAGTATAACAACTGCGGAGCTTACGCCAATGACGATACCTGCGCCGATACCGCCGGTGTGCGGCAGAATGGGGCTGGGATAGTTGGTGAGGGTCATCTGAGCATGATGATTGGCAAAATCCTTGCTATTTAACGTGACATCGGTGCGGTCCTTGTTGCTTGGGTCACGGGTCAGAGTAATCGTGCCCATGTTGCCGGAAGCGTCCACGTGACCCGTGCCGTTTTCAGTGCTTGTGATAACGAAGACAACGGGTTTCATAAGCTCGTAATCATATTTGGTGCTGATTTCTTCAAGGGTATACTTGCCAACGTCAAGACCGTGAATATTGAATATACCATTGACATCGGTCACAAGCTCATCGCCGCCGGGAGAATTGACCCAACCTGTAATCGTATTGCACACCTCGTTGTTTTCGGTGGTATTTTTAAACGTCGCATATTTGCCTTCTTCATTCTTCAGCTTGAACGTGACACCCTGCATTGTATGGCCCTCATCGTCCAGCTTCAGAATCTGGAGCGCGATAGTATAAGTTTTGACCTCATCGTTGGCTGTCTCACCGGTGCCTTCATCGTACGGGTTGTTCGAATATTCCAGCTTCACGTCGTTGGGGTTGCCAGTGGAACCCATTACGGCATGCTCGTTAAGGGAAGCTTTGTAAGTGACGATGATTTTAATGCTCTTTGCAACCTCAGGATCGCTCAGGTCAGGCTTGATGCCGACTAATCTATTAATAGACGCAATCAAATCATTAAACTCAACGGTCAGCGTGTGAGACACATTGTCCGTGCCGGGCGTAAGGCTGACGGTATAGTCGATAGTGCGAGCAAATTGCGCAGACATAATAGATGATGGCGCTTTACTGTTGAGAGTCCATTCTACTTTCACGCTGAGCGACTCATCGTCAGTCTTCGCGCTCAGACCGGCAGACAGGGTATCGGTGAACTTGTAGGTGTAAGTCTTATACTCGCCGATGTTCTCGGCGACGGTGCCGGTCAGGGTGTAGGTCAGGTCGTTATAAGTGCCGGTCATATAGCCGTCCTGCCCTTCGACCTTTTTCTCAACCGTAGGAACGGTAGCTTTCAGGTCAACTGTCGCTTCGCCGATGACTTCGAGGATGTAGGACGAAACAGCACCATCGCCCTTATTATCTTCTGGATCGGACACATATGTATCCTTGACGAGATAGTAGCCGGAATGGGGAACATCAATGACCCAATTGTGATCTCCGTCAACATGGGACTTGTATGGGTTGAATGTGTCACCATCGCCAACGCCGGGAGTGCCGGTTGAGTTACCGGGCTTCAAATTATTCGCTACCAGACGAGCAAATGTGTCGGCATAGATAGGATCGTTAAAGTATTTTGAATAGGCAAGGAAACGGGCAACGAACACGGGTTCGGTGAACTCGTCAGAGTATTTTTTCTGCCACTCATCCCACGCAGCTGTAAACTCTTCACCGAATGTCTCGCCGTCACTCATAACGGTCCTGTCAGCTTTCATATCAGTGACAAGTTTTACACTGTTGACGCCATGACCCCATTCGAGTCCAACCAACTCACCGCTTTCGGAACCGAGATCGCCGTTAAAAATGCAGTACGCCTCGAAGCGGTCCTCACCGCCGAGTCCTTCCTGACCATTCGGGAAAATAGTTATAGTGTTGTCATCCGCAAACGCAGTCAGGGTGGTGTTGCCTATCACCATCACAAGCGTTATCGCAAAGATGAGGACGGACTTGAAAAACGAATGCTTTTTCATATGAATATTGCCTCCTAACAATTAAAGTTTTTCATAGACTACTTACTGGAAGCGCGGAGTCCGCGCGATTTATGCTTTCCGGCAAACAGAATCGTAATAATTCCGATCACACAGGAGAACAAACTGAATAGTAACAGGGGAACAGAACCCGGTCCGCCGGTTTCCGGAAGAATCACGGAGTAGCGGGTATTAGTGAATTTAACTTCAGCCTGTTCTGTACTGTCTGCCTTGATCGTGCCACTACCATTCTCCACCGTTGTACGATAGCCGTCTTTATTGGCCTCTTTCTCCACTACGGTGTAGGTTGCGCCGGCAGGCAAACCATTGATGGTGATAGACTGACCGTCCTTGAGAGACACCGTAGCCTTGCCCTCTGTGAAGGTGATCGTATCAGCGGGCACGCTGTTGCCCCCCGGACCTGTGACGGTACCCGTACAGCTAAAATTACCGTTGATCGGTTTATCACCGTCTTTTAAGGTAATCTCGAACGTGAACGCCTTATCCGATTTGAGATCTTCGTGTCCGTCGGTGAATACCGTCTTGCTGATAGTCAGGCCGCCGGTCATCTTGCGGGTATTGGTGAACGTCAATTCGACTGTTCCCTCACCGGTGATAGTGCCGAGGGTAGTTCCGCCGGAAGGTGAGGTATCGTAGTTGGGATCCGTCGTCTCGGTCACGATGTAGTTCGCGCCTAAAGGTAAATCTTTTATGGTGATAGACTGACCGTCTTTGAGATAAACCGTAGCCTTACCCTCTGTGAAAGTGATCTTACCATCGTTCAAACTGTCGCCATCCTGATCTGTGACGTTGCCTTCATATTCAAACGTATGGGTGATCGGTGCATCACGGTCCGTCAATGTAATCACGAACGTGAACATCTTATTCAAATCGCCCACGTCGTCTTTTACCGTCTTGCTGATTTTCAGGCTGCCGGTCGTCTTGCGCTTATTGGTGAACGTCACGGTGTTTACTGTGGCTCCTTCCCCCTCGACGATCTCGCCGGTAGTTTCGTTGGGATTTTCGGTGGAAGTTCCGCCGGTAGATGAAGTCTCGTAGTTGGAATCCGGCGTCTCGGTCACGATGTAGGTTGCGCCTATGGGTAAACCATTGATGGTGATAGACTGATCGTGCTTTAGATACACCGTAGCCTTGCCTTCCGTAAAGGTGATCTTACCGGCGTCCACACTGTCGTCACCCTGCTCTGTGATGTCGCCAGTATAGCTAAACTCACCGTTGATCGGTGTATTACCGTCTTTCAAAGTGATTTCAAACTTGAATGACGATTTATCCTTTACGCCTACTTTGTCGTCTACCGTCTTTTTGATAGTCAGGTCGCCGGTCTTGCGCTTATTGGTGCACACTACTTCGACTGTTTCCCCATCGAGGATCTTGTCGCTGATTTTACCGGAATATGAGGTCTCGTAGTTGGGATCCGAAACTTCCTCTACGGTGTAGGTTGCACCTACAGGCAAACCATTGATGGTGATAGACTGACCGTGCTTGAGAGACACCGTAGCCTTGCCATCCTTGAAGGTAACCGTACCAGAGGTCCCACTGCCGCCCTCCGGACCTGTGACGTTGCTATTACAGATAAACTCACCTTTAAACGATGTATCACCGTCTTTTAAGGTAATCTCGAACGTGAACATCTTATTAAGATCGCCTACGTCGTCGGATACCGTCTTGCTGATTTTCAGGCTGCCGGTCGTCTTGCGGGTATTGGTAAACTCCACTTCGACTGTTTTACCATCGGTGATATCGCCGTGGGTGTTAACAGAGCCTGTCAACGTGTAGTTGTCGTCTGCCGTCTCGGCCACATCGTAGGTTGCGCCTACAGGCAAACCATTGATGGTGATAGATTGACCGCCCTTGAGATACACCGTAGCCTTGCCATCCTTGAAGGTAACCGTACCAGAGGTCCCACTGCCGCCCTCCGGACCTGTGACGTTGCTATTACAGATAAACTCACCTTTAAACGATGTATCACCGTCTTTTAAGGTAATCTCGAACGTGAACATCTTATTAAGATCGCCTACGTCGTCGGATACCGTCTTGCTGATTTTCAGGCTGCCGGTCGTCTTGCGGGTATTGGTAAACTCCACTTCGACTGTTTTACCATCGGTGATATCGCCGTGGGTGTTAACAGAGCCTGTCAACGTGTAGTTGTCGTCTGCCGTCTCGGCCACATCGTAGGTTGCGCCTACAGGCAAACCATTGATGGTGATAGATTGACCGCCCTTGAGATACACCGTAGCCTTGCCTTCCGTAAAGGTGATCTTACCGGCGTCCACACTGTCGTCACCCTGCTCTGTGACGTCGCCAGTATAGTTAAACTCACCACTAATCGGTGTGGTATTACCGTCTACATTGTCATTCAAAGTGATTTCAAACTTGAACTGCTTATTCAAATCGCCCGCTGTGTCAACTACCGTCTTTTTGATAGTCAGGTTGCCGGTCTTGCGGGTATTGGTGAACTTAGCTTCCGCAACACCGTCTTTCGTAATCGTGCCGTTGGTGTTACCAGACTCTGTCACTGTGTAGTTGTTGTCCTTCGTCTCGGTCACAGTGTAGGTTGTGCCGGCAGGCAGACGAATCTTCAGGGTCTGACCGTGCTTGAGACGCACTTTAGCATTGCCTTCCGTGAACGTGAGCAGTCCAATGCCCTTGGTGAATGTGATACCGCCTTGTTCAACGGTGCCGGGAACCAGTGCATTATTTTCCCACAGCTCAGCTTGATATGTACCGGACAGGGGACTATCCTCATCTTTTGTCAGATTGATATTAAACTCAAACAGCTTGTCTTTTCCGTTGCCGGGTCCCTCGACCGTCTTGGTCAGGTCAAGCTCGCCGTATTCAAACGTGTTTATGCAGGTAAATCGCAATTCTTTAATTTGAGGAGAAGTCGAACCGGAAAAACTACTGTCTTTATTACTGCTGCCAACCATTCCATCAGAACTATATGCCTCCCAAGTGATTTCAGATTTCACAGCTCCTCCACTATCAATTTCTTTCAATTCGAAATAATAGTTATAACGATCGTCGAATGGGTCGCTATAGTTGTTTTTGAAATTGGTAAACGTGACTTTTTCATCTGATTTTAGTTTGAACCTGTACTTAACGGTGCTGCTGCCAGCATCATCAAAAGTCACTTTGGTTTTTTTACCCAGGGGGTTATCGGCGCTAAATTCCGTAAAATCTGCTGTGAAATCGCCATAGCTTCCAACAGATAAATATTCCCCATTAATACTGAGTTCAAATTCAAACTCTTTAATTTTCTTCTCCTCATCCGTCAGACCGTCGGTCTTTTTTTCGACAGAAATTTCAAATTCTCCCGAGATGACCGTGCCGTTGACCATCACGCCGCCGCTGGCATACAAAGCGCTCTTTGTATAATTTCCAATGATGCGGACTTTGTACCCGTCATCACCGGAAGCCGCGATTTTCGCAACGCCGGCATCAGCCACATTGGCTTTGAAACCGACAACGTCGAGCGTCTTCTCACCGGTATACGTATTACCGTCATCAACAGCCGCCGCCGTCGCAATGCCGCTGCGGATATTCGTCCAGTCATACATGCCGGTACGGGCCTCTTCATTGTCGAGGTCTGTCCAGTTGTACGGCCTGCCGTCAGGCGTCACATCGCTGACGTACAGCATGGCTGGCGTCTCGTGGTCGATGACCTCGTCGTAGGGAACGGCCACAATGTCCATGCCGCCGTTATCGCCGTTGCCATAAATGGTGGCGCCGTGTTCCGGATACAGGAACACCTGAGCGTTGGGACAAAGACCGATGCCGTTGCCTACCGTGCTGCCGTTGTAACCCGACACCACGTAGTTGCCGGTGACCAGCGCGTCCTGCATGTAGCAGGTGATATTCTCGCCGATGTAGACGCCGCCTGTGTTGTAATGCTCCGTAGGAACCTTGTCGCTTTCTTCATATCTGGAAAAGTCAGCGTTGCAGACATTATCAAGAATATCGCACTCCAGCAAATATGCCTCACCATAATAATCGGCACCTTTGCGGCGAATAGAAAACGCACCCGCGTTCACATCTGCCTGGTTGTACTGGAACAAAGCACCGCCCTTGACCGTCACGATACCGCCATTCAGATTCACACGGAACGCTCCGCCAGAACTTCCGGACTTATTATTGGTAAAGCTGCCGCCATCAATGGTGACATTGGACTCAGGACCATCGCCCGGGCAGTAGAAGCAACCGCCGTCACCCAGTTCAGCCGTGTTCCCGTTGAACGTGCAATTCGTATAGGTAATATCGGAATAAGGCGGGAAACCACGCCACACGCCGCCCTGCTTTTGAGCATAATTGTTGTTGAACGTGGAGCCATCAAAGACGAAAGTGCTGTACTCCGCATCCGTGGCAACATAGAAGCAACCACCGTTGGTATCCGTCTTGTTCTCTGTAAAAGTGCTGTTGCGCACAGTGAACGTAGAGTTCGGCACGCCGTACCGCAGGACACCGCCATCACTGGTCGTAGCGTTGTTTGTAAATACTGCACCGTCAAACAACAGACCGTTGATACCTTTATCACGCGTGAGATACATGCAAGAGCCCTTTGCCGCATGATTCTTGGAGAATGTAGCACCGTTACGAACAGTAAGAAAAGCCTGCTCCGAAAGTGTATTGCCGGGATACATACCGACATAAAAAGCACCGTTGCCGGAAGCTGTATTGTTCTCAATAATCGACTCGTTGCCACTAATATCAATCTGGCTGTCATAGCCAAGAAAATAAGCAACAGAACCATCAGTCGCAGTGTTTTCACGAATGCTACCGGAAGTCATAGAGAAATCGAGCTTTCCGGTGTCGATACCAAACCAGAACGCGCCGCCGTGCTTCGCACTGTTTCCCGTGATTTCAGCGCCGTTGATTGTGAAAGCACAGGTGCCATTGTCCACAGCAATCGCGCCGCCAGCCGCCGTATAGTCAACACCAGTGGCGGTATTATCAGAAACCAAACCGCCGCTGAGCGTAATGACGCTTCCACCCCAAGCGTAGACAGCGCCACCACATAAAGCGTTGTTCCCGCTGACGCTGCCGGAAGAAATGGTAAACTCAGAACCGTTCACCATGAGAACAGCGCCGCCAAGGCCCTGATTCGCACCGAGGTCAACATCATAGTAATAGCGAAACGTATTATTGGTCCAGTTCGGAGGAGCCGGTGCCCACGTCTTTGTAGAAGCCTCATCCGTCGTCGTGCTGTTGTTCCGAATCGTACCGCCATTTATGTTGATTGTAGAACCATCCAGATATACCGCGCCATAAGCCGCATTGTTTTCCAGCATGGCGCCAACACCAAGTGTCAGCTTGGAGCCGCCGGACGCCGTGATGGTCCTGCCCAGGATATTACCCGTGGCGTCGATGACCACATTCTCCAGCGTCAGAGACGCGCCGTCGGACAGCACAAACATGTTTTCGCCGTCCCCGTTTTTGGTCAGGAGGCGAGGCGTATCACCATACGACCGAATCACGGCGTTCCTGCCGCTGAGCGCTAACACGTTCAAGGCTACATCGCCGGTCAGCCAGATAGTGCCGCCGTCCGCCAGATGGGCTAACGCTTCCTCAAGCGTATCGGCATATACCGAATCTTCCACGCCCTCTGGGATCGCCGGTACATAGACGTTAAGATATTTGCCATCAAGATCGGACAGGGTTTCGGGCTCCGAAACTACCAGTGCCAGACCCATCACAGAAAACGAACTGACGGCAAATTTTATCTCATTGTCCGACGTCCACTGCGGTACGATTTTCTCTACAGTACCGTCGGATCGAATATGGGCAACAAACATTTCGGTCTTCTTGGGTTTGCCGTTTTCGTCGAACGCCGCCGCGATTTCGGCGACAAACGGCGCACCATTATTAAATGTAACGGTCAACTCCACAAGCCCGGATTCAGGTTCGACCCTGCTCTCGCCGTCGAGGAAATAAATGTCATACGGCATAAAATACAGGGCGTCCGTTTCCGAAAGACCGAGACCAGCGCTTATGGCATTAACAGCGCTTGCAAACGCTGTGCCTTCGGAAATCGCATCGACCTGCAACATGGCATCTTTAGAGAGACCGGTCTCCGGACTCGCGGTCGCGGAAACAGTCAAGTCGTTTGCCCCACCTATGAATACCTGCGAAGAGTCGTCAGGCTCCTTGACCACGATCGGCATGATTGAAATGTCGCCAAACGCGCCGATGCAGCCGTTCCAGTTTAACTGCTCAAACTCATAGCCGTCCGGGGCATACAAATCCACGGAATAGACCGTACCCTCCGGCAACCCCTCTATGGTATAGTTCCCGCCGGAATAAAGCTGGAACGTGCCGTCGTCAGCCTTGGTTTCCTCAGCGTCAGCCGGATATTCGAGCCGGTACCGGAAATTAAATACCGCGTTTCCATCCTTGACGACGGGGAAAACAACAGTCACGGAAGCGGTAACGGCTTCCGGATCAGCGGGATCCTGCCCGGAATTTTCCGGAGGAACCGTGTCGGATGGCGTTACAGGGGGCGTCTCGCCATCATCAGGAAAGTCGCTGTCCTCTTCGGACTGACTGTCGTCAGCCGTAGGCGGCGCATCCTGATTATTATTGCTTTCCGTCCTGCCTGAGGCGTCATCGCTGGCGTCGCCTTCCGAAACTTCGCTGCCTGATATATCGTTGCCCGCTTTAACGCCAGCGGACTGTTCCGTTTCCGGCGAAGAATCGTTTAAAGGTTGCTCGACCATGCTGCCGCCTGCGGAGTTATCGACGTTTTCCGCTCCCGTGACCACTACATCATTATACGACGCATAGGTAGGATAGACCGGCATCGTAGACAATGCAACCGCCACGGTCAGCAGCACGGCAAGCACTCGTGCATAAATCTTCATGCAATGCACTCCTTTCTGGTTATATCATTTCCATTTATATCTACATCCTCACGATAACGGAGGAAAAGTAGGCACACATTTACTTGTTACTTGAGTATGTATATCAGTGTATAGGTATCACATCTGTCTGCAATTTTATTAACTTTTTATAAACAAATAAAAATAATAAAAGCAGGTCAATCATCACTATACACTATAAGACATAATAATTATTATAATGCATATTCTCTTGAAAGTCAATAACATAAAACGACTTTATAATAAAATATTTAAAGTATTTAGACTGTATGACCGTTAGGATATCTTTTTGGCTACCACCACGAACCGACCGTCAGTCGTATGGTTGCTGCATGTGGACAGTGTAAGCAGGCTATCACCATAGGCAGTCTCAATGCCCGTGTCGTAGAGAGCCATAGCCTTGACGTTATTTATGTAATAGTTGAAATCTTCTTCCGCTGTTAGGTCCAGACATCTATAGTATCGGAACGCGTCTGTCTCGTCCGACTGATGGACCTTGTCGTAGAATGCCGCAATCACCTGGTATGTTCCCAATTCCCCTACGAGGTCGAAATAGATAACAGAATGTTCCTGCCAAAAAGACTCGTCTTTGTAATCCAGAATAGAAGCAAACATAGAGCCGTTCTTCATATTGTGTCCATAAATCAGATAATTCCCGCAGCCGACATAGCAGCCCGCGTCCATAAAGGGCAAGCCGCTTGAGGAGTACTCACCGTCAAAGTTTTTGTGAAGGTACTTATCCGGAGACTTCGGAGTATACATGACAGGGTAATCTATGACGGTTCCCTCAATTTTAATCCATCCCAGCAGGTCTGAATTTTGGGCGTAGAGGTCATCATACCGGTGAGACTCCGGAGCTTCCGCCTCATCGGAATCCGTCGGTGCGTCCTGCAGCGACGTCTGTGTGGTGCCAGAGGTCTCGGACGGATTCTCCTGAACGTGATCCGTCCGTTCCGGCAAGGAATCCGCCAGAATCTCGAGAGCTTCTGCTTCCCGTTTGGCGCGGACGAGGTTCACGGTTACCATCGTCGCCGAAACAAGGAACACCGCTGACAGGATAAAAACCAACATCTTTTTCATAACTAACATTTTCACCCGTTTCCGTTAAAAATGGGCTGGACTTATTGAAGCCCAGCACCCCGGTATACTGTGTCAGCGTCGAGCACAATATACCAAGTCATAGAAGTTGAGCCGATACGCTTTAAATAAAAAGCACCCTTTGTGTTTCCGCTAAAAGCTCCCTGATAGATTCCTTTGCTTCTTTCTTCAAGTCGTAATCCAAAAAACGAATCAATTTCAAATACCGGTAGGCTCACATACTCACGAATGGCTTTTTATGCTCCCACGCATGAGCCTTTATGGTCATCAGACCGAGACGTTATTTCTTTTAGAGCCGCCCATTTTTCACTCATGGCTTTTGCATCCTGAAACACGGTGCGTCATGTACCAAACAGTTGTTTAATAAACATATGATACACCGTATCAAGCTAAAAGTCAATATGTTTGAAACGATTTTCCTCTTTTATCCAACAATTAAGCGATTCGATGATCGGTCATATTCTGAAGAAACTTAAAAATGTCTACTTCACGTTTTACGTTGTCAATTTCCGGAAGCACGTCTGCGCTTATATTGAAAACCGGAAATTGGAAGATGTCCGGCGACGTTCTGTCGTATTCCCATTTGGAAAACCGCACGTAATGCAATGCCGAGATAATCCGCCGGATTTTCCGTGTCATATTTTTTATAGGATAAGGTGATTTATGATTGCAGTCATAAACACAAATATACTCCTTTTCATTGTATCTTTCAAAGACAGTATATTATATGAAACCGATAATGGTTTCTCAGTCAAGTAAATATTCATATAAAATACATTATAGATTAGTTTTAAAAGCGTTGGACATTTTTATGAATAACTTTCAGAAACATTGAAAAAGGACTTGCTTTCACAAGTCCTTTTTAAATGCAGTCAGCATTTTACGTCCCGCTAAGTGGGACATTCACAAAAACTCCTTTTTACTCCGCCTCTTGCTGAACGATTTGGGGATGTTCGTCGCTTATCATATCGGTGACGTCGAGAAATGCGCCGGAACCGCCGGTGACGACGGGAAGCTCGCCGTTCCACTTTTCGATCTTATGATACTGTATCAGCTCGTCGGTAAGCGAATCGGCAATGATGGCGTTTGCCTCCGCTTCGGCTTCGGCGGTTATTCTGAGAGCTTCCGCTTCCGCCTCCGCCTTGACCTTGATAGCTTCTGCCTCTGCCTCGGCATTAGTGATTTTTGTCTGTTTTTCGGTCTCGGCTTTCAGAAGCTCCTGCTGCGCTACCTGCTTTTCCTCAATGGCGGTTATGAAAGCTTCTGAAAAATCAAAGTTTATAATGTTGACGTCGGTCACGTAAAGTCCGATGTCGTTGAGTTTTTCGTTCAGCCCGTCTACAAGTCCGGAGGAGATGAGTGTGCGGTTTGTGACGCTCTCTTCGGCAGTGTACTGCGAGGCTATCGCCTTGAGGACTTCGTTTACCGCAGGGACGACCAGAACCGTCTCGTAGTCGCCGCCGATGTTCTTGTAGATGCTGTAGGACTTCGAGGTATCGACGCGGTAGTTTATGGCAAGCTTTGTTTCGACTGTCTGAAGGTCGCTTGAAAACGCCTCGGTGTCTACTTCAAGCTTTGTGATGCGGTTGTCTATCATAACGATGTTTTGGATAAAGGGTATCTTGAAGTGAAGACCCTCCTGCAAAACGCCCTCCTCGACGCGTCCGAGAGTGACTACAACTCCGGTGTGTCCGGGTTGGACTATCGTGATGCTTCCCGAAACTATAACAAGCACGAGAATCAATATGAGAACAACGGCGACAACTTTTTTGTTGAATATTTTTCTTAACATGTTGGTCATAAATATAACTCCTTTTTTACAGATTAACTGTTTTTAATAAGAATATCACATATCCGACATTAAGTCAAGAGATATCCGAAACAGCAAGTGTTTATCGGGCACCGGACAAAAACGCGCCGCCGGAACGCTTGGTTCCGGCGGCGTATATTGCGGCGGTACGCGTCAGCGGCTGCGCCTATATATTTCTATTGCGATTACGACAACCGCAGTGAGCGCTATCATAATCAGCGCTATCAGGAGAGTTCCCGAATTTGCCGCAGAGTTGTCCACACCGTTGCCGTAGACTTCCGAAAAATCGTCATATGTTGTAACGGTCGTGCTTTCGGTTGTTGTTTCCGCCGTTGTCGTCACGGTGGTGGGCTCAGTAGTGGTAGTCGGCTCGGTGGTGGTAACGGGTTCGGGAGTCGTCACCGGCATCGGGGTAGTGGCAGGCTCGGGGGTGGTCTCGGGCTTCGGGGTCGTGGACTTTTCCTTTGTCGTCGCCTTGGTGGTTGCCTTTGTCGACGGCTTGGCAGTGGTGACCTTTTCGGTTGTAGTGACGGGAGGTTCGGTCTCATCGGGAACGGTCTCGGTATCATCTGCGGCTTCGGCAGGCTCATCTGCGACATTGTCGGTAACGTCAAACTGCGGAATATCAGGTTCCTGAGTGTCGTCAGTTTCGTCGGGAGCAGGCTCTACAACCTCGGTGCCGGTATAGACAATCGAGGTGACTCCGTCTACGGGGACGGTGATATTGCTGGTATTGCGCGCGGTCACCGTATTGTAGATAATGCTTCCTTCAACGGGTATATTGAGGACGCGGAAAGTTAGCGTGGCGAGTACGCCGTTGACCTCGGTATTTGAGTTGCTGCCCGGCCAGACCAACTGTATCGAGGAGCCGTTTTTGACGCTGTAGAAGCCGCTGAGAAGACCAGAGTCGCTCACGCTGACGAACTCGATCTGTCCGTAACTGTAGCGAACATTGCAGCTCAGAGAATTAAGTCCCGGGTTGTCACTGAGAACGACGTCGACGGTAAAGGTTTCTCCCTCGCTCGCATAGCTTGTCTGCACAATGGAGCAGTTTCCGCTTTTCTTATCGGTTGACGCAGCGCCCATCATCAGAGACGCCGATATCAGCATCGCCATAATAACCGCAATCTTTTTAAACATAAAATCTTTCCTTCCGATTAAAGTTCAATCATACATATTCATTATATCACTATCCTGCTATAAAAGCAACAGTCATTTTTGCAAATTAAAAAAATTTAACAAAAAATAATTATTGACCAAAAAACATTTGACAAATGTGTAAATATAAGCTATTATATAAATACGTTATTACGGCGCGATTCGGGCGCGCGGAACATCATTGAAAATTCAGGGAGGAAAAGAAATGGTTGATATAAACTTCGTTTGGCTGAATTCCGTTCACGACCCCGGCTTTACCTATTTTGACGATCTGCACGACTGGTGGCTTTTAGTGCAGACAAAATCGTTCGCCAAGGTCCGTACCGACGGCGGGGAGGTAGTAGTCCCTCCGGACACGGTTATGCTTTATCCGCCCCACATGCCCGCGGCTTACGAGGCTTACGACGGACCGTATGCCAACTATTATGTGAGATTCTATACCGATGAGGACTTTATTGAAAAGGTGAATATTCCGTTCGGCAAGCCCATAGCGCTCCGTTCTCCCGAGAGTATGGACAGTCTTTTCAATGTTCTCGTAAAGGAATTTTTCTCGGATTTTGCCTACAGTCAGCAGTCTATGGGAATGATTCTCAGGCTTATGGTTATGAAGATAGCCGAGTCGGTGGAGGATAACAGTATGACCGAGCAGCAGCGTGCTCTGATAAACCTGCGGTACGATATTCAGACCCGCCCCGACTATCAGTGGACTGTCAACAAGATGGCGCAGAGGGTTCACGTCAGCACGGGACACCTCCAAAGCATCTATAAGAAGCAGTTCGGCGTATCCTGCATGCAGGATGTTCTCAACCGCAGGGTGGACCTTGCCAAGGAATATCTGCAAAGCTCGGCATACTCATCTCAGAAGATAGCTCAGCTCTGCGGATACCAGAGCATCGAGCATTTCTGCCGCCAGTTCAAGATCATAGCGGGTATGAGTCCGCTTCAGTACCGCAAGCTCGTGCTGCTGAAACAGAAAAAGCCCGATGAAAATTAATTTAAGGAGATTTACTATGGAACGGATTATGAGAATACTCTGCGCGGTTGTCGCCGCAGCGCTGCTTCTGACATCCTGCGGGGCAAAGGCGACATACAGCTATGAGGAAGACGCGCCGTCGCTTGCGGAAGCTTATAAGGACTACTTCAGAATAGGTTCCGCCATCAACACATGGAACCTTAACGACCCTGAGAGCAACGAGTATAAGATGATACTCAAGCAGTTTGACACGCTCGTTCTCGAAAACGAGTCGAAGCCCGACGCTCTCCACCCTTCTGAGGGTACCTATAATTTTACTAATTTCGACAAATTCGTCGACTTCTGCGAGGAAAACGGCATAGTTGAGCGCGGTCACACGCTTCTCTGGCACTCTCAGTGTCCGGACTGGTTCTTTAAGGACGGCAACGGTCAGGCTTCGGCAGACCTCCTCGTCCAGAGAATAAAGGATCACGTCACCACGATAGTTTCCCGCTATAAGGGCAGGGTAGACACCTGGGACGTCGTCAACGAGGTTATCGCGGACGACTACGGTTTAAGACGCTCAAACTGGTACAATATCGTCGGCGACTATGACGGCGACGGCGACAGCTACGATTTTATAGAGACCGCTTTTATCGCCGCTCATGAGGCCGACCCCGACGCAAGGCTCATTATCAACGACTACAGCCTTGAAAGCTCGTCGAATAAGGTTATAACGATGTACAACGCCGTGAAGAAGATGCTTGAGGACGGCGTCCCGATAGACGGCGTAGGCTTTCAGATGCACATAGGTCTCGGAATGGACCTCGAAAAGATGGAGGAAAATTTCAGAATTATCGCTAAGCTCAGGGAGATAAACCCCGACCTTATGATAGAAGTCACCGAAATGGATATGAACTGCTATAACGAAGACCAGTCCGGCAACCCCGCCCCGCTGACAAAGGAGCAGGAAAAGCAGTTTAATGAGACTTATGTAGGCGTATTTAATTTGCTTCTCGACCTTTCGGAGGAGGGAATTCTTGACTCCGCGGTGTTCTGGGGACTTCACGACGGAACCTCTTGGCTCAACGGCAACCACCAGACCTACCCGATGCTCTTTGACCGCGAGATGAAGATGAAAGATACATTCTGGGACATAATTGACCTTCCAAAGAAGAGATAAAAAGTCGCAGCACAAAGCATGTAAAAATCAGAGGTCGGAGAAAATCCGACCTCTTTTTTAAATTCCGACTTCTTTGAGCCTGTCTTTCTTTGACAATTATCTTGACAAAACATATGCAGTTGTGCTATAATGTCAACGTGTATTACTGTATACACGGAAAGGTTTGATATTCTTTATATGGACGTGTTCATAATAGTCATATTACTGATACTGTCCGCTTTGTTCTCTGCTTCGGAAACGGCGCTGTCTTCAGTCAATAAGATGCGCCTGCGCAGTTATGCCGACGACGGCAACAATCGGGCAAAAATGGCTATTAAACTTACCGACAATTTTGACAAAACACTCACAACCATTCTTATCGGAAACAATGTGGTAAACCTCGCGTCTACCACTGTGGCGACGGTTATGATAGCCGCGCGGTTCGGAGCAAGATATGTTCCCGTATCAACCGCCGTGATGACGGTTTTGGTAATCATCTTCGGCGAGATAATCCCCAAAAACATTGCGAACGAATTTGCCGAGACCGTATCAATGGCAATAGCTTATCCGCTCTACTGGCTGCTTGTAATTCTCACGCCGCTTGTGTGGCTTTTGATAGGACTCAAGAATATAGTCATAAGACTTTGCGGCGGTTCCAAGGACCAGCCGACTATGACTGAAGAAGAACTGAAATATATAATTGACGAAATCGAGGACGAGGGAGTTCTCGACGAGACCGAGAGCGACCTTGTGAAAAGCGCCCTTGAGTTTTCGGATATAACAATAAGCGAGATACTGATACCGCGTGTGAATATTTCTGCGGTAGAAATAGACGACGATCCGGACGTTATAAAGGATGTGTTTATAACTTCGCATTTTTCGCGGCTTCCGGTATATGAAAAAACCATTGATTCCATCGTCGGCATAATCCATGAGAAAAACTTCTTTGATATGTATTTGAACGGCCGCCGCGACATCCGCGAGGTGATTCAGAAGCCGCTCTACATATTCGAGAGGACTACAATCTCGGATATAATGAAGGAAATGCAGAAGACAAAATCCCATATGGCTGTCGTCGTGGACCAGTACGGCGGCACTCAGGGCATCGTCACTATGGAGGACATAATCGAGGAACTTGTCGGCGAAATTTACGACGAGACCGATGAAGAGGACACTTCGTTTGTAGTCGTGGGCGAAAACGAATATGAGGTTTCCGCCGACCTCAGCATAAGGGATTTTCTCGACAGGATAGAGCTCGACCCGGACGAAATCGAGACCGACTGCAACTCAATCGGCGGTCTTGTAATGGAAAATCTCGACAGGATTCCGGAGCCTGGCGAAGAGGTCGACTGCGGTCGCCTTCACGTAAAAGTGGTGTCTGTCGACGAGCAGAGAATTGAACGCGTAAGAATAAGCGTTCTGCCCGAGGCCGACGAAAGTCCTGACGAAAATGAATCGGAAGATTAAAGATACACATAAAAATCCCCCTTATCAGGGGGATTTTTTTCGCTCTATTTCTTCTTGAAAAGATTTTTGAGTCCTCCGAGCGTGTCTGAGACTTCGTCGAGAGAAATCTTTGCCTTTATGCCGTCCACGACTTTTTCAAGCTGGTCGTCGGGGAGGTCTATTCCGGTAAGCCCCTCGACGGTTTTAATAGGATTCTTCTTGAAATTCTCCAGAATTTTTTCATCAGACGTGATTTTTTCAACCGCCTCGGTGATTATAGATTTGATGTCCAAGAAAATTACCTCCGTTTTTCAATTTTCAATAAAAGTATATACCGTGCGTCGGTTTTTGTCAACTGCCGCAAAGCATTTTGCAATGCCATTTTGCGGCACATATGTTTACTGTGCAATATGAACAAAATGGCAGGCAAAACTTCTCCGAAATTTCCAGAGGAGAATGGTTGAAAATAGCTTGCATTTTTTAACTGTCAGTGATATAATCTGTGGTATCAAGTGGTATTTAGTGCAAATCAGCGGTATAATTATTCCGAAAGGGGGGCGGTTTTGTTGCAGGTCAATGAGCTTATTGCGAATATGATGAGCGGCGAGCTGCCCTATACCATCGACGCAAAGGGCAGAATGAGCTTTCCGCAGCGCTTCCGCGAGATAATCGGCGACAGATTTATCCTCACAAGAGGAGTGGATCGGCAGCTCACCGCCCGTTCCGAGGAAAACTGGAACTCCCTCGTAATGCGCATCTATGCGATGCCCGAGGGCAGGAACAAGGAGCGTCTGAAGCATCAGTATATAAAGAGCGCGGCGGTCGTCGAGACCGATAAGCTCGGCAGGATACTTGTCCCGCAGGCGCTGCGCGAATATGCCTCGCTCATAAAAGACGTGTATGTCGTCGGGGCGATGGATACCGCAGAAATATGGGATAAAGCCACCTATGAGGCGTTTACTCAGTCTATAGAGCCTGAGGAGCTGTATTCAGCGCTCGAAGCATTGGGGTAATAAATTTGGAATTTGTTCATTTACCCGTCCTGTTGGACGAAACGATAAAAGGTCTTAATATACAGCCGGACGGAGTATATATAGACGGTACGGCCGGCGGAGGCGGACATTCGCTCGAAATAGCGAAGCGTCTTGAGACGGGAAAGCTCATCTCGATAGACCGCGACCCCGAAGCAATAAAAGCAGCCTCCGAGCGTCTTTACGGATACAATGTCAGGCTTGTGAACTCAAACTACAGCGAGATCGACCGAATAGTCAGGGAGCTCGGCATAGAAAAAATTGACGGTATGCTTATGGACCTTGGCGTGTCAAGCTATCAGCTTGACAATCGCGAGCGGGGATTTTCCTATCACGACGACGCGCCGCTCGATATGAGAATGAGCCGCGAGGGAATCTCGGCGAAAGACGTCGTCAACAGCTACTCTTATGAGGAGCTTAGCCGTGTGATTTTTGAATACGGCGAAGAAAGATATGCAAAAATCATTGCCTCCAATATAGTAAAGTTGCGTGAATCAAAGCCCATCGAGTCTACGGCGGAGCTGGCTGAGATAATCAAAATGTCGGTTCCGCCAAAGGTTCGGCGGGAAAAGAACCCCTGTCGGAAGACCTTTCAGGCAATTAGAATTGAGGTCAACAACGAGCTTGGCTCGCTCTCGGAAACGCTCGACAAGGCGTTTGAGCTGCTCAGGGTTGGCGGCAGGCTCGCAGTGATAACATTTCACTCCTTGGAGGACAGGCTCGTGAAGCAGCGTTTCGCGTCGTTCTGTCAGGGGTGTACATGTCCTCCGGAATTTCCGGTGTGTGTCTGCGGAAAGACTCCGCGCGGCAGACTTATTACAAAAAAGCCTATTGAGCCGTCGGACGAAGAACAGAGGATAAATCCGCGTTCCCGTTCGGCAAAGCTGAGGATAATAGAAAAAATCAAGGATTAAAAAAGGGTAAGGAGCGTTTATTATGGCAAACCGCACGAATCTTGCATATGACCTTTCGGTTTATGAGCCTAAAAAAGCTCCGGCGCAGCCCGTCAGTAAAACTCCCGAGATAAAGATGAAGAAAAACCCCGCGCCGGTTGCCAGAAAAGAAAGCGCTTTTAAGTTCTTTCTGAGAGCGGTCTTTATCTTTGCGGTTTTATGTGCAATTCTTTACGGCAAGGTTGAGTCGAACGCCCTTTTCGGCGAAATAAGTCAACTTGAAAGCCAGCTCAAGAATCTTCAGTCTGAAAACATCACGCTTGCCGCCGAGTATGAGTCAAGAACCTCGCTGAAAAACGTGGAGGACTACGCCGAAAACGTGCTCGGACTTAAAAAGCTTGACAAGGCTCAGATTGAGTATGTTGAGATTACCGGCGACACGGTCATAGAGATAGTGGACGTCGAGAATAAGAACATCTTTATAAGAATCCGCAACTGGATGAACGAGCTGAGTGAAAAGCTCGGACTGTAGAATCGGAATATATCGGACAAAAACCTAATAATATAATATAGGACAGGAAAAAGTTGAGCTTTGTAATTCCACAGCGCAGGCGGGCTTGACTTTTTTGCATATTAACATAGGAGGAGCCCAATATGGAAAAATCGACGGCAACAATGAAAGCAAGGCTTTTTTTGGGCATATTTGCCGTTATGCTCGCGGTGACGGGTTACATATCCTATGTTCTTTACACCGTTGCCGTACGGGAAAGCGATAAATATCAGGCTCTTGCCAACAATCAGCAGTTCAAGACAATGACAATATCCGCCAACCGCGGCTCAATTTACGACAAAAACGGACAGGTACTTGCCCAGAGCGTGACCGTCTATACGGTATATGTCGACCCGCTTACTTTCCAGAGTCAGGTCAACGACCAACTCGATAAGATAAGCAAGGGCAAGATAGAGCCTGAAGACGTTGTGGACTATGAGAGGGAAATAGTCTCGGTACTATGTTCCCATCTCGACGTGAGCGAGGAGGAAGTCCGCGAGAAGCTCCATAAAAATAACAGATATCAGGTTATCGCGCGGGACGTGGATAAGGTCACTGCGACGGCAATAATGGACCCATTGACCGATTTGGGGATAATATCTGTCGGCGCGGCGCCTACTGCAAAAAGGTATTATCCCAACAACGACCTCGCTGCCAACGTAATAGGGCATCTTCACTACGACGGTTACGGTATATACGGTCTTGAGAGCTATTATGACGAATATCTGACGGGAGTCGACGGCAAGATTATCACCGCTATCGACGCTAACGGCAGGGAGATACAGTACAGATACAAGCAGAGCTACGACGCTCAGGACGGCGACTCGATTTATACCAATATCGACACAACCATACAGTATTACGTCGAGAAAGCGCTGAAATCCGCAGTCGACGCCAACCAGCCCAAGGATAAGGGCTGCGCGATAGTTATGGAAGCGAAGACGGGCAGGATTCTCGCTATGGCCACCGAGCCGGACTATGACCTCAATGCGCCTGCGGAAATTTTTGATGAGAACACCGCCGCACAGCTTGCAGGACTCCTCGAAGCGGGCGACGAGGACGGTTACACCGAGGCGCGTTCGGCGGCGTGGAACCGTCAGTGGACCAATAAGGCAATAAGCTCACTCTACTTTCCCGGCTCGGTTTTTAAGGTTGTCACCGGCTCCGCAGCGCTTGAGGAAAGGGCGATATCGCTGTTGGATACCTATTACTGCAACGGCTCTTTCAAGGTTTTGGACGGCGTGCCTCCCATAAGCTGTTGGACTACTCACGGAGGTCATGGCACTCAGAACTTTGTTCAGGCGATGACCAACTCCTGCAACCCCGCGTTTATACAGATAGGTCAGAAGCTCGGAGCCAAGGCTTTTACCGACTATTTTGCGGCATACGGTCTGACCGAAAAAACGGGAATAGATCTTCCTGCGGAGACTTCAAGCATATTTATTCCGTATTCGCGCATGACGGTGCTTGACCTCGCGGTCAGCTCTTTCGGTCAGGCGAATAAGATAACTCCGCTTCAGATGATAACGGCGTATGCCGCAGTTGTCAACGGCGGCTATCTCGTGACGCCATATGTCGTCAATAAAATTGTAGATTCCGAGGGAAATATCGTCAAGGAGTTTGAGCCTACGATAAAGCGTCAGGTAATTTCCGAGGAAACCTCCGCCGTGATGCGCGACACGCTTGAAACTGTAGTTACCGTCAATCAGGGTTCCAACGTATACATCGAGGGATATCACATAGGCGGAAAATCCGGCACGTCTCAGAAGCTCGATGTCAACCCGAGGGGCGATACCTATGTTTCTTCCTACTGCGCGTTTTATCCCGCCAACGACCCGGAGATAATTATGCTCGTTATGATAGACGAACCTACACAGGGACTTTACTACGGCTCTGCGGTTGCGGCTCCGGTGGTGTCAGATGCTTTCAAGGAGATACTTCCCTATCTCGGCTACTATGCCGAGTACAGCGAGGAGGAGCTTATGAACCTCGACGTAAACGTTCCCGACCTTTCCAATGCGGAAGTCGAGTCTGCTGTGGCGACTCTTGAAGCTCTCGGACTCAATGCAAAAGTCATAGGAGACGGCGGCAGTGTTGTGCGGCAGGTGCCGTCAGGCTCAAGCGCTATGCCGAAGGGATGCACGGTTGTGCTTTACACCGAGGACGGAATCGAGCCGAAATATGTCGAAGTTCCCGATTTGACGGGCAGGACTCTTGACTATGCAACCGAAAAGCTTTCTAAGCTCGGTCTTAACCTGAAGCCTCTCGGGGGCGCCGCACAGAAGGACGGTGCGAAGTGTTCAGGGGTAATGTCTCATAAGGACGAGACGGTAGAGGTAGGCACCGTGATAGAGGCATACTTTATCGTAAATGATGAAACAGGATGATTATATTAGCATACGGTTTTGGAAATACGGACTGACGTCCGGAGCTTATCCGGACTCAGCCTGATTTAAGAGGGCATTATATGAAACTTTACGAGCTTTTGAACGGCGTTGCGAAGACTTCGCTTGAAAATACCGAAATCAGCGGACTTTTCTCCGATTCCCGAAAGGAAATGGGGGAGGGAAGTCTTTTTGTATGCCTTAAGGGTATGACCTTTGACTCTCATAGCCTTATCCCCGAACTTGCCAAAAGGGGAGTGACGGCTTTTATAGTGGAGCGTGACTGCGGAATAGAGAATCAGATTATCGTGCCGGACACCCGCGAGGCGCTTTCGCTTCTCTGGGCAAACTGGTACGGCAACCCGCAGAGAGAGCTCAGGATGATAGCAGTGACAGGCACCAACGGCAAGACGACGATAACCACCGTTATCAAAAAGCTGCTGACTCGGCTCGGACACAAGGTTGGACTCATAGGCACCTGCGGCAATGAGATAGGCGACGAATTTATTCATGGCGAGCGCTCTACTCCGGAAGCCGACGAGCTTTATTATCTGCTGCGGCGAATGGTTGACGCAGGCTGCGAATATGCCGTTATGGAAGCGACTTCTCAGGGACTTGAGCAAAGGCGTATGAGCGGCATACGCTTTGAGCTTGCGGCGTTTACAAATCTTACTCAGGACCACCTTGACGTCCACGGAACTATGGAGAATTACTATCAGGCGAAAAAACTGCTGTTTTCCATCTGCGACAGGGCGCTGATAAATATTGACGACGCCGGCGGCAGGAGGCTTTACGACGAGGTGGAATGTCCAAAATACAGCTTTTCGGTCAATTCCTGCGGCGACTTTTACGCCGATTCGGTGAAGCTTATGCCTCACGGTTCCGAATACTGGTACTGCGACGGCAAAAAGGCGATAAAGGCTCAGATAGGTCTGCCGGGAGGATACAACATCTCGAATACGCTTTGCGCGCTTGCTGCTCTCGAACTTTTGGGCTTTGATCCGAGCGGTTTTGTGCCGATGATTTCCGACGTGGAGGGAGTACGCGGCAGATGCGAGGTGGTGCCGACGGGGCGCGATTTCACAGTGATTTTAGACTATGCTCACACTCCCGACGCTCTTGAAAACATACTTGGCAGCGTAAAGGAGTGCGCCGAGGGCAGGGTGGTCTGCCTGTTCGGGTGCGGAGGCAACCGCGACCCGCTGAAGCGTCCGCTTATGGCAAAGGCAGCCGCGGAACATTCCGACTTTCTGATAGTCACCTCAGACAATCCGCGCAACGAAAACCCTCACGACATAATCACGCAGATAATAGCCGGTCTTAAAGACGAAAAAACCGAGTATATTGAAATAGACGACCGCCGCGAAGCAATATTCTGGGCGATAGAGCACGCTCAGCCCAAGGATACGATAGTGCTTGCGGGTAAGGGTCACGAGGATTATCAGATTCTTTCGGGAGGAAAGAAAATTCATTTCGATGAGCGCGAGGTTGTACGAGAAGCGCTCGAACAGCTTAAATAAAACATAGGAAGGTAAACCCTTATGCCGTATTGGATAAACCTTATTGTGGGAATAATTTCAGCCGCGGTGTCGGCGGGCTTCGGAGCGATACTGATTCCGTATCTGAAAAAGCTCAAGGCGGGAGCGCACATACTCGAAATAGGTCCCCGCTGGCAAAAAGACAAAGAGGGTACACCGCTTATGGGCGGGTTTATGTTCGCGGCGTCGACGGTAATCGCGTCGCTTGCGGGCTGTGCGATAATCGCGGGCTATCGGCGCGACCATATGCTTGAGCAGCCCGAAAACGCGGTTTTAAAGCTTCTTCTCGGACTCGGAGCGGCGGTCTGCTTTTTGCTCATAGGCTTTGCCGACGACTATATTAAGGTTGTGAAAAAGCGCAATCAGGGCTTTAACGTAAAGGCAAAGAGCATTTGTCAAGTTATTGTTGTCGCTCTTTATCTTGCGGGGCTTCACGCTCTCGGCGATACCACAAAGGTTATAATTCCCTTTTTGGGAGAGGTTGACTTCGGCGTATTTTATTATATAATAATGGCAGTGGCGATTTACGGCTTTGTAAACGCCGTCAACCTGACCGACGGTGTAGACGGTCTTTGCGGCTCTGTGACGCTCATCTATGCGGCTGCGTTCGCGCTTGTGTTTGTACTGCTCGGAGACTGGGAGTATTCGGCTTTCGCGACGGCTGTCGCGGGAGGATGCCTCGGCTTTTTGGTCTGGAATCTTCACCCCGCGAAGGTCTTTATGGGGGATACAGGTTCGATGTTCCTCGGCGGCTGTGTGGTTGCGCTCGGTTTTGCGAGCGGTCTTGAGCTATTGATACCGCTTGTCGGAATAATATATCTCGCAGAGGCTATGAGCGACGTTATTCAGGTTGCCAGCTTCAAAATCAGGCACAAGAGGGTCTTCAAGATGGCTCCTATTCACCACCACTTCGAGCTTTCGGGCTGGAGCGAATATAAGATTGTATTCGTCTTTTCGGCGATAACCCTTGTCGCGGGAATACTCGGAGTAGCCGCGACGGTGATATATCTGAAATAATACCGCAAAGGAGGCAGCGCTGTGGCGCAGAAAAGATATAATTACATAGTCGGCCGCGGCGACGGCGCTTCTTCCGGCGGCACGACCCCTCCTCCGCAGGCGCTCAAGGCGCCGCCCGAGTCGGCGAAAAAGGAGAAACACAAGGAGCCGGGTCTCAGAATCTACGACGGCAGCCTTGATATGCTCTTTTTCGTAATAGTGATAGTTCTTCTAGTCTACGGGATAATTATGATGTTCTCGGCAAGTTATATGGCTGGACTTACCTCAAAGGCTCACGATGGCTATATGTATGTCCGCACTCAGGGAATAGCCGCCGTCGCGGGCGTTATCCTTATGGTATTCATCTCATTCTTCGATTACCATATCCTGATGAACACAAAAATCGTCTTTATAGGCTTTATAACCGCGCTTGTGATGATGCTCTTGGTCTTTTCCCCGATAGGTCACGCCGAGGCGAACGCCTACAGGTGGATAGAGATAGGTTCGTGGTCGTTCCAGCCGTCGGAGCTTATGAAAGCCGTTCTTATAGTTTTTCTATCATATCTCGCGGTGAGGCACCAGAATAACTTCGGAAATTTCCGCAAGGGAGTTCTGCCGATGGTTGTCGTTCTCGGACTTGTCTGCGGACTTATGGTTTTGCAAAGGCACATTTCGGGACTGATGCTTATGGTAACTATAGGCTTCTGCATACTTTTTGTAAGCGGGATTCCGATAAAGCAGCTCGTCAGAGCGGGAGTGCTGCTCATTGTCGCCGCAGTGCTGGCGGCGTCGATAGCAAGTCTTCTCGGATTTATCGACCTCTCTTACGTTCTCGACCGCTTTACGAGCATGTCGGAAGCGGACAGCGGCGAAATCACCAACGAGAGCTGGCAGACCGCGCAGTCGCTTATAGCGATAGGCTCGGGCGGTTGGTTCGGACTCGGATTCGGCGAATCGCGTCAGAAATATTCTTGGCTCCCCGAACCCTATAACGACTTCGTATTTCCTATAATAGTCGAGGAACTGGGCTTTTTGGGCGGAATAGTGGTAATCATACTGTTCGGGCTGTTTGTCTACAGAGGCTTTTACATCGCAAAAAAGGCGCCCGACAAATTCGGTATGCTCGTCGCGACGGGTATAACCTTCCAGATAGGTTTACAGGCGTTTCTTAATATAGGCGTCGCCTGCAACGCGTTTCCGAACACGGGCATTTCGCTTCCGTTTTTCAGCTCTGGCGGTACGGCGCTTTTGATGCAGCTTGCCGAAATGGGAGTGCTTTTGGGAATTTCGCGTCAGTGTGAAATATAGATTTACGGGTGATATATTATGCTTAGAGTGATTCTTTCGGGCGGAGGCAGCGCGGGACACGTCAACCCTGCGCTCGCAATTTCCGAGATAATAAAAGATAACCGACCGGACGTCGAGTTTTTGTATGTCGGAACTCCTAACGGTATGGAACACCGCCTTGCCGAAAATGCGGGTTTTAAATTCGCGGGAATGAACGTCGCGGGTTTTCAGAGGCATCTGTCGCTGAAAAATATAGGCAGGAACATAAAGGCTGCGGCGTATCTCGCTACCGCCGGTGCAAAGGCTTCAAAAATTCTCAAGGAGTTCAAACCCGATTTAGTGATAGGCACCGGCGGCTATGTCTGCGGGCCTATTGTCAGAAAAGCCGCAAAAATGGGTATAAAAACAGTAATTCACGAGCAGAACGCGTTTCCGGGACTCACGACTAAGCTGCTTTCCCCCGACGTCGATAAAATCATGCTGACCGTCTCGAAAGCCGCCGACAGGCTTGAAGAACAGGTGCGTTCAAAATGCGTGGTGACGGGTCTTCCGGTGCGAAAGGGATTTGCGGAACACGTCGTCACAAAGGAAGAGGCAAAGCGGCAGCTCGGTCTTGACGGCTCGGTATGCGTGCTCTCGACGGGCGGAAGCCTCGGCGCACGGGCCATAAACAACGCAGCGCTCGAACTGATGGAGTGGTATAAGCGCGACGGCATAAAGGTCAACCATATCCACTCCTACGGAAAGAGCAACCGAGAGGAGTTTGAAAAAGGTCTTGCCGAGAGGGGAATAGTCCTTTCGGAGCATCCGAACTTTATCGTCAGGGAATATATCGACAATATGTCGGTCTGTATGGCGGCAGCCGACCTCATAATAAGCCGCTGCGGAATGGGTGCGCTAACCGAAATTGAGGCGGAAGGCAAGGCTTCGATACTGATTCCGTCGCCATATCTTGCCGAGAACCACCAGTATTACAACGGACTCGTCCTGCAAAGCGCCGGGGCGGCGGTGCTGTATGAGCAGAAAGACATCACTCCCGGGCTGATAGCCAAAACCGTCAAGGGTCTGATTAACGACCCCGAAGCGCTTAACGAGATGTCGGCGCACGCGAGCGAGCAATTCATAAAAGATACGCCGGAACGCATCTGGAATGTGATTTCAGAGGTACTTAAGGCTTAATTGTAGCACAAAATCCCCGATTGACATATTATGCAACGTAGAAGCTGAAGCATAATACGTCGAAAAGGGGATATTGCGGTGACTGAATCAAAGCTTTATATAGAGGGCGGAAGAAAAATAAGCGGGGAAATCGGCGTACACGGCGCGAAAAACAGCGTGCTTCCCGTCCTCGCCGCGACACTTTTGTCGGGCGGGGTTTGCAGAATACATAACTGTCCCGCGCTGAGCGACGTTTTTTCCTCTTGCCGGATTCTCAAGTCTTTGGGCTGCAAATGCAGGCGCGAGGGCAGTACCGTCGAAATAGACTCAAGCACGATATCCGACTATGAGATAAGCGAGCAGCTTATGCGCGAGATGCGCTCGTCGATAGTTTTTCTCGGTGCGATTTTGGGCAGACTCAGACGCTGCCGTCTTTCGTTCCCCGGAGGCTGCGAGCTCGGTCCCAGACCGATAGATATTCACTTATCGGGGCTGCGCAGGCTCGGGGCGAAAATATATGAAGATCACGGAGTGCTCGACTGTACCCTCTCGGGAACAGTCACGGGAGCGGATATAACTCTTACGCTTCCGAGTGTCGGCGCTACCGAGAACATAATGCTCGCAGCCGTCATCGGCTCGGGCGAGACGGTGATAAGAAACGCGGCGAGAGAGCCGGAAATAGCAGATCTTGCAGGATTTCTGAACGCCTGCGGAGCTGACGTTTCGGGGCAGGGCAGTTCCACTATAACCGTGAGGGGCGTACAGCAGCTTCACGGAGCGGAATACACTGTTATGCCGGACAGAATCGTTGCGGCGACATATATGGGCGCGGCGGCAATAACCGGCGGAGAGTTGATGCTCAAGGGCGTCCGACCTGCGGATATGTACTCTACGGTGTCGGTATTTGAGCAGATGGGATGCAGCGTTTATCCCTATTCGGACAGAATTTATATAAGTGCAAAAAAGCCCCTTCAGGCTATAAAGACAGTGCGAACAATGCCTTATCCCGGCTTCCCGACCGACTGTCAGCCTATTGTTATGGCTGTTCTGACAAAGGCAAAGGGAACTTCGGTGATAGTCGAGAATATATTTGAAAACCGCTTCAGAGCGGCGCCGGAGCTTAGGCGTCTTGGGGCGGATATCAAGGCCGAGGGCAAGGTTGCGGTGATTGAGGGCGTTTCAAGGCTCTCGGGAACGGCTACAGTTGCCACGGATCTCAGGGCGGGCGCGGCGTTGGTTCTCGGAGGACTCGCCGCCGAGGGTACCACGACCGTCTCAAATCTGCACTACATCGACCGTGGGTATGAGTCGATTGAGACCGCTTTGCGCTCAGTCGGCGCAAAGATAAAGAGAACATAAGCGAAAGGAAGCGAAAAAATGAAGGACGTTGTAAAAACTGCGGGCAATCCCGTGCCGCAGGGAAGACCGCGCCGCCGCAGGCGAAATCTTTCGCTTTACTATCTGATGCTGTTCCTTGTTTGTGCGGGAATATTCTTTGTTTTATCTCGGACCGTTCTTTTCAACATAGACGAATATGTGGTGAGCGGGAATAATATATATTCAACCGAGCAGATACTGAACGCCGGCGGTCTTCACGACGGCAGGAATATGTACGGCATAAATCTTGACAAAACCGCGGAAAAAATTAAGGATAAGCTGATTTACATCGAAAACGTGTCGTTAAGGCGCAAGCTTCCCAATAAGTTTATAGTCGAAGTGACCGAGGCGCAGGCTTTTGCCTGCTGTGAATACGAGGGTTCGCGCTATGCAGTAATCACCAAAAGCGGCAGATACCTCGAAACCGAGCAGCTCGGCGCGAGAGCGGGGCTGATTCTCGTAGAGGGAATGGAGCTTAAAAACGTAGCGCTCGGTGAGGACTTCGAGTCGGAGGACGAGACAAAAAAAGAGATACTTTTAAACCTGTTTGAGTCGATATCCGACACCTGCGACGGAAAAATCACATATATCGACATAACCGACAGAACGAATATTATGATGAGATACGAAGACCGAATCGAAATCGACTTCGGAAGCTCACTCGATTATGATTACAAGCTGCGTTACATAACTGCGATTATCGAAGATAACCTTGAGCCTACCGACGAGGGGAAAATAATTTATCACAGTGCCGCCGCGGGAGCCTCGTTTATACGCAGCGAGGATATACAGGAGGACAATTCGGGTCAGCAGACCGGTCAAAACGGCAATTTGGGTGACGAATCCGGACAATAAACCGGGCTTTGGTCGAAAATTGATAAAAGTTTCCTGAAAATTATTATAAAAAACTATTGCCATGTGCGAAATTTTGTGATACTATAATACTATATTTAGTTTGCAGGCGTATTGCTGATTATTATATATTGGATATTGGAGGATGTTGAAAATGGGATTCATTATGGAAAACGAAGGCATTGATTTGGCTAAGATCAAGGTTGTAGGTGTAGGCGGAGGCGGCGGAAACGCCCTCAACTGCATAGTTTCGACCGGCATCCAGAATGTCGAATATATTGCTGTCAATACTGACGCTCAGGCTCTTAAAAATTCAAAGGCTGCCATAAAGATCCAGATAGGTCAGAAGCTGACCCATGGTCTCGGTGCCGGAGGCAGACCCGAAGTAGGCGAGGGAGCCGCTCAAGAATCCAAGGACGAGATCTGCGACGCGCTCAAGGGCGCCGATATGATATTCATTACCGCCGGTATGGGCGGCGGAACGGGAACCGGCGCTGCTCCGGTAGTTGCCGAGATAGCCCGCGATATGGGAATACTTACCGTTGCGGTCGTCACAAAGCCTTTCTCGTTTGAGGGAGCCAAGAAGCTCGCTCAGGCCGAGCGCGGAATTGACGCACTTCTGAAAAACGTTGATTCTTTGGTAGTCATTCCGAACCAGAAGCTTCTTACAGGCAAGGAAAACCTTACTATGCGTCAGTCGTTCGCGCTTGCCGACGATATACTTAAAACAGCCGTTCTTTCCGTTACCGAGCTGATTCTCAGACACGGCGAAATCAACGTCGACTTTGCTGACGTTCAGACGATTATGAAAGACGCCGGCTACGCCCATATGGCTATCGGACACGGCGAGGGCAAGGATAAGGTTGCCGATGCCGTTCAGCAGGTCATTTCCAGCCCGCTGCTCGAAACTTCTATCAAGGGTTCGAGAAGGCTTCTCATCAACATTACTATGTCTGAGGACATCGTCGCGGGAGAGATCGCCGAACTCACCGATACCATCACCAAGGCTGCCGCCGAGGACGTCAACCTCATCTTCGGTGCGGACTTCAAGGAAGACCTCAACGACGCTATCGACCTTATAGTCATCGCGGCGGACTTCGACGAGTATCAGCCCGAGCCGGAGGAGACCAAGGAAGAGGAACCCACTTCCGAGGGCGAGGAGCGCAAGACGGGAGACCCGTTCTATGACAACCTCTGGGGATTCCTCAACAAATAAAATTGCCATTATCAGGCGGCCGTAAAAACTACGGTCGCCTTTTTGCGTTCCGGACAGAATTATGCGGTTGACATTGTTGACGCTATAATGTATAATTTTTCTATACGCATTGAAAGGGATTGAGGTTTAATGGGTAATTATTTCGGTACCGACGGCTTCCGCGGGGAGGCAAACGTCGGACTTACCGCCGACCACGCTTTTCGGGTCGGCAGGTTTTTGGGGTGGTATTACGGCGAACTTAAGCGCCGTGCGGGTTCTAATGAGCATGCACGAATAGTCATAGGAAAGGATACCCGCCGTTCGAGCTATATGTTTGAATACGCTCTTGCTGCGGGATTGACCTCTTCAGGAGCCGATGCCTACCTTCTTCACGTAACTACAACGCCGTCGGTCGCCTATATTACGAAAATCGACGAATTTGACTGCGGAATTATGATTTCCGCAAGCCACAATCCATATTATGACAACGGTATAAAGCTGATAAATTCAAACGGCGAAAAGATGTCGGAAGACGTCATTTCGCTTGTCGAGGACTACCTTGACGGCAATCTGACGGCGTTCGGAGGCTGTGACTGCGGGCATCTGTACGCAAAACGCGAGGACATCGGCAGGACGGTCGACTATGTTTCGGGCAGAAACCGCTATATCGGCTATCTGATTTCTCTGGGAATCTATTCTTTCAAGGGAATAAAGGTGGGACTCGACTGCGCCAACGGTTCGAGCTGGAACATTGCCAAATCAGTATTTGACGCGCTCGGCGCAAAAACCTACGTCATCGGTGCGGAACCCGACGGTGTCAATATAAACAAGGGTTGCGGTTCCACTCATCTTGAAAATCTTCAGAAATTTGTGGTTGAAAACGCGCTCGACGTGGGCTTTGCCTATGACGGCGACGCCGACCGCTGCCTCTGCGTCGACGAAAAGGGCAGAGCGGTCACAGGCGATCACATTCTTTACATATACGGAAAATACATGAAAGAACGCGGAAAGCTGCAAACAAATACCGTTGTCACCACGGTAATGTCGAACTTCGGGCTTTACAAGGCGTTCGATGAGATGGGCATTGATTATGCCAAGACCGCCGTGGGCGACAAATACGTCTATGAATATATGCAGAAAAACGGTTGTCGGCTCGGCGGCGAGCAGTCGGGTCATATAATCTTCTCAAAATACGCATCTACCGGCGATGGAATACTTACGAGCCTCAAGATGATGGAGGTTATGATTGCGAGCAAAAAGACACTCGGCGAGCTTTGCGAGGGGCTGACGGTTTATCCGCAGGTGCTGGAAAACGTCAGGGTAAAGGATAAAGCCGCCGTTCTTGCCGACCCTGACGTCGCGAAGGCGATAAAAATGTCGGAGGCAGAAATAGGCAGCAGCGGAAGAATACTTGTCCGCGAGAGCGGCACCGAGGCTCTCATAAGGGTTATGGCAGAGGCAGAGACGGAGGAAATCTGCCGCAGATACGTCGACGGCATAGTCAGGACCATAGTCGGCAAGGGTCACGCCGTATAAGGGGGATATGATATGTGCGGAATAGTCGGATTTACGGGAAAGAAGCAGGCAGCGCCGGTTCTTTTGGACGGTCTTTCAAAACTTGAATACCGCGGCTACGATTCTGCGGGAATAGCCGTGAGAGACGGCTCTGCTCCCGCTGAGATTGTCAAGTCTAAAGGCAAACTGAAAATCCTCAGAGAGATGACAAACGAGGGGAAGGCTGTCGCAGGCACCTGCGGAATAGGTCACACACGCTGGGCTACTCACGGAGAGCCTTCCGTGACAAACGCGCACCCGCTTTCGAGCGACGACCAAAACGTAATCGGCGTTCACAACGGCATTATAGAGAACTATCAGGAGCTGAGGGAAAAGCTGATAAAAAACGGATACTCTTTCAAAAGCCAGACCGACACCGAAGTGGGCGTAAAGCTTGTGGACTATTACTATAAGAAGTACGGTTTCGGACCTGTTGACGCCCTCGCGCGCGCTATGACCCGTATCCGCGGCTCCTACGCTATGGAGCTTATGTTTGCCGACTTTCCCGACGAGATATACGCTATCCGCAAGGACAGCCCGATGATAATAGGCATCGCCGACGGTGAGAGCTTTGTCGCGTCCGACGTGCCGGCGATACTGAAATACACAAGAAGCGTTTACTACGTCGGCGACCTTGAAATAGCGCGGCTGAAAAAGGGAGAGGTTGCGTTTTATAACATCGACCGCGAGGAGATTCATAAGGAGCCGGTTGAGATAAAGTGGGACGCCGAAGCGGCAGAAAAAGCCGGCTACGAACACTTTATGCTCAAAGAAATCCACGAGCAGCCCAAGGCGGTGCGCGACACTTGTAATTCGCTCGTCAGGGACGGCAGAATTGACCTCGGGGTTATCGGTCTGAAAAACGAAGACATCGAAAATCTCAGACAGATTTATATTGTGGCCTGCGGCTCGGCGTATCACGTCGGAATGGCGGTGCAGTATGTCATTGAGGAGCTGACCTCAATTCAGGTCAGAGTGGAGCTTGCATCGGAGTTCAGATATCGCAGGATGAAGCTCAGAGAGAACTGTCTCGTGATTGTCATAAGCCAGTCGGGTGAGACGGCGGACAGCCTTGCAGCTCTCAAAATGGCGAAGCAGCGCGGCGCGAAGACCCTCGGCATAGTAAACGTAGTCGGGTCGAGCATTGCAAGAGAGGCTGACAATGTATTTTATACTCTCGCGGGGCCTGAGATTTCGGTAGCGACGACGAAAGCATATAGCTGCCAGCTCGTCGCGGGATATATGCTTGCAATTCAGTTTGCCTATGTGAGAGGGGAGCTTCCCGAGCAGGAATACCTCAGACTTATAGCAGAACTTGAAACCATTCCCAAGAAGATAAAAAAGATTCTTGATGACAAGGAGCGTATCCAGTGGTTCGCGTCGAAGTTTGCCGCCGTCAAGGACGCGTTCTTTATCGGCAGGGGAATCGACTACGCGGTCTGTCTCGAGGGAAGCCTCAAGATGAAGGAGATAAGCTATATCCACTCCGAAGCATACGCTGCGGGTGAGCTTAAGCACGGTCCGATAAGCCTTATAGAGGACGGCACGCTTGTAATAAGCGTAGTGACTCAGCAGGAGCTTTACGAAAAGACTGTCAGCAATATGGTAGAGGTCAAGAGCCGCGGTGCATATCTTATGGGTCTGACCTGCTACGGAAATTACGGAATAGAAGACCTTGCGGACTTCACTGTCTATATTCCTAATACCGACCACCTGTTTTTGGCAAGTCTCGCGGTCATACCGCTTCAACTGATGGGCTACTATGTCAGTTGCGCGAAAGGTCTTGACGTCGACAAGCCGAGAAACCTCGCGAAAAGCGTGACGGTGGAATAAAAAACAAACCCCGCTCCTTTTAAAAAGGAACGGGGTTAATTTCATGCTTTTCGGCTTTACAGCTCCTCGCTGTTGCAGACTCTCACTATAGCCTCGGCGAAAATCTTCGCATTCTCTATAAGCGCGTCAACTCTGATAAATTCGTCCGCGCCGTGGATTCGGTTGTCCTCGCCTTCGATTTCACAGCCGAACGCAACTCCGCCCGGGATTCCGTGAACGTAGGTGCCGCCGCCTATAGCGATGCACTCGCCCTTTTTGCCTGTCACCGACTCATAGGCGCTGATAAGCGTGCGAACAAACGGGCTGTCCGACGGCACGCAGTGTGGTTCGCTGCCGTTTGAGCGTGCGTCAAAGCCCGCCCTTTTCAGTGCAGCGTCAAGCTTTTTGCAGACCGATTCCGAGGTCTCGCATACAGGGAAGCGTATATCTATGGCGCCGCTGAACATATCTTTTTCGTAGTCGAGGATACTGAGAACGAGCGTCAGCGAGCCGGAGATATCGTCATTTGCGGCAATACCGGCGCTCGACCCGTCGGTGTCTTTATACGGAAACTCCCTCGCAAGCCCCGAAAGAAGCGTCTTTGCGGGTTCGTCAAGCGGCAGCAGCGACAGAAGCTTTATCAGCGCGGTGAGGGCGTTGTCGCCGACGTCGGGGGTCGAGGCATGGGCGCTGACGCCGCGTGCGTCAATCCTTATTTTGCCGCCTTCCTCGGTCAACGAAAACTCGACGGTGCAGTCGGCTGCTTCTATGCTTTTTAAAATCTCACTTTCCGAGATGCCTTGAACGACTGCGCAAGCCGCCGCCGGAACGGCGTTTATAGTCTTTCCGCCGTGCAGGCTGATAAGTTTTTCCGACTCGCAGGTCGCCGTAAAACGGCTGCCTATGTGTCCCTTTTCAATGTTTATAAGCGGATAGCTTGCGTCGGGAGTAAAGAGCCACTTCGGCATTTTGCGATGCTCCCTGAAATACCCGATGTCGGAGGAACCGCACTCCTCATCGGTGCCGAGAATCAGTTCAAATCCGTGTTTCAGCGGCACTCCGAGGTCCTTGAGTGCTTTCGTAGCATAGATTACGGACACGGCGGGACCCTTGTCGTCCATAGCGCCTCTGCCGTAGAGTTTTCCGTCCCGGATTGTCGCTTTATATGGGTCGAGTGTCCAGCCGTCGCCGGCGGGGACGACGTCGAGGTGGGCGAGGATTCCGAGAAGCGGTTCGCCGTCGGTAAAGGAAGCTACGCCCGCGCGGTTGCCGACGTTTTCCGTCTTAAATCCGAGTTTTTCGCAGATTTCGAGAGCGAAGTCAAGACATTCTCTCGCGGGTCTGCCGTAGGGCGCGCCCTCCTCCGGCTCCTGCCGAAAGCTCGGGTGTAAGATCAGCTCGCCGAGGGTCTTGGTCATTTCTTCCCTCATCGAGTCGATATAGTCAAAAACATTTTTCATATTCACGGTTATTCTCCTTTCAGACCTTTTTTATGAGCACCATAGCCGATATGGGCGGGACTGCTATCGCTTCGCAGTAGGTCGCGAGCGGCTCGGTAGATGCCTTTATGTCGCTGATATGAAGGTACCATTCGCCGTCGGGCAGCAAAAACATCTTGGCGCGGGGTATCGGGTTGACGAGTATCAGCATTTCCTCTACGCGGGTAAGCTTTATGGCAATCGTTCCGTCGGGAGAGGATAAAACCTCGGCTGCGTGCTCGATATCGTAAAAGTTTGTCAGCCTGAGAACGGGGTGCGCCTTTCGGAAAGCAATAAGACCGCGGCAGTATTCCGATTCGCGGATATTTTCGTCGAGTCTGTACCATTTTACGGAGTTTACGCTGTCCGGCGACTTATAGCTGTTGTGGTCGTATTTGCCGTGACCTGCGGGCTTTGAACGCAAAAATTCCTGTCCCGCGTGAATGAACGGCACGCCCTGAGCGAGCATTATCAGCGCCATAGCGAGTCTCGACATCTTTTTGCGGTCGTCGTCGTGGCAGCCGCCCGCCGAGAGTATGAGCTTGTCCCAGAGGGTAAGATTGTCGTGTGCCTCGCAGTAGTTGACTATCTGCGACGGCGAACCCGCCCATACCGCCGAGCCGAGCAGACCGTTTATCACCGTCTGGCGGTAGTGGTAGTTGCCGCTGATATAGCCGAGGTCGGCGTCATTGAAGTTGTGACCTTTTACGGCGTCGCGGTAATTATCGTTGAAAAACGCGTACTGCGGCACTTTGCGTGCATTTTCCTTTGAGGCTGAGCGCTCATAGGAAAGAGCCGACTCGCCGCCCGTCCAGCCCTCGCCGTAGAGTAGAGCCGAGGGATTGATTTCTTTGAGCTTTTTTGCGATTTGGTTCATAGTCTCGGTGTCAAGAACTGCCATAAGGTCAAATCGGAAGCCGTCAATCTTATACTCCTTAGCCCACCACAGAACCGAGTCGATGATGAATTTTCTCACCATAGCGCGCTCTGAGGCGAGTTCGTTTCCGCAGCCGGAGCCGTTTGAGAAGCAGCCGTTGGCGCTTCGGCGGTAGTAGTAATCTGGATAGGTGATATTAAAGCTTGAATCCTTGGAGCGATAAGTGTGGTTGTAAACCACGTCCATAACAACCCCGATGCCTTCTTTGTGTAGCGCTGAAACAAGGCTTTTAAACTCTTTTATGCGCAGCTCAGGGTCGTTGGGGTTCTGAGAATACGAGCCTTCGGGAATGTTGTAGTTAGAGGGATTGTATCCCCAGTTGTAGGAAGTAGACGGATTCTCTTCGTCCACTCCCTCGAAGTCAAATACTGGAAGCAGGTGGACGTGAGTTATTCCGAGCTTTTTAAGGTGCCCAAGACATGTCGGCTCGCCGGAGGGCAGGCGGCTGTAAAGGTCGGTAAAAGCCGAAAACTTTCCCCTGAAATTCTCGGCGATGCCGGAAGACGGGTCGGAGGAAAAGTCGCGGACAGAAAGCTCGTAGATAACCGCGTCGGAGGGGTTTTCAAGCTTTACATAATCTTGGTTCTTCCACCCGGCGGGGTCGGTGCCCGAAAGGCCGGTTATATAGCCGCGCAGACCGTTTGCGCCGGCGGCTATCGCGTTGATGTCTATACATTCGCGGGTCTCATCGCCGTAGGTGAAAGCGTAGGTGTAGTAAAGTCCGTCGAGGCGTTTGGGATATTCGTATCTCCAAACGCCGTTTTCATCCATTTTCATAGGTATCTGGTCACAGGGAGCGTCGTCCTGAACGCGGTAGAGCCTAAGCTCCACGTCTTCTGCCTCGGGAGCCCATACCGAGAAAGCGGTGCGGCAGTCGGTCAGCTCGACGCCGAGAAAGCCTTGGTAAGCGAACCTTGCGTCAACAGCGGAAAAATCCATAATATGCACAATCCTTTTCGGAAAAATTTTCACGATAAGTATTATACAGCGGCGCGAAGATTATTTCAATAGCAAATTTCGCAGAAAGGTTGAAACCGAAGTAAATATATGCTAATATGTAGGAAAGAATCCTGAAATTGTAACTGAATTTTAATCTTTTGTGTCTTTTCAAATCGCAAAAAATCTGATATAATCAATTATACTGATAAGTTGAACCGATAAACGGAGGCGGTGACGCTGTGAAAAAATTGAAAAAACTGCTCTGCGTACTTGTTGCTTCGGCCTTGCTCGCTGTAGGTCTGTGCGTGAATGTTTCGGCGGATATAAGCTTCACTCCGGATTTTGACGTGTATTCGGAGGCAGCTCTTCTGATAAATCTCGATACCGGCGACGTTATGTATTCCAAAAACGCCGATAAGCAGCTTGTTCCCGCCTCGTTGACAAAAATTATGACCGCCGTGCTTCTTTTGGAGCAGTTTCAGAACGACATTTCGGCACTCTCGACCACAAAAGTCTCCGGAGGATACGAGTGTTTTGACGAGCTTTATCTTCAGGGCGCTTCGACTGCGGACATTCAGGTCTATGAGGAGGTCTCTTATAAGGACCTTTTGTATGCGCTGATTCTGCGCTCGGCGTGCGAGGCGGCGAATATTATAGCCGTTAATATCGGCGGAAGTCTCGGGGGTTTTGCCGAGATGATGAACATAAAAGCCGCGCAGCTCGGAATGGATAATACCCATTTCACCAACGCCCACGGTCTTTTCTGGGAAAATCACTACACTACCGCGAGCGATCTTGCAAAGCTTACAAGATACGCTATGAGTCTGCCTTTATTTATGGAGGTCGCCGGCACCGAGAAGTATGAGTTGGCAGCGACAAACAAACACTCCAAACCGCGGACTATCAGTCATACCAACCTTATGATGTCGAAGACCAACGGCGGAAGCTATTACTACGAATACGTCAGAGGAATAAAGACCGGTACTCTCGACGAGGCGGGACGCTGCCTCATCACCACCGCGCAGAAGGACGGTTATCAGTATCTGCTCGTGACGCTGGGCGCGCCGCAGTACGACGAAGACGGCAATTCGGTAATGTATAACTTTATCGACCACAAGAATATATACGAATGGGCGTTCAACACCTTTGAATACACCACCATAATCAGCAAGACCGAGGAGATAGCCGAGGTTCCGGTGGAATACGGCGACGGCGTCGACTATGTTATAGTCAGACCCAAGGACGAGTATTCGCGGATATGGAGCAAAAGAGTAGCGGCGGATTCCGTTCACAGAGTGGTTGATTTAAAGGAAAACGTTATTGCGCCCGTTAAGCAGGGGGACGTTCTCGGAACGCTTGAATTGCAGTACGGCGGGGAAACTCTCGCGGTGGTTGATCTCGTCGCCACAGCCGATGTAGCGCGCTCGGAGCAAAAAGAGATGATTGCTGTAGCACAGAGTTTTATCGGGTCGGACGATTTTTACAAAGCCATACAGTATACTATAGCATTTTTTATTGCGTATACCGTCCTGATAATCATTTTAAAGATAGCGTTTGCCAAAGCCAACAAAAAGCGCGCTAAGCTTTATGTCCCGCCTAAAAGAGACTCAAAAAGGAACAACTGGTAGATAAACGCCCGCACAGCGATTTGTGCGGGCGTTTTTTGTCTTTATGACGGACCGGGGCTTTTCGGAGCTCTCGGATCAACGGTAATCTGTCCGCGCTTTAAAGATACTCCGTACAGTCCTTCACGCAGGGCGCGGTAGTACCACGCGGCTGAACCCGTGTATATAGACCAGCCTCCGCGCCCGCAGCAGTTTTTGTTTGAGTAGACGTCGCCGCAGAGATAATATGGCTCGGTCTTATATCTTTCAAAGCCGTTGTCGAGTGAGCGGTTTATCGGACTTATGGCGCTTAAGATGTTTTCTCCCTCCGCGGTAAGACCCGCCTTTAAGCACGCCATACCGAGCCACACAGCGCCGTGAGTATACTGACCGCCGTTTTCGCGCATGCCGGACGGGTAAAATCGCACATACCCCGGGTCGGGGTCGGCGTCGTCGGAAAACGCTGGCGCGAACAGTTTTATAACTCCGCGCTTTATGTCGGCAAGCTCCGAATAAGCGTTTTCAAGGGACACCTTTGTAAAGCCGTCTCGCCCGAGTCCCGCAAATTCCGCAAAGGACTGCGCGATGCTGTCTACGCGGCACTCCTCACTTTTGATTGAGCCGAGAGGCGAGCCGTCGTCGAAGAATCCGCGAAGGTACCACTGTCCGTCTCTGCCGTGGTCTTCAAGAGCCTGTTTAAGCTGTTCCGAGCGTCCGCTGAGTTTTTCGGCATATTCATATTCGCCCAAGAGCTTTGCTATTGCTGAAAACCTCCTGAGGACAATCACAAAAAATTCCGTCAGCCAGACAGACTCTCCCTCTCCGCCCTTTCCGACCGACCCAAAGCCGTCGTTCCAGTCGCCGGAGCCTATCAGCATCAGACCGTTTCTGCCGGTTTTTTCGAGCCTAAAGTCTATCGCCCTGCGGCAGTGTTCAAAGACCGTGTCGCGCTGAGCGGTTTTATATACCTCGCCGTATCGCTCCTGCTCGTTTTCCCCAAGGTCGAGTCCGCTGCACCAACTCACCTTCAGACCGAGAAGTTCAAGGTCGCCGGTTTTGTCGGTATATTCACAAACCGCATAGGGCAGCCAGAGCGCGTCGTCGGAGATACGGGTGCGTATGCCGCGGGTTTTTTGGTTGACGATGCAGTGCCACCAGTGCATAACGTCGCCCTCCTCAAACTGCGCCATACAGCATCGGAGTATCTGGACTTTGAGAACTCCCGGGTTTTCCGCGACAATTCCGGCGGCGTCCTGAAGCTGGTCGCGAAAGCCGTATGCGCCTGAACACTGATAGAAACCGGTGCGAGCGTATATTCTCGCATGCAGAGCCTGATATCTCAGCCAGACGTTTACGAGCAGGTCGGTGTAAGGGCTGTCGGTTTTTATAGGGATTTTGCGTTCGCGGGTGTCGGTTTGCGGGCGGAAGAGTCCGGGCATTTTTTCAGCCGACTGCTCGGTAAGACCGTAGGAAAGATAAAAGTCTACGCTTTCCCGACCGCTCACGCCGCACCAGACGGCTCCTATAAGACCTGTCGAGGGTTCTGCACAGTCTTCCCATCTTCCGCAGAGAAAGCTCTCGCGATCGGTCGAAACGTTGGCTTCTTTAGACGCCTGAATACACATGTGTCCCGGAATTTCCGACGCCGGCGAATAGAGCGCCAATCCGTTTTTAATTCGCATCGGCGATATCATGTCGGAATGTTCCCGCGTGACGCCCATACAAGGTTCGGTGTAGTAGCAGAGCTGACCCTTTCCTTTGAGCTTTATATCTGCCGATACGCGCTTGCACATGCCCTTTGCTGAGACGCTTACCTCGGTGCGGCATTCGTAACCGTCGCCGCGCGCGTAGTACTCCGCCTTATACGGAGAGAAGACTGCTGCCGCTCTTCTTATCAAATCAAATATGCCGTTCTCGGTTTTTAAGAGCAGACGCTCGCCGAGGTTGTCCCTCTCGGGGTCGTTGTCCCACGGGGTTAGGCGGTTTTCGCGGGAGTTGAAAGCATAGGTGAACCCCAAAGAACCGTTTGATACGAGAGTTCCGAAGACATGGTTAGACAGCACATGACACCACGGCAGAGGCGGCGTTTCGTTTATCACGTAGCTTTCTCCGCTGAATCCCCCGCAGGCGACAGGCAGTCCGACCTTTTGAGTTATAGGTCGGGACTTTTGAATCTCGGCGTAATTTACGGTCTTTATTTCCGGGGAAACGGAGGCTATTTCGTCTGTACAGATATGACAGGCGGCGGCGCGGCATAGGTCATATAAACCGTCCCTTGCCTTGCTCAGGTCGAGGGGGAGTATGCCTCCGCTTGAGTATACAGAGCTTTCAAGACCCAGCTCTTTTGCCGCAGAGATGAGGTCTGAATAGTGCTGACGCTCGTATCTGCCGCCGTCGTCAAAGGCGAATACAAGCTGAAGCGAAATCCCGCACAGCCGCAGAAGCTTATATGCGCCGAGATAGGCAGAGAGCTTCTGCGAGTCGTTTTTTGAGTTCAGAACAATCAGAATAAGCGGTATATCGGTAGAGACCGAAAGTTCCCAGAGAGCTTTCAATGGAAGTCTGTTTTGAGCTACAGCCTCGCGCTTTTCGGCGCTCATACCGGTGCGGTAAAGAATCTGTGGAAGAAGCGCCGAAGCTACCCGTCCTGCGGCGGTGTCAAGTCGGGGCAGTGAGCAGAATTTCGGACGTTTTCTCCGCAGATTCGAGACGCGGTTTATAAGCTCTTCCTTTGAGTCCGCGCAGACTAAAAACAGCGTAAGCTCTGCTTCGGACTTCGGCGGAAGCTCCAAAGAAGCGCGTATGAATACACATGGATCGGGTTCGGATATGAGACTCGGCGGGATATCCTTGAAGCGTTTATTTATGCTTGCGATGCCGTCGGGGCTTTCGAGAACCTCGCCTCTGTCGAAGCTCACGCACTCCTTAACTTCCTCAATAAAGCCGATTCCGAGCCAGATTTTCTTATCTTCCCGCACTCTTGTCACGGTAACTATATTCCATTCGGGGTCGCGGTCAAATCTCAGAAACATCTTTGAAAACGCGGGGTGAGCCTGTTCTGCGCCGTCTGACTGCAAGGACGGTTCGATATAGTTGATAACCGAAACGGGCAGAGTGTTCTGAGTTTCGTTTTTGAGGGCGAAGGTGCGAAGCTCGCAGGGATATTCCGAGTGAAGCCTCAGTCTCATTCCCGAAGAAAGCTTTTTGGTATTGCGGTAAAAAGCCGCGCCCTCCTCGCTGAACTCTGCGCTAAGCCCCGCCGCCTTATCGGGAAGATAGCTTAAGGACAAAGCCTCGCCGCCGTCGCTCACAAAGCTGAATATACCCTTTTGCCTCAGCATAAGGTCACGGGTGCGGCAATACACGTTTTCCGAGCGATAGAGCAATATGCAGGCTCCATTGTCTGCAATCATCAGTGTCATTTCGCCGTTGCACACAAGCTTGACTCTCGGTTCGGACAGACTGAATTCGTTTATTATTTCGGTTTCGCTTTCTCTCGGCTCGGGAGCGGACGGTTTGGGTCTGCGAAGGTCGTTTTCAAATACCGCAGTTCCGAGGTGGAAGCGTTCGTCCAAAAGTTCCAGAGCGCCCCTTACTCTGAGGTCTCGCATAAAACGCTTCTGCATGATATCGTCTCCGAGAACATTGTCGAGCGCACAGATACTCATTCCGACGTGGTGAGCCATATAACTGCGGACGGGCTCCGGCTTCTGGGAGGATTCGGGAGCGGTGAAGTCGAGCGCTTCGTAAAGACCGTAGGAGCCGTACATACCGTAGTCTGCGATTCTGCGGAGGTTTTCTGGACCGTCACTTCCCGCGAAACAGAGTGAAAGATATGTCGAGTAAGGGGAAACGACGTAGCTGTTTTCAAGACCGCGGCGTATGCCGGTGTTCGGAACTCCATGAGCCATATACCGGTAATTCAGACTGCTGTCGAAGCTGTAATAACCGCTCTCGGAAATGCCGTACGGTCTGTTGAGGCTTTTTGCGTACTTTTTCTGAACCCAAAGCGCATATTTCAGGCTTTCGCTGAATAGCGAGCCTTCGGGACTTTTGAGGAAAATTTCCGGCATGAAAAATTCAAACATAGTTCCCGAATATGACGCGGCTCCCCCGAAGAAGCCGGAGCTGAGCATAGAACGCGACAGCCTCTGCCAGTGGCTTTTCGGCACCTGACGCGATGCTATCGCCCAAAACGAGGTCAGACGCGCCTCGCTCATAAGGTAGTCGTAGTGGTTGACGCTTCGCTCGCCGGTCTCGGGATTTATGCCTATTGCCATAAGCCCGCGCACACTGTCGTAAAAGATCGAGAAGTCGCTTGAATCTATAAGCTTTTCTATCCTTGAGACAAGCTGCTTTATGCGCTGTCCGCCGTCAAGTTCTTTGAGTCCCTCTTTCAGCGCGACAAGACAGCAGACGAAGTTCCCGCTGTCGACGCTTGAAACATACGGCGTCGGGCAGATTTTCAGCGTGCGGGTGTCATACCAGTTATAAAGGTTGCCCTGATATTTTTCGAGTCTTTCGACGGTTTTCAGCGTTTTTTCAAGGCGCTCCGCAGCGGCGGAGGGGCTTATCAGCCTGCGGTCGCAGGCTCCGAGAACCGAGAGCAGATAGAGTCCGATATTTGTCGGCGAAGTGCGGTGCGCGACTCGGTAAACAGGGGAGAACTGAACATTGTCGGGCGGCAGGTCGTTTTCCGAGCGGTTGACGTATTTTTCAAAGAATCCCCACATATCGGCAAACTGCTTTGAAAGTTCCCTGACGTCGCGGTATTTAAGACGTTGGTCGGAGAGGGAAAAATCGCCGTCGTTGAGGGCGAGAAGCGCCGGCATCGCAGAGAAAATCGCCCCCATCAGCCTTATGAAATAGTCGGGGGACCATAGAAGCGACAACGAGGAAATCTCCGCCCAGATGTAAAACCTGAGCGGGTTTGTCCCCGAGCGGTCAGATGCGTCAGAGGTTGTCCAGTCCAGTAGATGCCGCCTTGTCATAAGGCGCCATAGGGCCGTGAAAATCGCCCGAACCGACTTGACGGAGAGCGTGGGGAGCATGACGATACTGTAAAGGATATACCTGAGATTTTGTGACGCGGAACTTAAAAGTCCGGAATAAAAACGCCTCCCGAAGGTACGGTCGCGAAGAAACGCCGTGACCGTTCCGAGGATTGACGGAAACAGCCATAGCACGAGCGACGCTCCCGCGATTATCGCCGAGGATACAGGATATACGAAAAATCCGAGGAACATCGACGTGAAAACCGCAACGGGAGTAACGGCACGCCTTAAGTTGTCCGCAAGCTTGAGTTTTGAAAGAACACCGTATTTTTTCGAGAAGATTTCGGGAATGTTCTGAAAATCGCCGCGTATCCAGCGGTCGGCGCGGCGATAGTAGCTCTGCGGAGTACCCGGAAAGCCTTCGGTAAAACAGACGTCGCCTGCGTAGGCGGTTTTAAGAAGCTCTCCTTCAAGTATGTCATGAGAGAGAATGCGTTCGCTCTTAATATTCTGAGTACATTCCCACAGCGCGGTGACGTTTATCAGACCCTTTCCGCAAAAGGTTCCAAACCCGAAGACGTCCTGATACAGGTTTGCCGATTCCTCGTCGTAGCTTGAGCGAGAGCCGATTCCTCCGAGACTCTTTGCAAATTCCGAACGAAGTGAGTCGCCGAGGCGCGTCATCATTCTCGGGCATATTATACCGTATCCGGAGGTGACTGTGCCGTTTGTTACCCTTACCCTGTTGGCGGGATGCAGCGCTATTGACAGAAGTTCGCTCACCGAATCCATCAGAGGATGGGTGTCTGCGTCAACGGCGCAGATGTAGTCTACACCCAAAAGGCGGGCGGTCGCCCCGAGAGAGGCATAAAAGTCGCTCTCGCCGGTCTTCATATACCTTGCGATGTCCATAAGAGCGCCGCGCTTTCTGAATTCACCCATATATTCCTGCTGCGTTTCGGAAAAACTCCTTTTTCTGACGACGCAGGAGAACTTTCCCTCCGCTATTCTGTTGAGCCTTGAGACCGTTTCTTCGAGACTGTCTATAATCGCGCGGTCCTCCGAGGTTATGGGAACCTGCTCTGCGGGCAGGTCTGCAAGTGCGCATATGAGTATGTTGTCGGTGGGATTAAGGCAGTGGATTCTTAAAAGCTTGTCATAGAGCGTCGCCGCGTCCTCGGGGTCAAATACAGCCGCCGATAGTACGATTGCTGCCTTTGTGTTTTTTACCTCTTCTGACTGCAAATCAAGGCGCATAAGCCGTGTGACGCCTCTGCCTCGTCTTAAGAGCATATCGCTCAGCGGACGCAGGGCTTCAATCGCAGGAAGAAACAAAAGGAGTGCCGCGAGCGGGACGTCCGCCCAATATGCGATTAAAACCGATAAAGCCGCCGCAACGACGGCAAGACCGACTGCATACAGCAGCGAACGATTTTCGGGAAGCTTGCTGTTTTTGAGTACCGTAAGGCTGCCGATGTCGAGATCGGTTCCGCGGTATTTGTCTATTAGATCGTCGCAAAGCTTATTCTCGTCAATGCCGAATTTTATCGAACTGCTGTATATGGCTTCTCTGTAGCAAAGGCGGGTGCGCGGGTCGCTTTCGCGGTATGCCCTGTCTTCGGACAGCTTTATCGCAACCGGGTTCAGCACATCGTTTATCCTGACTGAGTCGAGGCTTCCGAGACTGCTGAGAATCATAATACAGCGAACCAACTCCCTGTCCCAGTTCTTTACAAGCGTGCAGATGCGCTCAATCAGCGTATAAATAAGTTCATATCTTAGGTACTCAAATTCGCAGCCGTATACTCGCCGCTGTTCGCTCGCCTTGCGAAGAATCATAATGATGTCGTCGGTGTCGGGAAGACGCTCATCGGAGGCGCGTATTACCGCGTCGGCAAGACCGAAGCTTCCGTCGAAGAAAACCTGACGTCTGTCCTGTCGGGAGGGACGGATATCAGCGCAGCTTAAAACGGTGTGAAAATTATCGGCGAAAAAGGCCGCGGTGTCATTAGGCGCACCCGATACGCATAGTTCGGAATATATCCGCTTCAGGATTTTTACGCGCCTTGCCGTTTTGAGAGACAGCTTTTTCAAGCTCACAAATTCCTCGTTCAAGCCGCCTTTACTCATAAAAAAACTTCCTTTCGCGCAGCATTTTGAGGATAGTATTTCCAGCGGCTCGGTAAATATGCAAGCGCACTCCGGCGTCAGCGCCTGTGAGGGGCGAAGCCCGCGCGCACGGCGCGCCCGCCGCTTCGCGGCGGCTGCCGCCCCCCCCGTTTTGGGGGGACGGCAGGGGGCTTCGCCCCGACCTTTGCTCGCGAGGCTTCCTTTGCACCGATACCTACGCCATCTCCGACGCTGGGCGCTGTATACCGACCGCACAGATGGTATTTTATCACGCAGGTCTGAGCTTTCGGTATTCGCAGTTTGCACATAACGTGCCTGCCTCTGCGGGTTTTATTCTACTTGCATTTTGCGCGTTAATGTGCTATAGTTGGAAACATCGGCAGGGCAAATGCCGGTCTGAAATTTTGAAGAGGAGTATATGTTATGAAATATGTTGTTTTGCTCTGCGACGGTATGGCGGATTACCCCGTCCCTGAGCTTTCGGGTCTCACCCCAATGGCTAAGGCCGAAAAGCCGAATATGGATAAGATCGCCAAGATATCCGAGGTCGGTCTTGTGAAGACCGTTGCCGACGGTCTCAAGCCCGGAAGCGATGTCGCGAATCTTTCTGTTCTCGGATACGACCCGTCGCTTTACTATTCGGGACGCTCTCCCTTGGAGGCAGGCTCGATAGGAATAGATATGAAGCCCACTGATGTCTCGCTGCGGTGCAATCTTGTCACCCTTTCCGACGAGGAAAATTATGAAGATAAAACAATGGTCGACTACTGCGCCGGGGACATATCCACCGCAGACGCGAGGATTTTGATAGATTCTCTCAAAAAGGTCTTTGATAACGATGAGTTTACGCTCTATTCCGGAGTGAGCTACCGTCATTGTCTCATCTGGAACCACGGCACGCTCGACCTCGGGACCCTTACCCCGCCTCACGACATAACCGGCAAGCCGCTTAAAGGACACCTTCCCGAGCATCCCAATGCCGCTAAACTCTACGATATGATGAAGCGCAGCTACGACGTTCTGAAAAACCACCCCTTAAATCTTGAAAGAATCAAAAGAGGCGAGCGTCCCGCTAATTCGATGTGGTTTTGGGGCGAGGGAGTCAGGAAGCCTCTCGCGTCGTTCAGGGAAAAATACGGCGTGAACGGCACGATGATTTCCGCCGTCGACCTTTTAAAAGGAATCGGAAAGTTTTCCGGAATGAACGTTATAAACGTCGAGGGCGCGACGGGATATCTCGACACAAACTTCGAGGGCAAGGCGCAGGCGGCGATAGACGCGCTGAAAAACGGAAGCGACTTCGTTTATATCCACGTCGAGGCGCCGGACGAGTGCGGTCACAGATACGAAATCGAAAACAAGGTGAAATCGGTCGAGCTTATAGACAAAAAAATCCTCGGTCCGCTTCTTTCGGCTCTCGAGGAATATGACGACTATAAAATTATGATTCTTCCCGACCACCCGACTCCTCTTGCATTGCGTACCCACACCAACGATCCGGTGCCATACCTGATTTATCACAAAAAGGACGAGAAAAAGGGCGTCGACGTCTTCTGCGAGGATTCGGCGAAATCGACCGGAATTTTCGCGCCGGTAGGTCACGAGCTTATGGAAAAATTCATAAAGGGATAAAAACAGCCGCCCTGCGTTGAATCGCGGGGCGGTCGATTTATAGCAAAAAGGGGTTATTCGGCAGGCTGGAAGTATTTTTTGAGCGGTTTGTAAATCAGCGCGGCTACAACTGCGGTGATGACCGTTTCAGCGCCCATATACCAGCCGTTATAAGCAAGCGAATAGACAACGCTTGTCATACCGTAATCGTTCGGCCAGAGAGCGTCCCAGATCCATACGCCGGTGACAAAATGGCAGGCAAAGCGAAGCAGGAATGTCACAACTATTCCGAGAACAAGCTCAAGAACGCCGTTGTTGAACTTTCCTTTAAACATTCCGGCAAGACCGATAACGGTATAGGCAATAACATAATCGAAGAGAATAATTGCAATTACCATAAGCGCCGAAGTGCCGTAGCGGACATTGTCAAGACCCAAAACAAGCTGCAAAAGGCTGTAGACGAATCCGCTGAGAAGTCCCCATTTCCAGCCGTAGCGGAAAGATATGATGACAAGCGGAAGCATACTTACTATTGTAAGTCCGCCGCCCATAGGCATATCGATCTTGAACAGGCTGAGGATCGTGCCGACAGCGATTAAAAGAGCGCTCTCGACAAGCATAAGTACCTTTTTGTTTTTCATTTAAATTTCCTCCTTACGGGCGGGGCAAATGAAAAAGCCCCCAAAATGATTTTTTGTCATTCCTGAGGGCAAATCAACATATAAAGCAAAAGCTCCCTACGCCGGTATTAACCGAATCAGGTTAAAGGGTCAAAGATCGCATCTTTATCTCAACTCGTCAACGAGTCCCCCTGTTTTGACGGGGAATATAATACCACAGTCGAAGTGAGTTGTCAAGAGCAAAAAGCAACGGAGCCGAAAAATCGGCTCCGCTGGCTTTTATAAAATGAAAGTAAGGAGGAATAAGAAGATGTCTTAATTTAATGACGGGCGTATACCCGTTACAAACCGCGAGGTCCAGTAACCTGTGGTGATGTTGGCGGTTTTTACCGATTCTCCGGGCTTCGGGGCGTAGATTATAAGTCCGCCGCCTACGTATATTCCGCAGAAGCTCGCATTTTCGCCGGGTTCGGCAGAGAAGTATACTATATCTCCGGAGGAGAGGTCTGAATAGGCTATTTTTTCTCCCGCTTCAATCTGGTCCTTTACCAGTCTCGGGAACTCTATTCCGGCGGCTCCTACGCAGTAATATACAAGTCCCGATGCGTCAAAGCCCTTTTCGGGAGAGCTTCCGCCGGATTCAAACGCAACTCCGAGCTGAGCGGCTGCGGTGTCGATTATTGTCTGAGCTATGTGCGACGGGAGTGACTCTGAGACTGCTTCGGATGTATCGGTATCGGGAGCGGTAACGTCGACTTCCGGCTCCGTAACTTCCGGTTCCGTAACCTCGGGTTCGGTTATATCCGGCTCAGTGACCGTAGGAGTGTCGGTTTCAGGTGCGGGTGCGGTCTCGGGCGGGAGGGTCTGGGGAGCTTCGGTGACGGGTTCGCTCGGCGTAACGTCGCTGATGGCAGGAACTGTGCCTGAAGCAGTCTGAGCGGTAGTTACTTCGGAGCTTTGTTTTTCAGCCGCTCCGCAGGCCGCAAGCATCGCACAAATAAGTATTCCCGCGATGACGGAATTGATGATGCTCAATTTACACTTTTTCATTTTAAAACCCCCTTCTTGTTCTGTGATTATATTATAGCGCCTAAAAACGCGGGATTCAAGAACAGAGCGATTACAAATAGTTACGGTTTGATTACAGTTTCTGAGAAAATAATTACGGAAAAATAACAAACCCTGTTTTTTGCGTTCTTGACAACTCCTTTCTGCGGGACTATATTATAATAAATAGAGGAAAAGGAGGCACGTTTATGGATATAACAGCTTACCTTTCGGGCGGAAAAAAGACTTCGGCGGTGCTTGCCTGCGGAGGCGTCGGCAGCCGTATGGGTGAAAACAAGCTTCTGATAAGACTATGCGGAAAGAGTGTGATAAGGCGTTCGGCGGAGGTTCTGTGCAGTTGTCCCGACATTGAAAAGATAATAATCCCCGCGCCGCCGGAGTTATGGCAAACATATAAAAAAGAGCTTGCGGGACTGCCGGTTCCGGTCGTGTTCTGCGAGGCGGGCAGGACGAGAGCGCAGTCTGTAAGAAACGCCGTTGAGTTTGCCGAGGGCGACCTCATTCTTATACACGACGGGGCGCGCCCGCTTGTCTCTGAATCCGAGATAAAGCGCTCGGTAGACGACGCCTGCAAATGTGGGAGTTCGGTCGTATGCACTCCCGTCAAGGACACTTTGAGGTTCTGCGACGGCGAAAAGAGCTTTTGTCCCGACAGAAGCAGGCTGTATACCGTCCGCACTCCGCAGACGTTTTCGCTTTCGCTTTACAGATACGCTCTTTTAAACGCCAACGGCGATTTTACCGACGACGCCCAGCTTCTCGACGCAATAGGCGTGACGCCCCATATAACTCTCGGCGAATACCGAAACATTAAGCTCACTACACGCGAGGATATATCCGTCGCGGAGGAATATCTCGGAGGGAAGACAATGAGGATAGGTCAGGGATACGACGTTCACAGGCTCGCAGAGGACAGGGAGCTTATACTCGGAGGCGTGAAGATAGACTGTGAAAAGGGGCTTTTGGGTCATTCCGACGCCGACGTTCTCGTTCACGCGATAATGGACGCGCTACTCGGTGCTGCGGCTCTCGGAGATATCGGAAAGCTATTTCCGGATACCGACCCGAAATATAAGGGCGCAAACAGTATAAAGCTTCTTGAGGCAGTGGCAGGGCTTTTGAACGAAGAGGGGTATACCGTTTCAAACATCGACGCCACTGTGGTGGCGCAGGCGCCGAAGCTCGCGCCGTATATACAAAAAATGCGTGAAAATATAGCCAAAGCCGCGAATACAGATGTTTCGCGGGTATCTGTAAAGGCTACTACAGAGGAAGGACTCGGTTTTTCGGGCAGAAAAGAGGGAATCGCCGCGCAGGCGGTGGCGGCGATTTTTTGAGATTTTTTAAAAAATTTTTCTCAAACCCCTTGCATTTTTCAGAAGAATTTGGTATAATAACAAAGCTGTGTTGCACACTGGCTTGGTCGCAGCCATCTTGGGATATAGCCAAGCGGTAAGGCAGCGGACTTTGACTCCGTCATTCCGGTGGTTCGAATCCACCTATCCCAG